>JANNWJ010000102.1:0-86281 GCA_031414755.1 Pirellulaceae bacterium | reverse complement strand
TATGCGGGCGGCGTCATTGACTGCCGCCAATTTCTTCTTCCACTGATAAAACGAAGGCTGGGAGATACCCTCAGATCGGCAGAAAGAGACAACGGATTGGTTGCTCTGGCGAAAGCGAGCAAGACGCTCGCTCCAAAGTTTAATTTTCGCGGGCGATGAACGATGCATGTATGACTCCTGGATGCCTAAAACCAGAAATCTAACCCACCCGTCAACAATCGTGCTGGTGGACGCTTACAATAAGGCCAACTTGACCAACCACCGCCTCGTTATTTCCGCTTGCCAGTTCTCGCAAGAATTCATCACAAACACTGCAATCGTCCTTAAGAAATACGATCGTCCAAACTCCTTGACGGATTTCCTCATTGCCGTTAACGAATTCGATCCATGGTGGAATTACTTGATCCCATTGGGAAAGCTTTAGATCGACAACAGTTCCGCTCAATTCCGATGTCGAAATCTCTTCGACGCCAATTGGCCTGCTGATCGACGCCAATGTAAATGAAATTGTCCATAACACCACCAAATTAAGACAACACAAACGAATCTGTGAATTCGTAGTTTTGGCCGCTTGTTTACTAAACCCAACCAAAAGCACGACCATACACGAAAGATCAAAGAACAACATCAATGGCGGTGGAACAGGGAGATCACCCAGACATCCACATGTTGAATGTCCATGCCAAATTCTGTTACACAAGTACGCAGAAAATACCAAGAATATTAACCCGGCAATTGCCATTGCCTGTCGCAAAAATACTTGAAAAAAAAGAAGGCACCCAATAAAGACTTCAACAAAGATTACAAGAAAATGTTGGCTTTCTTTGCCAATCGATATGCTTGAAAAATAGTCGACTCGTTCTGAACTACTTGCTTTCAGAAAAGAAGCTACAATCAAAACAAATCCAATAAATTGAACAGGAAAGTGACCCAAAAACCGGATGGCGGGATGGGATTTATCGATCAACACCACCCTTATTCCTTATGATTCAAAACTGCCGACAATGAAAATCCATTTTCTTGAACCGAAAAATATCCTTCGATTTGCCTATTGTCTTTTTCGCGAAACTCCTGCGCTCCTGGTTTCGCACCGCCATTGCCCCAGAGTTTCAGCCGGTTCAAATGACCCGAAAATATCGAGGGACTAATTGCTGCAATAACGGAACAAGAGTCTGATTCGACCGAGAATCTTTTTACAGTTAGATTGGTCCTGTTGTCAATCAGCGACTTGGCAATATTTTCAGAAGGTGTAACAAACAAATATCTGTCCATAATAAAAACGGTGACCTTGCCGTTTTCAATTTCTCCGTTTCTAAAAAGTTCAATTTCGTCGTGGGTATCAAATCGGACCAAAATCCTGTCCTTGCTGTTATAAGGGCCTCGCAGGGACTCGATGATCTGGTGTCCCGATGTTTCGTCCTTTAATTCAAACGCCCACACCCAATCAGGATTGCCAGTGGGCGCGCCTGTTGGCAAGAATATTGCCATGCGGTTGCCAAGCCTGTTTGCAACGCCAGAAAGGCCCAGATCGCCAAATGGAGCGTTTGCATGTCCAAGGCCCGCATCAAGCCAGGAAAACTTCCCGCTGCCAGCAATCGAATCCAGTGCATCAACTAATCCGGGAAAATCTATTCTTGCACCAATGTACGCAGGTGAATCGGGTTCAACAAAGCTTTCAGGAATCATCTCGCCGCCAAGGAAATGGTCGCTCAATTGAAGAAAATTACGCCGAGGCTGCGACGTCAACACTCCTGCTCGAATTTTGGGATCGGAATCCGCGGTCCCAAAATCGATTGCCACAGAAATGGCCAGCATTCCGTCAATTGGGATTGATAGCCTTGCATCACGACCCGAAACAAGCTTGACAATATCGAGAATGGCCAAGACATCAACATAAATTTCAATGTCCTTCGAAATTGGTTTCGAATTCTGACGGTCCCGCAATGCTACCGAATGCAAATGACGACGCGAATTACCGATGCCCCTTGTCGAATCGGTCGTTGGTTGGGTCAAAATGCTGATACCAGAAACTGGAGCAACAAAACAATAGCTACCTTTTTCAAACCACCCCCAGGGGACATTTTCTGCCAGATAAACCGCGTGCCCATTTTGTTCGGTTTTTTGAAATCTTGAAATCTCACACGGCGAAAAATTCAAGGCGTTCGCAAGACAAAACGACGGAACCTTGTATGTAAAACTTTGAGTATTTCCGACAACCGGCACGGGAGAGAATAAACGGGATAACGCTTCAATGCTCTCGTTGTCATTATCGCTCTTCGAAAACGCCAAAAGCCACTCCAATCTTTCCCCGTTCCGAAAAAAGGCAAACAGTAAATTGTTGGGGAAAAACTCACCGTAATTCGTGCCTCCAAATTCTTTTTGCATTTCGAGTTCGCGGAACAGGTAGGGCATCTGTTCGTCAACAAGCTTGTATGCAAATTGTGTTTCTGCCGCGTCCTGATTCGCAACGTACTTCAAAAGGCGCAAAACTTCAGTTCCACTATTGACTTTAACGTACGCCACGACTGCATCTGGACAAAAGTCTTCTGGCGCAAAAACAGATTGTGCGCAAAGATAATTTGAAAACACACTCGAAGCGAATACAACAAAAGCGAGATGCCTTGCAGAAGTTGGCAACATTATTTGACTTCCCGTTTTGTAACTACGACAGTAACTGGAACAACTATCTTCGCCGTATCGTCGTCAGTAAATGAAATCTCGAATGTTCCCTCATGTCGACCAGGAACATCGGCCTTGAATGTCAGTACTACTGATCTTTCTGTCGAGAATGATGGCGAAATGTTGTAGGTACAGTTCTCCAAATACAGATCATATGTGCAATTGGGAAAGTAGGCTCTGCCAGAGCGAATCAAGAATTTTCCTGTCGCAACATCGTCGACTTTCACGACTCCCAAAAAAATACGAGCGGGAGTAACTTCGACTAGTCCTTGAACGACGAACTCAATTGGAACTTTCGATGCGAAATCATCTCCAATCCAAAAGATTTCCAAGCCGGACATTGCGGTCTGATTTGAAGTAGTAAAGTCAAGTCGAACGACGTCTTGGAATCGATTTTCGTCTACGTCCCGGAATTCGCTTTCGCTACGTTGCGTTCTAACTGAAATCCCCTCCAATTGAGTTCGTTCCAGGTCAAGTTCGAGAGGAGCTGTCGTCGATGATCGTTTTCGGGAAAAAATGAGTTCGCCGGAAAACTCATCGGAATCCAGTAGTTTCACCAGTCGTAGCCTCGATTCCGCAGGTTTTGGCGCACATGCCACATCGCCAATTAGCCTGAATACCTTGTCAGAATCCTTTTCGGGATCACTCTTGGTCCCTTTGGGTCTGATTACTACATTTGTGGATTGGCGACCATAAATCTCCTTTGGAGTCCAAGCTATTTCAATTTCTGTCCAATCGTTATTCGGGTCAAAAGGCTGTTCCCGTACGACCTTCACGCACCCGCAGGATTGAGGGCTAACGTCGCATGGAATGTCACTTTTGTATCGAATAATCCCAATCGGTGCTCTGATATTTCTTATATCGATTTCCCCAAAATCGACGTCCGCAACCTGAATTCGACTTTCTTTTTCTATTCTATTGCAACTCGCGAAAAGGAGAACACAAAGAGAAATGGAAATTGGACGGGCCCGAAAGGTAGGCATTCTCATTTTTTTTTCCTGGCCAGATTGACAAAACAAACCGCCCCTAACGATATTACGATTATTGCAATTGGTACAAACGTAACTGCCAAGCTTTCGATTGTTGAAGGAACAAAAAAAACCCTCGACTCGTTTTCCGGGGACCAAAGCGAGTATTTGACGTGAAAACGCTTCAGTTGACCTTCATAATAGTCAATTAGCCAAATCCCCCCAGCTTCATGCGACTCCGCGAAAAACAACCGCACAACCCTTCCAGTGTCAAAACTTATGAGCGACGGAACCGGGAGCATCTTGGCTGGAAACTGATTCGTCGACTTTGAAATCACGCGGGAGTTGTAGCGCCGCAAAACTTCCTTTAGAACCTGTGCGTTGACTCCTTCGAGTTTGTGCAACCTGGCTGTCGCATCAAAATTAGTTTCTAGGTCTCCAAACTCCAGATTATTGCCGTAACAATTCAAAAACATCAATGAACTCGCAACAACGCTAGGAGGTGTCAACGAATCGTCATTAGCTTCGCCAACAACCTGATAACTGAATCCAGCGATGAATGCGGCGATAGAAGCAACAATCATTGTTTCCGCCATTTCGCGACCTGGATTCCCGAAATTATCAATACCAAGATAGCGATTATCCAAAGAACTATTTTCTTCCATACCGCAGATGAACTATTGGCACTAATATTGTTCTTTGCAAAAAGCGCAGCGTCAGTTTGAATTTTCTTTTCAAAGTCTGGTGGGTAGGTTGTTTTTCCGGTCACCTGGTTCATGACGATCGATTCTAGCGGAATTTGGTAATCGAAGAACCCTTCTTCGACAGGTATATCGGCTTCAAGTGAGATAATTCGAAACGTCCATTTTTCTGTTTCGAACAAATCATTTTTGCCGTCGGTTCTATTCAAATAATCAATTCTACCTTTTGATACCAGCTGAACCGCTCCATTACGTTCAACGACCTCTACTTTGGATGGCAAATAACCAAAATTTTCGAAGTGCCCAATCTCGGCGTAATAGGATTTCATGGCCTGCTTTGCGTCTGGAATTGCCGGCTTCTCATCGCCGGCTGCGGAGAACAAGAATGAATGAATCTCGAGCGGCAACCCGCCTTTATCCAAATCAACAAGAAGAAAAAAGGGAAGAAAAAAGGGGACATTCTACTTTTTTCCCTTTGGCCTCCCTCTTGGGCGGAGAGAGGACTCCAGTCCGAGTTGTTTGGCCGTTGCGGTCTGCCAGCGAGTATTGCCGAATGGGGTCCCTCGCGCAAGGCTGTGGTGGATGGCTTTTAGCTCGGCCTCCGTTTGGACGGCGTTGACAAGCCGAGTCCATTGCCCGGGTTTCGCAATCGGGCCATCGGAAAGCAGGCCATCGGGACCGCTGCGGGCCGATGGCTTCAGGCTTGACCATTCCCAGTCCTGACTTCGCTCGACCATGTTGGCTCGCAGCGGATTGCGTTCGATGTACCGCAGCACCGTCAGGTAATGCTCATCCGATTGAACCGGAAAAGCCTTGAAGCGACCCTGCCAGACATGCCCGCTTCCTTTATAGTGGCGATGATACCGCCGCACGTGAGCCGTCATCATCCATTGCATCCAGCGACTCAGGTCTCCATCCTCATGCGGCCACAGAAGCAGGTGGAAGTGGTTGGTCATCAGGCAAAACCCGGTCAGCCGCATGGCGACCTTCTCGTGAGCCTCGCGAAGCAGGCTCACAAACGCCCCGAAATCGTCGTCCTTGTGAAACACAACACTCCGGCCATTGCCCCTGTTCAGGACATGGTAAACAAAACCACCGCGTGAAGCTCTGGATGTACGGGGCATGCCACCAGTCTAACCCCACTTCTGCAGTCTGTAAAGTAGAATGTCCCCTTTCTTTCCTCTTTCTTTCCCCTTTCTTTCCTTTCTCGTTGTACCGAAACGGATTGATTGTCGATCCGGTACTGGAGACAGGCTCACCAAATGCCGTATACGTGTAGCTGTCACTCACGACCTGGGAATCCGTCGTCAACTGTCTTGTCGAGCCCTGGGCATCGAAGTGATAAAAACTGTTCGTTGAATTTCGACGTTGTGAAATGAGCTGGCCAAATTGTCCAGGCTCGCTCATGTACTCTGCGGTCACCGTACCTTCGGCATCAAACACAATTGTCGAGTAAGCACCAACGGCGTTTACCGTAGATGTCCGCTGGCCAGCAACGTCGTAATTTTGTGTAGTCGAGTAGCCCAATTGATTTATCGACGCAGTTGGCTGCCGTGCGACGTCGTAGACCGTTGTTGCATGTCCTCCAAGCGCATCAACATTTGCGACTTGTTGAGAAGCGTTGTCATAGACCAATGTACTGCGGAATCCCAACGGATTCTGAACTTCAACGGAGGAATCGAAGGTGATGGTTGGTACTTCTCTACTTCGATGCCGTTACGTGCAAAACAACACTGCCTGCTTTATTTGCGGGCCGTTTGCCCTTCGCAGGTTTTCCCGTTGCCGAACGAACGACGATCTTGGCTCCTGCCGCCGTGAGGGCGCGCACCAATTGATCCAGCGAAACATCCGAAGCAGCCCGTTCAATCTTGGCTACGCGAGGCTGACTGGTTTTCATCCTCTCGCCAAGTTCCTTCTGGGACATGTTGACCGACTCTCGCTGCAAACGAATTGCCCGAGCGAGCGCGACTCGTGCGTCAAGCAATTGGCGCTCGTCCGCACTCATACCCAGAAAATCAGCGGCATCGCCGACTTTCCAGCCAGCCGCTTCAATTGCTTTGCGTTTTGTAGCATCCATCAACTTGCCTTTCATTCGAGACTACTTTTTCTTTGCTGCCTTTACGGCTGCATCGTATTGTTTCAATCGCTGCTGGCACCGCTCGATGACTTCGTTCGGTATTTTTCTTGTTTTCTTCGAGTAGACCTCCAGGATGAGAATCGCGTCAGAGTCAATGCGATACATGATGCGCCAATTGTGCTCAGCATCCCGAACTCGAAGCGCTCCGCACCGTGCGCCCACGTCGGGCAACGGTTCCGCTTGTGGCATGCTCAATCGCTCGCCTTCCTGGAGCAATCGAAGGAGCATTCCGGATTCTTGTCGTGCCTCGGCTGTGAATGGCGGCGTCTTGACCTCTCCATGAAGCCAAACCAAGGGCTTTCGAGTTGTTTCGTCGTTCTCGACCTTCTTCGCCTTGGCCATTATCCATTCGCTCCCTGTTTACCTTCCCAAGTGTATATCGGATGCGGTATATCGTCAAGTGAGGAAAACTTGGGTTCAAGGGGAATTTTTCGCCTCAGAGGCAATCTATGGATGGACAGGAATTGAATACCACCACAGATAAAAAGGGTCTGGTCGGCATTCGTTGTCCGCATTGCGGCTGGCTGGGCAACAGCGCGAAGATTGCAACCGACCACTATCTGAAGATTACGCCAGAACATCTTGAACGAGCTTTGCAGGGGGTGGGGCAGGGGGTCCGTTTATGAACTCGCGAGACATAAAACGCATTGCTGACTGGATACCGGTCGATCGAATCAGTTTCATTGATGCGATTCGGTGGCTACAGAATTTCGACGGCCCGATGGCACAAACCAAATTAATCCTTTTGCCCATCAGGCCCGACCGCTACGAGCCGAGGGTCAAAAAGAGGAGACAGAAGGAATACACGCTCATGACAAAACCGAGATGTATCTTGAAGAAACGCCTGATATGAAAACACTTATGAAGATGTTAATGCCATTCTAGAATGTCCCCTTTCTTTCTCCCCTTTCTTTCTCCCGATATTCGGAATCCACGCCGCAGTCCAACTTTAGAAACTTGCTGGTATCTGTCAACGGAAGAGTTTCTCCGAACTGCAAGTGCTCCATGTCCGGGCGTGGTTCCTGCTGCTGCAATTCGCCAACGAACGGGGACCAGTCCTGTTGTACAAAAAATTGGCTTGGTGGCTGTGAACCGTCGTGCAATTGTTCGGTTCGTTCGTCACGTAATGCCGTCCTTTCATCGGATTCAAAGCATCACGATGACATTTCCGTGACCTCCTGGCCATTCGCCTTGTTGTACACGACAGCACTTTTCGTGTTCATGCGTCGTAGCTTCCTTGATCGGCCGCCAATCGGTCACAACCGACGGCAGGCTACATTGTGCGTATGGCAAAAATGAGCATCACGCTGAACCCTGTGTTTTTTTGCATCACATTTCAGTTTGGAGAATTCAAAATGTTTAAGAAAATGTTCATGGGCCTTGTGCTTGTCGGTGGCCTTTCAGTTACCCCTTTTGCTTTTGCCGCATTCAACGCATCGTCGCAATCAGCGCGCTGTTCGTGCTGCGGAGATGCCTGCGTCTGCCAGGTTTGCGTTTGTGATGCAAAAGGCTGCGCGTGCAACACCGGCGGGGATTGCGCCTGCACCTCAGCCTGCTGCCAGATTTGCTGCGCCAAATAGCCAGTTAGCATAATGGTATATGAGATGAGTGCCGCAGTCGCCCAAGATCGTTACTTGGGCGACTTTTGGTTTACTCCAGTTGCGATGAAGGGGTCGGGAGTCTTTTCAACAAGCGGCAAGGGTTGTTTAAAAGTCGCAGCGATTGGTGTTGCATGCCGACTACCGGGTGTTTGAGTGAAAAGACTCCCGACCCCTTTCAGCCACACATTGTTTACTGCAGCCACTTTGCCAGGGGAATATTTCGTGTAGCGAACGAGTCGACGAAGCGAGCTGTTTCGGGATCTTCAATCAAGGGCGGGGCGTGATGAGGCTTGATGCGTGCGTCAATAACCAGCGAACCGCGCGATCCCCAGTGCTTGTTTTCGACAAACGAGTCAACTCCGTATACGTCACAGGCGGGATTGCTGCGAGTGAAGACTGTCCACAAAAAATTGTTCAGGCTTCTTGCACAGAATTCCGCATTATCGACGACGACAATCAACGGGAAATCATCGGTGGGAACCGTGCTCCGCAGCGCTGGCTCAAGCTCGTTCCACCAGTTGGCCTGGTTCGATTCAAACTTCGGACCGCCAATCGCCAGAACACCTGGCAAACAAACTGCGGGACTTGAGAAACCGTCTGGTAGTCGCAATCCGGCGGGAAGTTGATGCCGTAGAGTTCGTTTTGCCGGACCGGCAGCGGCGATCACCAGTTTGGAACCGGAATTGACTCCCGTTCCGCTGTAATCGAGGGTGTCGATCGTTGTCTGCGTTTGAAAATGCAAATCGCGACGCCAATCAACGCGTTCCAGCATTCGTTGCAAAAACTTGCTTGTATCGTGAATGTCGAGTTCCGGGTCGGCGGCTCGATCGATAATCCACAGATACTTGGCGAGTGACAATTGCCCCTGGCCAAGAATCGCGTTGGCTTGCGTCAGCAGTTCTTGCGGAGCGGAGAGCGCCTGCCAGGGCGAATAACGTTCGCTCCCGATCGCCAATAACAACGGGTGCACGCCCGCTGCATCCACCGCGTGAACGCCATGCACGCCATGCAAAACCGTGGGAATGATCGGACCGGTTAGTTCATGAATCAACTGGCCAAAGATCGTGTCTTCTTGCGGTGGTCGCCCAACCACAGTGAACGGCCAGATTGCGTCGTTGCGGTGCCAGACGTGTTCGACTTGCAACACCGGATAGTCGTGGGCGAGGCTGTAATAACCCAGGTGATCACCGAACGGACCTTCAGGCAATAGTCGATCGGGATGAACGGTGCCGGAAATACAAAAGTCGGCATCGGCGTAAACGGGCAATCGGTTGGGTCCGGTCACCATGGGAATTCGGTGACCTGCCAGCGCGCCGGCAAACGTCAGTTCGCTCATCCCCTCCGGCAGTGGCATCACGGCCGCCAACGTCATGGCTGGCGAACCGCCAACAAAGACATTGACGCGAAACGGTTTTCTGGCAGCCAGAGCCCGCGCGTGATGGACACCGATGCTTCGGTGGATTTGATAATGCAATCCGATTTCACGATCGGTCTGGTACCGATTGCCGGCCAACTGAATCCGATACATGCCCAGATTGCTTTTGTGCATTCCCGGCGCGGTGACGTCCTCGCTGTAGACTTGCGGCAGTGTGACGAAGCTTCCTCCGTCGTCTGGCCAGGACTGCAGTTGCGGTAACTTGCTGATCGTGGTTTCGTTTTGCATGACCGCCCCGGGTCGTTTGCGGCTGGGACGCATCGTCAGCGCCGTCAATGGAGCTTTCCAGTAACGCAAGGGGCGACGGATGGCGACTCCCGGATCGATCTTGATCTCGATGGCCCGACGGACGCTTTCGAGCGTATCGCGAAAGATGAACCGGGCACGTTCAATGGTTCCAAACAAATTGGATACCATTGGAAACGCACAACCGGTCACGTTGCTGAACAGAACGGCCGGCCCTCCGTTGGCGAAGACGCGACGCTGGATTTCGGCAACCTGCAATCGAGCGCTGACGGGTTCGTCAAGCTCGACCAGATGGCCGTTTCGTCGAAGATCTTCGACGCATTGTCGCGTGCTGCGGTATCCCATGCGGTCTGTGCGTTTGTTGCTGAATCGGTAAAATCAGGGCCGTAAACAATCTATTTCGAAGACTTTAGCGTGTATTACAAATATGAAAATCAGTCGAACCGAAGAAAACGCCCCGGAAATCAAGTGCGATGCGCTTGTCATCGGCATTTGGAAAGATCAGCCCCTGTCGGGTCAAGCACAACTAGTTGACCGGGCCAGCGATGGTTTGATAACCCGGCTCATCGAATCCGAAGACATTTCCGCCGCTCGTTACAAGACCACCGTTCTCCCCTCGATTCCAGGCGTTGCTGCCAATTCGGTTTGTTTCGTCGGTCTGGGTGAGTCCACCCAACCGGACGCCGCCTTGTCATTCCGCGCCGCCAGCTCGGCATCTCGCTCATTGGCGGCCAGGAAACGAAATCATGTTGCGTTTTGCCTCGAACCCACCGACTGGGGCGATAGCGTTGCCGGCAGCATGACCGGTTGCGTCGGACAAGATCTCTACCGCAAGGAGAAAACAACCCATGTTTTTACAGAAATCTCATGGGGGTGCCGTGACGCTGCGGCGATCGTCCGCGGCGAGATTCTGGGACGCGCTATTGACCGGACCCGCTCGCTCGTGAATGAACCGGCAAACGTGATCCACCCCGAATCGTTCGCCGATGTTTGTGTTGAGACGGGCAAACAAGCGGGCTTTGAAGTGGAAGTCTGGGACGAAAAACGACTGGAACAGGAAAAATGCGGTTCGTTGCTGGCCGTCGCCCAGGGTTCCGTTCGTCCTCCCCGAATTGTCATCATGCGTTACAGCGGGGGTGGCCAGGAAAGACCACTGGCACTTGTCGGAAAAGGGGTCACGTTTGATTCCGGTGGACTGTCGCTCAAGCCCAATGAGTCCATGTTGACGATGAAGTGTGATATGGCGGGCGCTGCGACGGTTTTGGGTGCGATGCAAGCGATTGCCGAACTCAAATTGCCCGTCAACGTCATGGGACTGGTGGGGCTTGTCGAAAATATGATTAGCGGCAATTCGTACCGGCTCGGTGATGTGTTGACGGCACGCAATGGGACAACGATCGAAGTTCACAATACCGATGCGGAAGGGCGCCTCGTTCTGGCCGACGTTCTCGATGTCGCCGTCAGCAACGATGCCGCGCGCATTATTGATCTGGCGACATTGACGGGCGCTTGCATGGTTGCCCTGGGAAACAACATCGCTGGATTGATGAGCAACAATGAAGAGTGGCAGGAAACGGTTCGGCAGGCTTCCATCGATCGGGGAGAGACTGCCTGGCCACTTCCGATGTTTTCGGAGTTTGACGAAATGATCCTCAGCAAGGTTGCTGACATCAAAAACGTCGGTGAAGGCCGGGCAGGGGGGGCGATCACCGCCGCCAAATTACTGGAGCGATTCGTGGCCGACATTCCTTGGGTTCACGTTGACATTGCCGGCCCCGCCTTTGCCGACAAGCCTGTTGCCTGGTGTGATGCTGGAGCGACAGGATATTTTGTTCGGACACTTGTCGACGTTGCCGCGAAATCAGGAACCTGATCCGTATTGCATCGGCTGACAGTCGTGCGTTAGAAAACATTTTGTATCGATGAGTTTTCGTTCGACATCTGTCGCTTTTCTTGCTTTTTTCCAATCCTTTCTTACAGGAGTATTCCCATGGGATTCATTCAGGAATTCAAAGACTTCGCCTTCAAAGGCAATCTCATCGACATGGCCGTCGGTATCGTGATCGGTGGTGCATCCGCAGCCATTGTCAAATCGTTTATTGATAATATTGTTTCGCCACTTTTGGGGGCGCTATTGAAAGTACCCGATTTAGGCGGAATGACGATGAAGATGGGTGAATCACCGGACGGCACACCTATTCTTTTGAAGTACGGTGCGTTTTTTCAAAACATCCTCGACTTCATGATCCTGGCCTTTGCCGTGTTCGTAGCCATCAAGGTGATGTCGCGATTTATGAAAAAGGCCGAAGCAGAAGCCAAGCCATCCGCCGAAGTCCAGTTGCTAACCGATATTCGTAACTCGCTGGCCAAGCGATAAGGGTGGTTTCGTATTTGAAAAATTAACCTCAAGGCTTCGCCACCATGCGGGGCACTTTTTTTGACATTCCATTAAATCGTTCTCGAACTCTGCGTTCCCTGCGATTCATTGTTTCAAACTTTTTACTTGTGATTTGCCTTGAAAACCGAATAAGATAAATCGGCCATCCTGTTGTTCCGTTTGTTTCAATCCGCGTGCGTGGAGTTGAGTCCCGATGATCAGGTTCCTTGCAAGTCGATACAGGCGGTGTGTGTTGTTCACCATCGTTGGTTTCGGTCCATTTTCAATGGCATCCATTTCACTTGTGCAGGAACCCTCCGACGCACTTCCAATCGCTGATTCCGACAAGCAGCGGATCATCGACCTGGAAGCCCGTGTCCAACGGCTGGAGAACTTGTTGTTCGCGTCCGCCCGATTATCGGTTTACGATGCCCAGCGCCGACTTGCAGTCGCCAGTCGCGAAAGAGAACAGAATCAGCGTTTGTTCTATCGCGGCTTGCTTGCCTCGATCGAAATCGAGCGAAGTTATTACGAAGTCGCGCGGGCCCGTTGTGAACTGGAACTTGCACGGGCCACCAGCGGGCATCGCCGCTGGTCGACGGAAATCGAGGTTCTCGAAGCGGAATTCGAATTGAAATTCGCCCTCGATGCCCTGGAACGAAATCGTGAGTATGCCGGGCGCGGGCTGGTCACCGAATATCAATTGAAACAGAATACTGAATCGGTGGAACGGGCAGAAAAGGCTTTGGCCTTTGCCAAACAAAAACTCGAGGCGCTGGAGCCGGCGACTCCGGCCATCGATGCGCCCGCCGCCACTAACGAAAAAAAGTAACCGTTCCCATCGTGAATTCGAAGGGGTCAGACCCCTGGCCACCGACGACCAAACTGACAAGTGATCACGCCTGTTTCAAAGTAGCCCTGATGACTCTTGCACCGATCGACTGGATTATTATCGTTGGCTATTTCGTGCTGACACTTGGATTGGCATTCATTTACGGAAAAAAAGCCAGCCAAAGTCTTGAGGAATATTTCGTCTCGGGTCGATCGCTTCCCTGGTGGATTGCCGGGACGAGCATGGTTGCCACAACGTTTGCGGCCGATACGCCACTGGCGGTCACCGGTATCGTTATCAAGGACGGCCTGGCGGGGAACTGGGTCTGGTGGGCCTTTGCACTGGGAGGCATGCTCACCGTTTTCGTCTATGCGAGGCTGTGGCGACGAACCCGGGTCATCACCGATGTCGAACTGGTCGAACTCCGTTACGGCGGTGCACCGGCAGCAGCCCTTCGGGCGATTCGCAGCGTGTATGTCTCGATGCTCATCAACGCGATCATTATCGGCTGGGTATGCAAGGCGATGCTCACATTCTTTCAGCAAACCATTTTCGAAGGGGTCATTGATTCGCAGTCAGGGGAGTGGTGGCTATTGATCGGTTGCCTCGCAGTTGTCGGGGTGTACTCGACCGTTTCCGGAATGTGGGGAGTTGCGATGACCGACGTAATGCAATTTGTGCTGGCCATGTTTGGTTGCATTGTCCTGGCGGTTGTTGCCGTAAACCATGTCGGTGGCGTTGACGTGATGCGCGAAAGAGTCACTTCGCAATTCGCCAACGGCGAACAAGCCCTGAGTTATTTCCCCAAACTTGGAGGCGAAGGCGCCTGGATGCCCTTGCATGCGTTTTTGATCATGGCGCTGATGCAATGGTGGTCCACCTGGTACCCGGGCGCGGAACCAGGTGGCGGGGGCTACGTGGTGCAGCGGATGGCGTCCTGCCGCGACGAACGACATAGTTTGCTGGCGACGCTTTGGTTTCAGTTGGCCCATTATTGTCTCCGACCCTGGCCATGGATTCTCGTGGGATTCGCGGCACTGGTTATGTATCCGGAACTTCGGGAAAACTATCTCGCCGACAAGAACTTCGATCCGGGCAAGGGCTATCCGATGGTGATTCGTGACATTGCACCGCCGGGTCTTGTCGGACTGATGCTTGTTACTTTTCTTGCGGCATTCATGTCGACCATCAGTACTCAAATGAACTGGGGCGCGTCCTATCTCGTTCGCGATGTCTATCAGCGGTTCATTAAAACCGATGCAAGCGATCGGCATTACGCCTGGGTTTCGCGTGTCGCTTCGGTGCTGGTGCTGGTCGCCGGAGGCATTGCTGCCTGGCTGATGCGTGAAAAATCCATCGATGCGATCTGGAATATCCTGCTCGCCCTTGGTGCAGGAACCGGCGCGGTATTCATGTTACGCTGGTTCTGGTGGCGGATTAACGCATGGACCGAGATTTCGGCGATGGTCGCATCGTTGGTCTTTTTCCTGTTGATCGGCATCAACGGTACGCCAGGGATAGGAACCGAAGTCGTTTTTGTCGAATCGTCACAAGTGAAAATTATGTACGTCGCGTTTGCATCGATCGCTTGCTGGATACTCGTGACATTCGTCACGCCGGCTGAATCGCCCGAGAAGTTAATGGCCTTTTATCGATTGGCCCGACCGGGTGGTCCCGGCTGGAAGCCGATTGCCAAACAATGTCCCCATGTTGATGTCGACCGCAACCTCGGCACCTCGATCGTATGTGCTTTTTTGGCAGCCGGAATTGTTTACAGTGTTTTGCCCATGACAGGAAACATCATTTTTGGAAACTACCAGTCGGCCATGATCTCGGCCGCAATCGCAGCCTCCTGCGCAGTCGGAGTCACCATCCTCGTCCGACGAATGGGTTCCGGCAACGTCGTATAGCGGAGTCCCGAGTACTACCATTCCTGGAACAAACCGCCCGTGAAATACCGGCGTGACCGCTTTATTGCCCATTTCAAAACAATTCGTGGCAATTATCGCACAAACCAACAAAGAATTTTTTTGGCGGGTACCGGAGCTTTTTCGGACTCTCTTAACAGTGGGCGAAGACTGGACTTCAAATGCGCATTCCAGCACTGATTGCGATTCAAGGTGCTTTTCAGCGAGAAAGAATTCCAATGTTACAAACATCAAGGCTACTTGGCGGATAAAAATATTCCGGCCCATCCAGGGTGGCAGCTTTCTAAAAAATTCGCCGGATAATTGTTAGAACTCGAACTTGGGTGGACCTCGTCAGTCCACTCAGGTTTTTTGCATTGTTCGCCCCACGACGTTAACCTGACGGTATGGAATCGTGTCAATTCGCCTCATGGGACAGATGAACGATAACGCAGACGAGACAGAGCCTGACTTTGCCGATATGACTGATCAGTCGCTGGTAAAACGGTTCCGGGATGGCGAAGACGATGCCGCAACGGCACTGTACGTTCGTTATGCGGAACGGTTGCTGAAACTGGCAGACCGCATGGTCTACAGTGACGTCGCCCTGCAGTCCGATCGCGAGGGGATTGTCCAGTCCGTTTTTCGAACGTTTTTTCGACGGGCGTCGTCAGGGCAATACGATGTGCTTGGCGGTGACGATTTGTGGAGGTTGATGCTGGCCATCGCGTTGAACAAGATCCGATCTACAGGCACGAAAAACCGAACCGCCAAACGCGATGTCAATCGAACAAGATCGTTGGATGAAATTTCTACGGCGAATGAACCGGGTTCGAATGATCACGAGATTTCACTGCTTCATCTGAAATTGACGATCAACGAGTTGTTGTCGCAACTCCCTGTGGAACATCATCCGATCGTACTTATGCGTATCGATGGATTCGAAGTTGCCGACATCGCCAGGAAAACGGGTCGTGCCAAGCGTTCGGTGGAACGGATTCTTCAGAACTTTCGACAACAGCTCGAACGTATACTTGACCCGGAGAAATGATCATGCAGAAACGAGACGGCGTGGACACCTTGTTTCAAGCCAGGCTGGAGGAACGCCTTGAGCAGTTTGAACTTTCCTGGGCAGCCGATCGCAGTTTTGCCCCGGACGAATTCCTTGATGGGCTTTCCGGTTCCGCGCGCCTGCAGACGCTTGCCGAGCTTGTCCGTATTGATATGGAATTGCGATCGGAAGCGCACATTGCGCTGGAACTCGATGATTATCTGCGGCGATTCCCGGACTTGCGTGATTCGGAACAAGTGCTTGGCGAAATCGCTTTTGAAGATTATCGATTGAGGTGCAGTCGGGCAGTTTCGGGAGATTCCGGATTGAAATCAGCCACACCAACGCCAGGTGACTATGCGTCCCGTTATGGAATCAAGACCGATGGCTGGGTGCCGCCCAACGACGAACAACGTGAAAGCGCACAGTCCTTTTCAACGTCTCGTTCGTCGCTCGTTGGCCACAAATTGAAAATGATGCCGGAAACCGGTGATACGTTTTGCGGATTTCGCCTGATTGGTTTGTTGGGAACGGGTGCCTGCGGAAAAGTCTTCCTTGCAAGACAGGAAGACCTGGCCAATCGACTGGTCAGTCTCAAGGTAACGACGCAACGATCAACCGAATCCTCTTTCCTGGCACGATTGCAACATAGCAACGTCGTTCCGGTATTTTCCGTTCATGAACGGGACAACTGCAACGCGATATGTATGCCGTTTCTGGGACTGGCTACGCTGAAGGACATTCTGAATGACGTTTGGAGTCAACAGTTAACCGATCGCCCGCCTGCTTGTTTGAGATCCTGCCAGGCATTGTTGTCTACGGTAAACAAACACCGTGTCGATTCCGTCCTGGAAACCATTCCCAACGATCAGGAACGAACAGGTTTTCAACAAGTCGTGCAAGTTGCGCCAGGCAGTCATTCCCCCTGGAACAATCAAAATAATTCCTGGACGGATGTCGCGCTCAACCTCGCCGTTAACATCACTGACGGTCTGGCACATGCCCATGGCAAAGGCATTGTGCACGGCGATATCAAACCTGCAAATATTCTGATTACTGATGACGGCGAACCGGTCGTACTCGATTTTCATTTGTCGCAATTGGCAACGGATGATGTCCGGAACGGAGACTGGATCGGTGGAACGCTGCCATACATGTCACCGGAAATGATGGAGGGCTTTGACCGCGGCACTCACATGTCCGATACGCGATGTGACATTTGGTCCATCGGGGTAGTTCTGTATGAAATGTTTACCGGTGAACACCCGTGGGGACCGGTTAAGCTTGCTTCCACTTCGCGTGATTTTTCGGCGTTAATCACGGAGCGACGGCAAGCTCGGCCCTTGCCTCACCCAATAACGGGATCCAGGGCAAGTCCTGATTTGCTCAACATCGTTCACAAATGCCTTACGCCAGATCCGTCCCTGCGATACCAGAACGCCGGTCAGTTGCACGATGACCTGTTGTTGCATCAGCACAATCGGGCGCCGAAGCATGCCGGGTCGTCGGGGCTTGGAGAGCGCTGTCGAAAATTTGTGCGACGCCATCCGAAGCTTGCTTCGATGACGTCTGTTGGCGTTGTTAGTCTTGTGATCATTGCAACTCTCGGCTGGATACTGGCGACTCGAATGTCGCGGCTTGCTGGCGTGGAGGCGCTGCAAGACAGCAGTGCGTTTGTGGATCAGGCACTGCACGAAGAACTTGGTCTGAGCGTCATGTCTGGCGAGCAGGCCAACATCGATACCGCCAGCAAGAACGCCAATTTTTTCCTGGAAAAATGGGGAGGTAGCACGAAGGAACAACTGCTTGGCAACACAAGGTTTTCCCTGCTTCCGTACGAAAATCGCCAACGGGAACTTCAAACTGCACGCAATATTCATTTCTGGCTGGCCGAATCGTTGCGACGTAGTGCCCAGTCCGAACTTGACCCCGACACCAAACAGAACTTGCTGCAACGGGCTGTTGAAGAAAACAGAATCGCACGATCCTTTTTTGACAAGGACACGCATTCCAAATCACTGGAGCTGCAAAGTGCCCTTTTGTTGCGAGACCTGGGGCAGGCCGACCAGGCTATGAATCAATTGTCCATGGCAAGTTCGCTGAATTCAAGGACGGCCGACGATTATCTGATGACCGCCTGGTTGTTACAACAGGATCTCTCGTCGATCGAGATCGCGAAACAGGCTATCCAACTCGCTCCACTGAACTACACGGCGTGGATTGTAGCCGGCAATATCTTCAGGTTTCACGATCGACTGGATCAAGCCAGCTCCTGTTATGAAATTGCCGCCACTATTGCACCTGAGGAATCGTTCGCACACTATTTTCTGGGTCGCACGAAATTTGACCGGCTTGAATATCAAAAGGCGATCGAGTCATTTGATCGCGTCCTCGAACTTGCGCCAGGCAACTGTGCGGCGATCCTGAATCGCGGCCTTTGTCTTGCAGCGACTGGACAATGGCAAGAAGCAGAAAAAGCCTATTCGGCGGCGATTCAATTGGGATCGAACAATTCTCGAATCTGGTTTTTACGAGCGGGTGTTCGCCGGGAACTGGGCAACGGATCAGGTGCCGCCGAGGACTTTCAGCATTTCATGGAAACAGAACCGGCAGACGACATCAGCTTTGTTACCCGAGGGACGGTGCTGGTCAGTTCGTCTCCGGACAAGGCGATCGAGGACTTTCAGAAAGCCCTGCAAATCAACCCCTACTCCAAGGCAGCTTTGCAAAACCTGTCCCATGTTTATTCGGAATTGAAGCATGATTTGCCAAAAGCCGTCGCGACTCTGGATGAGCTGATCGAGAAGTTTCCCAATGACGCCACGCAGATCGCAACTCGCGGCGTTTTGCACGCTCGCGCCAAATCGCGTGTGCTGGCACTCAAGGACGCCGAAAAGGCACTGGCAATCAGGCAAGATGCTGATACCAAATACCGGGTGGCTGGTATTTATTCACTGACTTCGCAAATCGATGCAATGGATGCGGCGATTGCCCTTCGGCTGGTGAGCCAGGCATTGGTGGAGAATCCGACCATGATTCTCGAATACATGGCGTCCGATCCTGATATTGAGCCTCTGAAATCGTTGACAGAATGGCAGGAAATGGAGCACTCGGCAAAAAAACTCGTGAATTCGGCCTTGAATACAACGGGTTCAGCCCAAAACCAGGCAATCGACGCAAAAAAATAAACTTTTCGAAAAAACCTGGCGGATGACGCGCGCCAACGAAGCTCTCTGTTTGACGGATTCTCGTCAACCATCTCTTCTATCCCCAAATATCCGGTTTTAGATATTGCCATGAGTGGACAGCCCCTGCTTAATCTTGTTGAGCGACAGCAATCTCCTCTGTTCGATAGCGGTTCCGTCGGTGCCTTTCTCCAAAGTCCGGGTGGTTCCGGGATTTCGCAAGAGGCATGGCTCTCACCTCACCGGCTTACCTTGAGTTTTGCTCCTGATGGCACGCGAGTTTCGAGTTACCGAAGTTCACTGTTCCAGTCCTTTCAGGATCTGATGAGCCTGCCGGATCTGGAGCGAACGATTACCGATGGCATTCAATCATGGATTGGCCGGTCGAATCTGAATATCGGTTTTGTCGACGATAGCGGGGACGCATTTGGTGTCAGCGGGTTATCACAAGGGGACGAGCGATTTGGGGATATTCGGGTCGCAGCCATTCCGTTAGGCGATGAAGTTTACGCCGTAGCCACTGCCATAGATCGTGGCGTTGTTGGTACCTGGGCTGGCGATATTCTTTTCAACGCGAACGCCAAATTTAATTCCGTCGATCATTTTTATGCGGTTTTTGTGCATGAGTTGGGGCACGCATTAGGACTAGCGCACTCGTCCGGGCCCAACGATATTATGAACCCCGCTGCGTTCAGCCTTAGTCAATCCGCCAACGACATTGATGCCTTGCAGAAAGTCTACGGAGTGCGGCAACTCGACCAGTACGACGGACTCGTGGCCGACGACAGAAACGACACTCTGGCAAATGCAACTCGCATCAAGAACCCGGGCAGTTTCAAGGGAACCGTTCCCCTGATCGTGTATGGCGACATCGAATCAGTTACGGATGCTGACTATTATGAGCTGCGCCCGCTCAACGAATATTCCGGCACCGTGACTTTTCGCGTGGTGTCTGACGGAATCAGCCTGCTTGCTCCGCAAATTACAGTACAGAACGAACAGGGACGTGTGTTGTTTAACCGGTCATCGAGATCGACCGTCGGCGATGATTTAACAGTAACATTGCCTGCTCTGGCTGACGAAAGCCTGTTTGTACGGATCAGGTCATCGAGAATTTCAAACAGGCAACCGGGCAGTTATTCCATGGTTGCGACTTTTGACGGAACTGTGAATTATGATCGCGCGTTGGTCGAGACGGTTCTCCGACAGGATTATTCGCAACTCAAGCAATCTGACATACACACCCTGTTTACCGAACCCGCGCCGCGATTCAACGACGACTTGCACACCAACGACTCACTGGCAACAGCCACTGATCTGGAACAACTGCCTGGCTCGTTGTCGGCAGCCCGCTACCGTGTTCAAGCAGGAATCAGCGATGCTATCGACAAGGACTATTACCGGTTTACTACACCGGAGTTTGCAAACGGTGCAGGGACGATCACGGCCAGCCTCGTTTCCATGGAGCAATTGGGACTGGTAGCCAGGATGCGGTTCCACAACGATTCGTTTCAGGTCCTGCAAAAACGGGTCATTGCCCGTGGCGACGGAAGGTACATCCTGCAAGTCGACGGAGTCCAGGGAAACTCCGATTACTACGTCTCAGTAATCGCAGATCGGCCCGGCAAAGGGTTTGACACCGGAAACTACTCACTGGATCTGTCGTTTGGAAATGATCCTTATGTACTGGACGTTTTGGGATCTGGTGAGCTTTCGAATAGCAATCGCAAACTGCAACATGCACTGTACGTCGCAGAAACTCAGATGTTTCATCTTGGTATCCAGGCCAGTCGCAACCCATTGCTGTCGACAGGTATTGTCTGGATGACAATTCACAACAAGGCGGGCAGAGTCGTATGGCGGGGAGCAACAAGGCCTGGCGAGTTTCGAAGCGCCAACAGCGTTGTGCTGAAACCGGGAAGTTATTCCATTCAAATTGAACTTGCTTTTCCTCCTGGATGGATCCCGGCAGGCAATGGTTTCGTGCTCAATTACCAGATCCAGGGCAAAAATGTCTCTGACCCAATGGGTCCGGAACTGATCAATCCGGCGAACATGCCGTTTCCTCATTGCTCGCCGACTTCACCGGAGTTTTGCTATCCAGGCGACATTCACACCGTCGACCCATTTATCCTCGTGAATGGTGGTGATGTGACGATCCCGCCGGGAACTCCGCCTCCCCCGCCCCTGGACGACCTGAACCTTTGGTACTGGTATCAAAACTGGCAGAACGGCAGCCAGGGCTAGCTCTTTTCACTTTTTATTCTTCGGAGAAGTCCCATGACAATTGAAATGGACCGCGAAACAACTCGACGACGCATTCACCACCTGGAGTATCTGGGCGATGACAATCCGCATTTTAACTTGCGGTCACTTATGGGCGCGCAAAGCGTATTCGAGTTGCTCGACTACGGGACTTACCAGCAACTTGCCTGGGCATCGACCCGTTTGAATGGGGGGACCAACTTGTTCACAGCAAGAGATTCAGTGACCAAAGTGCAGGAGCGGGAACTCCATGTCGCATTGACTGGACCAGGCGATGAAGCTGGTCGCGTCGAGTTCGAATTTGAACGGTCGCCGAGTTACTGGAAATTCGAAATCAGCGTCCGGATTCGAAACGCCGATATTGGTTCGTCACACGACTTTTTTGTCGACGGTACGAAATTAGGAACATTGGTTGTCAATGCATTGGGAAGAGGAAGTCTCGACTTTTCAACGAATCCTTCATCTGATGAGTTGCCTTTCGCCGACGGGGTCCCCGATGTTCATCTGGGTTCAAAAATCCAGGTGGGCAATATCCTGGAAGCAACCGTTGGCGGCTTTAACGACTCCACAGACAATTCGATCAGGTATGGCGAAGTCGAGTTTGACATGTTTGGCAGCAACGGTGTCCGTGGCGATGTCAAACTGGAACAAGATCCGGAAGATGGAGGCCTCAAGACAGAATTTCGCGTTCGCATTCGTGACACGGCACCTGGGCAGTTGCTCAACGTGTATGTCGATGACGTGAACGTCGGCAAAATTCAGGTTGAATCCGATGGCCGCGGCGAACTGGAACTGTCAACCGATCCAAACTTCGATGAGCTCCCATTCCCGGCAGGCTTTCCGGAAATTCATGCCGGTTCCGTTGTGCGAATTGAAAACCTGGTTACCGGTACTTTCACACAAATTCCGAATCTTGGGCCCAACGGTCGCGGCACATCCTGTGATGAAGATCATTTCCAGGGAGGCCTTTTTGGAGCAACGTCAGCCCGAGGCGGTGCTCGTTTCGAAGTGGAACTTGAGGACGGGGGGTTTCTTGAACACAAGTTTCGTGTTCACGTCCGTGAGGCAACCCCGGGTCAAACGCACGAAATTCTTGTCGGCGGTATCAACATTGGCGAAATTACCATCGACGACCGTGGACGGGGTCAAGTCGATTTCTCCAACCGCATGCATGACATCCGCGACTTGATGTTGCCTGACTCCTTCCCGGAAATCACCAACAAGACGACCGTTCAGGTCGGCAGCCTTCTCAGCGGAACGATGCAGGATTTTTCTCCGCAGTGCAGCACCCGGCCTGGATTCCTTTCATTGCCCGGCTCGGATCTCCACAAGCTGTCGGGAATCAACTCACCGGCCTACCCGGGACTAGTGGCAAGTTCCTGATTGAAAATTGCGGTTGCTTTTTTCACTGGGCTGACCCTCTAATCGGGAACCTCGATTTTCTTGCGATTCTCGTGGCGACGCAATCAACTTGCGCAAATCGTTCCAGTTTCTGCCCGGGGATGTTTCACTTTCGCCAGTCGCAAACGACCGTCGTCAAGCAGGCCCCGCGTCGACATTCGAAAATTCCGGGATTATTCGGCGGACGCCCGCACTGCATTTCGCTCTTTGTTCAGATACGCTTCGGGAGGTTTCCATCAAATATCCGACAGCCACCTGGCAGGGAAGATGCCTGATTGCGGAAAGGCTGCCACGAATCATTTTTTGCGATTCAGGGCCTGCCATCGCTCTCGATATTCCCCAATGAATTTTGGGCATTTTCAAGCGCTGCCGAACAATTTCAATCACAATTCTGAAACAAGTAAAGTCAAAATGATCACCAGAGCGCGTACGATTGTTTATTGGACTGGTTTGCTTGGACTTTTGGTAACAACGCTTGCCTGCTTTGTTTATGTACCGATCACCAACTGGTTCAGGCTCGATTTTTCCAATACAAGTGTTGTTGTTTGCTCTGACGAGAGTTGTCCAGTGGCATCACCCGCCAACGGAGTGTTTAGCCGCCACGAAGGGGTAATTGACGGACAAACGGTGGTAGAAGGCCAAACACTTGGCCGGATCTCTTCGCTTGATTTAAACAATGCGGTCGCCATAGAATCATCGCAAATCGTTAGCTTGAGCGAACAAATGTTGCGATTGGAACTGCAGTTGATCGAGGTCGACACCCCCGAACGTCGCAATGACATATTGAAAGAAATCAGAGCAGCCAACGAGGGGCTGTTACAGGCCCAATTGCGGCACGATCAGTTGAAGACTCAATTGAATCTATGTCAACTTGTTGCGCCGGTATCTGGCTGGGTTACCCGCTCGGGATCCTGTCAACATATTACCGTGTCGCGAGATCAGGTAGTTTTGGAAATAGTGCCCCGGGAATCGCAACTCTTTCTCGAAATTGAAACAGAATCAGCCAATGCAACTGCACTTGAACGGCGCGAAACATTCGATATTAGTTTGTACACTTCAGAGGGCCAGAAAAAGTACACGGTTACAAGATCGAATGTCGGTCAAAAAACGCGACAGGTACCTGATACAACAGGCGGGTTGCAGTTGCGTACGAGTTTTAGCGCTTTTCCGTATGGCATGACGTTGGCTGGTGCCAGGCCTGGTGATCAAGGCGAGATTTCGGACGGAACGGACTTCGTAAATCAATTTGATTCGTCAACATCCAGACAAACGGTGACACCGGTCGTGATGCATGTCCAAGACGTGCAGCAGACTGCGGCAAACGACAAGGACAGTGAATTGCTTCAGGATTTGACCGTCGTTGGAATGTCATTTCCCCCAAAGCACAAGCGCTTGCGTGCCGCACAATCCGGGTTAATCTGCGATTTAAACGTTTCTTGCGGAGACACTGTTGATAAGGACCAGATCGTGGCCGAACTTGATACGGTTCAATTTCGTGAAGAGATGCAGGTGCACCAAAACACACGGCGGTCATTTGAGACAAAAATTCGGATTGCGGAACTGCATTCCCGGAACTGTCTGGCAAAATATGAACGGGCGCAGAAACTCAGGAACAGCCAGGCAATTGCGGAGGAGTCCCTGGAAAACGAGCGGGTGGTGTATGAACAGGCACAACTCGTTGTGCAGTCGTTGGAAGCGGATCGGGACGCGGAAACCGATCGTATCGAGCAACTAGAGGCGATCATTGCCCAACATCAAGTCCGGTCGCCCATTCGTGGCGTTGTTTCCCGTCTGATTCATGGTGAAAACGAGTTTGTGACGGCTGGAGAAGAACTGGTGGAAGTGACTTCGCCAGACCAGTGTATTCTGATCTACCTGCCAGGATCGTGTCAGCCGGGAACGCGCCGATATCTTGCCGCGACAAACGGTCAGCGGTTACCCTGCGTTGATTACTGGCAATCCCCAACCGGCAACTATGTGGTTCAATTGCAAGGCGACCCGGTTTTGCCATGTACTGCGGTGAGCGTCAAGGTGATGGATGATGGACTGGTAACTCGATGAATCGACTCAAGGTTGCTACTCTACTCGTTGCCGTCATTTTTGCGATCCTCGGAGCAGCCTTTCTGGACCTGGGAACTCGCAACACCGAGTTTTCATGGATTCGTATCGCATGGCTGGTGTTTGGTGTTGCAACACTTTTCAGCACAGCCATTGAACTGGCGTGTCTAATCTTGTGGACTGTCGATCGTTTGTTGCGACGAGAGGCGGTCGATCTCGTCCCCGCAAGGCTTGAGCCGGATTATGAATCGCTCATATTGCATCAGCAACCGCGTGTGGCCCTGATCATGCCGGCCAACAATGAGGCGGCCACCCGTGCCGATCGAACAGCGATGCACGGGCGGCTTTGTCAAATCGCCAGACAAGCAGTACTATGCGCGCGATGTGATGCCCGGCTGATCGTATTATTTGACACTGACACGACGAGCCCCGGACACGCGTCGGCAGCACAATGGGAACGGGACGTTATACGAGGCGTAAATCGCGAGCTGGGTGGCGAATTCTGCGAATTCCGGGAGTATCGGCAGAAGCCCGGACCTATGCGAACCAAGCAGGGCAGCATCGACCTGTTTTTGAATCAAGAGGGAGTTGCATTTGATTTTCTGTTTGTTCTTGACGCGGATTCGTGTTTCCCTGAATCCAGACTTCAGCATGGCGGATCCGTTGATCCCATTGATCGATTGGTCGCTGCGATGTTGCTGAACCCGCAATTGTCCATGATTCAATGTTCTATCCACATTCCGGATTACGATTCGATTTTGGGATGGTCACAGCATTTAAATGCCCGGATCGCCGCTAACTATTACTCGCCGCTCAACCAGCGTATCCTCGGTTCTCAACTCCCCAGCTACGGACACAACGTGTTGTTGCGTGTCAGCGATTTGACGGAAGTGTATGCAACACAGATTCCACAACAATTCCTTTCGCACGACTACGTGGAAGCGGCCTTACTGGCCCGCAATGGACGTCACTGCATACATACTCAAAATGTTACAACCATTGAGTTGCCTGAAAACACCATGGATGGATTCATCGATCGGGAATTACGATGGCAGCGAGGCAATGCGCAGTGGGCGAAGTTACTCACTTGTGAACGACTGCCCCTGGCCGTCAATTGGTATTTGACGATGGGAATTCTCAACTATTTACTCCCGTTGATGGCCACAATGCTTTTGTTTTGTTCAGCAGCGTTGATCATGAATGGTGAAGCTGTTTTTGAATCCGATCAGGATGCCACGACCTTGTTACTGATTGGGAGTGTGGTATTGGCGATTGCTGGACCGAAGTTGGCGGCGAGCCTGGGACTACAGCACCGGCATCGGCTAACGTTGGCCGAACTCGCCGGTCTTTTTTTGATATCCCTTTTCATATGCCCGGCACAAAGCGCATTTACAGGATTAATGTTTGCGTTCGCGCCTCTAAAACGCACTGGCTGGAAGATTCGGGCCTGTCGATCAGCCAGGTTCGGCAGTCGCGATGTTGTATTTACGGGAATGTTATTCGTGCCACTTTCAATTGTTGGCATCGCACTGTCGCAGATGGTTATTTTCCATTCTGAATTAAATTTTGGAAACGGCATGGTGATTGCGACAACGCTGATCCTGGCGATAAGCCCCCTGTCCGCGGCCCTGGTTTCGATCCCTGTGTTTCGAGACTGACCTTCCTCGAACTCTCCCTTCCGCTCCGTCACGGTTGTCAAACTTCTGGTAAACTACCTTAACTGGCGAGCCATTGCCGAGTCGTCCCAACGAAAGTAAAAAAAATTGTCCGGTAGCAGGCCCGTATCAGAACTCTACAAGGCAGTAACCCATGCAGCGATTCTTGGGCTTGTAGCGAATCTGTTGCTGGGAGTTATCAAACTCATTGGCGGGATCATTGGAAATTCATTTGTCCTTATTGCTGATGCGGTCAATTCTTTCGGGGATGTCGTGACGACCGTGGTTGTGCTTTTTGCACTCCGGGTAGCCCAACATCCGGCTGACCCGGAACATCCCTACGGTCATTCCCGTGCGGAGGGGATTGCAGCATCCAATGTCGCCTTGTTGGTGATTATTTCGGCACTATTCGTTGGTTGGGAGGCCCTCCAGAGGTTAAACCTTCAACACAGCATTCCGCCTGCCTGGACACTGTGGATTGCCGGGGCGAATATCTTTATCAAAGAAAGCTTGTTTCATTACAAGGTCCGGGTCGGCAGACAGACTGGATCAGCGGCCATCATTGCCAACGCCTGGGATCACCGTAGCGATGCACTCTGTGCTCTGGCCGCATTGATCGGATTGGGAATAATCCGATTCGGCGGCCAGCAATATATTTGGGCCGACGAAGCCGCTTCGTTGGTCGTTGTCGTTGTGATTATCTGGTCAGGAATCCGGTTGTTCCGCTCCAGTGCGAATGAACTGATGGATGTACAAGCGGACCCGCAATTCGTAGGTCGCATCCGGGTCGCGGCATTGGAGGTTCCAGGAGTCGAAGACGTCGAAACACTCTGGGTACGAAAATCGGGTCTGGAGTATTTTGCCGACATTCACATCGAAGTCGAACAGTACCTCACCGTTGCGGAAGGGCATCGTATCGGCCATCGAGTCAAGGACAAGTTACTCGCCAATTTCCCAAACCTCCGCGATGTCCTCGTCCACCTTGAACCATTTCCACATCCGCATGAATCGTCAGCCATTGATCAGTAACGGAATAGCGAATTCGTTTCCAGTGAAATTTGTTTTCGTTAAATGTTGTCAGTTCCAGCTGGTGTTTTTCATTGGATTTTACTCGGCGGTACCAACTGCCAAACCCACCACCAACCTGGTACCTCCCCCCGCCGTCCATATTGAAATTTGCCACTCCATCGATTTGGAGGCTCGCGGTAAATGTGCCCACCGTGCCCGCCAAACCGGGGCCTTCGTCTTTCCGGAAAGTGCGGGCATCGGCCATCATTCTCCCGGCCGGAAATGACACCCGCGACCGCCAGAAATTGCGGGATGTTTTGAAATAAGCATATCTGTCGAAATCGGATAACACTGGTTCCGGGATTGCCCTGAACTCATGTTCGGACAAGCCCGCTTTTGCTTTTCTAAAGGATGAATCCCTACGCCGATTGTTGCTCGGTTGCCATAACTGTCGCCCGCCTTTAGACTCAGGGAATCACGAAATCCTGCCATTTCCGGGAAATGGGTAATGGTGGCCGATTACCTGTTCGCTATGTCGTTTCAGGACGGATTTCACATTTATCGAATAGTCAGAAGCGCCGTAATAGCAAAGGTCGCAAGGGGGACTTTGTCCTATGTCCGATCGGGATTTGGATGAAACTGTGGCGTCGTTTGAAGCCGCATTTTCGTCAGATTTCCGCCCAAATATTTCAGACTATCTTCCCCACAACACATTGGACCAGAATCCGGACATCGTTACCGAATTGATCCGGGTCGATATTGAGTTATCCCAACAGCACGGTTTTTCGTATTTTCTGGAGGAATATAAACGGCTGTTCCCGACTGTCTTTGCTAATTCTCGCTGCTGTGACCGGATTTATTTTGAAGATTATCGAACTCGAATCGATTCGGGTGAAACGCTGTCCCCATCCGATTACCAACGCGAGTTCGGAATCAAAACCTATCACTGGCCCGTTCTGCGCGACGGGTCCATCGAGCGATCGTTGTCGATGCCCTCTGAATCCGGTTGGGAGCCATCTTCCGCTGAATCGACCCACCCCGACCTTGTTGCGAATTTGACAAGTGGTCAACTGGGTGGACCAACTTCTGTTGAGACGTTACTTCGCCACAGACTCCGGTTTATCGGTCTCACGTTTTCTATCTGCCTGTTGTATTTTGCCATTCTGGCCGTATTGAATCCTGGAAACAAAGTTGCACTATTTTTGGAAGGCAATTGGCTCAAATGGCTGAATGCCTGCCAGCTTCTGATTTGTATCGGAATCACGACATTCCTGTTCGCCTTTCGAAAAATTGACCTTTCTGTACTACGCATTCTCGAAGTCGTCTTGTTTGGATTGATGCTGATGGAGCTCGGTTGCGGTTTAGCGTCGGACTTGTTTATTGACCTTGAACTGGTATTGCCAATGAAAGAGGGGGATCACGCCCTGTTTCACTATTCCAGTTCCTGGAGCCTTCCGTTTTTTGCGTTGATTGTTGGTTACGGTACGCTGGTGCCCAGCGGCTGGAAGCGTTGCACGATGATTGTCAGCGGCATGGCGATTGTACCGGTAATAATTTCACTGACTGCCGCCTTGTTGTTGTATGGAGTTGACATTCCATTTCTTCGCTCTTTCCTGTTGCAAATGATTCTGTGGATGGCAACGGCTGCCGCGATCGCGGTTTACGGCGTGCGTCGCCTGGAGCTGGTACATCAGCAAGTTCTGCGTTCTGGCAAACTCGGCCGGTATCGACTGATAAAGCAAATCGCCTCGGGGGGTATGGGCGAAATCTACCTGGCAGAGCACCAGGTTTTGAATACTCGCTGCGCGATCAAGCTGATGCACCCGAAATGGAGTCGGGATCCACAACTATTTGCCAGGTTCGAACGGGAAGTGCAAGTGCTCGCCGGGCTGTCTCATCCAAATTCCGTTCAGATTTTTGATTTTGGGTACACGGACGACGGCGTATTCTATTACGTAATGGAGTACCTCGATGGCAGTGACCTTGACCGCATTGTCGGGAGTCACGGTGCCTTGCCGGTCTCGCAAGTGCTGGACATCTTGTTTCAGGTGGCCGAGGCGCTTCAAGCGCTGCATCGGAGTGGACTTGTGCACCGGGACGTTAAGCCAAGCAATATCTTTTTGTGCAATTCGGGAAAACCGCATCGCATCAAATTGCTTGACTTTGGGCTGGTTAAACCGATCTTTCCGGGAGATTCCGCGATTCATCAACTTACGATCGACGGAACGATTGTTGGGACGCCAGCATTCATGTCTCCCGAGCAAGCGCGTGGATACGAACTGGACGCACGTTCGGACATCTACAGTCTGGGAGCTGTTGCCTATTATCTTTTGGCTGGTAAGTTGCCGTTTGCCGGGCTCTCGGTTGTTGAAACACTCGTTGCCCAGATCCAGGATGTGCCCGTTTCAATTCAGTCATTGAATTCGGACGTTGTTGATGAATTTGCTGAAGTCATTAATCGATGTTTGGCAAAGGATCCGGCTTGTCGCTTCCCGGACATGGCTCAACTCATTGACTCACTCAAACACTTGCAGACATCAGACCTGGGTCGCACAAGTCGAGTGAATAAATAGCGGAATCGGGTTCGTTGATTAGCAGGCTGGTCCGTCGATTCTGTTCGAGACAGCCTCGGTGAATTACAAAAACTCTCGCCCCACGAAAAGAAAACGAATCCCGGGATTCCAAAAAATCTTTGGCGGATTTCGAAGTGCCTTCTCGCTCTGATTAGCGGGTAACAATATTTGTGCAAAGGCCGGCAGAACAGGGAAGCTTTTCCAATCGGCCACAACTTTTCTTTTTTTGGGAGTTCGGGACATGTTCACACGTCGAAATTTTTTCAGTTTAGCATTGGCAGTAGTTGGGATGGCGTTGTTGGCTGGTCATGCCGTTCCGGCGATGGCACAAAGTGGCGGGAACCGAATCAGGCTGGCAGCAACTATGTCAGCCGGCCGTACAAAGGCAGTAGCAAAGTACGAGCAACGAGACGCTCGCCGGAAATTCACGTTCGAATTGCAAGATGGAGCCCCCGGAACGGTTATCACCATCCGGCACAATGGCGTAATTCTGGCAGCTCGAAGGATCGACGCGCTTGGATTTGCCAAAGTCGATTTTGACACCACCAACGGAAATGCTGTACCCGTTATGAACAGCGGCCAGGTAATCTCGGTTTGGGTCGGGAGCGGAATGGTCATGAGCGGGGCCTTGCGGTAACCGTCGACTGCAGGAACTCCAGTCGCAAACTTCAACGATATTCAAGCCAGGCTCATTCAAAGCCTGGCTTTTTTGTATAACGAGGACGTCGATTCAGTACTTCCCGTTGCAGCAAATTGCAATGACCGGATTTTGGGTGAAAGTTTACTGAGACTTACTTGCAGTTGCAGTCCCATTTTGACGATAATCTGCCGATGGCAATTACGATTCAACTTTCGACGGCACTTCGCAATTACTGTCACGGCCAGGATGATCTGGCAGTGGAAGCGGCGACGGTGCGCGAAGCGCTCGGTTTGCTGTCGCTCCATTATCCGCAACTTTACAACAGCGTCTGCGACGAGTCGGGGACGGTGCGTCGACACGTCAATGTATTTGTCAATGATGAATTGATTCCCAAGCGCGACAATGGCGGACTGGAAACCGCACTTTCTGCCGGTGATATACTTTCCATTTTCCCGTCCGTTTCCGGAGGATAGTCGATGTCCGATCGAATTGTGATTTGTGTGGGTACGAAGAAGGGCTTGTTTGTTGCCGAAGGATCCAAAAACCGGCGCAAGTTTGAGCTGCGTGGTCCATTTGGGGCGGGCGTGGCCGTCTATTCTGCCTTGATCGATACGCGTGGCGGCACACCGCGCATTTTCGCTTCCAGTTGCAATGCGTTCTTCGGAATGAAAGTGCTTTGTTCAAAGGATGTGGGAAAAAAATTCGAAGAAACGAAGTCGGCCCCAATGTTTCCCGCTGACGATGGTCGGGCCCTTGCCAATATCTGGTCGCTCGAACCAGGCGACAACAAAAAAGAACTTTGGTGCGGCGTCGAGCCTGCCGCACTGTTCCACAGCGACGATTCCGGGAACTCATGGGAGATGGTGGGCGGAATCAGCAACCACGGACACGCGCGACAATGGCAACCTGGCAACGGCGGCTTGTGTATGCACACGATCGTTCGCGATGGAAACCGGATGCACCTGGGCATTTCGACGGGTGGCCACTACATGAGCGAAGATGGTGGCTCAACCTTTACTGCATCCAACAACGGGGTCGGTGCCGGCTTCGTCCCCGATCCTTATCCGGAGTTCGGGCAGTGCGTTCACAAGATCGCCCGGCATCCCGACGCGCCTGGGCGGTTGTATATGCAAAATCACGGTGGTTGGGAGGATCGACCAGGCATCGGTGTGCTGCGAAGCGACGACTACGGTCATACATGGCAGTCCATCGCCGAAGGGCTCCCTTCCGATTTCGGGTTCCCGATCGTTGTTCATCCGGATGACCCGGACGTGATTTATGTCGTCCCTCTGGAACCAATGACGCGCACCTGTCCCGACGCCCGGCCTGCGGTCTGGCGAAGTGCCAACGGTGGCAAATCATGGAAGCGACTGACCACAGGACTTCCCAAGAAAGACGGGTACTTCACCATCCTGCGTGATGCGATGACTATCGACGAGGTCAAGTCACCTGCGCTCTATTTTGGCACAACGACGGGTCAACTCTGGATCGGCCGCGACGGTGGCGAAGCCTGGGAATGCCTGTTCGATTCACTGCCACCCATTCATTGCGTCAAGGTCGCGACGGTTTAAAATAAAGTACGAATAAAAGAAAAAGAAAACGCAATTGAGCGGTTAATTTGCGCCCTAGCACTGAACTGCGCGAATACCATCGAGCGATGCGCAAGCTTGAACTGTTTCGCAGTTTGTAGTTGTCCATATCCCGGAGGGATGCCAGCCATTAGCCGGTGGGTGAGCGCAGCGACACCACCGGTACACATGTCACACCCACCTCGCGCATCCCGGAGGGATGCCAGCGCTGTCAATCCAGCCATTTCGGATTGTATTCGATTTCCGCCTGCTGAAGTAACCAGCCAAGTTCTTCCTGAAACGTCAGCTTGCGATGATGGACTTCCTGGTTTGCGATGTATTGTTTTACACCGCCTCGCGACGTTGGGCTTACAGAAAACACGCCATACCCTTCTTGCCATGAAAATTCCTTAACGCCCATCTTTTCGTGAACCCAGCCTGACGATGATTTTTTTAGTTCGCGCATGAAGTCTGAAAGTCGATGCGTTGACGTGAGACCAACCAGCAAGTGGACATAATCATTCGTTCCGCCAACGCCTTGCGAAAAACCCTTGAGCCCGTTTACGGTGCCCCCCAGATATTCATGAAGCCGTTGTCGCCAGGCGACGTCGATCCAGGGCCTTCGATGTTTTGTCGAAAATACGATGTGGCAATGCAGGCTGATAAATGTTGAACCCATGTTAATACTTTTGGCAATTGTCGCTGGCATCCCTTCAGGATGCTTTGATGAGGGGGTAACCGGTTACCGGTGGTGTTCGCTGCGCTCGACCACCGGCTAATTGCTGCGAACCCTTCGGGTTAGAGGACATGCAACTTCATATTCAATTGTTCAATTCAGATATTCAATTGCTCAATTCAAATTCGATTGAATCATTTGTATTACATAGCAGCTCTTATCGAATCCGAACCGGTTATCGGTGGTGTTCGCTGCGCTCGACCACCGGCTAATTGCTGTGACCCCTTCGTGTTCATGGTCCGAAGGACGTCATCAATTGACTTTATTCCAATCACATGAGTTGATTTTCTCCACTTCGCTGCTGTTCTCCAATCCGGACGAAAAACTGAAAGCCTTTTTTGATTTTATTTCATAAGAACGGATCCCCGAATTCGGATTTTCGGAAACCGACTACCTTTTCTTTTTCGGAGCGAAAATTGAAAGAGTACCGATGCGCTCGTAGCCGACGAGGGGGTAGAGGAGGGCACCGGTGTGTGACGCGAGCAATACGTTTTGCGTCACGCGGTACTTGCGATCATCGCGCAGCATTTTTTCGAGGAGTGCCTTGCCAATCCCTTGCCGGCGACAGGCGGGACGAACGTGCATGCTGGAACACCAGTTGCCCGCAGGCGTTTCGATGCTACGAACCCAGCCGACGAGTTCGTCACCTTTCATGGCGAGGTACTGTCGAAACTTCGGATCCGGTAATTGCGGTCGATTGCGTGTTGCTTTTGCCAACAGGTTCGCTTGCTCCGTAGTCCGCATCAACTCGATCCGAACATCGGCCTGAAAGCGGGGAACACGCTTGAGCCGATGCCGAAAAAACGGCTCCGTCACGATCAGCCGATACCCAAGGCTCTTGTAGGCATCCTTGAGTTCTTTGCCAGTATCGTCGTCTTCGCTTATTGAACAAATGAAATACCGGCCGCGTGTTCCCGCTCGCGCCTTCTCATGAGCCAATTGCGGAGGCACATCATAGGCGATCCATTCTTCCTTGCGGTATTCGTCGCCGTTTGTTCGCGCCACGTCACGCATCCGCCACAGCGGGCCGATTCGCGCAATTTCGTACGGATGCGTTCGGCTTTTCGCCTGGGCAAAGCCGTTCACGAAGACTTCGATTGCTGCCTGGATTTCGTAATGGCAAGAAGGAATGTCGTTTGGTCTCATCGAACCAGACTTAAACTCCGAGTGGCGAAGGGAATGCCCGACGGACAAAAAATTGACAGGATCAACATGATTTTACCTGATCGGGCGGCGCTCGATGGAAAGAGAGTTGGTTCCGTTCGACCATTTATTTCTTTATTCTGTCGATCCTGTAAATCCTGTCGAAATTCCAGTTTTGCAATAATTCGCGCTACTTTGCCCGGCTCACCCAGGTACTTGCCAATTCTTCGAGCCCTTCGAATTTTTCAGGTCGATCGGATTCGCTAAAGTAGAACTTCTCGATGCGTTTAATTGACTGCTGCAATTCGTCTGCCTGTTCCGAACTGATTCCATTTCGTTCCCTGATCGATTGCAACAATGTCAATACGGAAAACGGATTGACATCTTCGGGCATCTGGAAACGCCTGGTCTCTTCCGGTCGTTTCTGTCCGCGAAACCAGAATGCCGCCGCGCCACCAAAGACCATTAAAATCCCGACGGGCAACAGCCAAATCCAGTAATTAGTCCCAACGGCACCGTAGTGTTTTTCAAGACCAATGGTCGCTCCGGTTTCAATCAGATCGGCATCCACATACCGCTGGAACTTGAATGTCGCATCGGGAATCAAGGATGGTGCAAAGACAAACTCGGTTGGGGGCGTTTCCGAGTCGGAGGCGCAATACTCGATCGACCAGCTTCGATCCGACAAGATCTGGATTTTGTCACTTCCGGGATCAAATTGGGATGGCGATACACCTTGATCATCAACATTAACGACTTCGAATCCCTCCCGATTCACATCAATCAATTGATCGATGTCCGGCACCAGTCCGCTGGCGGTCGCAGTGATCTCAACAATCAATTTGCCATCAGCCGCCTGTCGCTCGTCCAGGGTCTGAATGACGTGAACGTTCGACACAGGTCGTAGCACTGACTTTTTGAACGTCGCATCGATGGGAAAGGGAGGGGATTCGATCGGGATTACGACGTAACCGGACGTGTCCAGGAAATCGAGATCGAGTTTCAGCGATGCGATTCGGTCGACTTCGGGCCCCCGCGGTTTGAGCAACAAATAAGCGTATGGCGTAACGCGCCAGCCAGGTTGAGCGGCGGGACGCGACTGCATCGTGTCGGGGCTTTCAAAAGTCACGTTCAGGACTTCAAAGTGTTCCTCCAGTGATTGCCGGACCGAATCGGTGAACTTGTCGCGATAGTCTTCGGTAGGACGTCCATAGTTGTAGGCGTACATCATACCGGTCTGGTTCTGGACGTACTTTCCAAACCCCCCCGATTCACGTTCAATTTCCGTGGTGTGCCCGATGCTCACGTAAACACCAAAAGTCTGGTCGCGACCGATCTCATCGGCGCCATCGATTTCTGCGACCAGACTGATCTCGCTCACCAGGTCACGATAATAGGTGTACAGATTTCTGGCTTCCCAGGCACGCGGGTGATCGCCAACTACTTCAAAGCCACCTCGCAGGTAACGGAATTTAACTTCCGGCTTGATCGGGCTCATGCGCGTGAACAGGTTGTTGGCAAATCGCGTCATATGCAAATCAGCAGATACGCCGGACAGCGCGGCGATCGCCTCCCGAATCTTCGGAAACTGTCGCAAATCCGCCAGCGTTTTGTCCGTAATAAACCCCAGGTCACAGGCGCCCAGACCGGCGTAGAACCAGTAATCATACACTTCGGTCGATTGGTCTTTCTCTTCCAGTCCGGCAGCGACCGCCGCGTATTTGTCAGCCGCCAACTGGAACTGGTCGAATGCGCGATCGCGTCGATGACTGAACTCGGAACTTTTCTGTACGGATTGCGAGTAAGCGTTTTCGTCAAACATCAGGCAGGCCAGGGCCAGGTTCAATTGCCAGCTATCAGGATGTGCTGTGAGGGATTCCATCAACAACTCACGAGCCGTTTGGTACCCGCCCAACACGGCCGCCTGAACTTCCGGCTCGCGTCGATTGGTTAGTTTTTCTTCCTGAAGTCGAATGGCCCGCCATTGTCCGGCGAGGTTGGTTCTCATGGTTTGAGAAATTGCCGCGGTCGTTTCCGGTTTCAGACTCACAAGATCTCCGAAGACACTACGAAGTCGGTCCATGTGAAAAACTTCGGCGCTGCTGTGACAGGTTGTAAAGGCACTTGCCAACAGGCTTTCATCGACATCGTCGAGGTTCAATCGGCGAATTCGCTCAACCCAATCCGCCAATTCACGCAAGTTCCGTTCCTGTTTGGAACGCGTCAGAGGAATCGATTCGGCCTTTTGATCGTAACCATAAGCGTAGATGTACGGATTTCGTTGCCGCTGTTCGGAATTTGGATCATGATTCGTTGTCCAGATGCGCAAAAATTCGTGAACGAGTTCGCGAGCAATATCCGGATGATGTAGGGCGATCTCTTCGATGTAGGGAAATGCCTTGTCCTCTTCGTTGATTCGCATATGCAGGTTCGCCAGAACCTTTTGCATTTGCGTATGCATGCTGTCGGTGATGCGATTTCGCCACTCTGCCGAAGGAGCGATTTCCAGCAAGTCACCAATCTTGACAGGACTCGGCTGTTGATTGCCGTTGTAACGCTGCATCATTTCGTCTTCGTCCACCCAGTAGTAGTTCCCGTACATATCGACTTGCGTGAATGAACTGCGCTGGGTTTCCCGTGAAAAACGAATGGAAATGTCCGCTTCGGTCAACCAGTTCCAGGCGAGCAGCGTGATTGCCTGATTCCATTGATCGGCAGTTCCCGGGGCTCTGGCGATCAAGTCTTCAACCGCTTCGTTTTGAAGCTTTAACAGTTTCAGTCGCTCTGACTCCGATATCTGAGCCGCCTGGGATGCCATGGTGGCCGATTTGGTTCCCAGGTTGGTCAGGATTTTCATGCCGCGATCAGGCTGTTCGGTAAAACTTGCGCTCATCCAGGTCTTGCCCAATGCCTTGTCGACTTGCGGGGCAAGTTCAATCAGGTTGCTCATGGCCTTTTCCTTGTCCGTTTCCGGAACATCGTCGGCTGCAACAATCCATTGGTTGACTTGCCATGCTTTTTCCAGCCAGGCAGCAACTCGCTTATTTTGAAATTGAACAATGGCCAATTCCGACCAGAGCTGCAACGCGCGAACGTTGGCATGCGTTGTTTCGTCATCAAGTGATGGCAAAAACGACTCGACTTCATCGATCATCCCTGACTTCATGAACAAGTCAGCGGCGGCGAGGCATTTGACCGGATCTTGCGGGCCGAAATGAGTCGTTCCCGTTTTGATGGCTTCAATGAACTTCGTAAAGTCGTGCCCGGCTTCCTTTGATATACGAACCAATTGCGCAAGCGCGGCAATGTGATTCAACGAGCTGGAATTCGCCGCTGCTCCGGCAACTGCCCCTGACTGCTGGAGGATTTGTTGCTGAATCTCGGTGGGCAGGTCTTCGAAATTGGTCCCGGCCGGCAGTTTGACATTGGGTGGTACTATTGTCTTTTCAGCCGTATCATCGATGGCAACAGCAGCGGCAGCAGATTCCGCCGGCTCAACCAGGTCAGCTTCAAACTTCATCGACGTTCCGTCTGCAGAAATCGCTCCAGTAAGCCTGCCATCTGCAACAGTGCCACTAATTTGCATATTTGAATCGTCGATTGCCATCGACAATGTCAATGTGCCCGAGTCGGGATCGAACGATCCCGAACTAATCGGCATGGATTCGCCCATTGCCGTCACCGATCCTGTGATCTTTCCATTATTAAGGGTCACAACAAAATTGAAGCTCGCTATTTCGACTGGCATTCCCGAATCCAAAAGCCGGCCGCTCCACTTGCCGGAGACCGGATCGTTGGGATTGGCATTTCGTATGGTGGTCGTCGTCGAAATCCGGATTGGTTTGGGGGCAGCTTCGGATAACTGCAAGATGTCGTCGGGGGTGAGAAAGTTAGGCGGAGTGGCTTGACCGCTTTGTTGCATTTGAGCAAGGATTTGTTGCGCGTAGGCTTCCGGAACTCCTTCGGGAAGCGTCGGCGTCGCCGTGGCCAACGATGTCAGGATGTGGCCGTACACCTGGTCTGCGTCATCGGGTTTCATACCGGCAAGGAACTTTTTGACTTCATCCCAGTTACCCAACGTCACATTGCGAACGAACAAGTTCACCTGCTGCGGGATGTTTTCTTCTTTTGGTTCGTCCCCTTTTTTCGCTTCGGCGGCAACTTCCAGAAAAACGGCTTCGCCAACATTCAGTTCCGGCAATGCTACGGGTGTCGGCGTTTCCACCGTTTTCGGTTCAGCAGCGGCCGTAAGATCGGCGGACAGAAGTTCCTTGGCCGCCGCACTGGCAACAATCTCTGTCGGCAAGTCAGATTCAACCGGTTGCTGTTCTTTAAGATCCCCCTCCGTTTTTGGCGGTCGTGACTCGATTGCCGACCCGGCTGTTACAAGTTTTGCAACGAGGGTCTTTCCTTCAACACTGAGTACGGTCGCTTGACCGATTTCAACATCGTCCCGTTTGATCAATAGTGTATTGTCGACCGTGAATTTGGTATCACCGTCGATTTCGAACATTACAATCGACTGGTAGGAATTGACAATGGTAGCCTTCGCAGATTTTGGAAGGGGATCTGGTTTCTTTTCCGGCTCCGTGTAACTCCATGCTTTGAGTACGGCGGTTGTTGTCCGATCAAATTTTGCTGCGAGCAACAATTCAAGTTTCGTTTTGTCGGGCGATTCGACTGCGGCTTTTGCTCCGGCCTCGGCACCAGATTGCGTCACACCCTCCTGGATTACTCCAGCAGGCACAGAGCCGGAATCTGCCGAAACATCAATTAATGCTGACCCGCTGGCAACGGTACCACCTGGAACGATTCGAATCGCCGGTTGAATCGGTCCACCTGAAACACGGACCTGGGCACAGCAAGGAATATCTCCTGCCACAACGATGGCATGGAAAATCAGACAGCCAATAAACAATGGGGTAAGTCGAACGGCCATCGTTCTGTTCCTGGGTGGATGGATCGTTGGTTGAAGCCAGTTAGGATCCTCGAAAAGGAGCGCTTACGAGGAACTTTCATTGTACACAACGTCCGGGACGATGCTCGACGAATGTCCTGATGGCCCGGCTCGATTTACAGCAAGAATTAAAACCGACATATTTCCGGACAGCGCAAACATTGGGCCAGAAAGTTACTTTCTGGCCCAATGACTTAACTAGCTACCATTTCCTTCGGGGATTTCCATCAGGTTTGAACCCGTGCCAGGATCTTCTTTTTTGTCGCGACCGCGACTGCGACCATTGCCGCTTCACGTACCCTGTCACTGACTGGGCAGTGGCAAACCCTGCAGTTCGCCGATATCTATGCGAGCGAGGCGAATGGCCGACTCGAGGTCTTCGGAAGCTTTTGCAACCAACTCCGAATCACCACGGTCTTTTGCGTCGATCGTCACCTGCGTGTAGTGCTGACGGGCGGCTTCGATTTCCGGCAACCACTCGGCTTCGGACATACCTTCCAGCCGCATGAGCCAAGTCATGTAATACTGCGAGTTCGCCAAAGTCGATTCCACGTCGGCGACAAACGCCGGATCGGTGTTTTGTTCTGCGCGAGCATCTTTCAATAGTACTTCCAGCGCTTTACGAGCTGCCGGCAATTCCGCCGCCATCATTTGCGCTTTGCATTTTTCCAGTTGAACTTGCTGGGCCTCGCCACGATTTTCATCGGGCAAGTCGGCCAGCACCTGGTCGAACAGTTCGACTGCCTGTTTCCAATTTTCGTTACGCACGTTTTGATGGGCTTCGTCGAGCAAAGCGCCCACACGATCCATTTCGAGATTGTCCTGTCCTGGACCATAGTGGTAAATCGCACCACCCAATCCGGCAAACAACCATCCAACAATATACAAAACTCTCATAAGCGCCCTTTTATTTGGAAGGGGAGACTTTTAATTCAATATTCACTTATTCAATTCTATCGGACTACATCATCGTGATGCAATTACGTTTTCCGGGAAACCCGCAGGTTTTCCAGTCTTTGAAAGTGCTTTTTTCGTTCAAAACGCCTGTTCTTTTTGATACTTCGTACCACCGACGAACCCTGTACCAAAATAGTGCAGCAGAATCGGAAGGAGCGCAAACAGTGATGTGCCGACCAGAATTGCAGCCAGCGCCCATTCGCGACGTGTCCATTTGTCAATCGAATCCTTGTTATCTGATTCAGAAAATAGTGAAACGACTTGCGAAGTCAATTGCTTTTGATTTCCGTTATGATAATGACCATGTAAACGATTGGCGATCTGGCGCAATGAATTCACGTCTTGTCGCGACTGGTGTCCGTCGAGGAATTTTCCATTGGTGGCATCGCCGACTCCAACAATCACGAAATCCGCGACGGATGCCGGCATGCGAGGCATTCCGGCGGATGGAACCGAATCTCCATCGGTCAACATCAACACATAAGCGCTTCCTGGATTCCATCCCTTCGCCATTTTTGCCGCCAGCTCGATTCCGTCGATCAGTTTTGTTTTGCCCGCCTTGAACGCATGCCACATGGGCATCTTTTCCATCATGTGCCGGACAACTTCGTGATCACTCGAGTCTTCCAGCAACGGCTTGGCGTCGGTGTAGACCGCAATAAACGTGATCCGAAACTGACCCATCGGGATTCGGTTGAACAATGATTCCACGACGTCCGACGCCCGTTGCCGCCGGGTCAATTTTCCGTCCACGCCGGCATCGACCAAACCCATGCTTGGAGATACGTCGACGACCAGTACCAGATGCTTGATATCGCTTTCGGAAACCTCACCCGTGTTATGAACCCGCGCTTCGACTACCCATAACAATGAAGCGAATCCCCAACTGGCGATCGCGATCGCTGCAACTCGAATCCATGGTACAGCCCATGTCCAATACGCTGCGCGACCGGACGGCCCGAATGCCAATCTCTGCAACCTGCGAACACGGCGCGCGTGAACCCATTCCGTCAAAACGGCCAGCAGGGCGACAGCGATCGCAATGATCTCGGGAATCATGTCTACCATGGTGTGTAACGAAGTCCCGCCAGTGACAACAGGCTCATCCCGACTAACGACAATCCGGCAATCGCGAATGGTCCAAACCAATCAAGAACTTCCGCGTACGTTCGTTCAAGTTTGGCGACTTGCATCTGGTCAATTCGCCGGAAGACCTGACCCAACGCCTGGACGTCCTCCGGATTGAACGACTCGCCACCGGTGATGTTTGTAATCGTTGAGACTTCCGGTGGCGAAAGTCCTTCGCCAATATGAATGGTGTAGACAACAATTCGGTCATCACGCAACGATCGGCCGATCTCTTCTTCCTCGCCGCCTCCCAAATCAGCACTGGCACCATCCGAAACCAGAATGATCATGCGATCACCCGTCTCGCGCGTTACCAGTACTTCCTGGCATTTTTTCAAGCCTTTGCCAATCATCGTTCCCCCGCCGTAACCTGGTGGCAGGCGCTCGGGATCCAGAAATGGAGTCGCACAATGAAAGGCCGACGCATCGGAAGTCAATGGAATCCAGTGCTGGGCTTCCGTTCCGAAAATAGTCATCCCGTATGCGTCCCCCTGTCGCTGGTCAACGAATCCATTGATCGCTGCCATCGCCGCATCGTATCGCGAACCCGACCCAAACGGCGCGGTCATACTACCGCTGAGATCAAGACAAAACTCGATGTTTGTCAACTCGCGCTCCATTTTGGGAACACTCAATTGACGCGGACCTGCCAGCAAGATTATCGCCAGCGCCAACATTAACGGCGCAGCGCTCAAAAAGCACTTGATCACAAAATCACTGAATCGACCGGCACCCGTAACAGAAAAATCCTGCGGCAAGGCAACCCGTCGATCGCTGCCGAACCCCAATGCGGGCAACCGGTCGCGCAACCAGATCCATACCAGCATCGTCGCCGGTATGAACAAGGCAAACAGCAAGTACCAATTGGAAAAACTCATGTTGGTCCGTCCACGTCGTCGCCGTCCACGTCGTCGACGGGAATATTTTCATAGGGTTCGAGCAAATTGCCGAGATCAACCGTTTCATCGCGCCGCGGACTGTGCATCCATCGCTCCAGATGCATCATCAATGGTCCAGCCTGTTCGTGTAGCCGAATCCGGCGAATCGCTTCATCGTGTGGCAAATTGTTCAGATTCAGTCGCTTGCGCCAAAACGACAGGAGCAACCGTTCCAGCTCGGCGTACTGGTCCGGTCGCAATTCGTTTTTCGACGCCGCTTGTAAACGGTCTTTCAGTAACTCCGCCAACGTCTGTTTCTTTTCACCCGCGAGCAATTGTTTTCTCTTTTTTCGTCCGACAAAAATTAATGCCACCAATCCTGCGCCCCAAAGGACTGCAGCCAATATGGCCACCGTCCGGTAGCCACCGAACCCTGGCCACCACCGGGAACTGAGTGCATTTGGCTCGATCTGACCGGGCGGAAGCAACGACCGGATTTCGACCATGACTTCTGGCAACTCACCCGACTCTGATCCATCCAGGCGAATCAGGAAATCGGTCAAGTCATACTCACCCGGTTCCATCCCGTGAAACTGGATGTCGTAGCGAAACGAGTCGCCGTGCGGAAACGCATTAAGTATTCGAACCACGACCGGTTGCCGTCGATCGATAATCGGTCGTGGAATCAGTTCCGATCCTGACAAGATCACTCCCTCGACTCGACCCGGCGCGCCGACCGTTGGTGAACGCACATCGTCGGCAATGACCCCACTGACGCCAAGGACCGCCAAAATCAAACCGATTACGAACGCCGGCATCAATCGCAAAATCATCGTGCACCCCGTCCCAGCAAGCCACGCGATTTGAAAAAGTGCCTTAGTTTCCAGGCGAACGATTGATCGGTCATCACCGGAAAGTGATCGACGCGACCGCGCTTCAGTTCCTGAACGAGTTGCTCCTGATCGATCCCCATTTTTCGTCCAAGGGAAGTCACGGCTCTTCCTGTTTCTGCTTCGCGACCCCGAACAAAGCCGGCCCCCTGCAAACCACGTTCTGCCGGATCAATCAACTGGATCGCTACCACATCGTGTTTTTGTCCCAAACGTTTGAGTGGCCCGATCGCGTCCGGCTGGTGCAAATCCGAAAGCACAATCACCAGCGATCGAGTCATCAACAAAGGGCCCAGCTCACGAAGCCGCGTTTCCAGTTCAGTTTTTTCATTCACGTCGTATTGTCGCAACTTGTGCAGCCATTGCATGATCTTGTCGCGTGACAGACTGGGATTATAGCGCAGGTCACGCTCGCCCACTCCCAGTACGGCCACCGGACTGATGCGATCGAGACAAGCCAGCGCAATCCCGCCCGCAATAAAAACTGCTGTTTCGTACTTGCTCCGCACTTGCGAGCTGACCGTCATTGAGGCCGATGTGTCGATCAGCAAATAGCAAGGCATCCGTTTGGGCGTTTCAAACTCCTTGACGTGGAACTTGCGCGTTCGCGCCGTAATTCGCCAGTCGATCGAGCGAACCGGATCACCTGGCTGGTACAAACGCGATTGGACGTAGTCGGTACCACTTCCCAGAAACGGAGAAGTGTCCGTACCGTAACTCAGACTGTCGGCCAGTGCTCGAACCGCGATCATAAACTGGCGCGAATCCAGCGTTTCGTGATTGTCGAGTTGGTAACGCATCAAGCGACTCCGTCCCGTGTTGCAATTCAGATTCCGGCAATCGTCGACGGAGTCATTCCCATTTCATTCATGATCGACTCGAGTATGCCCAGGCTGGTCATTCCATCAGCCAACGCTTCGTAGTTCAAGCGGATTCGGTGCAGGATCACATCACCCGCCAGCGAATACAAATCTTCCGGCACAACGTAGTTGCGTCCATGAATCAAGGCCCTTGCCCGTGAAGACTTCAATAGAGCGATCCCGGCGCGCGGGCTGCCACCCACTTCCAGCGCCGGATGGATTCGCGTTCGATTCACCAGCTCGACAACGTGATCGATAAACACTTCGCTGATGTGTACGTCCTGGACCGCTTGCATCGCCATGATCAAATCTTCGCTCGATCCCACTGGTTGCTTGTCGAGAACATCGAATTCGGTAATGGCAATAGCACCCTTGTCCTGACGGCGAATGCCCAGCGCCGAGTTGCGCCGCAAAATCTCTTTTTCTTCCTCAGCCGTTGGGTAACCGAGTCGATGACACAGCATGAACCGGTCCAGTTGTGCTTCGGGCAATTCAAACGTACCACTTTGTTCGATCGGGTTTTGCGTTGCGATGACCAGAAACGGCGCCGGCAAGACAAACGTCTCGTTGCCGATGGTAACTTTTCGCTCCTGCATCGCTTCCAGCAAAGCGCCCTGGACCTTGGGTGCAGCGCGATTGATCTCGTCCGCCAAAAGCAAATTTGTAAAGACAGGCCCTTTGAGTACTCGGAACTCATTGGTGCGCTGATCGAGTATTTCGGAACCAAGAATGTCCGATGGCAACAAGTCAATTGTGAACTGAATCCGGGCGAAGTCCAGATCAACCGACTTGGAAAGAACCGAAACGAGTAAGGTCTTGGCAAGTCCCGGCACACCTTGCAAAAGCAAGTGCCCGCCGGTGAACAAGGCAATCAACGTACGCTCGACCACGACATCTTGTCCGACGACAACGGTGGCGACCCGTTCGCGAATCCGTGAAATAAACTCGACGACCCGTTCGGTCTCGACTGAATTGGTAACCGTTGCCATACGTTGCAAAGTCCCTCGTACCTGGTGCCCCGTTCGATGATCCGGGAATCAGTATAGTCGACCGGAACTGGCGAAGCATCTTTTTGCAAGGTAACTTTTCCTGGGTCTGCGATTGAATTCCCGAGAAATCCCCAAGGTTGGCAGTGTCAATTTTTGCACTTTCGAAATTTTAATCAGTGGCTTCACGGCTAATCAACTTCAACTATTGGCAGGTGCAAATGACGTTCGGATCGCTTTTTCACGGAGTGAAAAGCCACGTGGCCGTTCACTCGGTGAACGAGTGGTTGGTGCCCCGGCACGTTTTGATTTTGGGGATAAGGGAGAGGATATTCATGGTTTTGGATCCCACGGGTTACCGGTTTTAGCGGCAAATCCGGCGACTTGAAAAAGTTGCCGGATATTTTTCTTGACACAGATCGTCTATGTCGGTAGATTTAGTCCACTAAACAACTGCTTCCCAATTTTTTCCAAGGCGACTCGGAAATGACGGTGACACGACTTGGCAAAGTCCAATTGAGAATCATGAATGTCTTGTGGGAACAAGGGCAGGCGACCGCCCGCGAAATCACTGATCTGCTGAACCTGACGGAGCCCATCGCCCACAGTACCGTGCAAACGCTGTTGCGAGGACTGATGGAAAAAGGGGCGGTGACACATGAAACCGAAGGACGCACATTCGTTTTCAAGCCCACGCTGGCCGAGGACAAAGTTCGCAAAAGCGCGACGCGAGATCTGCTTGGTCGCCTTTTTGACGGGAGTGTCAGCGATCTTGTTTCGCACTTGCTCAAAAACGAAAGAGTCAGCAAGCAGGAACTGGATGCCATCAGGAAACTGATCAACGAAAAATCGAGGGGTTAAGGGAGGGGTTAAGGGAGGGGTTAAGGGGTCGGGAGTCAATTGCCGGAACGGCCCTTCGGGTGCTTTGCACAATTGACTCCCGACCCCTTACTAACAAGTTTTTAGATGAATGCAACGAGCAACGCAATGATTGAATTCACCGCCTGGTTATCTCAAAACGCAGCCAACCTTCTGATTCAATCAACGGTATTGATCGGCGTCGGTTTGCTGGCCGCGCACTTGTTACGAAAACAGGGCTCGGCGGTTCAGTCCGCCATTTATCGCGCAACGTTGATTGTCGTATTGGCCTGCCCGTTGGCGACGATCTTGCTCGACCAACTCGGCTTTGATGGTTGGTCAATCCAACTGCCCGACACAACTCGCACCGTGTTGGTTGCCGAAATTCCACCGACAAGTCCTGTGCCGTTTTCCATCGAGCCATTTCCAGTCGATTCCTCGTTCGATGTTTCAAACATCCCGATATCATCGCCGTCTGACGAATACCGATTGGAACCCGAGTCGACGGCTATGGTGCCGACTCCGACAACTTCCTCGAACATTAGCAAGTCAACTGACCTAATCGAATCCCAGCTGGTAGCCGAACCAATAATGGTCGAGCAGATTCTGCCGAATACGACATGGGTTGTGGCCTACGCAACGATTGGACTGGTTTGGCTCACGGGAGTTACCCTGTTTTTCGTTCGACTGATTTGGGCCTATCGCAAATTGAATATGATGAGACGCGAGTCGTCGCCAGCCAGCGACTCGGAACAAATCCTGTGCGGCCAACTGGCCAGCAGCATCCATGTCCGAACCCCGGATGTCCGTCGCAACAGTCTTCTTTTTAGTCCCTGCCTGACCGGGATCACATCGCCGACGATCTTGCTGCCGGTCGAGATCAAGGATCAGGTACCCCTGGAGAAAGCGTTTGCGCATGAACTTGCCCATTTGCGCCGTCACGACACGTTGTGGAATTTGATTCAGCGAATTGCCCTTTCGCTATTTTTCTATCAGCCACTACTTTGGCGGCTCGTCTATCGACTGGAAACCACCGCGGAAGAAGTCTGCGACGATTATGTTGTCCGTCATTGCAAGGACCGCGCCGGCTACGCACAACAACTGGTTGACCTTGCCGAGTCCAACTTGCTCGCCCCCAACATGGCGGGACTAGGGATGTTCAACAGCAAATCGATCCTTGGTCATCGAATCGTTCGCATCCTCGATTCGACACGAACTCTCACGACACAAATCAGTTTTCCAATGGTCGCCTGCATCGCTTCATTGGCCATCGTCTGCGCAACGCTTGGCGGGTTTCTGGGGAACGGGAGAACCGCTGATTCGATATTTGCTGCAACAGACGAGGCTGTCGGCGAACTTCCTGAAGCTGTTCCTGATCCCAATTCCGACGGCGTTCATTCGGTTTTGATTCGCGGGCAGTTAACAGATGAAAACGGAGCACCCATCGTTGACGGAGATGTCGCGGTGATTGCCCACAAGAAATTTCAATTCAAGACCTTCGAGTCAGGACCGACGGGTTCGATTCTCGCGGAAAGCAAAACGGGGTCAAACGGTAGTTTTGAAATCAAACTCGATGACGTTGATGCCGCGAGTTATCGCGAAGCATTCATCATCGCCAATGCAGAAACAAGAGCGCTCACCTGGAAACAACTCGACCTTTCCGCGAAGGAGCCGTTTGAGTCCATCGTTTTGCCGCCAGAAGAACTGATCCGTGGGCAGTTTCTGGATTTGGACGGCCGCCCCGCTGCAAACGTCGCCTTTCGGATTGGCGCTATTATTCAGCGAACTCACTCGTCAGATAGCTGGACCAACATCAAGTCCATCCAGCCTGACATCGACAAGTTTCCCAAAGCCTGGTTGTCACCAGGCCAATCGGATCACCAAGGTCATTTTCAGATTCACAGCATATCGGCGAATCATGGCGTCTCTTTCCATGTCGACGGAGACGACCGGTTTTCACCGCAGAACATTATGCTTTGCACCGGGTTTCCTGAAACTCGAGGCGAACGTGATGGAACATATCGCTCGCTCGTTAAAAACCCGGCACCTGGCGAAGTTGCCAAACTGACATTGAACGCCTCGCAAATATTTGAAGGGACGGTGACGTATGCTGACACCGGAGAACCAGCGGTGTTTGCAAAAGTGACAATTTGGGCTGCACAGCAGGAAATGGGGTCGATGGTGTCGGTTGTCGGTCACGCCGACAAGGACGGAAAGTTCAAACTCAATCCGCGTCCTGGCGTGCGATTCGGGCTGACGGCATATCCGGCCTCCGGAATTCCTTACCTGGCCAAATCGTCGGAAGAAATCGCCTGGGATGCCGGTGATTTCCGGCGAACGGTCGATATCAAACTGCCGCCCGGCGTTCTTGTCAAAGGCGCAGTTGTCGATAGTGAAACGAACAAGCCCATTGCCGGTGCGACCGTTCAATACGGCGTTGAAATTACCAACACCAACCCGATCGATCAAGCGGCTTCCGGGTGGCAAAACCTGCAGCTCACCGATGAAAAGGGAGAGTTTGAAATCACGGTGGTGCCAGGTCCGGGTCGCCTGTTTGTCAAAGCGGAGGGAAACTACGCCCAGAAAACCGTCGGCTCGAACGAATTCAATCTCTTTCTCGGCCCGCGTGGTGAGGGTCGTCAATTCGTAAATGCGATTGTCGAACTTGATCCCGAATCCAGTGAATCGACGCTGCAGCTTCCACCAATCAAAATCGAACCGGACTATCGAATCAGCGGTTCGTTTGTTGATTCGGAAAACAAACCGGTAGAGTCTGTCAAACTGGTTAGCGATCTGGAAACTTACGCCAAAAGAGTGTATTGGGTTTTACGCGATGAACCGATTTCCGGTAGCGAATTTGACCTTCGCGGATTGAGTCCAGACAAGGATTATACCGTTAGTGCAATTAATCAGCAAAGACAAATCGGCGCGACGTTTACCTTGCGAGTCGGCGACAAACCGACTGTCAAGTTATTGGACTGTGGCGTAGCAACTGCGCGGCTTGTAGACAGCGATGGAACGCCCTTGGCCGGTATCAGGCCAGTTCTGATGCTTGTTGTCACTCAGGGCAAAACAATCGGAACCGATAGCGACACGTCCAAAGTCAAACTGCCTCCCGATTCAACGTACGCCGCCAACATTGGCCGTCCCAACCGCTCCCGCTTCCTGGTCACCGACGCCGAAGGCCGAATAACTTGGAGTCCACTCATTCCAGAAGCGACTTACCAAATTCTATATGAGATCGATGGAAAAATTGTTTCGCTTAAGGAATTCCAGGTAAAGCCAGGCGAGAAGCTCGACTTGGGAACCATCGACGCGACGAAACTCGATTCCGAACCAATGTCGGATCTGAATTCGGACGAAGTGAAGTCGAATTCGGACGCGCTGCAAGGAACAGGGGCTTCAGAACATGAGGAACAAAAATCAACGAACACCATTAAAGACGTCGTTGACGACAGCAACAACGACGGTCAGACCGTTGCAACGAATCACGTCATTCAAGGAGTCGTTACCGACCAAGACGGAAACCCGGTTTCCGGTGCAAGCGTTCGATTCAATTCGTGGACGTTCCAACCTGACTATGAATCAACCGTTTCGGCGGAAACGGTATCGGATGCGGCAGGGCACTTCGTACTGAAAATTGATGAACAGGAACTCGCGCAATCAGGTTTTCCGGATAACAAGAATGTTTTTGCCGGTCTGATCGTACAGGCCGACGGATACGGCAGTGTGCAAACGAATTGGGCCGACTACAGAGACAACGAACCTCTAACGATCTTGTTACCTGCCGAAAACAGGCTGGCCGGACGCGTTGTCGATCTGGAAGGCAATCCGGTCGTCGGCGCAAAAGTTCATTTCACTTACGCCATGCAGCTTGGTGAGCAAGTGGCCGATCGGTTCCTGGACAATTTGCAACAAACCGGCAAGTTCGCGACTGCTCGCGACATTTTCCGAGAGCAGCAAAACATGGGGATTAACGGGTTCAACGATGCCATCGATCCGCTTGCCGAAACGAATCAATTAGGTGAGTTTGAATTCCGTGGCATCCCCCGCGACTCGATGGTGAATCTGCGTGTCGAGCATCCGCAGATTGTCACCCAACTGGTTGCGGCACTTTCCCGGCCTATGGAGACCGTCGATGCGGATCCGCAATACAAAGTTTTCGGCGATCATCCGTTGATTGTTACTCAACCATGCCGACCTATCGTCGGCAAAGTCGTCGATTCAAAAACCGGAGAGCCGATTGCCGGTGCCACCGTTTTGTGCACCGAGATGGGTATTCGCGAAACTGTTTTCTGGTCAAGTCCTGCGCCCCGCACACTTACTGATGATAAAGGCCAGTTCGAATTGCTCGGTGTTCCCAAGGCCGAGGCAACGAAATTGATGGTCTATCCACCAAATGAGTTGCCTTACCTGATCAAGGAAGTAAGAGACCTTCCCGACACGGTGGGTCTTGAACCCGCCGAAATGGCGATTGAGTTGCATCAAGGGATTTGGATCACGGGTCAGGTAACCGATTGTCAAACAGGGGAGGGCGTCCGCGGCGAAATTGTTTACTTGCCTATGAAGGATAACCCGTATCTTGATGGCGTTAGCGGCTACCAAACGGGGAACTCGCTGGATGATTACAACACGCTGCAGCATTTTGATACCGACGATCGAGGTCACTTTCGCATTGCCGGCTTGCCTGGACGAGCGGTTTTGGGAGCCCGGGTCGACTCGCAGGATTATCGACCTGCCAACGGCTACGAAAATGTACTAAATGAATTCGGATCAGAATATTCGCAAGAACAAATTGAACATAGCCTGGAGATAGGCAACGATTTGCGAGGAAAGAAGTTTCTTGACATTCGCATGTGGAGTTTCGTTTGGCGAAACACGCACGGCAGTTCGTTCATTGGTATTGATCCGCCAGCCGGAACGGACGAAGTTATCCAAAACATTCAAATGGATCCAGGACATGAGTTGACGATCCAGGTCATCGCTGCCGATGGCAAACCGGTCGAGCGATTTGAAGTGTCCCGATTTGATGGCTTCTACGGGAAGCGCGAATTCACAGACGGCACCTGCACACTTACAAGGGTCGGCGACGACGAAAAACGATGGATATCAATTCGGGGTATCAACCAACCAATCGGTGCGATCGTCGAAATAAACGGCGCTCACAGGAACCCGTCACTACCATCCGAATATCAAACCGTCATCCTCGAACTCTACGGGACGATTCGCGGCCGATTGATCGACAAGGATAGCAAACCGCTGGCAAACTACTCGGTCACCGCAACTTATGGTGTCGAAACAACAACCAACGAGCGAGGTGAATTCGAAATCGGCGAAATGTTCGCCGGTCAGAAATTCAACCTCAATATCAACGCGCCCGGCAAGCCTGAGTTTTACATGTTCGTTCCGAACAAGGAACTGGAACCCGGACAGACGCTGGAGCTGGACCCCATAAACGTCGACGATCTTGGCGGCGTGATGATATCGGGAATGGCAGGTTAACGCTCCTCAGTTCAGATTTCAGCCTGCAGACTTACGATCGACAAGAACAGACTTAAAGCTCCATTGCTGAGAAACACAAGGGTACTCGGAAATACTGATGGTCCAATTTCAATCATTGCTGGCAACTCGGGTGCCACTGCTGGCTTGTCCAGCAGTGCTGGCTGCCATTCACTGTTTGACCAGCAAACAGTGGCACCCATTTCCGGATACCCTCGAAAAACAGAACCATGAATAGCCTGGGTGCCACTGCTGGCTTGTCCAGCAGTGCTGGCTGCCATTCACTGTTTGACCAGCAAACAGTGGCACCCCATTTCCGGATACCCTCGAAAAACAGAACCATGAATAGCTGGCAACCCTACATACCAACTGACGCCCAACCATGGAATCTCCAGCGCGTTTGGACGTTGCACCGCCGCAGCGGTTTCGCGGCAACGTGGAATGAGCTGCAACGCGATTTGGCTGACGGCGCCCAAAAGTCGATCGACCGGATTCTCAACGGGACATCGCGTATTGATGGCGTTCCCGACAATTACGCAGAGATGCAAAAAGTGCTTGGTGATTCAGCCGTCGCTTCGGACCGACCGGAACGATTGACAGCCTGGTGGGTCTACCAAATGTACTTCTCGCCAGATCCATTGGCCGAGCGAGTCGTATTGATGTGGCACAATCATTTCGCCACCAGCAACGCCAAGGTAAAAAACCTGGCCTTGATGCGGGAACAAAACGAAACATTCCGCCAACTTGGACTGGGCGACTTCAAATCGTTGCTAACCGCCACCTTGAAACACGGAGCGATGCTCAAGTGGCTCGATGGTGACGAGAACCGCGCCGGAAAAGCCAACGAAAACCTCGGCCGGGAAACGCTGGAACTTTTTACGCTCGGTGTCGGCAACTTCACCGAAGACGATGTCAAAAACGCCTCGCGAGCCCTGACCGGCTGGTCCGTTGACGACAACAGCTTTCGTGTCCGCGACGACTGGCACGATTCCGAGACGAAAAAAATTCTTGGCCAAACCGGCAATTTCTCCGGCGACGACTTGATCGTTATCACCACCAGCCACCCGGCGACAGCTCATCGCCTCGCCTGGCGACTCTGTCATGAGTTCCTGAGCACTTCATCGATCAATGACGTATGGATCGGGGAACTTGCCCTTTACTTGTCAGAAAATAATCTAAACATCCGGCGCGGTGTCGAACGGATCCTGCGCAGCGAATTGTTTTTTTCGGACGAGAACATCAAACGGCGAATTGTCGAACCGGAATCGTTTGTGATTGGGGCCGTGCGCGCGTTGCAGTTATTCGATCCACCGGCCAGTACGATCGTGCTTGGTGATTGGGTGGAACAACTCGGTCGCAAGCTGTTTTATCCTCCCAATGTCGGCGGTTGGCCCGGCGACCGGGCGTGGCTGAATTCGAGAACGATAATTGCCCGGGCGAATTTCGGTGTGGCCATGATTCGCGGCAACCTCAATCGCAGCGGTGCGACGACGAACTTGCTGACGTTTGCCCAAAATCAAATTGGCGAGTCCGATCTGGCAAGCGCCGCAAACTTCTATTTTCAGCTGTTAACGGGTTCGGAAAACACCGAACGAACGAAACAGCTTTTGAATTTAGCAGCCGAAGGCTCAAACGAACCGAATTCAGCGTTAAACAACTTCGTCGCCCTGACCCTTGCCAGCCCGGAATCCCAATTGAGTTAGGTCCAACAATACGACTGGAGGACAAATCATGTTCAGACGACACTTTCTAAAAACGTCCGGGCTGTTATCACTAACGCCGCTTGTCCCGGCGTTCATCAATCGACTGGCCGCATCAACGATTGCCGAGACCGATCAAAAAATCCTGGTCGTCATCGAATTGAATGGGGGGAACGACGGAATCAATACCCTGGTTCCACACAAGGACGACGAGTACCGCAAGCTCCGACCCGGCCTTGCTCTCGATCCGGCGACCTTGCACAAAATCAGTGATTCACTCGGGCTGCACGAATCGATGCGAGCCAGCAAGGAACTGTTTGACGCCGGTGAATTGACCATCATCAACGGAGTCGGTTATCCCAACCCCAATCGCAGTCACTTTGACAGCCTGGAAATCTGGCATCGCGGTTTGCGTGATACGAGTCGTGAAAGTGGGGCAGGGTGGCTTGGTCAAGCGATGGATTTGGCGCGAACCGAACGTCAAACCGACATGGATGGTTATTTTATCGGTCGGGATGCCGTTTCTGCGGCCATGATCGGTCGGCGAGCCCAGGTTGCTGCACTTTCCCGCTTCAGCGATTTGCAACTCGACACCGTGATCACGCCCGTCCATTCGACGGGTGAAAAGGAGGACATCACCGCTTTTGTACAACGACAAGTCGCCGATTCCTACGCGACGGCGCGACAAATCGAATCGCCGGCAAAGTCAACCGACGCCAGTGAAGGATTTCCCGCCGGTCCGCTGGGACAACAATTGCGTTTGGTTTCGCAATTGATCAAAACCGGTTCGGCTGCGCGAGTCTACTACACCGTCCAGGGAGGTTACGACACCCATTCGACCCAGGCCAACACGCACTCCGGTTTACTGTCTGAACTTTCGCTCTCAATGAAGGCGTTTGTGGACGACATGAAGCGCAGTGGTTTGGGTGAGCGGGTCGTCGTGATCGCGTTCAGTGAATTTGGACGGCGGGTCGACGAGAACAACTCCCTCGGGACCGACCATGGAACAGCCGGCCCGGTCTTCCTCGCCGGCTCACCAGTGAAAGCAGGCCTCGTCGGCCAAACAACCAGCCTCCTCGATCTTGAAGACGGTGATCTTAAATCCCAATTCGATTTTCGCCAGGTTTACGCCACACTGCTGGACAAGTGGCTCGGCATCGATTCATCACTCGTCCTGAGCGACAAGTTCGAGCACCTGGATGTTCTTTAGTCCGCTTTTTCAAGTAGGCCGGAACAAAGGGCACAGGAACCCTCCCGAACAGCGCAAATGCAACTTGCCGCAATAACAGCGTGTTGGTTTCCCATTGTTTTGTTTGTGCCCGTAGCTCCGGCGACCGCTGCATTTGCTTGTTCCGGCCTACATCCGCTGTTGGCTATTTGATATTTGTTTGCCGTCGTGTTTTAATTTGGCATTACACATTTTTAAATTACTGTTTCACGGGGTTCAACACATGACAACCAGGCGTTTTTGTTTTGTAGCATTGTTACTTGCCACTTTTTTCCCCACCCATTCATTGGCGCAGGACGAGGACGAGCCCACAGTCCGTTCGTACGACGAAGCCCTTGCTGCAGAACTGGGCGCCGACGAATACGGCATGAAGAGTTATGTCTTCGTGCTGCTCAAAACAGGTAAGACGAAGATTGAGGACCCTGACAAGTCGAAGGAAGTTTTCGCCGGGCACTTTGCCAATATGTCTCGCCTGTCAAAGGAAGGAAAACTGGTGTTGGCGGGACCGTTCGAGGATGGTGGTCCAAAACGCGGACTCTTTATCCTCAATGTAGCGACGATCGAAGAAGCCGAAGAACTTGTAAAAACGGATCCCGGTGTGATCGCCGGTGTCTTTGACTACGAACTGACGAAACTGTATTGCTCGGCGGCACTAATGAAAATCAGCGAGATTCACGCAACCGTTCAGAAGAAAAAGATCGAATGATCCGCCTGTTTTTTTGCGAAATAACTGTAAACGCGATAGTTGGCTTTCCAGTACGATTGCCTTCGATTCCTGGAAAACCTCAAATTCTACGAAGATCTTCGTTGACATCTACGAAACAGTTCGTATAAATGAAGCGGGTGTGATATTATGAGCGACGAGGAATCGAGGGAGACCGAAAATGGCCAAAGTGAATTTGCCCAAGCCAACCGAAGCCGAGCTGGCAATTCTCCGCGTTTTGTGGGGGTTGGGAAAGGCTTCGGTACGGCAAGTCCAGGAAAGGCTGGAAGCAGAGCGCGGAACAGGTTACACCACCACGCTCAAACTGATGCAAATCATGCTCGAAAAGGGCTTGTTGAAACGAGATGATTCACAACATGCCCATATCTACGAAGCATCTGTCACCCGCGGCAAAACACAGCGGCAGATCGTTGGCGAGATGCTGGACCAGGTGTTTGATGGGTCGGCTCAACAACTGGTCATGCAGGCGTTGTCCACAAAAAAGTCCTCGCCCGCCGAACTGAGCGAGATTCGCAATCTGCTGGACGATCTTGAAAGGAGCCAAAAATGAATACGGCGATTCTGGAATCATTGGCAGTTCACCCGTTGATCCATTCCATCGGCTGGACGCTCATCCATTTCATTTGGCAAGCGACACTCATTGGGATTTTCAGCGCATTGGCGCTTGGAGTGATGCGCCAGTCAACCGCCCGGGTGCGATACGCTGTCGCCTGCGCTGGCATGGCAATGATGACCGCTGCTCCAGTTGCAACACTGGCATACCTGGTTTCTACCTCGAACCCGAACGACTGGCGGGCCGAAATATTGATGGCCAACAACACGATGTCCGCAGAGGATCGCGGGGCAGAAATTGTTCACGAACATATAGCACTCGATCTCGTGAAGCCAACGGAATTGTCGTCGACAAGTTCGTCGGTTCGCAAGCCTGTGAGCCAATCATTGAATGAACCAGACCATACTGCGGCCTCTGGAATGACCGGCGTCTTGTTTTCGAAAATGGAATCCTTTGCCGGAACAATGCAAGGTTGGTTGCCGTGGTGCGTTGTGCTTTGGATTTTCGGCGTATTGTGTTTGGCGGTTCGTTTGCTCATTGGACTTCGTCAGGTGGGGCGCTGGAGTCGGCAAGGGACGGAAGTTCCAAATGGACCGTTGGCAGATGCTGTTTTACGGTTGTGCATGCGAATGAATTTAGGACAGCCCATTCGGATTCTGGAAACGGCTCGTGAGGCAGTTCCCGCAGTGATCGGCTGGATTCGTCCGGCAATTCTTGTTCCCTCGAGCATGCTTTCCGGCCTGACGACCGCCGAACTGGATGCGATTCTGGCTCATGAGTTGGCCCACATTCGACGTCATGATTATCTCGTCAATCTGCTGCAGACCGTCGTCGAGACGATCTTGTTTTATCACCCGGCAGTCTGGTGGTTATCAACAAGGATTCGGACGGAGCGGGAAAACTGCTGCGATGATATTGCTGTTGAAGTTTGCGGGAATCGTGTTGTGTTCGCTCAAGCACTTGCGCGAATGGAGGAAAACCGTTGCAAACAGGGGCAACTTTCGGTCGCCGCCAATGGGGGCTCACTGGTCAACCGCATTCGGCGAATCGTCATGGCCGAACCGGACAGAAGCGTCACCTGGTGGCCGGCCGGTGCGATCGTGCTGGGGGTCCTGGCAATCCTGGCCGGCAGTTTCTGGTTTTCGGTTTTAAAGGCCCGTCCGGCGCATGCAGCAGAAAAAAGCTTTCCTGCTTTAGAAAGCCCGGAAAAAAGTCGCGTTGAGTCTGGCGACGACGAATATAAAACGCACAAGGCCGAAGTTGCCAGGATTGATTCAAAAACCAGCCTTGAAAAACAGGTAATGCCCGACGTTCGACTGAGGTCTGATTCAGGCAAAAAAGAACCCTTCGTTTCCGTCGACATGCTTTACGCCAACTTGTCGAACTACACATTTGTTCCGGCGCGGTTTGCCAAAGAGCTAAACGCTGTAGAACTCGGCGAAATCGACTTTGGAAACGAGTCGCCGAAAAAAATCGCGTTGGACCAACAAAAGTTGATTCAACAAATTCTTCACAGTCTTCCGCTACCCAATTCGACTGATCCGGCAGCGTCCGATTCAGACACTTCAGCGGACCCTGTCAATCAAAGACAGCAAGTTCAAACGGTTACAGTCGGTGAAATTACCGAAAAAGTTGTCGGCAAGACGATTGTCCCTTATGCCGAAGATTCCTTTTGGATTCCCGAACAACTGGCGTTTTACGGCGTGAACAAGTCTGGACAAAAGAAATTCAAGGTCGTTCGGATCCCCGGAGTTGACTTGGGAATTGGTCCAGCTTTCGGACCGGTCAATGCGCTGGTTCTGAACGATGAAAACTCCGACTTCGGGGTCCTGGGACGCGATTGGGCCCGCATTCCCCGGGGCAAGAATGGTGAAGGATTTATGTGGTCGGCTGTTGGCGGCTTTTATTTTATGGCGTTACCTGAAACCGAACCGCAAAGCACCGATCCGCAAAGCACCGATCCGGCAGAAAGCGAAACGGTTTTGGCGACGCATACCTACGATCTTGCACGTCGCGAATCGACTGGATGGGTCGAAGTCAACGGAGTGGGTATCCCCATCGATGCGGGAGTTGAGGGTCTGGGTGTCCGCGTTTATGTGACTCTAATGCAAACTTTGGTAGCCGTCGATTCACTCACAGGTGAGGTGCTTTGGCATCTTGACGAGGGAAAACAAAGTCCGACCTGGCGCAAGATCTCGATTCTGGAACTGCCTGAACCGTCAGGCAGTGGCAGTTTGGTCGTTGTGGAACTGGAAGCTGCCGATGGAGAACTTCGCCGTCGATTCCACATTCGTACAGGTGAAGAGATTCTTTCTTCGCCTGCAGATTCTGAAGAAGCAGGGCCAACAATTCAGATTCTGAAACGGGATGGCGACCGGATTCAGTTGGCGACCATTGAAAGTCCGCCCGCTGGCCGCGCGAAAGCTGAACTGATTCGTAGCTTTCAGGAAATTTTGATCCGATCCGGCGGTGCAGAGCAGGGTGGTTGGGTCACTGATCAGGAAACTTTGGTTTCGGCAAAAAACGTGCAGATGCTAAAGCCCGGTCCGAACGAGCCGATGGCCGCGCTTGACGCCCAGGAAGTCATTTTTAACCTGCCCGAAGGGGCGGGAATTCGCGCTGAGTTCGGCGGTGAAAACATCGAGATCACTTCTGCTGCGGACGTGACGAAAGTCGTTGTCACAAACGGACGGGTCAAGCTGTTCGACTCCAATGGCGTGGAACGGGCGGACGCGTCTCCTGATGGTGGTGCGGAACAGCTTGTCGTCGAAGTGCGCGCGGTTGCCGGGGAAAGGCAACTCAAGCTGCGGACCCAGCGACTCAAGCCCGACGCCGACTACCCTCAACCTCCGGTCCAGGTCAAATGCAGTCTCGTCACCGGCGCGCCGGCCGATGAACTTCAGCCGCCCCATGGTGCAGTCCGGTTTGCATTCGAGTACCCGGAGGAAAACGAACCGGCGCGAATGAAAATTCGCTGGCATTATGACCTGCAACGATTGGTTGAAGAAGCGGAACGCGAATCGGGCCGCAAGTGGCGTGATTTGCTGATGAACCAGGGCGCGCCGTTACAGCCCGCAGCAGCAGTGCCGTTTCAGACGTTTGAGAATCCGGCTATGGACGACGAAGACGACGTGGAATGGGGACCGCTCGCGAAAAAATCAGGCTTGCAAAGCCGGCTGACGTTGATGACCGAAAAACCTGCCATTGGCCAGCCCTTGTTGCTCAAGCTAGAGCTGCGGAATTCACGGGCCGAGCCCACCGAAGTTGACTTGCAGAACTACGCTCCCCATCGAGTTCTTAGCGCGGTGTGGATCCAACCCGATGGCAAAGGGGGCTTCGCACCTTTCATCGGCATGACACCGCAAACTTCAGGCGGACCGCAAGAACTGGCTCCAGGCGAGGTGATCACCGTTTGGGAATACGTGGATGCAACGACTTTGTTTCTCCTTGATCAGGAGGAGGCGTATCAGTTTTTTGCCAAAGGAGGGGAATGGGCCACGTCCGCATTTACGCAGGATTCAAATCACCTGGAAGTCCGCCTTCAGCCGGGACAGCTTCCTCCGCAACAGGCGCTGCTCGCGAGCTTGTCCAGCATGGAAATGCGACCTGAAGACTGGACCGTTTCCGCAGGCTACGGCGCCATCTACCTTTCGCATTCTCCGACCGACCTCAAACGCGATGTTACGACGATCCAGCTTTGGTTCACTGAGGAACCGCTGCCAGCGGACTACAAACTGGGCGAGGGCAACGACAAGCAGAACGTCACAACGATCGGGCCTAGCGAACTTGGTTATCTGCATCTTGCCGCGACAGAAAAGGCGCTGGAGCTTTGGCCGGAACACGTCCGCGACATCCGCATCGCTGCAGCACGGGCTTTGATGCTGCCGGCAACCAAAATCAGTGGAATGGTGATCGGCCAGGACGGCGATCACCTGGATGGTGTTCGGGTGTCCCTGGTCGGCGAAGATATGCCCCCGGCGTCCAGTGTGGTTGCCAACACACGGACCGACAAGGGAGGCCGATTTGAGTTGACCGGAATCCCAACCGGTTTCAAATATCAGATTCTAGTGGAACCTGCCGAAGCCAAATCGCCCTGGTTGGCTTGGGCCAGCGCACCGCTGGTCTTTATGCCACACGACGATGGCAACACGCATTTTGAATATTCCATCGACGGTAAGCAGGTTGATTTCGGCTGTCAACAACTGACCCTGATTCTGAATGGCAATGGTGTCAACTGGAAAACGGCGTTGAAAGAGGGGGCGGATAGAAAACTGGAACTGACTTGGGAAGGCCTGTCGAGCGAAAGGCAAGTGGGCGCCGGTATGGCATTTCTGGAATTGGGAGAGAAGGACGAGTAATGTAGAACATTTGGCCTGACATTTCCGGCTGGCCTTCCCATCGGCTGCTTATTTTTTGGAAAGGAAATGCTATTCTCAATTGAAAGTCGGGCGTTGACTTGTCACTTGGCAGAATCGTGTAAGGGGATAACATGTTGAACAAGTACCTTTGGAAATCAGGCTGGATCGCAGCGTCAATATTTGCCCTGACGGCGGCCGCCAATGCCCAGGACAAAGAAGCAATCAAATCGGTTCCAACCCAGAAGAAAAAAATGGCAGAGCCCGAAAAATTTCTCGGTAAATGTGTTGGCAAGTGGCAGGGGACAGTGAAGACCTGGTTCGAACCGGGGAAACTGGTCGATGAATCGAAAGTCTCCGGTGAGATCGTGTCGTTGCTGAACGGAAATTTCTTTCGGCACACTTACGAAGGTTCAATGCAAGGTAAACCGCGACATGGCGAAGAGACGATGGCGATGAACGGCGTGACGAAGACGTTTCAGGTCTTCTGGTTCGACGATTTTCACATGAGCTATGCGATCCTGATCAGCGAGGGGAATGCGATCGAGCGGGGGTTTTCGGTTGCTGGAAAATACGACTGGGCGGCCGGCAAACCCCAGGGCGGATGGCGGACGGATTACGAATTGATCGACGCGGATCATTTGACGATCACCGCGTACAACATCATGGGTGACCAGGAGTCAAAGGCAGTCGAGACGGTCTACGAACGAGTCAACTAGTCGATCAGCCAAACAACTTGATCCAGTTCGATTGACCACGGAAACGGAGTTCCGACAAACGTGGGACTGGTCCAGATGATTCTGGCCGTCATCTCATTCAAATGCAGAAACCGTTGTGGATTGCCAGTGACTGTGATCTCGACAATCGAATCTGCAACTGTAGCGGGCCGGACATCAATGGTTTCAAACTTGTCAATGTCGTAGTTATAGAGTCTGATTTTCTGCATCACACTTCCGGCCGGACCACCCAGGATTTTGGCTTCCACACGGAATCTCAAGTTTGGGGGAGCCGCGACCGGACTGGTTGTTTGCACAATCAAATCGACAATCTGTTTTTTTGGATTGAGCGTTGGCTGCGGGTTAATATCCCGGTAAAGGTCATCCGATTCGTCGATATTGGACCATGAACCACCGGCGCCGACTCCATCGACCAGTTTGGTTTCTTCGGCCGTCACGGGAGGTGCACTTTGACACTTCAAAAATTTGATCGATACAGCATCAATGGCGGCTTCGACGATTGAACCATCTCCTTCATCGGAGGCCTTGAACACAAGCCGCATTTGACTGGTCGGCGTCAGGAAATCACTGATACGGAAAGACTTCTGGACCCAGCCCCCATTCACTTCGGGACCACTGGGACCAACTGTTTCCAACACTGTAAACGTCGCGCCGGAATTGTTGGATAATTCCACTACAAAAACATCGCTTTCCGGATTATCGCCTTCTGAATTGGAATACCAGCGCATGTAGGTCAGGATAGCGATTTCATCGGGATCACCAATCGCACCCATCAGCGGAGAGGCGAGCCATGTATAGCCGTCATCCACGTCCGAGTTTCCGAAAAAGTTTCCCGTAAGGTAGCATTGTCCCGAGCCGTCGCCGTCGACAGATGGGTCGCCTCGCGTTCCGCTGCCCGCAGGAACGCCTCGCTCCCAGAACCCGTCGGAGGCATTGCCAATTTCAAACCAGCCCGTGTGGGTTTCAAAGTTATCGGTAAACCCGGTTCTGGAACTGGTGGCGGCCAGCGCCGAATAGTTCGTAACCGGCGCGCCTTGCGGCTCGAACTGATCGATACCACCTTCCGCTTCCGCAATAAAATAGTAGCGAATGGCCTGTCCACAACTGGAGGAGGGAAAATTGGCTTGATAGAGATTGAGTGAAATCTGGTTCATTTGATAAAGCTGGAATCCATTTCCAGTGTCAACATACATCCGGCCGGAACCGGGTACCGGATCCTGGCTGGACGCAACGACCTGAACATTGAATGCAACGCCGCCGTCATGAGGAATGAGTTCCGGACGTCCGGTTGGAAATTCGAACTCCAGCAAGGTCAAAGTTGGCGCATCCAGGTTATGCAAACCAAAACCGGCAGCTATTTCGTTGTAGTGCGGCGTCCCGTTGTTGATATTCGCGTCGTCGTCGTCAAGCATCAGATACAACACTGTAATGAAAGGGTCAATCGTCCCATCGAAAGGGCGCATTTGACCGCGAGTCATGAGCATGCCAAGGAACAAGGTCGAGTTGATTGCCCGATAATCGGAAGGCTCTGTAATGGCCAACTGGTGTCGCGTATCCCAAATCGCACCAGACAATAACTGTCCGCAAGTATGAATGCTACTCGTACACGGGTATTGCATCGTATTGTTGGCAGTGCGCAAACCAGCATTGCAATTTGCGGCAAATCCATAAGCCAGAACCGGCTCGTCCTGAATCAACACGCCCATCACATCGCCACTGCCCTCGCCAAATGCCTGTTGGCCGTTGTCGGTAACATCGACCAGATGGTGTCCATACTCATGGTAAACAATGTCCGACATGGACGTATTGAAACATCCTCCGCCAGCCCTGAAAAAGTTGATGGAGGACCCATCGTAAAAGGCATTGCAGGTGTCGTTCAGATTCGTATTTACCTTGAAGGACGATTGATTACCGATCACCGGAAAGGTTGGCTGGTGTAACAAGGTAAAGTCGCGAATAACATTGGCTTCGAGATAACCGTTGACGTTAGCGGTGGCAAACTCTATGTCGGTATCCGGATTGTGAAGAAAATTGGCAGGTCCGGGCGGCGTAGTCAACGATGTGATCTCCGGCGTCGTGTTTGTCGCAGCCTGGTCAAAAACCCTGAACCAACGCCCTCGCAAACTGGAGCGTACTGTAACCTGCGAACTGCCGGCGTGGGGGATCGTAAAATTGCCATTCAAATCGGCAAACACGCTGTTGCCTCCATCGACGCTGACCTGCGCATAAGGCATTCCGGTAGCGACCTCAGGTTCACACTCCAGCGTGGCAATGCCTGTTGTCGCCCGACCACGAACGGATCCGGTAACATCGACGTCCAGGATTTGATTTTCAGCAACAAGTATTTCGCCAGTGTCGCGTGATGCAACGATCAGGTACTTTTTGTAATCGGGAACAGTTTGAATGGAACCCCGCGTTGCCACGAACTGGACAGCGACTTGCGGATCGGCAGTCTTGCCATTGACACCGGCAAATATAACAAGTTCTTCTTCGGACACCTGAATCTCTTGATGTCCCACTTTCATGACCGACTTGAGGCCCCGATCAGTACCTAGTTCAATTAGCCGAGTCACTTTTTCCAGCATCGACTTTGTAACTATTGCATTCGCCGAATCGATAGCGCCAACATGAAATCCTGGCAGGTTTTTTATTTCAATCCCCGACAAAACGACCGGGAATCCGGGCTCATTTCGCACCAGAAATCCGAGGCCAGATCGCAAGACAGGCAATCCTTCAAAAACCTGGTTGAATCGAAGTGTGTAGAAACCCGGGACATCGTTTGCAGGATTAACCGTTACAGACAACAACTCCTCGCCGTTATGCTGTTTCTGAATTTCCAGTGTTCCCCAATCGTCACCGAGCAGTGGGCCGATTTGCGCGATCACTGAAAATGCACTTTCCTGGGGAGTAGCGCCAGTCGCCAACGGGGTTCCATAAATGGCACCAAACGTATTGGCTTCGTCGAGGATACTTTCCGGACGGTAAAAAGGTGTTCCGTGAACACGGGCACCCGGGTGCTGCTCGAAAAATTCGCCGACGGTTTGAAACTGATAGCCGTAAACTGAAACGGCCTGGGTAATCGGGCTGAGCAAAATCGCGGCAAGACAAGCGATTCGGAACTGCATAGCTATCCCCTCATTTTCTGAGGAAGTCGGAGGTGGAATTGCGTGGAGGCGGGGTCAGTTTAAGATATTGCGAGATTTGCAACAATCAGGCAATGTGATAGCGACCGGTTCCGCAAATTATCGAATTTCGCAATCCGGCAGTGAATCCTGAAGTTCCCAGATATCCAGGGAACTCATTCCGGTTGGCGAAAGGTTCAAATAACGTAACGATTTGAACTCTCGCATTGCGTTCAATGCGCCGGCGGTCAACGAAGTGTTGCTCAAGTCCAGACTCGTCAGTTTTGGGATTTTCAATAACAGTTCGATTGTCGAATCATTGATTCCCTTACACCCGTCAAAGTTCAATGCCTGAAGTTCCGGCATATTAATCAGAAGTTCTACGCCAACATTGGTGATTTCTGTTTTTCCCACACCCAACTCGACGAGATGAATTTGCCTGGCGATTTTTGGGATCGCAGCATCCGTAATCGAAGTTTCGTACAAATTCAGAAGTGTTAGTTTTTCGGTCGCCAGTGATTCAAGTCCCTGATCATTGATTGCGGAAAACGAGGCATCGAGCACTTCCAGATTGGCGAATCCGGAAAGGGCCGATCCCTGGATCCGGGTTCCACCAATCGCCAGTAAACGCAAATCCAAACCGTTTAGTTTGCTGAGTCCATCATCATCGATTGGCAAATCGGCCAGCCCGAGTTCACGAAGCTTTTTCAGTTTCCCGATTTCCGCCACTTCATCATTGGTCAGATCGGACCCACTCAAATCCAATGTCGTCAGGCCTGCCAGTGTCCCTAATCCGCTTGCGCTACCCGTTTTCAAAGCAATGGCAAGCGTGTCCAGCGACTTCAATGATGCAAGCTCAGTCAGCCCGGTACCCGTTACCTCGGTGCCATTGACTCGCAAGGCATGAAGCGCGCGGAATTGTGCGATCGTTTTCATTCCTTCGTTGGTGATCCTTGTGTTTGCGAGATCAAGCCGTCTTAGCTTTTCAAGCTGCTTCAATGTCGTCAGCGCGTTGTCGGTGACAAAATTACCGGAAACATCGAGGTGTTCCAGGTTGGCATAACCGCGCAGGTGCCCAAGTCCAATGTCCGTCACTCCGGTTTCAGCAAGTCCAAGTGCAAACACGTTTTTCAACACGGCCAACGGCTTCAAGTAATCGTCGTCTGTCGCGGCAAAGCGCAAGTCAAGCACATAACTTTCCTCGGGCTCGGTTATTTCCGCGATCGTATCCCAGTTTATTTTTTCATCGACAACAAAACCTGGATACCCGTCACCCTCGCTGGCAATCGCATCAAACGCGATCCATCCAAATGAATCCTCATAGAATACGACCGGTTTGGCGAAACGCGCAAGAGTGTTTTCCAGGCCATCACCGATTGCCGTGACACCGGCACCTGGCACCACGCGTTTCTGGGCATCGACTGGTGTTACGTGCAAAAAGTACAAGCAAATCAGCGCAGCAATAACTCGCCCTGTGTTGGCAGGCATTGATTTCTCCTTAAAGAAGATCATTTCAGCGTGAATAGCCTTATGGTACCAAATTCCAAGCGCACAAGCCGAAAAAGTTCCTCGTCAACCCGGCTTTCTGTCAGATCCTGCCAACAGCAACTCCGAGTTGAGTGCGGGCCGAAATCGCTCTACAAACACCGACTGCAACCCATGGGCAACGGAAGCTGCGACCGGAACAAAAATCACGGTTGCGGGTTCGAGATCTTTCCATTGAGGCGCTGATTGCATCTGGGTAATTCGATCAGCCACGTTGCTTGTTTCGCCCACATACAAAACCTGTTTGTTGCCGCGAACGACATAAACGCCGGGGACCGCCGGGCGATCAGTGGCCAGCTTTTTGATTGAAACAGGCTTGGGAAGTTTTTCCGTGGACCATTGTGCAAAAGTCTCTCGGGCGAGGCGACGGGTGTTAGCCGTTCCTGCCCGTTTGCGAATGGCCATCGCAGCCCAACGGTATTCAAACGGGGAAAAGCCTGGTGCAAATCCGGCGGCTATTCGGTCAAACTCACGGGCAAGCTCGGGGGAACAAAGGACCTTTTCCAGCGTGATTTCGAAATCGATCGCCAGCAAACGCATGGCGATTTCGCTGGCATGGCTGTACCGGTCCATTTGGGCGAATGGGATGCGAGAATGCGTTGCTGTCGCACCTGGCAACCGTTTGGACTTTCTCACCTTTAACAACGAATGATTCCAAAGGGTATCGACTCCATCCAATCCGGCTTTCTGGCAAGCGTCGACAAAGGCCGCATTCAATTCAGGATCGCACAACAGGAAATCGACCGAGTTCCCTCGCGCAGCCGACTGAAACGCCTTGACGATTCCCTTTTCGAAGCCAGCGCCGTCGGCCGGTCGTTTTCGGCGTTTGCCCGAAGAAGTTTTTGGCGCACTTCGTAAAGGGTCGGTAGCCCCGTCCACGGAATCACCCGCAGCAATACCCGCAAGTCGTTTGGTAATGTACGTGACGTACTCTTCCGATAACTCGATTCCCGTCCACTGTCGACCAAGTTTTTTCGCAACGGCGAGAGTCGTTCCACTTCCGGCAAACGGATCGACAACCCACTCGCCTGGTTGGCAGGATGTGCGAATGATTCGGGCAAGCAACTGCTCAGGCATTTGGCAACCATGAAAGCCCTGCCGCTCAAGAAATGTCCCGGCAACGCGCGCAAAGTACCACGTGTCATGATCCGGGCCAAAGCTGTCGGGAATATCTTGCGGCCGGATGATCCAGGTGTTGTCGGGAAGTCGCCCCTTCGGATTGGCGCGGCCATCGGCATAGACAAGTTCTCGCGCCGATTTTACGCGGATTCGCGGATTGACGTCGTTAAACGTAAATTTTCCCGGGTCGCGAACAAAGTGAAACAAATGCGTGTGCGACCTGCTGAATCCGCGCATGCAATTGACACCAAAAGTGTAGTACCAGATCACCCAGCTACGGCAACTGAATCCGCACTCTTGCGCCAAAACTTTTAACTCTGCTGCAAACTCATCGCCGATCGCCAGCCAAAACGTCCCCGTTGGCTTGAGGCAATTGTGAATGCCCTCAATCCAGGAACGGCACCACTCGAGATATTCACTTGCCTGCCGACGATCGTCATAGACATCGTATTTGTATCCGATATTGAACGGGGGATCGGCAAATACCAGATCGACGGATCCCGGGGTCAATTCGCGCAACCGGGCCGTACAATCCCCCTGATAAATCGTGTTTTTTGAAAGTGACACTTGCGCCCCGAAACATCGATGTTTTTGACCAACGAGGATTTTAGCGCAATCGGCCCCGTTTGAGTAGCAGCGATGAAATGGGCGAGGGGAGGGCGTTTTATTTTTTTTCTGCGGCTACATCTAACTGATCGATGCGGGTGGCAAGTTCGAAATCGTTATCGGTTAGCCCACCGGCGGTGTGGGTCCAGATTTCGATCCATGCCTGGCGATAGTTTTCCAGATGGATGTCGGGGTGGTGATTCATCGATTCGGCAAGTTCGGCAACGCGGTTGAAAAAATCGAGACCGTCCAGAAAGTTTTTGACTTTCCAGTCCTTGCGGATTCGTTTGCCGTCGTGAGTCAATTTCCAGCCAACGAGTTTCATTTCGTCCAGTTTGCCTTGCATGATTTCTTCCAAACGAACGCGAGTTGATGGTTTTGTACCGTTTCAGGATTTTTGCGGCAGAAGCTTTAGCGAATCGGCTTCGGCGGACATGGCATCGATCACGAACTGGATATGTTCGTTGAGTTCGACGCCAAATTCACTGGCACCGCTGGTAATATCGTCTCGATTAACGGCAGCCGCGAAACTTTTTTGCTTCATCTTCTTGACGACGCTCCTGGCAGTCAGTCCCTGAATTCCGTCGGGGCGAACATACGAGCAAGCGGTAATGAATCCACACAGTTCATCGCAGGCAAACAGGGCCCTGTCCAGCAGCGAAACGCGCGCTGCATCGGGAATGCCGTTGACATGGGATTTGATGGCGTGAATGATTTCCGAAGCGTAACCCCGTTCGGCAAGGATTTTTGATCCCTGGAGCGGATGATCGGGAATGTCGGGCCAACGCTCGTAATCAAAATCGTGCAACAAACCAACGACGCGCCATGTCTCAACATCGGCACCCAGTTTTCGTGCGTAGGCATGCATGGCCGATTCCACTGCCAGCATGTGACGGCGCAAACTGTCACTGGTGGTGTACTCGCACATCAAGTTATAACTGGAATCGCGGTCGATCATGGGTCGATCAAAAAATCCGGAATGTGAAATCAAATTGCGTGACCAGTCCAGGAAGTGTCTCGCAGACCTTCGCGCTGGTCGTTAATCGTCAGTTTCCGTCGCCGTCACCTTTTTCGGTCTTGTCAGCATCCGGTGCGACGCCGTCGCCCTGGGATTCTTCGGCGTCGCCAGCATCATCCGTTTTCTCTTCGTCTTTATTCTTGCCGTCTTCGACCGATTCCAGTTCGCGGATCGGTTCACCTTTTTTTAATGTCTCCAGCTCCTTGGCCAGATCGGTTGCCTGACGACCGGGTGTAGCCAGTTCGATGGATTTCTCAGACCACTTTACAGCATTTTCAAAATCGCCGGTCTCGGCATAGCTGGCGGCAAGGGTACTAAGGATGTGGGCTTCCTTGTACTCGGTCAACTCGGCAGCCTTGACTGCCAGTTCCACGGCCCGACTTCCATTTCGGAGTTCGTCGATGGGAGAAGTAGCCAGCACCCAGGCAAGATTGTTGAGAACTCCGTCGTCATCTTCGGCGAGTTTGAGGGCAGTTTCGTAATCAGCGATCGCCGATTTGTGGTCCCCTTTGGAAAGGTAAGCGTCACCGCGACCTCGCAGGACAGGTGCGTTCCCTGGATCTTCAGCCAACAACTCGTCGTAGATTTCGATCGCCTTGCCTGGTCGATCGGAAGCATTGTAGAACATGCCGAGCATGGTTTTGAATCGTGGATCGTCGGGAAAGTTGTCGGCCAGAATCTGCATGTCCTCAATTGCCGGATCGTATTTTTCCATCGCGGCATAAATCATGGCTCGCAAATTGATGGCACCGGCATTGTTGTTTTGAAAACTCAGGACCTTCTCGACGTCCTTCAGCGCCTCTTCGTACTTTTCCGATGCGTAAAAGGCCGATGAACGCAATTGCAAGGCCGCAAAATTGCGTGGCTCAAGGTCAAGCGCCCGCGAGCAGTCGGAAACGGCATCTTCATTCTTTTCATTGGACAGGTTGGCTTGTGCGCGCAGGATCCAGGCATTGGCGATTTCCGGATTAAGTAACAGTGCCTGGTCAATCGTTGCGATGGCTTCATCATATTTTTCAGATTTGGCCAATCGATCCGCCAACAACAGAAGCGTTGAAGGGTTGTTGCCTTGCTTCTCCGCCAGTTTCCGATAGTCGGCAATTGCCTCGTCGGTTTTGCCTTGTTCAAAGTACATGTCACCGCGCAGAGCCAGCGCCAGTTCGTTATCGGGATCGGCCTCAAGCGCCTTGTTCAGGTCGGCGAGTTTTTGCTCCGGGTCCTCGGTGGACTGAGCGCGGAGGACCATGGCCATCGCTTGTTGACCCGGGTTGTCACCGGAATTTTCAAACGCCTTTGCCAATGCTGCCTGGGCAACTTCCTTGTCACCGCCCGGCAACAAGTTGTATTGAGCGATCAGAAGCTGGGCTTCGGTCAGTTCCGGAGCCAGTTCGATTGCTTTCTCAAGGCGGGTCAGCGCTTGTTGTCGCAAAAACTTCCAGCGAGCATCGGCTGGCGTCGCAAAAACTTTTTCTCCGTGGAGCTGTGCATATTTCAGGCAGGCGTTCGCCCATGTCTTCCTGGCAATCTCGGCCGATTCGTCATTCAAGCCCGCATCGATCGCTTCCTCACACAATTCACTGATCGAATCAAAGTCCTTGTCGCTGCTGGCCGTTTCGACCAGCTTGACTGCTTCGTCCAGTTTGGCTTGTCCGTCGTTATCGGCTTCCTGAGCCCGGGCAACCGAGTCGGATACCACGGAAGCAAACAGCAAGCTGATACAAGCCAGCCTGACAAGGAAGCGAGCGCCTCGGGGCGCGGTTCCACTTGAACTCCACATTTCAATCTCTCCCGGATATACCATTGGTTTATTAATCGGATTCACCTCGACCAGTCGACAAAACCATTCTATTCGATACCCCGCTTTACGAAAATGCATGCGTGAAAGCGCCCTGAATCGCTCGAAAATCGGCGCGGACAATCTTGTGAGTGCCCGTCGAATTCATGGAGTCCGCCCCGGGTTCCTGCCAGCAAAGTGCCGGTTTCCGCGAATGTAAGGTTCTTGCAATCGTCATTTTTGGAACCACCGTAACAAGCAAGCAGCTTTGTCCACATAGACAAGCCCGAGTTGTTTGATTGCCGCGAATTGGCCCGTATCTTTCGGTGTCGGAACTCGTTTTGTTGCCCAGCAAACGCCGTTAACGATCTCGCCCGTTCCCCCATTCAATGCGAGAGCAACGTGACCAAGTCTGCCTGTTCATTAGGTTCAATCCCCGAACACGTCCCAACCGATGGGCCATTGCCCGGTCTGCGCGATGTTCCGGCCAAACAGTCTCAAATGCCAATATCGCTGGAATGCGCCGAATCCCTGATCGAACAAGTGATTCAACACGAATCTGGAACCTCTTGCCGTCTCAGGAAACTGATCATCCAGATTCCATGCTTCAACGAAGCCGAAACGCTGGGGATCACCCTGTCGGAACTTCCCCGTTCCGTCGCCGGGATCGAAACTGTCGAGTGGCTTGTCATTGACGACGGCAGCGCCGATGAGACCATAGCCGTTGCGCGGAAGTGCGGTGTTGATCATGTCGTGGCAATGCCCAGAAACCGGGGACTGGCGCGGGCCTTTATGGCCGGGATCAACGAAGCAGTCCGCCTGGGTGCCGATGTGATTGTCAACACCGACGCGGATAATCAGTACTGTGGAGCCGACATTGAAAAGCTGGTTGCTCCGATCGTTTCCGGCAGAGCGGATATGGTGATCGGTACACGGCCGATTATGAATACCTCCCATTTTTCACTTCCCAAAAAAATCCTGCAGCGCATCGGCAGTTGGGTGGTTCGACAGGCAAGCTCCGCCGATGTCGAAGATGCGCCTAGCGGCTTTCGTGCCATGTCGCGTGAAACGGCTATGCGACTCAATGTGTTTACGGATTACACCTACACACTCGAAACCATTATTCAGGCCGGCCAAAACAATATGGCCGTCGAGTCGGTCCCCATTCGAACCAATCCCGATTTGCGTCCTTCGCGCCTTCTCAAAAGCATCCCCAGTTATGTTCGCCGTTCGGCCAGTACGATCCTGCGGATCTTTATGACGTACCGGCCGTTGGCATTTTTTGGCATTCCTGGACTGGCATGTTGTACGGCAAGTTCCTTGTTGTGTGGTCGCTACCTGATGTTTTGGCTGGGCGGTTCCGGTGCCGGTCACATTCAGTCCCTGATTCTGGCGGCGATTCTGATGTTCGCCGGATTGCTGGGCGTCGTTGTCGGCCTGGTCGGTGACTTGATATCCGTGAATCGTAAACTTCTGGAAAAAATTGACTGGCAAGTACGTCAATTACGCGAACAAGTGGATGAACTTGATCCGAACGAAGATCGCCAGGCAACAAATCGGACGTCGAAGGGAACTCCGTCGTGAGCACAGTTATCCCCTTGAGCACGCAGCAGCGAGATTCCGTTTTGGCGGAATGGGTTCCGCTTCCCCGTTACCTGTTGCGAACCCGAATCGTCAGGAATCTGATTCGCCGGTTGGCTCCGCATGATTTCATCGAGATCGGTGCCGCGTCTGGCGAGATGGCTCAATGGATGAGTGGCCGGGGCATTTCCGGAACTGCCGTGGAGATTTCTTCCGAAGCAATTCGGATGTTACGGGCCCGATTGCAGGGCAACGAGCGCGTTCAAATATTTGAAAACGATGCCCGCGACCTGAAAGTCGAAACGGATCTGCTTCTGAGCATGGAAGTACTCGAACACATTGAAAATGACACTGCAGCGCTGGCAAACTGGTTCGACCTGGTTCGACCCGGCGGGCATATCGTGATCAGCGTTCCCGCGCACCAACGCCGCTTTTCAGCCGAGGACGAAATGGCCGGTCATTTCCGACGATACGAAAAAACAGAATTACGTGAGAAACTGATGGCCGCCGGTTTCGAGGCACCCCGTGTCATGAATTACGGATTCCCGTTGGGATTGGCGCTTAAGCACCTTCGCACATTCGTAGCGCGTGCTCGCATGAAAGATGATCAGCGGAGTCAGCAAGAGCGAACCGAAGCAAGTGGTGTGGAGCGTAAGCAGTACCGCCACTGGAACTGGTTACTCAATGATTTTGTCATGACCCCGTTCCACTGGATGCAGTTGCCGTTTTTGAATTTCGACCTGGGTGACGGATTGCTTGCGGTTGCCCAAAAGTCAACCATCTCAATGCAGATCAAAAACTAACGAACCATGAACGACCGGCCGGAAATCTCGATAACCAGGCGGCAACGCTGGCTGCGAACGCTGCTGGCGATCATTGTCGTTGCGCTATTCGTGCTGGTCGGAAACAGATACCTTGGCGAAGTACATCGAATCGCCCAGGCGAACTGGATTGGCGTTATCGGAATGATCCTGGTGTACGTGATCACGGTTTGGATTCAGAGCCGTACCATCCGGATCGGGCTGGAAGCGTTTGATCACAAGATCAGCGAGAGAGAAAGTTTTTCCCTGTTCGTTCTCGCCTCGGCAGTCAACCTGGTGTTGCCTCGAAGCGGCATTGGTTCAACGGCTCTTTATTTGTCACGCGTCCGCCGCATCTCCTTGTTCGATTATAGTTCGGTCGTTCTGTACAACGTCGGGTTGTTTGTTTTTTGCTCAAGCCTGTTCGGCATCTTTGCGTTTGGCACCTATGGGTTCATAACGCGTGAGTTACCCCCGCCATTACTTATCGGGGTTATTCCGGCAGCATTGCTGGCCAGCGGATTGGCCATTTCGGTGCAATGGACGTTTCCTCAAAACTGGACCTTCCCTGGAGTTGCCCTCGCAAGGAAACTAGTCAGGGCCACGAGACGAATGAACGGCTCTCCCGAAATGTGGCGGATGGGCCGCATGCATTTGTTATTGGTAATCCTTCGCGCATTGCGACTGCAGATCGCTTTTTGGGCGATGGGAGTTCCTGTCGGTTTCCTGCCCGTGTTGATGGCCTCCGTGCTTGGCGATCTGCTGTTTGTCATTGCGGTAACTCCGGGCGCCATTGGCTTTCGTGAGACCGCGATTGTCATGGCGGCCACCTGGTTGGGTACGACTGTGCCGATTGCACTTGCGGTCGCACTGCTTGATCGCCTGGTCTTCTCATTGACCGTTGTGGTGTTGACGCCGTTTGCCTGGAGATCGTTGTTCCGCGGGCCACCGGAAAACTCGACTTTGGCAACGGGGCTGTCGGCATCGGAATCACTGTCAGTCGACGACAAAAGCAAAATCCGGATCGCAATGCCTGAGCCGAAAATCACATCCGTCAATTTCCCGCAAGGGGCGCGCTCATGACTAATCAAACGAATCGTCCACGTGTCTGTTTTGTAGCGACCAGGGAAGCCAGTTACTCGCGCGTCGCTATTGTTCGAAAAGCACTTAACGAAAACTTCGACGTTGACGAATTCCTTTCCAGCCACCGGTCGTACCCCATTCGCATTTTCGTAATTGCTGCGCGATTGTTGTTGGCATGGGTCAGCGGTCGATTGCGGCGAGCCGATATTGTTTTTGTCGGGTACTTTGCTCAACCGGTTTTTCCACTGGTGCGATTGCTTTATCGCGGCCCGATCATCGCCGATGCGTATTTTTCGATGTACGACACCATGATCAATGACAAGCAGAAAGCCCGACCCGGCTCGTTACTTGCCCGAATTTGTTTTTGGCTGGACAGGCACATGTTGCGTCGCGCCGAACTTTGCCTGACAGATACGAACCAACACGTTGAGTACATGCGCCAGTCGTTTGACGCACCGAAAGCCGAAGTACGACGCTTGTGGATCAGCGCGGACAGCAAGCCGATCGAATGGAACCCAGCAGTCCCCGACGGCAAAGAACCGTTCGACGTTTTCTTTTGGGGTGGGTTCATTCCATTACAGGGTGTCGACACCATCGTCCGGGCTGCGGCAATTCTGAAAGACATCGGGCAGAATTTCCGGTTCACGATTTTCGGAACGGGACAGACTTACGCCCAGTGCGTTGCCTTGTCGCACGAGCTTGGTACCGACAATATCGAGTTTTGCGGCTGGCAGGGAGCAAGTGAAATCGCGCGGCGTGCTGCAAAGTCACATGTGGCGTTGGGAATTTTTGGCACAACCGAAAAGGCCTCACGCGTTATTCCCAACAAGGCTTATGAAGCGCTGGCGATGGGCGTACCACTCGTAACACGCGATAGCGCAGCGGCAAACGAGTTGCTGGTCGATCGCGAAAGTGCCTTGCTGGTACGAACATCCGATGATGTCGGGCTGGCCGAAACGTTACTCTGGTGCCGTGACCATTGGCCGGAAGTTCGCGATATCGCCAGACGTGGGCAACAACTATTTGAAAATACCTGCTCGCAAATACAAATCAATAATACGGTGGCCGAAACCGTCCACGAAGTGATACTTCAAACACAACCTGGGCGCAGTCCTGCCACTGTCCTGAAACGCCGCAGTTTTAATTCTATGCATCGCGCTGTGCAAGAGAACCGTTGATCCATGTGGACTTACGCCAGTATCGCTGCCCCGATCCAGCTCGGCTTGTTCGTACTTGCCCTGCTGATCGTTGCGCGATTTTCGCCACGCCAGTTTCGATTGGCCCGGTCGGTACGACGCCAATTCCGGCGTGTCGCCGCGCGACCCTGGCTGTGTTGCATGATTTTGGTCGCGCTCGCAGTTGGTTGGAACATATTGTTGACTGCGATCCGGTTTCCGCTTCCCTGGTCCCACGACGAAATGGCCTACGCGCTGGCGTCCGATACTTTCGCACAGGGACGACTGACCAACCCGGCTCACCCGATGTGGGAACACTTTGAAACGTTTCATGTGCTGTCGCAACCAACGTACATGGCCAAATATCCACCTGCCAGCGCTCTGTTCATGGGACTGGGTCAGTGGTTGACGGGTTATGCCATCGTCGGCGTCTGGATTTCGTTTGCCCTTTCCGTTGCAGCAGTCTACTGGATGCTCCGCGCGTGGACTTCGCCACAGTGGGCGGCGCTCGGCGGACTCCTCGTTGCCTGTCACGCGCCGATGGTTCAGGCGTGGGGGCAGTCGTATTGGGGCGGGTCGGTCGCACTACTTGGTGGCGCCCTCGTTTTCGGCGGCCTTCGCCGGATTTTCAAAAAAGCGAAAATGCGCGATGCGTTGTTGTTGGCAATCGGAATGATATTGCTGGCCAATTCGCGACCGATGGAGGGGGCTTTTGTTGGTCTTCCTGCGCTGGTAGTTCTTGCGGTTTGGTATTTGCGCGACAAGTCGAGTTCGCTCCTGAGTCGAACCTGGCGAGTCGCCTTGCCTGTCTTTGCGATTGGCTTGTGTGGTCTTGTTACAATGGGCGTCTATAACAAGGCGGTGACCGGCAGCGTCTGGACCATGCCCTACAAATTGCACGACAAGACATATTCCGCGTCGTCCCTTTTCGTCTGGCGTTCCCTCCCTGTTGTTCCCGAGTATCACCACCCGCGAATGGAGCAGTTCTATCTCCAGTGGGGTCGCGATCGACAACAAGTTCTGCAAAGCTCGCTCGTGGAATTTGTGCACGCTATTTGGCGCAAATTCGTGTTGCTTTGGGACTTTTTACCACTCGGTTCGGGCATTGTCTTTATCGTCGCCGGCGCACTTCTCAAAAACCCGTGGTCCCGTTTGGCGATAGGGCTCTGCGGCCTGTTGTTTTTGATGCAGGCACAACTGACAACGAGCTGGATGTATCCGCACTATGTCGCTCCGGCATTTGCCCTGTTTCTGGCGATCAACGTGCAATGCCTGAGGCGCATCAATGTTTGGCAGCGCAAAAGCCGCACGGGCTCGATGATCGTTCGTGTCGTGATCGTGTTCGCCTTGCTGAAAATGATACCACTGGTTGCTGGCTGGTCGGCCCGCGGAAAGTTGCACCCCCATCAATTCGTGCAACAACAATTGGAAGACGACCCTTCGCAAGAACACCTGGTTATCACTTCCTATGGTGACGATTACCGGATTGTTGACGACTGGGTGTACAACGCTGCTGATATTGATCGCGCTCACATTGTTTATGCCCGCGATATGGGCCTGGAAAAAAACGAACAACTGGTGGAATACTTTCATAACCGGAAAGTCTGGCGCTGGCACCTGGAAAGCGACGAAGCAATGAGCCTGGAGCCGTATTTGTCTGTCCCCATCACGAATTCGACGGGAACCGTCCTTTCACAAAACAATAGCCTGTCACGTGATAATCAAATGGATGCAAAACAATGAATTGCCTTGTCACTGGAGGTGCCGGATTCATTGGCGCCCATGTCGTTCGCGAGCTCCTGGACGCAGGTCACCGCGTTGTCGTTTTGGACAATCTCAGTGGCGGCTTTCGGGAAAACGTTCCCGCCGGAGCGGACTTTGTTCATGGCGATATTTGCGATGACCGTTTGGTCGATCGATTGTTTGCGACCGGGAAAATCGATTGGGTCTATCATCTGGCCGCCTACGCTGCCGAAGGGCTCAGCCACTTTATCAAGCGCTACAACTACACGAACAATCTGATCGGCAGTGTCAACCTGATCAATGCGTCGATCAACAATCATGTGAAGTGCTTTGTCTTCACTTCGTCCATCGCCGTTTACGGTCAAAACCAGTTGCCGATGCGCGAGGACATGATCCCGCAACCGGAAGATTCCTATGGCGTTGCCAAACTTGCCGTCGAGCAGGAACTCAAGTGCTCGCATGAGATGTTCGGCCTGGATTACGTCATCTTTCGCCCGCACAATGTTTATGGCGAGTTCCAGAACATCGGTGATAAATACCGCAATGTCATCGGCATATTCATGAACCAGCTCATGCAGGGTCTGCCGCTGACTATCTTTGGAAACGGCGAGCAGACCCGGGCCTTCAGCTATGTCGGTCCGGTTGCCCACGTCATCAGCCGTGCACCGAGCGAACCAAACGCGATCGGAAAAGTCTTCAATATCGGTGCCGATATTCCCTATTCGGTTAACCAGTTGGCAACGGAAGTATGCCAGGTCATGGGTGTCGACCAAACGTCCATCAACTACCTGCCCGCCCGAAACGAAGTGCTTCACGCCTGGTCCGATCACAGCCGCGTTCAGGAAGTGTTTGGCGAAGTTGAGCAAGTGGATCTGAAAACCGGCCTGAGAATGATGGCCGATTGGGCGACCGCCCACGGCGCCCGAACAACCAAACCGTTTGCCGCAATCGAAATCGAACGGAACCTGCCACCAAGTTGGCGCGAGCAGACGATCGCATCCCCTGTTGTCGACGTCCCGCCTGAATCCAGCCAGTTTCTGGAACGTCGCTGATTTACAAAAACTGGAATCCGGCCGCTTCCATTTTGCTGCCATCGCGCGGCATCGATAGCCAAATCGTGCAATCAGGATAGCGAGAGGTACACAATGCTTGGCATCGAATTGATTCTGAATCCTGAATTCAGCGAGTATACAAGCATCCTTTCAATGCATCAAAATCACGGGATTCAGCGGTATTGCTCCAAATTTCAATTCGTGCCAAAAAAATTCCAGGAAAACAAGTTTTTTCAAAACATTTCTCGCGAAGGCTTGAATTGTCGATCCGTGGTCGGCGCTAGGTTGAAAGCCAGCATCCGATTTTATTCCTGATATCTACGTCGGTTTTCCAATTGCCTTATTTTAATTCAAATTTTCCATCGCAATAACAGCTTATTGCAATAATGGCTGCCACGCTTTTTCCGCAGCCCTTCTTGTCTTTGCGTCCCGATTAAAGCGAAGGAGTCTGCCATGCGTCGCAAGGTTCGTCTTTCCCGTTTCTATACGAAGGCGCGACAACTACAGGCAAGGCAACGAAGCAACGCCGGTGAACTTCGTTTCGAGAGTCTCGAACCTCGCCAGATGCTCAACGGACAACCGATCGCTCTGGACGATCTGGATTTCTTCACAGCGATTAATACGGCACTCACCATCACCGTTTCAAACGATGGTGTTCTCGCAAACGACTTCGACGCCGAAGGTTCATCTCTAACGGCAACGAAAGTCGACAATGTCAGTCACGGTTCACTGACATTCAATTCCAACGGCACTTTTACATACACGCCAACGACCGGTTTCAAGGGTATCGATCAGTTCACCGACCAAAATCACCCGGTTGCCGCCAAGAGATTTTAATTTGAGGAAAAGCCCGATCGGCAACTCGGGTGCATTTTTTTGTTCGCCACGGTCGTTCCACGTTCCCACGGTCAACAGGCAGGTAGCGGCCCATCATCTTACCACGAAGGACACGAAGAGCACGAAGGAATCAAAGGACGAAACGTTTGATGCCATCTTTCAGTTTTGTCACGTTGAAATTCATTAATAAACCGATCTTCACGCCTGCCAATTTCATGTAGGTCAACAGTTGCGCTTCGTGAATGCCTTTGATTTCCTCGACACTCTTCAATTCGACGATCAGCTGGTTCTCGACAAGAATGTCAATTCGGTATCCACAATCGAGCCGAACGTCTTTGTATTGTACCGGAAGGGAATGCTGGAGTTGAAAGGCGATCCCGTTGCGACTCAGCTCATGGGCCAGGCATTGTTCGTAGGCCGATTCGAGCAATCCCGGCCCGAGGTGCCGATGTACTTCTATGGCACAACCGAGCACGCGATTCGAAAGCTCGTCGAATTCCATCTTCGTGCTCTTCGTGTCCTTCGTGGTTGATGTCGTTCCGTTGCCCTGTTCTCAACACTTTGAGTGGACGAACTATCAGATCAGCGACGGAACGACCACAAGCCAGTTGGGTACGGCACAGGTCTCGGTAGGAAGTGGACTGTCAGGCCGGTTGAATGACGATGGCCCCGTTGGCAACGAACTGTTGCACACAGGAGTTTCAGCCAACCAACACCGATTACGTTTATGATGCCGCCAGTCGATTAACCCAGGTAACGCGTCCCGGTAGCAGAGTCACGTCATATACCTATGACAACCTTGATCGACCGTTAACAAACACCTTGCCAGATCCCGATGGAGCAGGTTCGAAGACCAGTCCCGTTTATTCTTGGACTTTGGATGCCGTTGGCAATGTCTTGACCAGTACCGATCCGCTGAACCACACCACGACAACTGTTTACGACAATCTTTATCGGCCAACGATCGTCACGATGCAGGACCCCGACATGTCGGGTTCATTGACCTCACCTGTTTGGACATACGCCTATAACAACTATGCGCAATTAGCCAGTGTCACCAACCCGATGTCGCAAACAACGACCTTTGGACACGACAGCTCAGGCCGACAGACAACCGAAACGGATCCACTGGGAAAGGTGACCACAACCGCGTTCGACGTACTCGATCGTGTTGTTTCCGTTACCACTCCCGATCCGGATGGGACGGGGTCTCTGGCAGCGGCGGTTACGAGTTATACTTATGATGTCTACTCCCGTGTCACGCAAAGGGAGGACGCCAACTCGGAATTCACGAATTTTGAATTCGACCTTGTCGGCCAATTGATTCGCCTGGAAGACCAGGCCGGAAACGAAACATCCTGGACTTTTGACCAGCTTGGCCGTACCACGATGGAGACGGACGAATTGGGTAACACCCGCAGCTTTTTCTACAACGAGATGGACCGGTTGGTTCGGAAGACTGACCGCCTGGGACGAACGACCCTTTACGGATTCGCCGGTTACACCGAAACGGAGTTCTGGTACCAGCTATCGACAGCAGCCCCCTACGCCAATATCGCCACCACAACTCAGGGGAGCAGCGGCACCAACGAAGTTCAAACGATCACTTTGGCCAACACGACAGACGGCGACTTCATCCTTGGGTTCGATGGTCAGACAACGTCGACCCTGGCATGGAATGCAACCGCCGCCCAGGTAGAAACGGCGCTGGAAGCCCTCCCGGCAATCGATAATTTAACCGTTACCAAATCGGGTTCAACGTGGACGGTGACCTTTGGCGGGACCCAGGCTGGAACCAATGTTTCTGAATTGCAGGGGGCCGTTACCCCGGCCAGCTACGGAACACTCCTTCGCACCATCAGCAATCTTTACAGCGAATCGGGTGATTTGGTAAATGCCGATGATACCACCGGTGTTGCCGAATACGATTTCACAGTCGACAAACTGGGTCGTGTGACAAGCATCTTCGAAGAAATCGGTGGGCTCTCCACCCAAATCACCCTTTCCCTCGATTACGATGCAGCCAGTAACCGTACGGTTCTTTCCGCAAAGCTGTCTGCTGAGGAAGCCGATGAAAAGGATTACAAGTCCACGTACACATTCGACGCCCTGAACCGCCTGGACAACGTCCAGCAAACGAGCCAGTCCGGCGGCCATGCCGTTGCCAACAAACGGGTGAACTACGTTTACAACTCGCTTTCGCAAGTGACGTACATCAACCGATTCCATAATCTGACCGCGACCGAACCCGCGCTGCGCAGCGTGATGACCTATGACGGTGCCAGTCGCCTTGCAACGATCCAGCACCGGGATGTCGACAGCAGTTCAACTTCAACCACCATTAACCAGTACACATATTCGTATGACAACGCCAGCCGGATCATTCAAATCGATTCGACTCTGGATGGAGTCAGCAACTATACCTTCGACACATCGAGCCAGCTTTTGACTGCCGATCATGCCAGCGGTCGCACCGATGAAGCGTACAGCTACGATGAAACGGGAAACCGCACTGGTGGCGATTACGTGGTGACGGCCAAGAACCTGACTTCTGAAAGTACCGGATTCGAATACGAATTCGACAAGGAAGCAAACCGTACGAAACAAACAAAAACGAGCGACAGCAGCTACGAGGCATACACTTGGGACCATCGCAACCGTTTAACGAAAGTGGCCTTTTACAGCTCGTCACACGCACTGACCAAGTCGATTGATTACTCGTACGACATGTTCAACAGAATGGTCCGTCGCACACTGGACTCCAACGGTAGTGGATCGGGTGGGGTCAGCAATATCTGGTGGGTTGGTTTCGATGGAATCCATGCCACGTTGGAACTGGATGGAGTCAACTCGACCGACGTTTCGCACCGGTATCTGTGGGGTCAGTTTGGGGATGACTTGCTGGCCGACGAAGTTGTTACCACAACCAGTTCGGCGGGGACGATTCAGTGGGCCTTGTCCGATCAGGTTGACACCGTGCGAGACATTGGCAAGTGGGATTCGACCAACTCGGAATTTGTAATCGCCAATCACCGGGTCTTCAATAGTTTTGGAAAGCTGGAAAGCGAAAGCAACGGATCGGTGAATCTGTCATTTGGTTTCACTGGCAAGTGGACAGAAGAAGAGACGGGCTACACGCATCACCTGAACCGCTGGTTCGACCCGAACATTGGCAAGTGGCTGAATGAAGACCCGATCGGCTTCGCCGCCGGTGACACCAACCTCAGTCGCTACGTCTCCAACCAGGCCCTGACCCACATCGACTCCGACGGCCTGGATGAAACCATCGGACGACCAGCACCGGGAAGTACCGGAACGGGGAGTGGCCAGCATACGTTAGATCAGGAGACAGGTGAGCAAGAAGGGAAAGAAGACCCATTTATCCTAACCGTAGAGGGCATTATTAAGGATTCACGGATAGACAGGTTGGACGAATCTGACGCTTTTGGGAATAAACTCACCCGGCCTGACGATACGGTTAAGGGAACTGATGGCCTGGATTGCGATAGCATTGTGAACATGGCGTACACCCTGCTCGAACGAAAGTTCAAAGAACAAGGAATCGATGCCGATTTGGACTTGTTAAGTTTTGAATTGGGAACAGTAGACGGAAAGCCAGTCGACGGACATGTAATTATTGAAATTGAACATGACGGCGTGAAATATTGGCTGGAGACGCAGTCGGCAGATGTGGTCGAAGCCGGAGATGACAACTGGTTAAACAAATGGATGTCGTGGACCTTTTTGAACACGCTTAAAGTAATAACGAAGCCCAAGCACTATGACGACCCAAGCGATTACTACGAACAAAATTCGAATGAACCCAGGCCTTGGACACGACCACCAGAATTTAATGATGAAATTTTGGACAAACTGAAAAGAGATGGTGCCACTGAGTCGCCGGGGGGACGCACATTTGAGGAAGCTAAACAATTCCACCGTGACCGCCAGGAAAAACTTGGGGGGAAGAAGTAGCTATATGGTTACGCGATCGACGTGCATAATTTTCGCAGGAATTGCCGGTGCCTTGTTTTTCTGGTTTGTTTTGCCGTTAGTTAATTCCACGCGTCATGCAGAAAAAGACATGCCGCCCCCTTCTAATAACAAGGCGAACCTGCATACAAAACAAATTGAAGTCTTAACCAATGAAGGATTATTGTTTCAGACAAATGCCTTGCTTGGATTGCCTTCACAACTGTCATTGAGAATTACCGACTATTTCACCGCCGCATTTGATGTCCTGGACGGCCGAGGGGCGTTCCCCGCAAGACTCGGATTTCTAATGCCAAAAATGGAAGGCAGTTCAATTGGATATAACCCGGATCGAAACGGATTTCCAATGAATTATTCTGATTTAAGAAAAGCACGGATTGACATCGAAATCGTTGGGTTGCCAGAACCGGAGATCGTAAGGAATGGATTTGGTAAAACTCCCTCACTTGAAGAACTAGCCCAACGTGACTCGATTGGTGATATTCAATTGGCCAAAGTGGTTACCGCAATAAAGTATTTCGATGTTCGAGAAAATGCTACTGATTGGGGAATCCTGTTACCAACACCACGTGGGTTTTCCGGATATCGGTCGGAGTCTTCGCCTTGGTTTGAGCGGCAGCAACTAATTGGAAGGGCTCATACCCTAGGGTCCGCTGAACGCTTTTCCAATTTCCCCGCGCTTGAAAAACATGAAGCCGAAGCCACCTGGTATGGTTCGATTGCAAGTTTTCCCGTAAAGCCAGGAAATGAAATATTGAGATGGGTTTTTGTGAACGACCCGGCGCAATTGTCCGTGCGCAATTGGTTAGCCTATTCCATATTGGATGCCAACGGAATATACGCTGGTGCGAGGGAAATTGACCAGGTCGATGTAATGTCGAATGACTTCCTGCGGCGATTAATTCCGCCGTGGGCGCCGACGCTGACATCTATTGAATTTCAGGCGAACCCAAAGTTCTCGCGTTACAATCTATTGTTAACTCCTGTTCCAATTTCCCTTTGGTCAGGTGTGTCTGACTATTCGGAAGAATGGACCATTACTGAACAGTTCTATTCGGAACATGAGATTCCGGCATGGTGTTTGTATGCGGACAAGGATTCAAGACCGTTTCGGGAAACTTTTTACATCAAACATGCACTGGAGCCGTGTGATCATACGCTTTGGAAAGTGCTTATATTCTCTTCCATCAAGCCGCAAGACCTGGTGCGCGTGCTTGCACGAGTAAAAAACGTACCTGATGAACAAATGCCAACTGCAGAGGAAATTGACCGCTCGGTAAAACCGGCATTTGACGAGTTCCGAAAAGAGGTGGAAATTTCTGAGCAACCGTCGCTTGTTAAATAACTGCGCCGGTTTGAACTAAACGAGTTGAGCTTGGGACGGAAAGAAAAACGGATGACAAAATGAGATGCCGCCAAATTACGGCGCCTTCAACACTGCACTTGCCAAAAAACGTGGCTTTTCGGTCGGCCGACTTCCCAAAAACCGGAAACCGCACTGGTGGCGATTACGTGGTAACGGCCAAGAACCGGACTACGGAGAGTACCGGATTCGAATACGAATTTGACAAGGAAGGAAACCGGACGAAACGAACGAAAACGAGCGATAGCAGCTACGAGGTTTACACGTGGGACCATCGTAACCGCTTGACGAAAGTGGCGTTCTACAACTCGTCCAACGCACTGACGAAGTCGATCGATTACAGCTATGACATGTTTAATAGAATGGTCCGCCGCACGCTCGATTCGAACGGTAGTAGTTCCGGCGGTGTGAGTAACATTTGGTGGGCAGGCTTTGATGGAATCCATGCCACGCTGGAACTGGATGGAGTCAACTCGACCGACGTTTCGCACCGCTACCTGTGGGGTCAGTTTGGCGATGACTTGCTGGCAGACGAAGTTGTTACCACAACCAGTTCGGCAGGAACGATTCAGTGGGCTCTGTCCGACCAGGTTGATACCGTGCGTGACATTGGCAAGTGGGATGCAACCAACTCGGAATTCGTAATCGCCAATCACCGGGTTTTCAACAGTTTCGGAAAGCTGGAAAGCGAAAGCAACGGATCGGTCAACCTTGCATTCGGATTCACCGGCAAGTGGACGGACGAAGAGACGGGCTACACGCATCACGTGAACCGCTGGTTCGACCCGAACATCGGCAAGTGGCTGAGTGAAGACCCGATCGGCTTCGCCGCCGGCGACACCAACATCACCCGCTACGTCACCAACCAGGCCCTGACTCACGTCGACTCCGACGGCCTCGATGAAACATACGGACGACCCGTGCCGGGAAGTACGGGGACGGGTAGTGGCAACCACGTTGAAACCCTTGAAAATCCTGGTGGCTCAAATGGCGATACGCTTCCTGTAGGTTCTTTTGGTGACCCATTCAAAAAGAAAAAGAACGGTGAGCAACAATCGGAACCGCCGCAAACGGGCGTCACCGGCCGATACGTTGCCACATTGTTTATTGATCAACCAGGAAATGGCGGTGATGCAGATAATCAAGAGGGAGTGTTTGATGGCGGGCACGCCTATCTGCAAATCCGCGATAACGAAACAGGGGAGGTAATTGATGCTGGCTTCTATCCAGCCACACAAAGAGAAGCAGCATCAGGACATACAATCAATCCGAGAAAGAGTGGTGGCCAGAACGGAAACTATGATTTTGACCCAACTCCGGGGCTCATCAAAAACGACACGGGTACCGCTTGGGATATTCGAATTTCTAAGGAGATCGACGAAGAGCAATATGGGCACATCAAAGGGAAGATTGAAAAAGCTCAAGCGGAACCACCAGATTACGACATTAATGACTCGAATTGCTTGACGTGGGCAGCTGGAACGTTAATTGGTGGAGGCGTGCAATTACCGCCTCTAACGCCGAAAAACGAAACGCTCGATTGGTGGGGAGCCGGAGCCAAAAGAATCATCCGGTTTAAGGGCGCGCCTGGATCGTACGGAGACAATTTGCAGAATAACGAATTGGGCGAATTGAAGCATGATTAATTCATGACGATGAAAAGTGTTTGGTTGGTAAATCTTGTCAAGAGTAGAATATGTTTTTTAACATGAAACCCTTAACTATACGGACACGCGAAATGTATTATTGGCAAACCGTATCGTGGGCAAATTCAATTGTCCTGCTGCTCGCCTTCTGTGTTTCATGCAATCGTGAGTCATCGTCGACCAGAACTGCCGACGGCCCGATTCAGAAACGACCACCTGAATCGGCAGAATACGTCAATAAAGTTGAACAAGAAGTAATTGACCCGTCGCAAGAATCCGATATCAATTCCTTTCGTGAACACCTTAACCCTTTCGAATTAAATGAACGATTCGCTAAAGGGGAATATTTTTCTTCCGACGTAAGTTATGCGCTTGAAAAGAAAATTGCCACAATACTTCCGGAATTAATTCCAAAGTTGGAACAGATTCTGCTCTTGTGGGAAGAAAAAGAAAACGAGCCTGGCAAACAGGAACGGTTCGAAATCCAACGTCGCCTTTATTTGGCATACCAGAATATTTGTTGGATGTATTTCAAACAAAACATCTACGCTGAAGATCGAGCAATGCGCGTATATCCGCCGGAGAAAAGCAAGAGTTCCTCGTTTCCGATTGCGCCGATTGATGATTCACTTGTAATTCACCTGGATGAGGAATGCCAAATTACGAGGTGGCCGAATGAGTGGACGTTGTCAATATTGGGATTTTATGCAAACAATACCAGTAATATTGAAACGCAGTCGAGTTCGTTTGCTTACCTTTATCTAGAGCCACTCCCGCAGGATGAGCAACAGGATGGTATTGTCCCTTTTTCAATCGACGCCCTTCCACGAGCACGGTTCGGAGTGGTTCTCCGTGACCAACGTCTTTACATAACTGATTACGAGCACGGACTTTTCCAAATATATGATTTTAGAGACAAATCCAATGGCTTAAAGTTCAATGAGGTAGAAAATGAAAAAACACGCTGAGGGCATGTGATGACAAGCCGACCTCATCGACCGCAAGCCCAACGTAATGAGGACGGTGACATTTGGTGGGACCAGTGGAATGACAACAGGCAACAATGAGTGCCAGCTTTCGGCTGCCGATCATGCCAGCGGTCGCACTGATGAATCGTACAGCTACGACGAAACGGGAAACCGTACCGGTGGCGATTACGAGGAAGAAAAGGTGACGGGGGGATTAATTGCCTGTCATCCCAGGTGCAGTCTCGTTTTTTGGTCGCCCTCTTGGCCGCATTGTGTACCAAAGTCCATGTCGTTCCGCCAAGTTTTCTGTCCACAGATCGTCCCCATAGGGTCGCCCCTTCTCGATGCATGTTCGAACGGCATCGAGTTCCCCTCTGGTC
>JANNWJ010000101.1:0-17102 GCA_031414755.1 Pirellulaceae bacterium | reverse complement strand
ACCGCCGATTTGTTGAATCGTGCCACCAAACTGGGCTTGCGCGCTATTGGCAAAACCCAAAACAAATACGGCAGCGAAAAATGCCAGCCGTGCCGATAGTTTGCCGAATTGACTCGACATAATGAAAAACTCCCAATTGGTTGGTGCCCGGCCCCTGGTGCCCCGAATTGCGGACGTCCCGGTGTTACGCCACGACTATAATGATTATTGGCGCGACTGGAACGTCAACCGATAAAGATTGTAAGATGTTTGAACAGTTTTGCCTGTCTCGATCGGCTTCCAGATTAACCAGAAACTCCAAAACAAGCAACAAAATCCACCCATTTGACGGTCAAAATGTCCTCGCCTGCCCTGTTTTTTTGTCCGCAAGACCACTTGGGCCTGCCGACACCGACATTTGGGCTGGAAACGGTTCCAATCAAAATACAGGGGTGGATGTAAGCGTAACTCGGCTTCACAGCCAACAAAAATAAGCAAATCAACAAAAAGGCAGACGGCATGCCCAGTGTGGCAAATGTGGCTTATCTCGTCATTCGCGATGGCACCAAATGGTCCGACGTTTTTCGGCTCATTCCTGGCAGAACCGTCACAATTGGACGGGGCGCCACCAATCATATTGTTGTTCGGGAGGAACAAGCCAGTCGTCAGCACGCTGAGCTTTTTATCAGTGAGGGTAATTGGACCGTCCGCGATCTCGACAGTCGAAACGGTACTTTGGTTGGCGACGAGCGACTTGTTGGCGATCATTCCCTGAAGCCAGGCGACGTTATCTGGATCGCCAAAACCAAATTGGCCTTTGTCGATGACTTGTCGGCGGCCTACTCGGCTCAAACGGTCATCGCCGATAGCGCCAAAACATCGGTGGGCCTCGAACTCGATGATCAGCCCACGCAAGTCGTTTCTGTTACCGAACCAACTCGAATCACTCACCGCCGAGTTCGAACCCGATTCCTTGCCCCCGATCAGGACTCCGCCGAAGACGACATCTCCATCCCCAAAGTAGGACTGGCTGCGACAAAACTCTGCCGGCTGGCTTTCGAATTGGCCAATCAAAAAAATCTGCGGGATATTGCCCAACTTGCGCTCGACGGATTGTTCGACGGCACTTCTGTTGACGCGGGCGCCGTTTTGATGGTTCCGCAAAAAATCGTTAGGCCCTTCAATGCCGAAACACTCGAAATCGCCGCCGCCCGATCGGACGTTCAGCCTTCTTACCAGCATGTTTCGCAGTTTCTGGCCGAAACGGTACTGCGCAGCGGTGAAGCGGTTCTCGCTCGCGACATCGCCGACGACAGCAAACTTAGCATTCGCGACAGCCAGGGAGAGATCCAGGCGACGGGCGTAATCTGTGCCCCGATTCGCGTCAACGACCGAACGATTGGCCTGGTTCATATCTATTCGACTTTGCCCCAGCGTCAGCTCGATCCGGACGATCTGGAGTTCACACTGGCCGTCGCTGAAAACGTGGCGTTGGCCATGAAGACCCGTCACCGTGAACAGAAGCTTGTAGAAGACCTGACAGTAACTCGTCGCGAAATTGATCAACTACGACAACAGCTCGGAGTTGAAAGCGAAATCGTCGGGGGCAGCCAGGCAATTTTTTTGGTCCATCAACAGATTTCACGCGCGGCACCCAGCGGTGCGACCGTACTGGTGGTAGGCGAAAGCGGCGTTGGCAAGGAACTGGTCGCCCGCGCCGTTCACTATTCCAGTCCGCGAAAATCCGGACCGTTCGTTTGTCTAAACTGTGCGGCACTTTCCGAGTCGTTGCTGGAAAGCGAACTGTTTGGCCATGAGCGCGGGGCGTTTACCGGCGCGAGCGACCGCAAAATTGGCAAATTCGAGGCTGCCCACAGTGGCACATTGATGCTCGATGAAATCGGCGAAATGTCGGAGAGCATTCAGGCAAAATTTCTCCGGGTACTCGAAGGACATCCGTTTGAACGGGTCGGTGGCAGCAAAGCCATTTCCGTCGACGTACGCGTTGTCGCAGCCACCAATCGTGACCTTGAGAAAATGGTTCGCGAAAGCAAATTCCGACGCGACCTGTTCTTTCGCCTTAACGTCGTGAAAATCGAAGTCCCCGCTCTTCGACACCGCGCCGATGATGTGGTTACATTGGCCGAATACTTTTTGCAAAAATTCAATTCCGTGACCAGCCGAAGAATCACGGGGTTCACGGACGATGCCCTTTCCAAGATGAAAACATATCGCTGGCCAGGCAACGTGCGCGAACTGAAAAACGTAATTGAGCGGGCTGTGGTTTTGTCCCGGGAGACGGTGATTGACGCCGAGGACCTGATCCTGTCGAGCTTGACGACCGCCAGCGAATCGCAGATGGATGTGAATACGCATCAGTCGTGGCGGCCGCTAACCCTCGAGGAAATCGAAAGAAGGCATATTCTGGCAACACTGACAGCACTTGACTGGAACAAGAGCCAGACAGCCCAGTCGCTTGGGATCGAACGGTCAACGCTGGACCGAAAGATCAAGCGCTACGATCTGGACAAGCTTCGAAAATAACGGGAAAACGCACGGCAAATTTTCCTGGAGCGTATTTACCCAGGTTTTTGTCCAACGAGTCCAGATGCGCATCCGAAAAAGAACTGGGTGCTATTCGTTTCCAGTCCTTGTTGCCGAAACCGATCGACCACTGCCTCGCAGGATTTGAATTCCCTCGTGTAGACGCCGAGCAATTTGTAGTTATCCGCGTTGCCCATAAACAAGCGGCCGATCAGGGGGATGACGTGATTAAGATAGAACAAATAGGGCAATCGCAGCAAACCATTGAGGGGAACGGAAATCTCCAGGAAAGCAAACGTTCCACCGGGTCGAAGGATTTCATGAACACGCTCGGCAAGCCTGAACTGCTGTGCCGGTGAAAAAGTCTTAAGTCCGAAGCAGGAAACGACGACGTCGACCGAATTCAGCGCTATTTCCTGTTTCAGGATGTCCGCCTGCACAATCTCAACAGTAACTGAAAGCTTTGCGGAATTACTGATTGCCTGCCGACACATCGATTCCGAAATATCAACGCTGGTAATTCGCCCATCAGGTCCGCAACGATTGGCGATCAGCCGATTCAGCTCGCCCATTCCGCTCATTAAGTCATAAACGTGGTCGCCCGGTCGAATCGAAATCTGTTCAACGCATTGCCGTCTCCAACGGGAACAAAAACCGAGTGACGAAACCACGTTGACGATTCCGTAAGTCTTTGACATCTCGTCAAACAAATCTCGCACGTATTCCGGTTCGTATATCGATTCCAACAAAGGGACGGCCAAATTACATCCTGCAATGCTACCTTGTTTCGTTGCGATTTGCGTTACTTCCCACGATGCAACACCACGTTCAGGGAACTGTGCCGTTTACCATTCTATTGCCACAAGCTCAACAACGCCATCAAGCATTCGATCGCGTCATTCGTTTTTGGACATTTCGGGCCGAAGCACAACGCCCTTAATGACTCCGTCCACCACCATTTTGTCGCCAACAAAGCCCTGGAAATCGCAGACCACCATCACGTTTTTTCGGAGCTTGCGGGCGATGACCATGGTTACCAACTGGTCGCCAGGCAAAACCATATTTCGAAAACGGACGCGATCCATACCCCCGAAGGCCATGATTCCGTCGTCGGCAAAACTGAATCTCCTGGCCATATACGCAATAACCTGAGCCGCGGATTCGCACATGATAACACCCGGCATCAAGGCAAATTCCGGCATATGCCCGCGTACCCAAAAATCCTGTTGACTGGTGTTTTTGTATCCGACGATTCGAAGCTCATCGAAGTCTTCAAATAAAATGCCGTCGAGCTGCGACATTTCAAAGCGTTGCGGAATGTTTCGCTGCACTTCGTCCTTGTCGGCAACAACCCGATTGATGTCAAACAGGGAAAAATCAACGATGGGGTTCAATTCAGCCAATGAACTTGACCTCGAAAACAAATGTCCGGATGAACGTTACTGCAGGCCAATCATTCTGGGCCCATTTGCGATGTGCCATGGAGTGAACGATTTTAGCGTACAACGATCGTTTATCAAGAACGTGAAGGATCGTCTCAGAACTTGTAAATCAGGTCGATTCTCCCGGTTATTCCGGTCTCGTAGAATACGCTTCACAAAAACCGGATTTCAATCATTCATTTTCCAGGAGTAATATCGTGCTGGATCGCCGTCAAATACTTGGGGCCATCGCCGCGACTGGACTGGGAACGCCCGTTTTTTGCCGAGCACTGACGAAACTGGTTCAGGATTCGGCGACCCCGGTCATGAGCACCGATATTTCGGCGGAAATGATAAAATCGGCTGAGTGGATCAGCGGCATTGAATTCACGGATGAAGAACGGATCGAAATCGCCAAAAGCCTTTCAAAATCGGCTGCTGCTGTCGACGAGCTTCGCGCTCAGGAGTTGCAATTCGATGACATGCCGGCAATGCATTTCCAACCCCTTGGCAAGCGCGAATTCGGGCCAGTTGCGATGGAGCGAGTCGTTCGAATTTCGACTCCAGATGCGGCCTTTAAACGTCCTTCAACAAATGACGAGACTGCCTTTCTGCCTGTCACGCAACTTGCCGAACTCGTGCGAACCCGGCAAATCACTTCCACCGAACTGACGGGCATCTACATCGATCGACTCAAGAAGTACAACCCGTTATTGAACTGCGTTGTGACATTGACTGAAGAGCTGGCATTGAAACAAGCCCGGCAGGCGGACGAAGAAATCTCTGCCGGAAAATATCGCGGTCCCTTGCACGGCATTCCGTGGGGGGCCAAGGATTTGATCTCCGTACCCGGTTATCCAACCAGTTGGGGAATTCCCCAATTCGAAAATCGCGAATTTGATACGGCGGCTACAGTTGTGCAACGCCTGGAACAGGCCGGCGCCGTTCTTGTTGCCAAACTGGCACTTGGCGCCATTGCAATGGGGGACCTCTGGTTCCGCGGAATGACACGCAGCCCATGGAATTATGAAATTGGCTCGAGCGGTTCATCGGCAGGAAGTGCGTCAGCGACCGTTGCGGGACTTGTCGGATTCGCACTTGGAAGCGAAACACTTGGTAGTATTATTTCGCCATCGCGTCGTTGCGGGGCGACTGGATTCCGTCCAACGTTTGGTCGCGTCAGTCGGGCTGGGTGCATGTCATTGTCCTGGTCAATGGACAAGATCGGACCGATCACGCGCAGTGTCGAAGATTGTGCCGTGGTATTTGCAGCGATTCATGGTTACGACGGTATCGACCCGACCATTGCAGACCGTTTGTTTGTCTGGCCCAGACCAATGGATTTTTCAGGTGTCAAGATCGGATACTCGGTAGCGCAACAACGACAAGCAAACGACGACGACAAACCCGCCGATGAAGAGGCCGGGAAACCGGTGCGCGAAGATCTGAAAATCCTCAAAAAACTCGGTTGTGAACTGGTCGAAGTCGAACTTCCACCGGAACAAAATCAATGGGCGCTTGCCGATATCATCAGTATCGAAGCGGCATCGGTTTTTGACTCGATGCTGCGGGCCAGGCAGACGGACGGCTGGAATACGTGGCCGGCGACTTTCCGCGAAGCCCAGTTCACTTCCGCACTGGATTATTTGCGATTGTTGCGACGACGACGCCAACTGCAATTCAAAATGGAAAAAGTCATGGAATCTGTGGACTTTCTCGTCAATTGCAACGACTTGCTAATCACCAATCTGACCGGCCATCCCAGTGTCGTCATGCCACAATCGTACCGCGAAGCGAACGGCCACCAAATCCCGGTTTCCACCATGTTGACAGGGCGAATCAACGATGACGATCGTTTGCTGTCACTGGCAATGGCCTATCAACAGCAATTGACGGCCCATCTGGAACATCCGCCACTTGATGAACAGGTGATCGAGAAAATTGCTGCGGAAAAAAAGCAGGCCGATGAAGCAGCCGAAAAGTCATCGGACGAGGAGAAATCCAAAACGCAATCTGGTGATGTTGGCGACGGTTAAGTCCAATGCGAAGTATTGTTAAACCGATTCGATGTGCAAACCCCGTTTTCGGCGTTCCTCGCGGCGCGCGTCATCGATTATGTCAGCGACTCGGCGCACTTCATCAATCCCGCGCAAACAAAGTTCCGGGTGACTGCTGTCGCTGCTTCGCAAATTAATGGCACCAAGTCCCAGCATCGCCTGAACGGGGCCTTGTTCAAACATCACGTCGTCAATATCGATCAGCTCGATCCGGTGGACCTTGCGAAACAGGATTCCCGTTCGGTGCTTAAGCCTTTGCGACGTCAGTTCATAATGGTCGCCCAGTATTCTCACCGCGGCAATGCCGGCCGCCCACAACCATCCGGTAAACAGCAACACCGAAAAAATCATCCAAACATACGACTGGCCCCGAAACGGCGAAAACGCCAATACCAGCGGAACAACAATCGAAACGATTACCAGACCCAACCAGGTTCCGATCATCGTTTTTGCGGTATAGCGACCCTTCCACAATGTCCGTTCCGGCTCGGAAATAGCCGATTCCCGGGAGGATTGCGTAGCTTCTTTGAATTTTTCAATCGGTCGATCGGGCTTGTTTGACACAGGTTGGGTCCATGGGTTCAGCGATACGAAACGAGGAATGCGTGGATGCATCGGTCCGATGTTCACGTCAATGCAGTACGCTGAAACACGATAACCGCTGGCGAGCAGTGCTCCAACACCGGATAAATTCGCAGGGGAAAAGGCTTTATTGCTTGCTAAAACGGGGCAAGAGGGATACTTTGACCTGCAGTCCCAAATATCCATCTACCCGAATACCAGCCCATGAAATGCCCTTTTTGCGGACGTGATAACGACAAGGTCATTGACTCTCGCGGTGGCGAGGATGGGAGTGCCATTCGTCGGCGCCGAATGTGTCTGGAGTGCGAACGCCGCTTTACTACCTATGAACGGGTGGCCGAAGTCGACTTGAAAGTCGTTAAAAAGAACCGCGAACGACACCCCTTTCAGCCTGATAAAGTAAGGCAAGGACTTGAGCGAGCTTGCTGGAAACGACCCGTTTCCACCGAACGAATCAATCAAGTCGTCTCGCAAATCGAACAGGAAGTCTATTCGAATTACGACGGAGAAATCGAGAGCCAGGAGCTTGGCCAACTCGTCATGAACTATCTGATTGAGCTGGACGAAGTCGCTTACATTCGTTTCGCCAGCGTCTACCGGCAGTTCACCGACGTCAACGATTTCGTGGACGAACTCCAACCGATGCTCCGCAAAAACCGCAGTTGATTTTCACTCTTGATTTGATCAAGCACAGCCCGGAGTTCAGACGGCGCAATTTTCAAAAATTGGGGGCAAGATCACTGCCGACTTAGTAATTCCGGTTGAGCACACAGGAACCAAGGTCATCAAAAGCGGTGGCGACGGCTCGGTCGTATCGGTTGGAGACAGCCAATCCCTCCGATACCAGGTCGCTGGCATGTTGCCAGGCGGCGTCGAGAGCGCCGCTACTGGTAACCCAGTCGCGAACGAGAAGTCGATCGGGAGCGGGCTGTCCCAGTTGGTCGATCCAGTATCTGTATCCGCTCGTCGATTCCCTGGATAGCGCAATGAGGATTGGCAAGGTAGGTGTGGCGGTTGCGAGGTCCGTGCCCAAGGTCTTGCCACAGGCTTTTGGATCGCCGCGAATATCGAGCACGTCATCGACAATTTGAAATGCCATGCCGAGATTGTGCCCGACTCGTTCCCATTCGGTGCACGTCGATTCGGAGGCACCGGAAAACCGGGCACCGAGGCGGGTCGCACAACCGCAAAGCGAAGCTGTTTTCTTTCCAATGATTTCGAAACAGGTTTCGATACTGACTGTGTAGTTTCCGGCGACTTCTCCTTGTTGTAATTCGCCTTCACATACCTTGTTGGTTGCCCGGCCAATGATCTGACAGGCTGTAGCGTCGCCGGTCGTACTTGCCAGGTAAAACGCATGCGTGAACAGGAAATCGCCAAACAAGACCGCTGTCTGGTTTCCCCATCGAGAGTTGATCGTGGCGACGTGACGACGAGTCGATGCATTGTCGATGATGTCATCGTGAACGAGGGTGGCCGCATGAATCATCTCGATCGCCGTGGCAAGCGTGATGTGCCCGATGGTGACTTCGCCAAGTGCCCGCGCCGTCAACAGCAACAGAATTGGCCGAAATCGTTTTCCGCCGGACAGGCAACCTTGTCCCATCATCTCGCGAATCGATGCGATGGATCCGTTGACCTGGCCGGCCAGCATGGTTTCGACAGCGGCCAAATCATCTCCAAGCAACTCAACAATTTGAGGGAGCGCGACGGGGCATTTCGTTTTACTTGTAGCCTGGCTCAACACCGTTAATCCTTTCGCAAGTAGTGGCCGCTGACGCCACCTGTTTTTTCCATCAATCGCACCCGATCGATGACCATTCCCCGGTCAAGCGACTTGCACATATCGTAAATCGTCAATGCCGCCGTCGTAACAGCCACGAGCGCTTCCATTTCGACTCCGGTTCTCGCCATGACATTTGCGATTGCCCGTATTTGGATCGACGTGTCGTGCATTTCAAACTCGATTGTTACCGAATCCAGACCGATCGGATGGCACAACGGGATGAACGAAGCCGTTTGCTTGGCGGCCATGATCCCGGCAATGCGAGCTGTCGCCAAAACGTCTCCCTTGGCAATTTGTTGTTGACGAATTCTCGCAATGGTCGCCTCGCCCATGCGAATGCAGCCCTCAGCCCGCGCCTGTCTTGCCGTTACGGGTTTTGAACTTGTATCCACCATGTGCGCCTGACCGGCAGGGTCAAGGTGGGAGAAATCCTCAAAAGGCTTGTTACTGGAATCAGGCATATTTGAATTCCTGTGGAGAGAACCGGGATTTGAACAGACATTTAACCGGCAAACCGGCAAATGCGAAAGTAACTGAGCCTCAGCATTTCCTGAAATTCGACGGGAGCGGGTTGCAACAAGCGCATAAAAAAACCGCGGTGGGGGTCAGCCACAACGCGGTTTTATACGAAAGACGGCGATATATTAAATACGTCGATCGGCATCAAGTTCGTCAGACGAACTAGACAAGTTCCTTGCGGGTACCGATCAACGTCCGTAGTCGTTCCGCCAGCAGGCTGGCATCGAACGGTTTTTTGAACGTTTCGTTTATGGCAGAACGGTCAAAACTGATTGGGTTGCCATCATCTGGCAAAAGGGCAATCAGAATCGTCTCGCCAAAGTCGGGATTCTTGCGCAGATTTTGGCAGATCTGCTGGGCTTCCACTTTTCCGATTGAAAAATCGCAGATTATGCAATCAGGATGGAAACTTTCGGCTTGAATCCCTGCCTCAAAACCGCTGGCAGCAACAGCAACTTTAAAGGACTTTTCGGGTGGCAACTCGCGTTTGAGATTCTCAATTAATACCTGATCTTGAGCAACAACCAAAATCTTGGCCATCGCTTCGTCTTCCAGATCGCCCAACGGCATGCCGTGTTCTTTCAGGAATCTGATCAAATATTCACGCGGGATACGACGGTCTTGTGATCCGGGAATCCGGTAGCCCTTAAGCCGACCGGAATCGAACCATTTGCTTACCGTACGCGGAGCCACTTTACAGATCTTGGCGACCTGTCCAGTTGTGAACACCTTCATCGCAGGCTCTCCATTACTTACTCTCTTGACTCGTCTATCGCAACCTTGGTGAACCCGTCACCAGGGCGACTGTTTATCCCTTGTTGAACTGAACCGTCAACATTCGTCAGGTCCTACGAATGCGATTCCGATCCAACACTGGGTCGGGACAAACATCTTTTTTTGGTACGTGCGGCGTACATAAAAACTCTGAATTACGACATCGACTATCTGACAATCATGCAATCGTGAAAACTGTTGTAACTCAATTGCATTGGAAAATCGGAACCGAATAAACGGAACCTTTTCCCCAGAGTGCCATGGCGGCGAATTGGCTCATGTCACCATTCGAAATAAGACGCCGAAACAGCGACTGCATTAATTCAATGCGCCACGTTTCGAAAACGGCAATGATTGCCGTTAGATGTCCCCCCCAAATGGTTCCGTCGATTCTTCCTGGAAACACGACTGACGTCATTGTTCCCAAAAGTCTAAATGCGACGTACCTGACAGTAGTTTCGTTTGAATCGTGGGTATGACTTTAGAATCTTTCCCCAGTCCTTTCGTCGCTCCCTTTTTGACGACCACTGATACCAATAGGGGTAGGGACATTCAGGCAATTGAGTCTGCCTGACAACCATCGGAATGTGCGGGATTGGCGAAGCCGGGTAGTTTATTCCGTCGGTCCACAAAAACGATTATCGATCAGAATCGCGAATTGCGGCGGGGGACTTTACTGATTTGACAGCAATCGGATTGACAGCAATTTATATTGAAGGGGACCGAAATAGCGAGCCGCTCACTCCTGAGTCGCCATAAAAGACTTGATTTTGACGGAGATTTCATCGCGAACCTGTCGAAACACCTTCATTTGCTCCGACTCGGGCCCCGAGGCATGGGCTGGATCAGCAAATGGCCAATGAAGTTGCTGGCGTGCACCGGGAAAAAATGGACAGGCATCACGCGCGTTATCGCAGACTGTAACGGCAATTTCAAATTGCTTGCCGCGAAACAATTCAACGGACTTGCTGGTACCTGAAGTGATATCAAGTCCGATTTCTGCCATGACACGAATCGCTAGCGGATGAACATAACCCGACGGTAGTGATCCGGCGGAGAAAGTTTCCCAAGCGCCGTTACCTTCCTTGCGCCACAAGGCTTCCGCCATTTGCGAGCGGCATGAGTTTCCTGTGCACAAGATCAATACGCGTTTCACCAGCAGGACCCCTCTTGAATCAATGGCTGCAAGTCACTTCCGCGGTATTATGTGTCAGTGGGTGCGAGTGGTCAAGCAACGGTTCGTTGCCCGTCGTCGTCGCGATGCCGTGCTTCATTGGCAATTTCACCATCATCGCTGACATCTTCAAAACGAACACTGACTTTCTTCGAGACACCCGATTCCTGCATGGTGACACCATACAACGTCGTGGCAGCCGTCATCGTTCGCTTCGAGTGGGTTACGATAATGAACTTCGTCCACGTCAAAAAACTTTTCAGGACCTCAACAAAACGGCCGACGTTGGCTTCATCAAACGGTGCGTCAACCTCGTCCAGCACACAAAACGGACTGGGGCGGAACTGAAATATCGCCATGAGCAAGGAAACGGCTGTCAGGGCCCGTTCACCACCGCTAAGTAACGAGTTGTTGAACTCGGGCTTTCCGGGTGGTGTTGCCAGAATATCAATGCCTGCTTCCAGGATGTCGACCCCTTCTTCCAGCACCAGATCGGCTCGCCCTCCCCCAAACGTCTGGCGAAAAAGGACCTGAAAATTCGCGCGAATCGCTTCCAAAGTTTCGGCAAACAGCCGGCGAGAGTCGTTGTTAATTTTCTGAATGATTTTATCCAGTGCTTCGCGTGAATTAATCAGATCGTGGTACTGCGATTCCAGCAGTTCAAACCGTGCCTGCATCTCGTCCAATTCGGCGAGGGCGTCCATGTTGACAGAGCCGATACCGCCAATTGCCGTTCTCAACTCTGTGATTTCCCGATCGATGGCTTCCCGGTCTTCGTTTTCATCAACCTCATGGTTGTCCAGCCGCGAAATATCGATGTTGTAGTCGTCTTTCAGACGCGCGGCCAGTTGCTGCCGCTCCATGGTCAACTGACGTTCGTGCAATTCGATTTCGTGCGCCTGATCCGTCAGAGTCCGCAATCGATCGCGAACCTTGCTGAGAGACTGGGCAACGTCACGGCGCGATTTGTCGACGGAACTTCGCTGACCGTTCAGCTCCTGCAGTCGTTTATCCAGGTCAATACGGTCAACTTCCAGTGTTTTCAACACGGCCATGGATTCCAGAATCTCGCGTCGACTGCTGCGCTGTGAAACAAGCATTCGTGCCAGATCACGGCGTGCCCCCTGAATCGTTTCGCGACTTTCGTTGAGTCGTACTTGTAGCGAATCCCGGTTCTTTTCTGCCTCTGTTTGTTGCTGTTGGGAGCGGGCAAACTGCACTTTCAACGCCGTTTGCTGATGTTGCAAACTCGTCAACGACTGTTCCATGGTGGTAGTTCGCGAATCGAATCCGGTCAGCCAGTTCACCAGGCCCGCAAGTACTGCTTCCTTTTCACCAAGTGCCTTTCGATTTTTTCCAATCACGGTTTGCAGTGACGCAATTTGAGTTGCCACTTCATCCTGTTCGGCTTGTACGGTTTTTTGCTGCGCGTTGAGCGTATCCAGTTGCGATTGAAGTGATCTGGCCATCGCAGCTTCGTCAGTTAGTTGACGGGCAATACCTGTGTTTTTGCCAAGCAATGACTGAACCGACTTGTCCAGGTCGTCGCGAGTCGATGTCAACTGGTCAACGTGCTCTCCCAGATCGCGAATTTCCGCAGTGAGCTGATGAATTTCCCGATGCAAGGCTCTTAGCTCACTGCGTCGCGAAACCAAACCGATCGCATTGGTGCCAGGTCCGGCGATCAGCGTCCCGTCAGTTTCCAGCAGTTCGCCAGGGAGCGTTACGAATCGAGCTTGTCCAGGATATTGGCTGCGGAGCCGCACGGCATCGGAAAGGGTTTTGACCAGCCAGGTGCCGCCCAGAATTTGCTGAATAAAGGACTGCCATGCCGGTTCGCATTGAACCAATTGATCCATTCGTCCTACGACCCCGTCGTGATCATGCAAATCAAGTCCGAATTTTGTTGCAAAAGTCGGCGGTTGACTTAACCGCACCAACCGAACCCGGCCGTTGGGACGCAATCGCCCGGCGACCACTTCAGCAACCAGATGTTCACCATCGACGATTAGACACTGCGTGTACTGGCCAAGAGCCAAATCAACCAGTTCGGCATGTTGCACATTGACCTTGATAATGTCGGCAACGAGTCCCACGATCTCGGTCAAGCAGGCATTTCCGCCATTTCGTGCGCGTTCGATCAGGTCGCGGGCTCCGGAATCGACTCCCTCAAGCCGGTTTTCCAGTTCCTGAATGACTTCGGCGCGCTGCGTTGCACCGGTTTGATGTCTCCGTTTGTCATCCAGCGATTGACGCTGTTTTTTCAGTTCCTGGCGGACGGACTCCAGTTGTTCTCGGGCACTGGCAAGCGCCGAGTCGCCATCGGCCGCTTCGTTCTGAAGCCGCTGGCAGGCATTATCATGTGCTTGTCGTCGTGCCGTGAATTCCGAAAGTGACTGTTGATTTTTTCCAATGGATTCAACCAACCGCTGCCGCGAGGTACTCGACATCTGCAAGCGAGACTCACTGGAACTCAGTTCCTTTCCCAGCTCGGAAACAAAGGTCGTGACGGCCGCCTGCGACTCGCGCCGTTCCGCTGCCTGTTGCCGTTGGCTGGCAATCTGGCTCTGCGTCGTATCAATTTTCAGGGTGATTTCTGTCAGCGATTTTTCCGTTTCACGACAATCAGCCAGCGTGGATTCGACGCTCGAACTCACTTCGCGGATCGCAAGGCTTGACTGTTCGGCCCTTTGATTTTCCCGCTCCAGCGATTGTCGGGCGGTACCTGTCTGGACTTTCAGATCGTCGACACGCGATTGATGCAGGGCGATATTCGATTGGCGTTGTGTGATTTTCTGGATCAGGTCGTTGATATTCTGCTGAAACTCAAGAATCTGCGACGACCATGCGGACAATTCAACGTCGTACCGTTTTCCCTGTTCCTCCAGTTTCGCCAACTCGATTTGACTGGAACTCATTTGGCTGGCGGTCGATTGTTTTTCACCAGAAAACTTTTCAAGATGTCTTGAAAAATCCCGCCAGTCTTTGGCACCGACATGCATACGCAAGTCCTGCAGGCGCGTTGTCAGTTCCTTGTACCTGGACGCTTTCGTCGCCTGGGACTTGATTCGACGGTAACGATTGCCAACCTCCTCGACGATGTCACCCAGTCGAGTCAGGTTTTGTTCGACGCGCTCGAGACGTCGTTCGGCTTCCACCTTTTTTGCCTTGAAACGACTGATTCCAGCCGCTTCCTCAAACATGGCACGCCGGTCGCGTGGCGACGCCTTTAGAAGCTGATCGACTTTGCCTTGTTCGATTAAACTATAGGCATCAACGCCGACTCCTGTCCCGCGCGTCAGATTTCGGATGTCCTTGAGACGACACGGTTCGCCATTGATCAGGTATTCGCCTTCGCCGCTCCGGTAAACGCGTCGCGTCAGGCGGACTTCGTCGGAATCAATTCGCAATCGCCGCGATCGATTATCGATCAGAAGCGTTGCTTCGGCGGTATTGGCCGGTTTGCGCCCTCCGGTGCCAGTCGTACCTTTGAAGATAACGTCGGCCATTTCCTTGCCACGAAGGCTTTTGGCTGATTGCTCACCCAAGACCCATTTGATCGCGTCGACAATGTTGGATTTTCCCGAGCCGTTGGGACCAACGACTACGGTAATGCCAGCCGGAAAGTCGAACCGGGTTCGCTCAGCGAAACTCTTGAATCCATACAACTCGAGGGCAGTTAACATTTAACCATGCGCCAATGCGGAGCAAACAAATCTTGTGATTGGGAACAAGCCCGATCGCCAGGCGTCCCGGCGATTAGGGGTTTTTCGCGATTTCCCCGCCCGTCCTGCTCAATTTCGGGACTTGGCAACCCGCATTCGATGCCGGTCTCAGGGGTTTTTCGATCGACCAAACTTACCAAAAATTCCCTTGCTCGTCTTTTCGGGTAGCGTGTCACTTTCCGCGGCAGGCTTATCATCGAACATTTCAGGCATTTCCTCGGGCACGTAATTGTTTGACAACTCGCCTTCCATTTCGCCCTCCATTTCGCCTGACTCGCCTGATTCGCCTGGTTGAGCGCCTGCTCGATAACTGCGGCTGAGTTGGGGTACAGCGTTAATAACAAGGTTCATATCCGTGGCATGGCTGGTAACGGCGTCCTTGACCAGCTTGAGCAAATCGCCGTAGTCCAGGCCCAGTGCGGCTGCGTTGCGAATCACGTCAGCAACCAGACTCGAGCAAGCCAGCTTTTTCGTTCCCGAAGTTGCACTGTATTTAATCAACTCGACGCGATCTTTTCCGGCACTTCGAATAGTGATACCACGATCGATAAACAACAAATTCTCATTGAAGCGCTGCTCGGCTCCAAACAAGACGATTTCCGGTATCCGGGCGCGTGAAAAATGGACCATGGGTGTCGATGTAGTCGAAAGGCTATGCAACATAAACTCGCGATTAACAAAGTCTCCATCGGCAAACGGACTACCGGGCATACTTTCACGCAAAGCGCGAAACGACCCGTAGCGTGCTTCGGCACTCCTGGCATCGAACAGCGAGATTAGCGCCTTTTCCGATACGTTGTCGTGTATCGAAGCCATCGCCGTAAGTCCATGCCAGCGAAATGCCGGTTCGAATTCAATGGCTTTGGCAAGTACTTCCACGCCGGAGTTGTCCGACATGTAAGCAAGCGCTTGTGCGGCATGAAATTGAACCTGAAAATCATCGCTTCGCAATCCGCGTTTCAAGGCACCAATCGCATCCTGACCAATGGCTTCCAGGCGAATCGCCGAGATGCTGCTGGTCGCCGGATCAAGCAATTGTCGTTCCAGTAACTCCAGCCGATTGATACGCTGTTCCGCTGATTCCACAAAAACAATATTCAAAATGACGTGGAAGTACCGACCGATATTGTTGCGGTATTCCTCCGGAATCAATATTTGTAGCGCACGGTCGTTCGTCGGGTTGGCAACACCCTCCGGTGAATCATCGACTCTTGCTGTAAACCGGGCATTGACCGCCCGTGCCATGGACGTCGTGTTATGGACGGAGCGGGCAGTGTCAATCAGCCGCAGTCCTGTTTCCCGATCCTTGACAACCACACCACCACCAGGAATGATCCCGTTCACCAGGTTAAATGACTCGTCTCGTGAGTCAAACAGCCGATTGACAAGAACGCGACCCTGTCCGATGGCAAAATTGTGTCCCATTTCTACGGTACGAGAGGTCGTCATCATCGGTTTCAAACGCGCTTGTAACAAATAACCACCTTCGAGACTTGTGGTTTTTGATTTCGGCATGCATTTGACGTACAAGTCGAAACGATCTCCCTTTCTTGCTCCGGCCGGAATCTGGGCCGCAATTGTGACCATTGAAATGTCAGGACTCTCCAGCAAGTCGGCTGCGTTTTCCACGTCGTGGGTCTTGATTTCGTCGATCAGGTAATCTCGCTGGGATGATGGTGCGGGCTCGCTGCCTGTTCCGTCAAGGTCGTCGACCAAACCGATTCCTTCGACAGTCAATTTCTCAAGTCCCGTCGCTCCGGCAACGTCGCCAATATAGGTTGGTTGTTCCACCCCTTCGTTGAATTGCATCGATTCCGAATCGGGGCTTTGACCTCGCTTGATGATGTGAGAACAACCAGACAAGCATGCGCCGACCCCTGCGGCCAGGGTCAAAACCATGGCAGCGTGCATCGAAAGAATCATCCGGAGACGAATCACGCGATGCCTGCGATCGTATTTTGCAATATTCACGTGTTCAGCCTAAAAAAATAGTATGGGTCATCCAGGCAGTTGCCTTATGCTGGTCGACGATTCACTCTCGATGAACAAGCCGCCTCGCGTCCACCAATCGTTGGTTTCGTGCGTTAAATAGTGGCGGACATTAGATTTGCCTCCTGTTTTCGTCAAGATAGAACTGGAGCAAGTGAACTTTGATAGCTACCAGGAAACCAAATGCACCGCAGACATCCCAAGCCTCCCGGTCCCCCTCGTGGAATCTGGAGCGAACGCTCGTTTGTCGTCTGTGAAATCGCGATCGGAACGAGACTCGATGCTGGAAATGGTGACGACCAGCGGAGGCGTGGTGCGGGTTGATGAAACCTGCCCGGTTGACCTGATTCGGCGGGCGCAGGTGGCGATTCTACTTGCCGACAGGGAGGGTGAACGCAAACCCGGACTGTCCCGAATGGCATTAACAAGTTGTAACTTTATGCCCGGAAACGATTAAGCATTGCTGTGCTATCAAGCAGTCATCGAAGGATCAAAAAAAGCATGAGCCTCATGCGTACAGGTGGTGAATTCAAAACCATCACCTTTTGCAGC
>JANNWJ010000100.1:0-89770 GCA_031414755.1 Pirellulaceae bacterium | reverse complement strand
ACAATTGTTGAATCGCCCTTGCCTCTGCAAGCGTAAATAATAGCAACATTATAGTCGTACAACGTCAGTAAATAATCATGATCTGAATATCCCGAGGATAACTCTTTTTCGCCAAACCATTCACCATCTATTTTGCCGTTGATTCGAAAAGCAAACTCAAGATTGGGCGCGACAAGTCGAATGGCTGACGCCTGTTCTGACCCCCCAACCATCCATTCCTCAAGCACCTGCGTTGCACTTTCATCAAACTCGATTCGTACCGAGTCCGTTTTGGCGGCAGTCAACAAAACGGAGACTATGGCAAACATAATTATCTGCAAAGCCATTCTTGATTCTCCTTGTTTAGCATCGTACTCATGATGCGGCTGGGTGGCACTGGCTATGCCAGTGTCTTTCGGAATTGGACCATCAAACGGTGCAACCATTAAAAGGTGCCGGCCATAAATCGCCCCATAAATCGCCACCTTAAAAGGTGCCGGCCAAAAAGCGCAATGCTAAAGCCATTCGGGACGCAGCAATAGTTGTCGCCGAAATTGAAAACGTCAAAGCCTTAGGCGGCATTTGAAATTGCGCTATTCGCGTTTGTCGGCAGTTCGATTCGCCGTGCGACAAAGGTCGTGCAAGCATGAACAGGGACTTGATTCGGGGCGATGCACTTGAAGTCTTGACGAGTTTTGCTTTCTACGACGAATCCCAGCACGCCCAGCATTCGTTCGATGCATCCGTCCGTGAAAGACCACCATCCGCGATTCTGATGTTCGTTGTCGCTGCTTGGAAGAAAATAACATGACGGAGCCTCGTCGCCTCGCGATTGATTGGTAACGATCACCCTGTCCGATGACAATCGAGAGCCCGACCAGAGTGCCTGGAACGGGTCACGCAAATGGGACAGGATCATGCCAAACAGGACGATATCGAATTTGCCGATCGATTCCGGAATATTATAAACATCGCCATAAAAAGCCTTGGCTTTCGATCCAAGTGCCCGGTGGGCATACCAATACGCGTTCTGCAGTTTTTCATGCCCTTTGACAATGTGGTCCATCATGCTTTCGCGTTTTTTTTCCAATTTGTAATGCGGCACCAGATTCCATTGCCGGCCAGACTTCATATCAAACGAAACCACCTCGGCACCCCGTTGCTCCATTTCAAAAGTGAGATAACCCGACGCGGTACCGACATCCAGCACCCGTTTGCCTTCAAAGTCTGCATTGCCCAGGTAATCACCAATATTGTCGCGCAAGTCCCATTCGCGGCCGACTTCGCCAATTCCTGGCAAGGTCATGGCATGATAAAAGTTGCAGTCGTCCGGGTTCTCAACGATGCGCGGCGTTTCGAACAATGACGCATCGTTACCCGGTTCGAGGACGTGAAGTGTCGGCTCAGTGTTTTGCGTTTCCATTTTTGCCTGTCCCGGCGCGCAACCATGGCGCCAAAAAATCTGTAAATGTAAGGTGATTTATCGGATGCGATAGTAGAAACACAGGCTGTTTCCGTCCAGATCAATCGATGTGCGATCCCCGTTCTACTGCCGGTTTTCCATGGAGATTACGGCACTGCGGCACGCTAGCTTGTACGGATACGGCAGCCCTGAAGTTGCTAACGGTGTTTTCCAGGTTAGACTGGAAGTCGGCGTTAACCCCTGCCTGAATTTGCATAGTCTGAGTCGATTATTTCACGCATATTGAACTGAGGGCACGTCTCAAAAATGCCAGTCCGGGACCTTGTTTTTGCTTTGTCGTTGATCCTGCTTGTCGTATCAGTTGCGTTTGTGGCAACGGCGGTTGGTTCGGAATTCTATTTATTCCTGCCGGTCGGGCGACACGGCCGAGCACGCCGTCACGGAATGGGATTCCCTCCCACTTCAGTTTGGATACTGTTAACTTTGGTTGTTGTGCCGGTCGTTATTTTCTTTTTGTCGCGGCGCTACTCTGCAATCATGTTTGCCGTCCTCCCGGTACTTGCGCTGCTCGGGCTTCCCGTCGGCATGATGGTATTTGAATGGACACCGGGAATCGCCCAATATGTCTTGATCGTTCTACTTGGTGTGCTGGCCGCATTTGTCTGGAGTCATGAGGACCTGCACGAGGACTGACGCAATTAGTCACCCCCGGTTACAGCAAAAACCAGTGCTACATTCTGCAATGAAAAAATCACTTTCCTGGAACTTGATATTTGTAGCCCACTACAGCACGCGGCAAATCACGCATTTCAGGTATTGGGTTTCGGGGCAGGTGCTGGCGACGGGGTGGTCGGGCGATGGGCCGTGATGTTCGAGAATTTGAATTTCGCGTTTGCTCCGCTGGCCGACGCCGAACAACATGTCTTCAAAAAGTTCCGGCGAAACGTTTCCTGAGCAACTGCATGTTGCCAAAATCCCGCCCGGTTTCAGGACTCCCAGGGCGAGCCGGTTGAGCTGATGATAGGCCTTGAGCGCTTGATTGATTCCGGAACGGGCACGTACAAATTTCGGCGGATCGAGAATTACAGCGTCGAATTGTTGTCCGGCGGCGGCCAACGATTCCAGGGATTTGAACATGTCGCCCGTTCGGAATTCGACGTTGGTGATGCCGTTCCGTTCCGCATTGGCAGCGGCCATAGCAACGACTTGTTCGCTGGTATCAATTCCAGTGACGTGTGAGGCACCCCCAACCGATGCGGCAACAAGGCTGAACCCGCCGCTGTAGCAGCACATATCGAGAACCCGCGAGTCGCGAACGTATCGGGCAACATGGCGGCGATTGTCGCGCTGATCGATATAGAATCCGGTTTTTTGGCCGGCCGACAAATCGACACTGTACCTGATTCCATGTTCGATGATTTCAATCACTTGATCGGGCGATTCGCTGTGTCGAGTGATTTCGGCGGGATCGATCCCTTCGCGCTTGCACATTCCTTCGTCAGTCCTGACACCGATCGATTCGGGCTGAACGAGCTCCTTGAGGATTGGAATTATTTGATCGAGTCGTCGGCCGACTGCCAGTGAATTGACCTGGACGACCAGGTGTTTTGCAAACTGGTCAACAACGAGTCCGCTGAGAAAATCCGCTTCGCTGAAAACCAGCCTGGCGGCGCCTTGCGGTCCGTCGGGCAAATCCAGTCTCGTGCGCAACTGAAGCGCTGTTTCGATGCGACGTTTCCAGAATGAGGTGTCGATCGATTCGCCTTCTTTCCAGGAGTACAGTCGCACCCGAATTCGGCTGTTGGCGTTATAAAGTCCGCGGGCGATCCAGGCCCCTTTGTCCGATAGCAAATCGACTTCGGAACCATCGGCGATTCCCGCGTCTACCTGAACGATCGCGGAATCGAGGACCCATGGATGCCGCGCAAAAAACGGTAATGCCTTACGGGGCTTCAAAACGACTTTGGGGGTGTTCACATCGACCTCAATGAATTTGATTCAAAAAGCAACGAGTGACGATGAACTCCCATCCGTTCCCTTTGCGGTTGCACATCGTATGGTAAAACAAGCGTAATTCAAAATGCCTATTCGAACGAACTGCCGAAATGACTTCTTCAAACAGCCACGACTCGGTGAAAATCGCCCGAGCCCTAATCAGCGTTAGTGACAAAACCGGGTTGGTCGAATTTGCCAGGGAACTTGTCGGGCTGGGTGTTGAGCTATTCAGCACAGGCGGTACGCGTATCCACCTGGAAAAGGCCGGTCTGAGCGTGCAGGACGTCGCCAGTTACACCGGATTTCCCGAGATGATGGATGGTCGGGTGAAGACACTGCATCCCAGGATTTTCGGCGGGATCCTTTGTCGGCGCGACAATCCGGAGGATATTCAATCCGCCCGCGATCACGAGATCTTGCCGATTGATTTGGTCGTCGTGAATTTGTATCCGTTTGCCCGCACAATCGCTCGTCCCGATGTGAATCTGGCGATGGCGATTGAGAACATTGATATTGGGGGGCCAAGTCTGGTGCGGGCGGCCGCCAAAAACAGCCGCTTTGTGACCATAGCGACTTCTCCTGCGCAGTACGAATCGATCACGCACGAGTTGCGGAAGCTGGACGGTTGCACGAGTGCTGCATTGCGTCAACGGCTTACGGGAGAGGCTTTTGAGCATACGGCCGCTTACGATCGAACCATTGCCGACTACTTTGCCAATCAGGCTTGCAAAATGGATGAAACTGTGGCGGAACTCCTTACGACTTTGCCAGCGTCGATCGAATTGACACTTCGACGGCATCAAGTGCTTCGCTATGGGGAGAATCCGGATCAGGTTGCGGGACTTTATGAAGTCGTTGGCGAATCCGGACCGAAACTGACTCAAGCCGTGAAACTGCACGGCAAGGAACTGTCGTTCAACAATCTGCTCGACCTGAACGCGGCATTGACGATGGTCAGCAGTTTTTCCGATTCGGCATGTGTCGTCCTCAAGCACAACAACCCCTGCGGCGCTGCGGCTGGCGGGGAATTGCACCACGTTGTTCACCGCGCGATGGCTGGCGATCCATTGAGTGCGTTTGGTTCGATTCTGGCCGTGAATCAGTCGATGGATGCGAAAACCGCTAGTTATCTTGCTAACGGCAATTACTTTATCGAATGCATTATCGCACCCGGTTTTTCGCCCGAATCATTCGAAATTCTGACAACACTTCCGAAGTGGAAAAACAACGTTCGACTAATGCGAGGCGAGCTGATTCCCCGTGACTTGACCCGGTTGGACATGCGGCGGGTGATGGGGGGAATGCTTGTGCAACAAGCGGACGACTTGCGGGTCGACACATCGGAATGGAAAGTCGTAACGGGAGATTCCATGGATGATTCCTTGCAACGCGAACTGGAGTTTGCCTGGAATATGGTCCGCTTCGTAAAGTCCAATGCAATCGTACTTGTCCGCGAATGTTCTTTGTGCGGAGTAGGGGCAGGTCAAATGAGTCGCGTTGATTCCGTGCGAATTGCGATCGACAAGGGGGGTGACCGAGCCCGTGGAAGCGTGCTGGCATCGGACGCGTTCTTTCCATTCCCGGATTCAATCGAAATAGCGGCCGCGGCCGGGATTCGGGCAATCATTCAGCCTGGCGGGTCGATCAAGGACCCGGAAGTCATCGCCGCATGTCGGGTTCATTCGATCCCCATGATTTTCACCGGGCGCCGTCATTTCCTGCACTAGAAATCAATATTTTGTCGGAGGCGGGCAAGGAGCATGAAGCGACAAGTTGCCATCATTGGCCCTACTCCCGAATTCGTCCGCTGGTCGGTTCGACACAATTGCCCCATGCGCGCAGACACGGATATCGCATCCGTGGATGGAACAGAAAAACGACTTCGTGCGTTACATACGGCAGGGTTAGCTGTTCAGACGGGAATCGTGCATGAGGGAATTGCGGTTCGACGCGATCAAAACGGCGACTGGCTTGGTTTTCGAATCGATGACGTCTTTGGCTGTTGGGGCGGATATGAAAGTGTCCAGTCGCTATGCGCGATTTGCCCAGCCAACTTGCCTCAGTCGAAAAATTTGGACGGCGGAAACCCACGGGGAATGGTTGCCGGGTGCTTCGGCTGGTTGACGACTGATGGCGACCAAAACGATTGGCGCCGGGCAGTTGAACAAAGTTGGCCGGGTGATTCCCGGTCGTTTTCCATTCGTACAAACCCGCATTGGTATTCGCTGTGGGCAGACCGAACGTTGAGCGAAGGTCGAATCGAGCATGCCATTGATTTATTTCGCAACGTCTCGGATTCGGGTCCATTGCAACTCAGGCCAGCAGCGATGAATTTCCGTGACATGCTGGAAAACTGCCATCGCCACGGATTGAATATCGATGTTGAATTAGTTCCGGCCGGATTCAGTGACGGAATTACCTGGACGATCGGAAGACATTGCGATCGATGCCGGGCCCCGTTCGACGATTCCTGGAAAGGGTGTCGTGTTTGTCAAAAACAGGGAGGTAGTCATCCGGAAATCAAGAAACGGGTGCTTGGATTGCGACCCTGGGTTTCGTTGACGCGGGTCATTGGCAAAGTGAATCTGAAGGACTTTTTATTAAAAGCCAGACTTGACCGGACATTGTGAACCGCACTTTGCCATCGGATTTTCGTTGCCCAACAATCAAATAAATGCTTTCCTGACTTCCCGCTTGTTCAATTGCCGAAGTCCGATGATTCCAAACGGCATTCCCAGTACCAGCAGTGGGGAAATACCGGGAATCAACGCGAGAATACAGGCAAACTTGCACATTCGGTAACTTCGCAGTTGAACCAGCAAAATGCCGGCGGAAATGTAGAGCATATAGACGGACGAAAGTGCCAGGCAACCGATGGTTACCCCACCAAGAACCAGGGTAAAGGCCGCTTGAGCTTGCGAATCACGCCGTTCTTTCAGCTCCTTTGTTTTCTTGCTGTCACCTCGTCCCGATGCGTTGAGTTTGATTTCTTCTCCAAAAAGCTGATAAACCCAATATCTCTGGATTTCAACCTTGTTGGTCGCACTGTAGATTATGCCGCCCACGAGGCAAGTCAACGAGATAACCGCCGAAAGTACGCCAGTTATCAAAAGTCCTCTTGCGGCCGTCTTCAGACTATTGCGAACGGAATCGTGATCGATCGGTTTTACAGTATCCGACGGTTTATGCTTGAACTGCTGTTTTTGAAACTGTTGTTGACCAAAATCGCTACTCATTTGTTTTCCAAACTGCCAATTCGAATTTTGCCGAATCAAATGCACGTTAGTTGTAACACTCGGAATCCAGGCGCCAATTCCGTCCCAAAAAGTGCTTGTCGCCAGCCATTTCCCGATTTCGGGAAAAGGTATTATGACTGGAACCCATGCCTTTGAACAGATTCAAGCCTTTGTTCGAAACACCGACGAACTAACGAATCCCGGAATCATCGGATCCCGACTCGGCTCGGGTTGAATTGTTATTTCGGCCGACATTCCTGGTAAGGAACGCAGCTTTTGCGACGACGCTGTCTGCGAGGCCTTGTTGACGACCGTCCGGTTCATACCCCGCCGCCGCAAGGTGATCTTCTTCCAGTTCGCTCATTACCAGAATCGTTGGCTTGATTGTCAGTCCTGAGCTGCCCGTTTCGCGGCCAATGGCCCTATTTTGAAATCCCCGGTTGATACCAGGAATGCCCCCCAGTCCAGGAACTCCTTTGGAAACGGAGCCTTCGGCGTAACGCTTTACGCTTCCCGCCTGCAGGGTACCCCCGTCGGGTACCATTACGGACCCGCTGAACGAAAAACCGCCGAAAGTTGGTAATTGGACAGTTTGAGCTTCTACAGGAGTAGTTTGTACAAGGGACAATAGACAGATCCCGAAAACCATCGCGTAGCAGGGTTTCGACGATATGGTCTGGTATTTTGTGTGCATTGAGTTGCCTTTCAAACAAATTCCCGCGATTCTGCTTGTGGTACCGAAAATCCCAACGAGCCGACTTGGCTTATCGCACATTGCAACAGAATTCTAGAGGATTGGTTGAAGCAATCAACGAGTAATTCAAAAAAACGAACCTGTTAAAACTGTGAAAAACCGTGAATCCATGGCGATCGGGGCGGCAGCAAGGTAAATCAACTGCCCCCAAAGCCTGTCAGGGTGGAAGTTGCGTACATTACTCAAATCGCATCGGACGTTTGTTGATTACGTCGCTCTCGCAAAGCCGCAATTGGCGTAATACCGGGACTTTTTTGTTTTTAGCAGTTGACGGTTGGCAACCAATTTCTTAACTTTATCGATTCGCCATGAAGCAGTGTTTCATGGCGTATTGATCCGATGCGGGCAGGATTTACCTGATCGCCCAAAACCTGTTAATTGAGAATTGAGAACCGTTCGGTGGCTGGTCCCATACACGAAGTAATCCGAATTCGTATGGAAGCATACGACCATTCTGTGCTGGATCAAAGCGCACAGGAGATTGTGGACACCGCCAAACGTACTCACTCAGAGGTTCATGGGCCGATTCCGTTGCCAACACGAATCGAACGCTACACAGTCTTGTCGAGTCCGTTTATTGACAAGAAAGCGCGGCAACAATTCGAAATCCGCACTCACAAACGCCTTATCGATATCGTTCAGGCAACTGCCAAGACGATCGAGGCGCTCAACAAGTTGAGCTTGCCGGCTGGAGTTGAAATCAAGATCAAGGCTTCGGCCAAATAACAACCTGGTTGCGATCGCTTTTGAGTGTCTCGCGCAGGTATTCACTGAACAAAAGCAGCCGGTGTTTCGGTTGCCTTGCTCGGTTTTTTTAATATCCGTAATAACTTCCGACATTGAGATATGCACTGGAAGCTTGCGGGGTAAGCCAGGTTAGTGGTGGTGTGACAAGTTCATACTGCTGCGGGGTTCGAGAGATCGAACGTCGAACTGATTTGTTCTCCCCTCATGCAAGAACAGCCAATACATCACGAACCAGCTATCAGGTAACTGAAAATGAGTAAGGGAATCCTTGGCCGCAAGGTCGGAATGACCCAGGTCTTTGACCCGGAGACAGGAATCGCCACACCGGTAACGGTTGTGGAAGCTGGACCATGCACCGTTTTGCAGATCCGCACTATGGATCGCGACGGTTACGAGGCTGTTCAAATCGGATTTCTGGACAAACGACGTCCCAAAAAAGCCACGCGCTCACGCAACAGTCAGGCCAGTCGCAGCGAGCGCGGCCATGTTGCAAATATTGGGAGCAAGCGGAGCAAGAAACGAGCAGCCGCCGGCGTTGAGTCACTTCCAAAGGCTGAGTGCGAACCGCAACAATTTATTCGTGAACTTCGCGGCAAGATCGACGGCTTTGAACTTGGCCAAAAAATCGGAGTGGGTGCCCTGGAAGGTGTTGCAGCGGTCGACGTTTCCGGAATCAGCAAAGGCCGTGGTTTCTCAGGAGTGATGAGACGGCACAATTTCAGCGGGCAGCGAGCTTCGCACGGAGTCAAAAAATGCCATCGTCACGGAGGAAGCACGGGTATGAGTGCTGCTCCCAGCCGAACCAACCGCGGAAAACGAATGGCGGGCCAGTACGGTAACGCCAGTTCCACGCAGCGAAACTTGTTGCTGCACAAGATTGATGTTGAAAATAATTTGTTGTTGATTCGCGGTGCGGTCCCTGGTCCGAACGGTGGACTGTTGGTGATTCGCGAAACGAACATGGTGTGATAACAAGCGACGGCTTGTTGCCGGCGTGACAGATTTTGAACGACCGGCGAACTTTTGAACTTTTGATTTTGAATATCCGGATTAATTCCATGGCCAATTTACCTGTATTCGACGTAAACGGCAGCAAAGTCGGCAGCTACGAAATCGATACAACGATTTTGTCGGCTGATATCAACAAGCAATTGTTGCACGATGCGGTTGTCATGTACCAGGCGAACTTGCGTCAGGGCTCGCACAAGACCAAAACACGCGGCGAAGTTGCCGGATCAACCAAAAAAATGTACCGGCAAAAGGGTACGGGAAACGCACGTGCCGGTTCCAAGAGAAGCGGAATTCGCAGGGGCGGTGGACATATTTTCGCCAAGAACAATCGTGATTACGGTTTCCGTTTGCCGCGCAAGGCGCTGCAACGGGCAACGAGAATGGCCATGGCCGGAAAAATCATTAGCGCCCAGGTGTGGGTTCTGAACGAGTTGTCGCTCGATCAACCGAAAACCGCGCAAGTGGCATCCATGCTCAATGCATTGAAGCTTAATGGCAAAACAACATTGATCGCAACCGACGGAGACAGCTCCAACGTTTACAAGAGTGCACGAAACATTCCAGGAGTGACCGTTTCACACGTCAACGACTTGAATGCCCTGGTGATCCTTCAACCCCAGCAGGTATTGATCACCCGCTCGGCACTGGATGCGATGAAAGAGAATCGTCAGGCCGAGACCGCCGCTGCCCGCTAGTTTTTTGGCGAGTAGAACAAACACAAAATCGTTTTAGTACACAATCGCAAGAGCGAACAAGATGTCACGAGTTAAAACAAAACGAACTCGCCCTGAACCCGCACCCCGGGGTCCGGTGCTCGAACCGCATCAGATAATTCTGCGGCCAATGGTCACCGAAAAGGGACTGTTTTATTCACAATCCAACAACCAGTACACTTTTGAAGTCAATTCGCTGGCGACCAAAACCGAAATCAAAAACGCAGTGGAAACGTTGTTTGATGTCAAGGTTGAAAAAGTAATGACGCAGAATCGCAAAGGAAAGCCACGGCGGTACAAATTCAAGTTCGGTCGAACGAGGGCGTGCAAGAAAGCCATCGTCCGACTGGGTGGAGATCACCGCATCGATTTCTTCTAGTCGATTGAGTGCCGGGCCGGGACAAAAGCAGGCTTGGCAGGACGAGGGAAGACGAAAGTCAAACAAAACACTTTTTAATTGTTGATTGATCATGGGCATTCGAAAATACAATCCAACGTCACCGGGTCGCCGAAACGCGAGCGTGAGTGACTTTGCCGAATTGACTCCAGGCGCTGTACCTGAACGTACCCTGCTCGTCCGCGCCCGAAAAACGGGTGGACGGAACAACCAGGGAAAGATCACAGCTCACCATAGAGGTGGTGGTCACAAGCGGATGTACCGCGTTATCGATTTCAAGCGGGACAAGGACGGCGTTTCCGCTCGCGTCAACTCGATCCAGTACGATCCAAACCGAAACGCCCGAATTGCCTTGTTGTTCTACAATGATGGAACCAAGAAATACATCATTGCTCCTGAAGGACTCAAGGCAGGTATGACGGTCGTAAGTGGTGACAATGTCGCTGCCAAAGTCGGTAATTGCCTTCCTCTGAAAAACACTCCGGCAGGCACTTTCATTCACAATATCGAAATGCGCCCGGGTCAGGGAGCAGCGATTTGTCGAAGTGCCGGCTCGTTTGCAACATTGATGGCACGGGAAGCGGAATGGGCTCAAATTTCGTTGCCGAGTGGCGAAATTCGACGTATTCCGGCCTCGTGTCGTGCCACGATTGGAAAAGTCGGCAACTCCGATCACGATGCAGTCGTGCTTGGAAAGGCTGGACGTAATCGGTGGCTCGGCCGTCGACCCCACGTTCGAGGCACAGCCATGAATCCCGTCGATCACCCCCACGGTGGTGGTGAAGGCCGCACCAAGGGTGGTCGCCATCCTGTCAGCCCGACCGGTAAACCCGCCAAGGGAGGTTCGACGCGCAAACGAGCCAAGGCCTCGAATTCCGCCATCCTTCGCCGTCGCCGTTCACGCCGGTATGGCCAATTGAAACTCCGATAGAAAATACCTGTTCCAGCCGGCAAGTCGCCAACAAGCCGGCATTTTTGAAATAACCCGCAATCAACCCAGACTGTTATGAGCCGTAGCCAGAAAAAAGGTCCGTATGTCGTTGACAAGCTTCTTGTCAAAGTGAGTCGCCTTGAAGATATCGGCAAGAAAGAACCCATCAAAACCTGGGCTCGCGCTTGCACTGTTGTTCCGGAGTTTATCGGACACACCTTCATGGTCCACAACGGCAAGCAGCACATCAAGGTATTCGTGACCGAGGATATGGTTGGTCACAAGCTTGGTGAATTCGCGCCGACTCGTACGTTTCGCGGTCACTCGGGCAGCAAAGGCAAATAGTCGACTGGCTCGTTGGGTCAGCAGCAGACGGAGAGAATACCAATGTCATATAACGCATCGCATCGAGGAGCTCGCATTAGCCCGCGCAAGGTCCGGCCATTGGCTGACCTTGTCCGTGGCAAGTTTGTTGACGAGGCTCTGGACATTTTACGGTTCCAGCCACACCGGGGTGCCCGGCTTGTTGAATGCGTGATCCGGAGCGCCTTGGCCAATGCCCAGGACCCCGATCAGAATTCCGGACAAATCACCAATACTGCCGAGTTGTTTATTTCAAGCGTTCGAGTTGATGGCGGGCCAATGTTCAAACGGGTTCGGCCACGTGCCCGCGGCATGGCCTTTATGATCAAAAAGCGTATGTCGCACATTCACGTCGAAATCGACGCAGTTTAGTTTAGAGAAAAAACCATGGGTCAAAAAGTTAATCCCGTTGGATTTCGCACTGGCGTAATGATGGGTTGGAAAAGTCGCTGGTATGCTCCCAAGGAGGAGTTTGCCGGGCTTTTGATTGAAGATAAAAAGCTTCGCGATTTTATCAAGAAGCATCCAACCAAGAATTACAAGGCCGCCGGAATCGACCGGATTGAAATCGAACGAACGCGCGATGAAGTCAAGGTGATCCTGTTCGTTGCTCGTCCCGGATTGATTATTGGAAAAAAAGGCCAGGAGGTTGAGGTTCTGCAGGAAGAACTTCAAAACCTGATTGGGCGTCGCATCAACCTCAAGATCGAGGAATTGGCGCGGCCGGACATCATGGCCCAACTGGTTGCTGAAAAGATTGCGGAACAATTGTCAAAAAGGGCAAGTTTCCGCCGAACGATGAAGCGCTCGATTGAAGAAACGATGGACGCCGGTGCCCGTGGTATCAAAGTCCAGTTGTCAGGCCGACTTGGCGGTGCCGAGATGGCTCGTTGTGAAAAACAAATCGCCGGATCCATTCCGTTGAGTACCATACGTGCAAAAATCGATTATGGCTTCTGCGAAGCGATGACGGCACAAGGACACATCGGAGTTCAGGTCTGGGTTAACCAGGGTAATTACGGAGACGAAAACGATGGCGTTGATGCCAAAGCGGGTCAAGCATCGAAAGGTCCAAAGAGGTCGTATAAAAGGTAATGCCACCCGGGGCAACAAGGTTGTCTTTGGTGACTTCGGCCTTCAGTCGCTGGATCCAGGTTGGATGAAAGCGCAAACGATCGAAGCAGGACGTATCGCTGCAACTCAATATATTCGAGGTGAAGGGAAACTGTACATTCGCGTTTTCCCCCACCGCTCCATTACATCGACTCCCCTGGAAACCCGGATGGGTAAAGGCAAGGGAGAACCGGAGTATTGGGTAGCCACGATCCGGCCAGGTACCATCCTGTACGAATTGGGTGGCGTAACCGAACAGCAGGCAAAGATTTGCTTTGCCCGTTTAGCGCACAAGATGCCTTTCCGAGTTCGTATGGTCAAGCGTCGTACGATGTAACAGGTTCGGACAAATGAAAACGAACACAATGGAAACCGGATTTATTTTTTAGGCAAAACCTGCATTAACCTGTTTTTGGAACTGACTTGGGACTGACTTGGGACTGATATGAGCGAAGCAACTGAATTGCGACAAATGAGTGACGAGCAGCTACAGGCCACAATGCAAGAAGCGTGCAAAATGCTGTTTCGATTGCGAGTCCAGTCTCAGACCGAGCGGCTGGAAGCTCCCACCGAAATTCGACGAAATCGGCGTTTGGTCGCCCGGGTCAAGACGATTCAACGTGAACGTGAACTGGCAGTTACCCGAGCGAAGGCCTGAAAAGTAGCGGACTCTCGCTGCCGGACCTGACAAAACGAATCAAGACAAAAAGTTAACCAACCCTGAATACCATGTCCAAACGTCAACTTACCGGTCGAGTCAAAAGCGACAGCATGAACAAGACCCGCGTTGTGGTAATTCCACGCCTGGTTCGTCATCCCAAATACGGCAAGTATATTCACAAGCAAACCTTGTGTTATGTACATGACGAAAACAATCAGTCGGCACTGGGCGATACGGTTGAGATTGTGGAATCACGTCCTCTGAGCAAGAAAAAGCGTTGGGAACTGGTTCGGGTCGTTGAGAAAAATCGGGAAGTCGATCTTGCCTCATTGCGTGCTGCCCGCAAACACGAAGACAGTACTGGCGATGCAGGAAACTAACAAATCAAAACAGGTTCTCGATTCCAAAACACCATCCATTTACCAAACGCTAACGTCCGATGATACAGCAAGAATCCCGACTACAAGTTGCCGACAACACCGGAGCACGCGAATTGATGTGTATCAAGGTATTGGGTGGTTCACGTCGTCGTACCGCAGGACTGGGAGACGTTATTGTCTGCAGTGTGAAAAGCGTACTGCCCGGCAGCGAAATCAAGAAGAAAGCGGTTGTTCGTGCAGTAATCGTACGATGCAAAAAACCGACCCGACGGGCCGACGGGAGTTACATCCGGTTCGATAGCAACGCGGCGGTCATTATTGACAACGACAAGAATCCCCGCGGGACACGCATCTTTGGTGCCGTGGCCCGGGAACTTCGTGATCGGAGTTTTATGAAGATCGTCAGCCTCGCCAATGAAGTAATTTAGATCGTTGGAATTCCCAAAGTTGTTTTGTGAATTCCGCCAACCCTGATTTCCGGATGTTCGGGAACAGGACCGAGACAAAAAACCAGGTACTTTTGATCGAATTCGATCATTGAAAAAAAACCATGTCAACCAGACTTCAAAAAATGTACGACGAGCAAATTCTTCCATTATTGGCTGAGGAATTTGGTCGCAAGAATCGACTTTCGCTTCCCAGACTGTCCAAGATCGTCATCAACATGGGGGTTGGAACCGCATTGCAGGACAAGAAGAACCTGGACGATGCTGTCGACGCCATGACCTTGATCGCCGGCCAAAAGCCAGTCGTGACTGTCGCCCGAAAATCGGTGGCAAACTTTCGACTGCGTGAAGGCAACCGGATTGGTTGCAAGGTGACTTTACGTGGTGCCCGAATGTACGAGTTTCTGGATCGACTTGTAACACTTGTATTGCCTCGAGTACGTGACTTTCGCGGAATCAGCTACAAGGCCTTTGACGGTCGCGGAAATTACAGCCTTGGACTGACGGAATACCTTGTGTTCCCGGAATTGAATCCGGACAAATTCCTGCGATCCCAGGGAATGAATATTGTTTTTGTCACTTCAACAGATAATGACGACGAAGGTCGTTCGTTGTTGCGACAATTTGGAATGCCGTTTCGCGAAAAGAATGTCGCCAAGGCATCCTGATCCCGTTTTCAGAATCGTTTTAATCGTTTTATCAACCGGTTTATCACCCGTAACAACAGGTTTAAGTTGTGGCTCGAAAATCGAAAATTGCCAAGGCAAATCGTACGCCCAAGTATCCCGTGCGACGTGAGCGACGTTGCAAAATATGTGGACGTCCAAGGGCCGTGTATCGCAAGTTCGGTATTTGCAGAATCTGCTTCCGAAATCTTGCCGACAAGGGCCTGATTCCTGGTGTTCGAAAGTCTAGTTGGTAAATAGGACCCCTGCATATGATGACTGACCCAATTGCCGACATGCTTACGCGAATTCGTAATGCAGTGAGTGTGGAACGGCCACAAGTTGACATGCCCATTTCCAAAGTGAAGCGGGGCGTCGCCGACGTACTCAAACGCGAAGGGTTCATTTGGGACTGGTCGGAAGTTAGCGACCAGACACAACCAGTTGCAAGCCTTCGAATCGAGTTGAAGTACGGTCCGGCGGGTGAAAAGGTCATTCGTCGAATCCGCCGTATCAGCAAACCGGGCTGCCGCGTTTATTCGCGATCGACCGAGTTGCGACCCGTATTGAACGGACTGGGGATCAGCATCCTTAGTACCAGCCACGGGGTTATGAGTGATCGGGAAGCTCGCCAGCAGAAAGTCGGCGGCGAAGTACTTTGCGAAGTCTGGTAAGTAGACGTATTGGAAAGACAGGCAACCTGTCGCCCATCAAGTTAAACTAAACAAATCAAGTGTTCCGGTATCAGTTATGTCCAGAATTGGCAAACAACCCGTCCCTATCATGGCTGGCGTTTCCGTAGACGTTCAAGGTCAAAAGGTGACCGTCAAGGGCCCCAAGGGGAACCTCGCCCTGGACGTGCGCCCCGAAATTAGCGTTTCGATTGATGGAAGTGAAGTTCTCGTTTCCCGAATCGACGACAATCGCGCTTCAAAGGCCTATCACGGTTTGACCCGGGCCTTGATCAACAACATGGTGATTGGGGTCAAGCAAGGCTACGAGAAAAAACTGGAGTTGCAGGGCGTTGGCTACGTATGCAAAATTGCCGGAAACCAGTTGTCCTTGCGAGTTGGTTATGCCAACGAATTGCAAAAAACCATTCCGGCAGGTTTGAATGTGACTTGCCCGGACAATACTCATATTAGCATCGATGGATGCGACAAGCATTTGGTCGGCAAATTTGCTGCAGAAGTTCGCTCGTTGCGAAAGCCCGAGCCATATAAGGGCAAGGGAGTTCGTTATGTTGGTGAACAAATCAAACTCAAAGCCGGAAAATCGGCAAGCAAGTAATTCGGTTGACAGGGTTTTCAGGTCGTAATTGGCAGGCTATGCCAACCGGCAAATTTTATCAGGATCAAGATTGTGAAACTGGCCAAGCTAAAAAACGTGCAACGCTTTCGTCGCAAGAACCGCGTTCGCAAGAAACTGCGCGGTTCCGCCGAGCAACCCCGGTTGTCCGTTCATCGCAGCAATAAACACCTTTACTGTCAGTTGATCGACGACGAGTCGGGCAAAACGCTGGCGTCGGCAAGTACGCGTGACAAATCGATAAGAGACAATGTCGGTGCATCCGGAAATTGCGAAGCAGCCAAACACATCGGTACTGCGATTGCCGAACGTGGCAAGGCTGCCGGTGTGACGCGTATCGTATTTGATCGGGGACGCTTCAAATACCACGGTCGAGTCGCAGAATTGGCAAATGCCGCACGGGCTGGCGGCCTTGAGTTTTGACAAAGTACTGGCGAATTCATTTTCGCAAAATAATATTCCATTTGAATTGAATCCTCAGCGGAGCAATCGAAATCGTGTCCAATGAATCAAACAGTTCGCTTATCGAGCGTACCGTAAAAATCAAGCGCTGCGCTGCCGTGGTCAAAGGGGGCCGCCGTTTCAGTTTCGCCGCAATGGTGGTCAACGGTGATGGCAAGGGCAAAGTCGGCTGGGGATATGGCAAGGCCAATGAAGTGCCGCCGTGCGTCGAGAAAGCAAACAAACAGGCCTCGCGAACGATGGTAAGCATACCGATCGTCGCCGGCTCAATCCCGCATACGGTCAAGGGACGCTATGGCGCGGCGCGCGTCATTTTGTTGCCGGCCGGAGCGGGTACCGGAATTATTGCCGGATCAGCCGTTCGTGCAGTTTGCGAAGCCGCTGGACTGACCGATATCCTTACAAAAAGTTTTGGCAGCAACAATCCGGTGACTTTGGTCAAGGCAACCATCGATGCGCTGTCCAACCTGAGAACACGCGATGAAGTTCAGCGCCTGCGAGGAGTTACCGAACTATGAAATTGAACGACGTCAACGAAGGCATCAAGAAGCACAAGAATCGCAAGCGTCTGGGGCGCGGCGTGGGCTCAGGCCTGGGCAAGACATCCGGTCGCGGACACAAGGGCCAAAAGTCCCGTTCCGGCTCGTCACAACACCCTCAATTTCAGGGTGGCGCCATCGAGATGTATCGTCGAATTCCAAAACGTGGATTCAATAACAAATTCGCCGATATGGTTCTGGCAATCAATGTCGGACAATTGGAAAACCTGTTTCAGGATGGTGATGAAGTCAGCCCACAAACATTGGCCAAAACACAAATTGGCAAAGCCCGTTATGACGTTTTGAAGATCCTCGGCAATGGTGACCTTTCCAAAAAACTGAAAATCTCGGCGCACCAGTTCAGCGCGTCAGCACGTGAAAAGATCGCCGCTTCCGGCAGCACGTTAAACGAATTGCCAGGCAAGAAACCAGTGGTCAAAAATCGACAAAAATCAGCGCCAAAAAAAGTAGCGACCAAATAAAATTCAGCTATTGGTCCATCGATTTCGATGGTCCGGGCCGGGATCGCACGTTGCCAATCAACTTTGGCCGTTTGGCGAATCAGGCAATTCGGCACTAATTGGATGAACTCTTCCTTCCTTTGGAATGCGATACCATGCTGGAAAAACTTCGAATTATATTTTCGATCCCGGAACTTCGTCAAAAAATCTTCTTGACCCTGTTTCTGTTGTGCATTTACCGGGTGGGTTGGCAAATCCCATTGCCAATGATTGACCATTCGCGAGTCGCTTCGCTTGCCGGCGAAGATGGCGGAACGATGGGCCGCTTCCTGGAACGCGTTTCCGTATTCAGCGCAAGCCAACTGACCCAGATCACAATTTTTGGTTTGGGGATCATGCCGTACATTTCGGCTTCGATTATCCTGCAGATACTTGGAACGGCCTACAAACCCCTGGAGAACTTGCGAAAAGAGGGTGAAGCGGGGCGCAAAAAAATCAATGAATACACGCGCTATTTAACCGTCGTATTGTGCCTGATGCAAAGTGCCGCGTTTCTGACCTGGGTCGTGATGCAGCCTGATGAAGCGGGAAAAAACATGATTGCCGCCGAATTCAAGTATGACGGTGTGCACATGGGAATGGGCTGGTGGCTTACCGCCGTGTTAATCATGACCGGTGGAGCGATATTTCTGATGTGGCTCGGTGAACAAATCGACGAATTTGGAATCGGTAACGGAATCAGCTTGTTGATCATGGCTGGTATTGTTGCACAAATGCCTGCAGCGCTGGTTTCTCTTGTCAGCAATTCGTCGTTTGAATTAGCCGGTCTTTTCAATGGGACTGTCGGGATCGAGACCTTTATTGCACTAGGATTATTGTTCGTCGGAGTGGTATTGGGTGTGGTGTTCATTACCCTCGCTCAACGGAGAATCCCTACCCAAAGCGCCAAACACGTCCGCGGTCGCCGCGTCTATGGTGGAACCCGGCAGTATATGCCTTTGCGCATCAATCAGGCGGGAGTTATGCCGATCATTTTCGCCAGCTCCTTGCTGATGTTCCCGCCACTGATGTTGATCAGCTTTGCCAGTTGGGCGGGTGACAATTTCTTTGGCAATTTCCTGAGTTCGGTAGGTAATGCTTTTCAGGATCAATCATCGTTGCTGTTCAATCTGGTTTACATCGGCATGATTTACTTTTTCTGCTATTTCTGGACGGCGATTACATTTAATCCCAAGGAAATCTCGGAAAACCTCAAGGAGAGCGGGACTTTTATCCCGGGTTACCGGCCTGGCAAAACCACATCGAATTACCTGGAAAACGTGATTGAGCGAATTACCTACGTAGGTGCCGGATTCCTGGCGCTTGTCGCCGTGATTCCAACCCTTGTTAACAGCTTTTTGGATGTTAATTATATGGTGGCCAGTTTTTATGGAGGAACTGGTCTGTTGATCGCCGTGAGTGTTGCTTTTGATCTCGTACAGAAAATCGACAGTCACCTGGTCATGCGAAATCACAAAGGATTGCTCGAATAATAAATTCCTGCTCGCTTTTGTAGGTTTTTGCGATGCGAATTGTTTTTATTGGCCCCCCCGGTGCTGGAAAAGGCACGCAGTCTGCACGGCTGGCGCGGTATCTGAAAATTCCGCACTTGTCGACTGGCGACATTCTGCGGGTCGCCAAGCGAGCCGGGACAGATCTCGGCAAGATTGTTGGCCCAATCATGGACGCTGGCGGTCTGGTGGAAGACGAATTAATGCTGGACGTCGTTAGCGAACGACTGTCATTTGGCGATTGCAATGAAGGATTCCTGCTTGATGGATTTCCGAGGACCGTCCCTCAAGCAGCATCGTTTTGCAAACACCTCGAAGATCAAAATCAACGTCTTGATCATGTAATCGAATTGCGTGTTGCGGACGTCGAACTTCGTAAGCGACTGGAAACGCGATTCCGGGACTTGCAAGACCCAAGGCGGGACGATCATCCGGACGCAATTCCGCACCGACTGGATGTCTACCATACGGAAACCTCGCCCTTGTTGGGATTCTATTCCCGATTGGGAGGCGTTCTAAAAACCGTCGACGGATTGGGATCCATGGATACGGTCTTCGAACGAATACTATTGGCCATTGGCAAGGGAATTCCAGCTCAACCCAAAAACATTCGCCGATAAACCGGATTCCCGGCTCATTCAAACATTGCCATTTTCGTTTCCGGATTCCCGCCAGGCCTGATTGACACTTTTCATTTTGACAGTCCCCATTTTGGGCATGTAGGGGGTTGTGCAAACGCAACGGTTGATGCCGACGGAATGGATAATGCCATTTTTGACGTTTCGGCGGCCGGTGCTTTTTGAACAATCACCCTGGAAGTTTGCCGGAAACCTGTATCGAATCTGTGGAATGCGCTTTCCCAGGGTAGAGTTCCACAATTGGGTTAACCGACTCCCGGTGGTGTCGTTACGGAAAAACCGTCAGAAAGATCTCACATGCTGGAAAATGACGGAACCGATCGTCCGATCACTTTCGAAGAATTATTATCCCGTTGCATGGGTGAATTGCAGTTTGCGCAGAAAGTTCTAGAGAACTTCGTGTCAACGTGCGAGCCTCAACTGGAGGGACTAAGACTCGACCTGGAAAACAGGGATTGGGAGTCGCTGTCGCGCAAGGTTCACCGACTGAAGGGAACGGCAGCGACAATCGCGGCCCGTCCCTTGCGAGCATCGCTTGAACAGCTTGAAGTTCTGGTTCATTCGGATGATTCGAATCGACTTGACAAGACTCGTCAGGGAATTGATTTGGCGGCAAGCGAATGCGAACGAATAAACCGGTACGTACAATCGGGATTGTCGATTTCCGCCCTTTCACCGAAAAATGCTTGATATCCAGTACACCTCCAGCCAACGTTCGACTTGCGGACGCAATTTATCGATTTGTCCGGTTTCACAAAACTAATTCCCTTATTCACTATCCATGAAGATCCTGATCGTCGAAGATAGCCAGACCGATGCGATCATGGTGCAGTTTGCCCTGCATTCACATGGCCATGACGTAACCATTGTGGAATCAGGAGAACTGGCGCTGGAAGAGTTGCGGCGGGAAAATTATCAGGTTGTGATCACTGACTGGGAATTGCCAGGTATCGACGGGCTGGATCTGTGCCGCAACATCCGAAACAGGGCAAGCAATCACTACACCTACCTGATCATGTTGACCTCGCGAGATCAGAAGCATTGCGTGATTGACGGCCTGGCAGCAGGCGCGGACGATTATTTGACAAAACCCTTTGAGCCCCAGGAACTGTTTTTTCGGGTACGTGTGGCAGAACGCCTGCTCGGACTGCAAGGTCGCGACGTGCTGATTTTCACGTTGGCCAAGTTGGCCGAATCGCGCGACCCGGAAACAGGCGAGCATCTGGAGCGGATACGAGAGTACTGCCGGGTACTTACCAATGAACTCGCCAGGAACAAGCGATTTGAATCAGTGATTGATGCGGATTTCGCCGAGGCCATCTATTTGACCAGCCCGCTGCACGATATCGGCAAAGTCGGAATTCCGGATCATATCCTGCAAAAGCCTGGCAAGCTCACCAATGAAGAGTTTCAAATCATGAAACAACACGCCCGGATTGGCGGAGAAACGCTTGACGCTGCATCCAGGATGAACCCGGACCATGCGTATTTGTTGATGGCGCGAGATATTGCCATGACTCACCACGAACGATTTGACGGAACGGGTTATCCCCATGGATTGAAGGGAACCGGCATCCCGTTGTGTGGACGGATTGTGGCACTTGCTGATACGTACGACGCTCTGACGACAAAGCGCGTGTACAAGGAAGCATTCTCACACGAAGTAACGGCCCAAATCATTGTTGATGATGCGGGCAGTCATTTCGACCCATATATCGTGGATGCCTTTTTGAGTTGCGGCCGCGAATTCAGCCGAATCAGGGATTTGTTGGCCGATGAATCGGTTCGGTCCGGTTCCACCGCCCGTGAAACGTTTTCCACCACGGGAATTCCCGGAATAAATTTCGGAACCGGTGCCAATAGCCAGAGTTCAATCGGCAGTCACTGATCAGGAAGTAGAGGCTCGACTCACGAACCGTCAACTGGCCCGTTCAACCATTGCGAACAAGACGTTATCGTTCTCTTCGCTGAATATCGTCACCTGATTAACTTCCCGATCCGGGATTCGCTCCATCATGATCATCATATCGATGCGATCACGGTAAATAAGGTTCCAGTCCATGAATGCTTCCATGTATCCGACGCCTTCGATATTGTCGACGAAATTCGTTAACAGCAATTGACCTCCTGGATTGAGTCGATCAAAAAGTTCGCCCGCCAGCCGTTGCCCCATTGGCTCATTGAGATAATCGCAAAGCCCGGAGCTGTAGATCAAGTCGAAACCGCTACAGCTGATTCGACCGCTTAGTGTCTCCCTTGCATTAGAGCAAACCGTTTCGACACCGTATTTCCCATACTCCCTGTCCACTATTTCGAGACTCTGTTCATCGTTATCGACTGCAATAAATCGACCCATTTGCCTTCGAATGATTGACGCCGTAATCTCGGCTTCCCGTAAATGTCCACATGCAAGGGAGAGGACATGTGGTTTATTGGTACGAACCGCCAATCCATCAATAAACTCGCTAATGATCGCCCGACGGGTTTTTACACCCATACAGGCGGATGACATCGTGGTGCAGGCGTGCAACTTGTGGCCAATTTCGCTCATGTCAGGAAAATCCCAACAGTGCTCCGTACCGTACATCATGTCGAGCAATACAGCGTCGCCAGCGTAGCCCCTCGGCTTGGAATAGGCTCGGTACGTCAAGGCGTCTTCGTGTAATATTTTTGTCAAAGGGTGTCGACGACATTGGTCCTGAAACGACTTCCATTCCTTCGGATCCAGATTGCGACGTCGCAATTGCAATACCGCATACAGATGCCGGAACCATTGAATAAGTTCGTTTGTCGAGGACGATCCTTGATTCAGCCATTGCATCATGTCATCGAGAAACGAGAAAACCGAATCGTCCCGTTTGGCATCGAAATTTGGCGGCAAAAGCAGGTGCGAATCATCTGTTCTTGAAATCCTGCCGCTTGTTGCCCTGGATGAGTAAGCACCCTTACGTTTGGACTCTGTTACCTTGCGAATCATTTAGGGCGTTCTTCGATCTTCAAATTCAGGTGATGAGCGGGATCTGGCGACCAGGTAACGAGATGGAAGCTTTAAAGCGCCCTTCCGTTTCCGGAATAGACGTCTTGCCAATTAGAGTTATCGACGTCAATTTTTGACTAGTGTAACCAGATCCAATTTACCTTCAACTGATTTGTTCACGAGGGCAGGTGAAGCTGTTTTTGCCGATTTTCGAATCGAGGTACCATTTCGGCGTTGCGGTCCTCAACCCGCTGCAATTGGCACAAACGACAGGACTTGCATATTTTCCATGTCCAATGGCGGTCTTCCGCCAATCCGGATTATCCCCCCTTCAGTTAAAAGCTAATTTTCAAAGCCATGTGTTCCGTCCAACTGCAAGCACATGTCCGCCTGTTCCCTAAATTCCAGTCGGTCCAAAACCTGCCTTTTACTCGTTCAAAGTTCCCAGATGCCATTTTCCAGTCAACGAAAACCTGACGATTCCGGATCAGGACGCTGGACAGATTTTGTTTCAGACAATGCGCTTGAAGTTGTCGAAAATACTGAGCTTTCCGGCGACGTTACGCCCGTCGAAAAGCAACGTGTTTGCAAACATTTCCGCGTGTCTCGCAGGGATTCGATTGGCTCCAGGTATCTGGTGACGCTTGAAAAAGAGTATCTGAATACTCGATCCAGCATGTCGGGTTATACTCCTGGCGTCTGTGAATACAAGCATGTTGAGCGGAGTGACCATACACTTCGGTTGTTCCGGAGATACGTACCGGGCAAGAGTCTCGACGACCGGTTCACCTGTCCCAGCCAAATTCGTGAGGTCGTAGAGTTCGGTATTCGTTTATTGACAAGCTTGTCAAATATGCATGAGCAGGGGCTATTGCATCGAAACCTCAAGCCGTCAAACGTCATCGTCGAAGAATCTGGCGAAATGACATTGGTGGATGGTGGACTCGATTTTGCGTCGTTTGATTGCGCTTCCGAAAACCAATGCGATATTAAGACTGTTTTATGGCTTGCTCCCGAACAGCTTGGACTACTGGACGAGGCAGCCGTTCCGGCAAGTGACCTGTATTCGGCAGGCCTGATCCTGTTTTACTTCCTGACGGCTCGTTCACCATTTGAAAGCGACAACGTCGGCGGGATACTGTTTCGGAAAATGTCCAGTGTTTCGCTGAGTTGTGGCACGTTTCGACCGGAAATCCCGCGAGTGCTTGATTCGATTATTCGTCGTCTGACCAATACTCACCCGGAACAACGATATCAGACTTGCCACGGTGTCATTCATGACCTTACGCTTCTCGCAACTGCAATTGATCACGAAATTCCGAATCCCGCTCTCCCGATTGGGACCGTTGATGTGAGACAATCGCTTGTCGAACCCAATTTTGTGGGACGGCAGGCGGAAGTGGAACAACTGGAACAAGGCATTCTGCGTGGTGCTCAGGGGCAGGCGGACTCATTTGCCATCGCGGCAACTTCGGGAAGCGGCAAATCCCGAATGATCGACACAGTAGCGGAATTCGCAATCCAACGAAGACAATGGGTTCTCAAAAGCTCCGGGCAGTGCGATATCGCACCCCGTCCATTCAACACGATTTCCCAATTATTGGGACAAGTACAGACTCAATGCAAAAACGATTCTGGTTTCTCCCGGTATCTACTGGATCAGTTGGCTGAGGATGTCGATTCACTGGCTCAGGCTTTTCCGGAATTCATTTCGGAACTCGGCTGGGTAGTTCACAAGAATATGGTGTCTGACAATTTCGGCTTGGCGCGATGTGCGAACGCCGTTTGCAGACTCTTGGGGTTGTTGGGAACAAGCACGATGCCATGTGTCGTGATCATCGATGATTGCCAATGGATCGACGAGGCGACTCTGGCAGTCATCACCGGATGGAGTCGGATGTCCACGAGCCTTTCCGGCAACTCCAGGTTTACGACTTTGTTATGCGGATTTCGCGTGGAAGAAGTTCCGCAAGACCATCCCTTGCGAACAGTTCGCTGGCATCAGGTCGAACTCCCGACAATGAGTGAGTCCGAGATTCATGAATTGGCGCGTTCGATGGCAGGTCCACTACCCGTGTCAATTCTGGAGTTGTTGACCCGTTTGTCCAACGGAAGTCCTTATATGGCAACGGCGATGTTGCGCGGGATCCACGAAACCGGAATTCTGGTTCCTTCCAGAGATGGCTGGCAAGTCAACGAAGTCGCGTTGGGTGATCTTTCTGCATCCAGTGACTCGGGAAGACTATTGGCACGGCGAATTGAGCTGTTGTCGAAATCGCTGCTCGACTATCTATGTTGTGGCGCAATACTTGGAAAATCCTTTCGGCGGGCTTTCGCCGATTTCTTGTCCCAACAATCAGGTGAAGAAATTCTGGCGGAAGCCATTCGAAAAAATCTGGTTTGGATTGAACCAGGCGACGATTTTTGCCATTTTACGCACGACCGTATTCGTTCATCGTTGCTTGATCAACTTTCCGAAGATCGTCGGAAAATGCTGCATTTGCGCGCAGTGCAATGGTTGCTAAAGTCACCCGACCCTTCCGCTGCCAAGTTGGCCTACCACTTCGATGCCGGCGGCGATACGGAATCCGCGACGAAGTATGCGCTCTCTGCGGCTCGTGTGGCACGTCGTCAATGCTCCCTGGAACTTGCCGAGCAACAATACCGAATTGCCGATCATTCGCAAATCGTGTCGCGGCGCGAGCGGTTTGAAATTGCCGAAGGTCTTGGCGAAGTCTTGATGCTTCGCGGGTCGTACGCCGAGGCAGGCCAATGGTTTGAACGGGCGGCAATAATTGCCGCAACGGCAATGGAACAGGCAACCCTGTCCGGAAAACAGGGCGAGCTGTCATTCAAGCGTGGCAATATGGACGACGCCACTCATTCCCTCGAATTGGCCCTAAAACAGCTAGGTTACAAAGTGCCGACGAGTTTCGTCTCTCTTTCGGTCTATTTGGTTTATGAATTGTTCGTGCAAGCGCTGCACAGTCTTTTCCCCCGCTTTTTCCTCGGTCGACAACGCCGGACGCCAGACGACAACGAGCGACTGCGAATGCACCTCCGTGGTCGTTACGCAACTGGTTGCTGGTTTGCGCGAAGCAAGGCCCGTTGTATGTGGGGACATTTCCGGACTCTGAATGAAGCCGAAACTTTTCTTCCTTGCAGAGAACTGGCCCAGGCGTTATCGGATCATGCGCCGGCAATGAGCCTGATTCCATGGCCTTCTCGCGGTATTCGATATGCCGAACGAAGTCTGGAAATTCGTCGTCAGGAAAATGATATTTGGGGACAAGGTCAAACGTTGCACTACAAGGGAATTGTGCTGTACGCCGCCGGACGTTTCCAGCAGTGCATTGATGCCTGTCGCGAGGCGGTTCGCTTGCTTGAGAAAACGGGCGATTACTGGGAAATGCATATGGCACGGTATCAAATCGCTGCGTCGCTGTACATGCTTGGAAGGCTCGACGAAGCGCAACGCGAATCCCAAATCTTGCACGAATCCGGAATTGCGCTGGGGGACCATCAGGCATCGGCAATCAGTCTGGACATCTGGGCACGAACCTCACCTGGCAACCCCGATACGGAGGTCATTCAAACGGAACTCACCCGACGCCGATTCGACTATCAGGGTACCGCGCAACTATTGCTTGCACAGGGCGTCCAGAAGTTTTGTTCTGCGGAACTGGATGATGCGATCAACTCGTTTCGCCAGGCGCTACGAACGGCGCGACAAACCGGCCAGCGCAGCATTTACGTCGTGGCCAATCACGCCTGGCTGGCCAGTGCCTTTCGATGCAAAGCGGAATTGACAGCCGCCTATCATCCCCGGCTCAAGTCCCAACTCATTGCCGCGTCGACTCGACATGCGCGAAAGTTGCTGATGCTTTCGTGGCCAATGAACCACTACCGGCCGCATGCACTTCGGGAACTCAGCATGGCCGCCGCGATGAGTGGAAAACATCGTCGGGCCGCCAAATTGATCCGTCGCGCAATTCGACTTTCCAAGAACATGGGAATGTCGCAGGAAGAACAACTGTGTCGCGTCGCCTTGTCTTACATCAACACGAATTCCCGTAAATCGTCACGGATGAATGCAAGGATCATGTCGGTGCCCTTCGCCAGCGAGTTGTTTTTTCAGCATGTCCAGAGAAAATCCATCGCCAGTGGCGAAGCAACGGCGTCATTGGCGGATCGATTCAATCAAGTTATGGAGTCAGGTCGTGAAATCAGCTCGGCCCTGAACGAACAGGCAATTGTCAAGCGTGTGGAAACAGCGACGCTCAAACTGTTACGCGGACAACAAGCGTTTATGTTGCCTCTGGTGAATTCCGCGCAGGGAACGGTTCAGGATCTCCGGTTTCCTGTGGCGTTCCAGGCGGGCGAAATAGAGCTGGCAAACGAAGCCGTTTCAACGGGGGTCGCCTCAATCATGCCGGAATCAACGTTACGAAAATACGGAACCATTCACCGCTCCGCCATGGCAGTTCCGGTTTTTGTTCGAGGAAATGTCCACGCCTGCCTTGTTGTACTTCACAATGAAATACGCGGGCTGTTTCACGAAACGGAACTTCGGTTAGGTAGCTTCATAGCAACGATCGCTGGCGCAGCACTTGAAAATGCTGCTGGTTTTTCCCAATTGCGTGCCTTGAATGATTCGCTGGAAAAGCGGGTGGACGAGCGGACTCAATCTTTGCAGGAACGGGCTGAACAACTCGGAGTCTCAAACTCAAAATTGAAAAAAGTCGCGCGCGATCTGAACCGGACCCAGGCAGAACTTACCATGGCCAAGGAGCGTGTGGAACTTGCAAGTCAGGCAAAAAGCGAATTCCTGGCGACAATGAGCCACGAGATCCGCACACCCATGAATGCCGTGATTGGAATGAGCGAACTGTGTATGCAAACAAGGCTCGATTCGGTGCAACGGGGTTATCTGGAAGTTGTCAAATCGTCGGCCGGCTCTTTGCTGACGTTGCTTAACGATATTCTGGACCTTTCCAAAATCGAAGCAAACAAAATGGTTCTCGAGGAGATTCCGTTCAATGTCCGAACGGTCGCCGAAGATGCTTGCGATCTGCTGAGCATTACTGCCTGTCGCAAAGGGCTGGAACTCTCATCGTTCATATCTGCCGACGTTCCGCAAACCCTGTACGGCGACCCGGGCCGCCTGCAACAGATATTTATCAACTTGCTTGGAAACGCCATCAAGTTCACTGAAAAAGGCGAAATCCACCTGAGTGTCAGACTTGACAAGCTGGTCGGCAGTACGGCCATGCTCCACTTTTCCGTCACAGACACCGGCGTTGGAATTCCTGAATCAAAACAAAAGGCGATCTTCGAATCTTTTTCGCAGGCCGACAGTTCCACCACGCGAAAATATGGGGGGACGGGCCTGGGATTAAGCATCTGCAGTCGCTTTATCTCGATGATGGGTGGCACGATTGGCGTAAAGAGCATTCCTGGTGAAGGAAGCGAATTCTTTTTCAACACACGAACGCGGTTTTCAAATACCGACACAGTCGCCCCCGTTGCCGTCCGGCCGCTGAACAACGCCCGCGTTGCGATCTTCCATATCGGGCAACACGCACTCCAGGGTTACAGGGAATGTGTTGAAGAGTTGGGTGGTGAAGTAGTTCTTGTCCAGCGTGTTGATCGATTGTTGAATCAGTCGTTTCCGTTTGTTCCAAAATCAATGATTGACTATGCAATCGTCGAATTCCCGATGAGTGGTCAGCATCATGACGAAATTATCAAATCGCTCTCCCTATTGGAAAAAACCCGGTTGGTAGGGGTGCTATCTCGTGATGACGTTGCCCATCTGGGTGTGTTCGAAGCAGCATCGATATTCCTGCCTCGTCCGGTGCGCCGTGATAAACTGGCGGCCGCGCTGACTGACGGTTTCCGAAAAACAGAAACGACCGGCGGCGATTCGATGAATGACGCACTGGACAAGTCATTGAATTCGGAAACAACGGCAACGCGTTCCCTAAGAATCTTGCTGGCAGAAGATGTCGAAGTCAACGCCATGATTGCCTCGAGTTTCCTCGACCGACTGGGTCACAATGTCACGGTAGCTGAAAGTGGAATCAAGGCGCTGCAGAGCCTGGAAGAGGGCGAATTCGACCTGGTGCTGATGGATATCGAAATGCCGGAAATGGATGGATTGGAAACAACGCGCCGTATTCGACAATTGGAGAATCCGGTTCTTTCGAATATTCCGGTGATCGCGATGACAGCCCATGCGTTGCCCGAATTTCATTCTCTATGTTTACGGGCGGGAATGAACGATTACATTACAAAACCGCTCGAACCCGCAACACTCAAGCGGGTTCTGGAGAAATACAGCGCTGAAAAATCCGAGGAGGGGTAATGCCACTTTCAGAATGGCGGTTTACAATTGGCCTGCTACCTTCAAAACTCTGTATCGCCTGGCGTCAAATTCAAATCACACGCCCGGCTGGATCAAGCGGTTAGCGCCCGTCGTGCTTGTGAACGGCAGTGGCGTTAATTCCATTGCCAACCCGATTGACCTTTGCCAATACACGCCGTGTCACGTTTCCAACATTCCCCGTTAGTCGGAATTACGCTTGCCCGGCTGCGCGAATTTTATCGGCAACCGGAAGCGGTATTCTGGGTCTATTTCTTTCCCGTCCTGATGGTGGTTGCTCTGGGAATCGCTTTTCGCAACAAGCCTGTCGAGAAACTCACCGTCGACGCCGTTCGCTCTCCCGAGACCATCGTCCTTGGCGATTACATGGCGCGGGATAAACGCATCCACTGGCAGGAATTGGAACTGGAACAATGCCGGAAACGACTCCGAACGGGAAAATCCGACCTTTATCTCGTTGCCGATTCGGTCGATGGCGAACCCACTGTCGAATACGTACTTGATCCGACGCGCCCTGGCAGTCTGGTCGCAAGGGAGGTGGTCAACAATTTGGTCCAACAGGCGCGCGGGCGAACGGACCCGGTAAAAACAATTGACCACGAAGTTACCGAATCGGGCGGGCGTTACATTGATTTTCTCGTTCCCGGCCTCATCGGGATGGGATTGATGGGAGGCGGGTTGTGGGGAGTTGGGTTTGCCATCGTCGACATGCGCATTCGGAAATTGCTGAAACGCCTGATGGCAACACCCATGAAGAAAACCCATTTTCTGATTGGCGTAATGACAAGCCGTTTGTTTTTCATGATTCCGGAAATAATTTTGCTGCTGGTGTTCGCAAGATATGCATTCGGTGTTGAAATTCATGGTAGCTGGTTTGCAATCATCACTCTTGTGCTATTGGGCGCAATGCAGTTTTCCGGCATCGGATTGCTTGTGGCTTCCCGTGCGAAAACGATGGAATCCGTTTCCGGGCTGATGAATTTGGTGATGCTGCCGCTGTGGACACTTTCCGGAATTTTCTTTTCATGTGAAAGGTTTCCGGAAGCCGCACAGCCAATTATCAAGTTGCTCCCTCTTACCCCATTGATTGACGCATTGCGCTCGGTGATGCTGGAAGGGACTACGCTGATTTCACTATGGCCACAGTTGTTAATAATGTCGGTTTGGGGAATTTCGACATTTGTTCTGGCACTGCTTGTTTTCAAGTGGAACGAGTAAGAGCTTCGTCGCTGCCTGTTCCGGAAAATTGAAAGGGGGCAAACGATGTTATACAAAATAAATTGCAACGCGAAACGTAATTGAGGTACGTTCAACAAGCATACGTGAGTCGCAGTTACAGGATTTCCTCGCTGACGCATCGGGTTGAGATTGAAAATAGCCTTGAAATCATCTGACCCGGGAGTAACTAGTGCGCCTGTCGGTTTTGGAATTTCCAGTCAAAACACGGATTCCTCGGGCGTAGAGTACAGTGCACTCATTCACAATCGCTACCTGCCGCTCAACCAACGGCTTCAAACGGCAGGCCTAAGGTTTCAAATCTCAGATTTTGAAAATCTCAAATCTCACTTGTCGATTCGTCGTTCGGTGCCGGGCAAAAGTCGGCGATCATCGGGGTGTACGATTCGCAATCCCAAAGCATGCAAGGCACTCCCAACGACTCCGACCAAGCCCAATGCCATACCAACCACCAAACGGGCCAGTCGAAATACCAGGCATACGAGAACGATCAGTGACGACAAAAATTGCCGAATTACCGTCTTGACCCGTCGGATCGAATGCTCTCCCGAGCCAGTAATACCAGCCTGGCAATGCGGGCAGCCGTCAATTGCCGGCGGCTTGGGTAAGGGGCTTTCAATGGCTTGAAAACCCGAATATATGCCGTGGCTGGCCCAGGCCCCGTTTCTCCCAAGTGTGATATGCGTCACTTTATTCACTCCCGTTTTGTCGGCGCAGAAAAATTGGATACGAAGTCTTCGTTTGCAAGCCGTTGATATTGGTCAATGAACAGAAAAAATCTGAACCTGACCCACCTATCGCGTGGTTTCCGTAGCAGATCAATGTATATTGGCCCTTCCAAACTCCTGCATTAACCTGTTCAAAAGGGTCCTCGATGTCTCGATCGCTTCCTAAAATCATTTGTTTATGGATCTGTCCGTGCCTCGTATTCATGACAGGGCAGACTGCCATTGCACAATATGGAGATGTTGCTCCACCTCCTGCAGAACTCGCAACAGGTTTTGATTCGATCACGGCAGAACAAGCGACTGAATGGCTGAATATTCTCGCTGGATCAAATTTTGCAGGTCGGGGAGCCGGACAGCCGGGATTCACCAAGGCGGCACATTGGGTGGCGGGCAAGCTGGCCGAATTCGGACTTGAGCCTGTCGGCGACAGCGGGACCTATTTTCAATCGATGCCCATGACGCGTCGCTCGGTTGATATGTCAAGCTGCAAGATCACCGGTCCGAACGGACTTGAAATTGCCGGCGAGGGAAATCTCGGCTTCGTACGATTTACGGATGACGTAGCCGTCGAAGGGGAAGTCGTCTTTGTGAATCTGGCTGGTGAAGGCGCTGTATTGCCAGAGGGTGTAGATTTGCGAGACAAGATCGTGATCTATTCAGCTGACGACGCGGCGCGCCGCGGTGCACCCCGATTGTTGGCCGAAGGTCGCCCTGCCGCAACGTTTCGAATCGTCGAAGAGTCCCCGGTTACCGCACCACAAACCTTGTTTCCTGGTCGACGCAGTCGTTCCACCAGTATTTCAGGGACAATCAGGGCATCGGCGGCAAGTGAATTGGCCAAGGGACTTGGTGCACCGGAGAACTGGAACGACAACACCGCAACAAACGCCGTTGCCAGCGGAAAAAAAATCGAATTGCAGATGCGATTTCGCGAAGAGCAAACAAGTTCGCCCAATGTTGTGGCCTGGCTGGAAGGATCCGATCCGGACTTGCGACATGAATACGTTGTCATCGGTGCCCATCTCGATCACCTTGGTACACAAGGCAAGGATGTTTATCCAGGTGCTGATGACAATGGATCCGGTTCAACAGCTATCCTCAGTATTGCGCGGGCGATGGCGCTTAATCCTGTCAGGCCCAAACGCAGCATACTGTTTATCTGGTTTACGGCGGAAGAGGTCGGCCTGGTCGGTTCGCGTTACTACACATCCAACCCCTTGTTGCCGCTGGAAGACATGACCTGCATGTTGAACATTGACATGGTGGGTCGAAATGAAGACGCGGGTGAAGGGGACACCGATGCAGACAACGAAGGACATATTCATCTTGTCGGCAGCATGCGCGGTGAAACCGAACTGCACGACATTGTTCTCGCCGCCAACAAATACGTTGGCTTTGAATTCGAGCTGGACATGGAAAGCGTCTGGAATCGCAGCGACCAGATCAATTTTTACAACGAAGGTGTGCCCGTTGCCTTTATGTTTGGCGGCTTTCATCCGGACTACCACCAAATGGGGGACATCCCTTCAAAAATCAATTTCAAAAAAGTCGCGTCTGCCGCGCGATTGTACTATGTAGCCCTCCATCTCGCTGCCGAACACGAGCACTTTGTGATGAAGGAAGAAGTAACCGAAGGCGAAGGAAAAAAATAGTTTGATGCATTCAAACAACCGAATCATCCGGCAGGGGAGTTTTTTCAACATCCGCGATGATCAGGCTCGCCGTAGTTATTTCGCGTCAGTCGTTGCCAGTTCAACTTGCGACAGGTTGATGGAAATGTCGATTTCTGCGAGCAACGTTTCCAGAGCCCGATCGAGATCGTCGCCCTGCAATCCCTTGTAACGAATAATCCCATCGCCATCGATCAGATAAATCGTCGGCCATTCCGAGACATTCCAGTTTCGTGAAATCGGACCGGCGGTCCCCTCGGGACCATTCCAGAAATTCCGCCACGGAAGTATTTCTTTCTCGACACTGTCGCGGGCCACCTCCAGGCTCTCATCGGAATTGACACCTACCAGGGCGAATGGCAATCCGGAAAGCAATTCCACAATATGTCGTTCGTGCGAATACATTGCCCGACAAGGGGGACACCATTGCCCCCAAAAATCGAGCATCACGATCTTTCCGCGGTATTCACTCAAGCGGAAAGGGGCACCGTCGAGGTCATTTCCTTCGATCTCCGGAGCGCTCATGCCGATGCCAAGATTTCGAAGTTCAAACAACTCCATTGTGGCAACTTCGCCAAACGTTTCACCACTGCCAAGGCTGCGCCCAGCCAGTGGCAATTCCGGGTACTTGTCGATAACCGTTTGCAAGTAACCGGCAATTTCCTGGCGCTGTGCTTCGGACAAATCAGCGTCGATGTAAGCTCTTTGCGCGTCAGGAATCCGGCTGGCAATTTGCGGATTGTGTCGCAGGGCAACGCGAAATTCGGGAATTTGATCGAAGTACGTTTTGAAACCAAGCAGGGTCCGCGCATGCTCTTCACCTTCGGGAGCGGATGCAATCAGCTTGCGCAGCCACTGCTCGAGCCGTGCCGCAGGTATTTCGCCGAGCAACGAATCGACTACTTTGGTATGATTCAAATTCGCGGCGTATGTGTCGAGCATCAATTCCATTGCGGTAATTTTCGGTTCACCGTCCGCGTAGCTGAATACCGCCATCGTTGCATCAAACGCACATTTCGTTTCCGGAAAACTGTGGACGAGCTTCCACGCTTCCTCGACAAACGCCGGGATCGGGTTTTCCTGGTTAAACACGGCAACCTTTTTTTGCTGGTCCCCGATCGCCGCAACTTTCTCGCGCAACGTCGTAAAGTCCTTTTCAAGCCGGGACTTCAGGGTTTCCAGTTTCTGTTTGGCGAACGCCTCATTCGCCTGGGGAGACCCCTGATCCGGAAACAAGTCCCTGACTGATCCGTCGGTTTTTGAAGACATATCATTCGATGCCGCTGTCGGAACAGTTTCGGTTCCCTGGTTGCATCCAATCACATTCATTGCAGCCAGCCACATTCCGACGAAAAGGACTTTTCGCATTTTTATTCCTCGTATATTTTTCATCCGGCAATCGCACAGGCCGGGAAAGCCTGCTGGAAGCGCTGATTTCGATTCTAACCGATCCAGGCGGTAACGTCAGCATTCGATGTGTCATTTTGCCGCAATTGCTCGCTGGTCGCAAATTCCCTAATGTTGATCTGGCTTCAAACACACAATGCGAGAAGGCATGACCGAAAACAAAAATGGTGCGTCCCAACGTGGCGTCAATTCGCTCGCCGGTCCACGAGGTCGAATCCGTTCGACCTGGCAGCTCATGAATACTCCCTATTCGACTTATGCTGATTGGCAGGCCCGATATGGCAAGACGTTTCTCATCAAGGCTCTCAATGGCAATGTTATTGCAACCAGCAATGTTGAAAACATTCGCCGGGTGCTGGCGACACGACATGACGAGACAATGCAATTCGCAATTGGGACCATTGCTCCCCTGATCGGCGAATCTTCGGTTGCGATCGTAAGCGGTCAGCGGCACAAGCGGGCACGAAGCATGTTGATTCCTCCATTCCAGGGCGACGCCCTTCGCTGCAGCATCGCCACCATGAAATCGGTCGCTGAACGCTCGGTGAAACATCTGAAAGCAGGTGATCAAATCAAGGTAATGGATATCAGCCTGGACTATTCGCTGGAAGTGATTATCCAGGTGGTTTTTGGCGTCGAGAGACTCGACGACGTCGAGGTATTCAAGCGGGCGATCAAGAGTTACGTCAAGAGTTTCCGGCCTGTATTTGCCTTTACGAGGCTCCTGCAAAACCGCCTGGTGCCGCAATGGAGACGTTTTCTAAAACAAAAGCTGGCATTCAATCAACTGCTCGAATCGCAAATCCAGCGCCGTCGCCAATCGGACAGCCAACCTGATGTACTCGGCATGCTGCTGGCCGCCCGGGATGAGCAAGGCAAACCGCTGGACAACGCCGAACTTCGCGATCAATTAATCTCCTTATTGTTTGCCGGGCATGAAACGACCCAAATCGCGATCGCCTGGGCAATGTCCTGGCTTCACCGACATCCTTTGATATTGCAGCGCCTGCGAAAGGAAATGGAAGAGGAACATGATCCCGATCAGTTGCTGAAGTCCAAATTGCTGGACGGGATTTGCCTGGAATCGTTGCGATTAAACCCGATCGTTGCCGATTTTCTACGCGTTTTCCTTGTTCCAATTCAATTCGAGGAAGTTGATTTGCCCGCCAATTCAAATGTCGGAATCCTGACAACTCTTGTACACAATGATCCGGAGATTTACCCGAACCCAGGTTGCTTCGACCCGGATCGCTGGGCGGATCGCACTTACAAGCCCTATGAATTCCTGGCGTTTGGTGGTGGAGTGCGCCGCTGTATTGGCGCGTCAATGGCGGTGATGGAAATGAAGATTGCCCTGATAACGTGGTTGCGTCTTCTTGAATTCCGGTTGCCTGATGATGCACCTGGGATAGAACCCGTTCATCGTCGCAATCTCACTATGGCCCCTCGATCAGGAATCAAACTGATAGTTTCAAAAGACTCGCACTGAGCGTTCCGGAATTTGATTGCACGCCTGTTGGACTTGTGGCTGATCCCGGTACACTTTTGGGTAAATCTCCCAAGCCACCACTGAACAAGAACAGCTTTGATGGAATCATCAATGGATTCGGACAATGAAATTGAGCGGCTGAAACGTAAATTACATTCCGAATATGAGCTGATTTGCGAGCGATTGTCGTTTGGTAATTTCGAACTTGAGTTGTATCGGCCGGTCGATCCAGAAGTGATCATGGATGACGAAACTCTGGAACAAACCTATGTGCAAATGAAATGGCAACCGTATTGGGCGCAGGCATGGGAAGCGAGCAACGGATTGTGTGAACTTCTGGCAAAACGAGACTTGACGAATTGCCGGTTGCTGGATCTTGGCTGTGGTCTGGGAATTACGACAGCGCTATTGCTGGCTGCCGGAGCGAATGTAGTGGCGGGAGATACCGCGCCACCGGCACTTGAGTTCACCCGACTTAACACCTGGCCTTGGCGCGAACGATGCGAAATCCGCACAATCGACTGGAACACGACTGTCATTAAACCCGTCTTTGATGTGATCGTCGGTTCCGACATTTTGTACGATCGGGCGGACATCGAACCGCTGGATCGTTTTTTTCGCCAACATTTACAGACGGCAGGTTACGTTATCCTGGCCGATCCATCGCGGGCCATGACTCGCGAGTTTCTGGACCGGCTTGCGGAAATTGGCTGGAAACAGAAAACGACCCTTGTGGAACTGCAACAAACCAAACACCCAAGCCGAATCGTTGAGATGCGACTTTAAGAAAAAGTTTTCTGGTGCCGGGCAAGCGAATTCGAAATACCGGGAATTTGCCATAATCCCGGCGTGCCGGCCGATGTTCTGGACTGTAAACCGTTGCCGGGAAACACCTTGCAAACACGTTTCAATTTCGGACTGGCCAAGGCGGTTCAGGCTGATAGAATCTGTTCCTTGTCATACACCGACCTTGTTTTCTGAGCTTTGCCGACAGGCAAAAACGTTGGGAATTACGGTTCGGACTTTTTTTGATTTCAGGTGGCCATTGCATCCTCGCTGGCCCAGCAAATGTCTCGACGACAAAAGATACTCTCACTGCGTGCGCGATCGCCGCTGGTACTCCCTTCGATGTTGCTTTGCAATTTCGGCGATTTGCGCTCCGAAGTCGCAACCCTGGAAGCGAGTGATTTTGGTGCACTACATCTCGATGTGATGGACGGCGTTTTCGTCCCCAACTTTTCATATGGTATTTCAATTGTCGCAGGCTTTCGTCGCGTCACCGAATTGCCTTTGGATGTTCATTTGATGATGGTGAACCCGCAGAACTATATCAGCCAGTTCCATGCGGCGGGGGCGGACCAGATCACATTTCATATCGAGACAGTCGAAAACCCTGTAGAAGTTGTCCAACACATTCACGAACTAGGAATGGCAGCGGGCGTGGCGATCGATCGTGATACGCCAGTTTCGAAAATCGGATCCATAGCCGACATTGTCGATCTGGTATTGATTATGACGATCAAGGCCGGTTTCGGCGGCCAGAAATTCATCCCTGAATTACTCAAGAAACTTGGTGAGGTCCGGCAACTGGCCGGCGATCGCCCTATTTTACAAGTCGACGGCGGAGTCAACGACTCCAACATACGCGATTGTGTGGACGTTGGCGCAGAGTGGCTGGTGGCCGGCTCGGCGATTTTTGGCAGTGCGGATTATGCACTTGCTCATCGCCGCTTGCTGGAAAACACAATTTCGGATTCAGGATGCCAGCGATGATAAAAAGGGGTCGGTTGTTACGTGTTATTGTTTTATTGCCTGGCGCAACAGATCTTGATTTGCAAGGTCGAATCAAGGGTTCACTGGATGTCCCTCTTTCGGAAACGGGAAATGATCAGGCTCGCCAATCAGCCAGCGAGCTGCGCGAATATTGTATCGATGTGATCTACTGCGGACCATGTGAAGCAGCCAGACAGACGGCCAATCTTGTCGCAAACCGGCAGTCCAAAGTCCGGGTCAACGAGGAACTCCGAAATCTGGATCGTGGTTTATGGCATGGCAAACGCGTCGAGGAACTACGAGACTCCCAGCCCCGATTGTATCGCCAGTGGCAGGAGAACCCGGAGTCCGTTTGTCCTCCAGGCGGAGAATCCTTTGAGGCCGCGCGAAACAGAATCAAGCGGGCAATGAGCAAGATAATCCGTAAACACAAAAATGGTACGATTGCGATCGTGATCCCGGAACCCGCTGCAAGCCTGTTAAGGCAACATCTGGATCAAGCAGTAACCATGGGTGACCTTTGGCAAATCGAATGTTGCAGTGGTCGCTGGGCGTCCATTGAATTTGCCGAAGCCGAATCGTCGAATTGATCAGGCGATCAATCCAGGATTTTCGGTCGACAGGTATCTTGAAGAAACTGCCCCGGTTTTGAATCGGCCAGGCTCATTCAAAAGCGTCCTCAAAGGCAAATAACAAGACGAACCGGTATAACCTGATCCAAATCCGGCGTTTGCGGCGGTCCCAATCTTGATTCGTACCCTTGGTACGTGCGACAATGGTGCCATTGAATCCCGCTTACCAAAAACCCAGCCATGTCCGTAGTTAACCAGCCTGTGAACGATCCCGAGTTGCCCAAAATGACCAAGCGTGGTGTCCCGGAGGGCTTGTGGATGCGCTGCCCCGATTGTGGCAAGGCAATTTTTCGCAAGGAAGCCGAGAAACGATTGGGGACATGTCCGGAATGCGATTACCATTTGTATGTCTCGGGCCAAACTCGTGTCGAGCAACTTCTGGACGATGGTACGTTTGAAGAACTGGACGCCGGATTGATTCCCGGCGATCCCCTCGAATTCGCCGACACAAAGCCCTATGCCGAACGGCTGAAAGCCGAACAGCGACGAACCGGGTTGACGGATGCGGCTTTGACCGGAACTGGCATGATTCGCGCTCGTCGTGTTGCCGTTGGAATTACCGATTCAGCGTTCATTATGGGAAGCATGGGGTCCGTTGTCGGGGAACGGCTGACACGACTGGTTGAGCGGGCAACGGAACAGAACCTTCCGCTGATCATCGTGAGTGGATCAGGCGGGGGTGCCCGAATGCATGAAGGGATCTTGTCGCTTATGCAAATGGCTAAAGTCTCTGCCGCACTGGGTCGTTTCGACCAGGCAGGTGGTTTGTTCATCTCGGTACTGACCCATCCGACGATGGGTGGGGTTGCCGCAAGTTTCGCGATGTTGGGCGATGTAATTTTTGCCGAACCGCGAGCCTTGATCGGTTTTGCCGGACCACGAACAATCAAGGCGACGATTCGCCTCGAATTACCGGAGGGTTTTCAGACAAGTGAATTCTTGCTCGAACACGGCTACATCGACAGGATCGTTCGCCGTCCCAACCTGAAATCAGAAATCGCCCGCACCATTGACTATTGTGGAAAGTAGGCAACAACGCCGTTACATTTCGGCTGTTGTACTTCCGCGTCTCTCACCCATCCGTTGACCATGAGTATTTTGGACCGTTTCAAAGATCTCTTTGCCTCCGGTGGGGGTGGACGACTTGATGTTTCCGGCCGATTCGAATTGGAACGGCATGCATTTAGCGGAACGATGTCCAAGTTTCGCGTTGCGCGAGAGATAACGACCAACCGCCGCGTCGGCCTGAAGCTGCTTGACGAAGAAAAAACGCAGCTATTCTACGATCGGTTCAAGGGATTGAACAAGCCGAAGGAGGCCGAAATCGGTATGGCTCTCAAACATCCAAGAATCGTTGAAACGTTCGAATTCGGTTATACAACCACCGGACAGGAGTATATCCTGATGGAATACGTTCACGGGCCGGGTTTGAATCATGCCATTAATGAAAAGACACCGGAGTTGTTGCCACAACGACTACTGTTCATGCGGCAAATGGCCGAAGCGATTCAAGGCGTTCATGACGCCGGTTTCATCCATCGTGACATTTGTCCGCGCAACTTTATTTGCCATCACGATTTTGCCTGGCTCAAGCTGATCGATTTTGGGCTTACCGTTCCAGACAAACCGGAATTTCGTCAACCGGGTAATCGAACGGGGACCCCCCAGTACATGGCTCCGGAAATCGTAAGGCGACGCATGACCGACAAACGCGTCGACCTTTTCGCGATGGGGGTCAGCTTTTACAAATTGCTGACATTCAAACACCCCTGGGGTTCGACGGTCACGAGTGGGATGGCCGCACTCGTTCACGATCAACGACCGCATAATGACATCCGGGAGCACCGACCGAAACTCAATCCGGAACTGGCCAGTGCCATTCACGCATGTCTCGCCCCGAATCCGAATGATCGCCCCGAATCCGCTGAGCGTTTTTTGTGGTTGATTCGCAACGTTGAAAACGAACAAACCTGACGGGCCGTTTTGCCACGTCAGGCTGTTTTGTTTTTGATAGTCAAGGCACCTTTTGGCACCTTTTTGCGTCTTTTGAAACGATTCGTATCCTTGTCGGACGACGAGTCAACTATCGTGTGATGTTGATGCCGAAGATGATGTTTTCGGCATTGTAGTCAACCGGAAACGAGGTGACTGGACCACCGACGATACGGCAATCGAGGTCAAGATCGTCGGCAGCGAAGTAACGATACTCGGCAAAGGCCGAAACGCGTGAGTTGATTTGTCGCTGAACGCCAGCTCGCAACTGCCAGGCAAACACAACGTCTTCCACGTAGCAAATGCTTGCGCGTCCGTCGTTGAAATCGCCATCGATGTATGCCAGACCGGCACCGGCACCGATGTAAGGCTTGACACCAAGAATGCACTGCGATGGTTCCAGCAACACGTTGAACAACGCCGAGGTTGACTGGATATCACCGAAGAAAGGCTGTGCAAAGGTTCCGTTCGCATTCGTTACCGATAATTCATCACCCGAATTGTCGCGGAATGCGAATTCCAGTTCATGACGACGGTTGCAAGTTTTCTGATTTCCAATTGCGAAACCACCAACCCAGCCTTCCTGAAAACTTGCCCGGTTGGTTGTACCTGCCTGATCGGTGAAACTGACATCTTCCAGTCCGTTCCAGCCACCGAAAACGCTCAGGTAACGACCGCAATTGTCGTTACATCCCTGACCGCATCCGCCGGCGAAGTAGTTTTGGCCAACTCCGCAACCTGTATCGCAACCCGCTCCCTGACTGCCGGCACCATTTGCATCACAACCTTGACCGCGGTTACCATCGCAGCCACCACGATAACTGTCACAGCCCTGGGTACCACCGTCGCAACCTGGTCCTGCGACGGGTGCGGCCTGGGTCTGAGCTTGAAATGCGGCTGGATTATAATTCGGGGCTGAAGCATTGGTCATGATGACCGGTTGGCGATTGCCGTCGCCAATAACTCCGCCTGGCATCGATGGAGAAGCGCCATTTGGATTTTGTTGATAATTTCCATACTGGGCGACAACCGTACTGGCTGTTCCCATAGCTACCGTAGCAGCCAGAAGTAATTTCCTGATCACAATAGATTCCTTTTGTTGAAATGTTCTTGATATCAAGGAGCCTGCGCCGTTCCAGCGCCGTTCCTGTACCCCCACAGAGGTTTACTAACTTGTTAAACCAAATGCCCGACAAATGAGCGCCTTTGCGGCTGGCAGGTCTGGTTACACGCTTTCGTAGTTATCGAAAAAAATCGGGACAATCGTCATGCTTCCGACGACCGATGCCACCAAATTGAAAGGCAATTCCCCGAAAATCGTTACAACCGTTATAGATTGATAATTCCAGCCTTAAGACGATCATGAAACCACAAAGATTGCTGTCAAAGTCAATGGCAGCGATTTCCGTCAACGGCTTTGACATTCGACCTGAACTTAATGTTTTCGCTTACGTCGCAGGCCCTTTTGGCGCAATGCGACAAGGCAAAGTTCCTGTCGACCGAACGCCAGGTGTCGCATTTTGACAAATTGAAAACCCCACGACTGAACCCGTTCGATGTGTACTGCCGTGCTTTCAGCCAGTTCATCATCCAGCATTTTGAGAGTAATGATCGCTCCCTGGAATCGGCTGCTCTTGTTGCAAAGAATCGATTCGCTTATGGCCAGCGTGCTCGTCGGTGCAATGTTCGTATCAACGAACAACCATTTCCCTGTGGCAAGAACCCGTTGCGAAACGTCGCGGCCCCGTTTCCTGACATGCGTCATATCGGGATGGCCGGCAATTGTCGGATGCATATCCGCCGGATCAATGGCAATCACTTTCGCACCCAGCTCCAGCAACCGCTGACAACTTCCACCGGGCGAACTGCCGACCTCAACACAAATGTCACCCGTTGCAATCGGTATTCCTGACCACAACAGTGATTCAGTTGTTTTTAAGTAGGCTCGGCTTATCATCTCGTCCGGCACGACGATTTCGGGAACACCTCCCGGCCATCGCTGGGCGATCGAACCGGCAAAGTGATATCCCAATGCCCAGTGTCCGGTATCGATTTGTATCGCATCGAGTACACAACTTTCTGGTGTGACCGTCGCCGGTCCGGACGTTAACACAGGAAACGAGTCGCGAAGTGCAGCGGCCATCGACTGAAATCTGCACTCATTTTCGGGCAAGCTTGCATCGTCGACTTCTCGACTGTGCTGGCTCCTCCACTGCCGATTCCAAAAGTGAATTTTTTCGACTTTGTGTTTCGGGGAAAGGGTTTCGATAATTCGTTGAATTCCTGTAACCAGCGCATCGGCATTTACTGATCGAACTTGTTGCAATGAGATTCCAAAGCTCCGCACAAATGTGGCTGGCAACTCAAACCGCTCGGCGAGTCGTTCCGGTACCTTGTACGTCAAGAAACCGGGACGTGAAAAAGCTGGCAACCAGGCAGGTCGGATGGCGGAAACCTCCTTGCGACACCATTGCGTCACCGACGGATGACATACAACGAAAACGAAGGATGTGTCGGACGACGAACCGGAATTCATGGCAGTTTGTTTCGCGCGATCAAAAAAGTGATTCAGCAGACAGTCAGGATTCCTTGCTGGAATCGGGACGAGTTGGCTGATCACTGGAATCGGGTTTTAGCTTGGCGCGTTGACGTAAATATTCCCTGGCCAACTCCTCGGCTGCCTTGCGCGTTTCAACTTTTTGCGCCCGAAGTGCGCTGGAGGATGCGACAAAGTCCAGACTGGCCAGCACAAAAATCATGAAAATCAACGTCAGGGCACAGGACAACAGAATCGGCCAGCCGCCCGGTCGAGCCCGCCAAAAATCCGTGAAATGCAACAAGGCGATCGTAAAACCGAGCACGGCAATGCAAGTACTTGTCAATATCCGGCGCCGCAACTGTTGACCCAGAAACTTTCGCATTTCCAGTTCCACGTCGCCGTCAATTTGCTTGCGCCAAACGTGCAAGTGCCTTAATACCAGAATGATACCGGCCAACAAGGTCGTAACGCCTACGAACAGAATCATTTTTTCATCCTCACTTCGCGTAACCAGCCCAATAGTACATTCCCCACCTTGCCCAACGACTCCGCAGAACATTTATCCGGAGTATCGTCTTGAGTGTGCCAGTACCGGTTCTTTTGCTTGTCGGCAGGGCTTGGGTAATCAAAGTCGATAATGTCGCACGTCGGAATTTTGGCGATGTTGATCAACGGTAAATGATCGTCCTTGACTTCATGCCGTGTTCTTGGAATGAATTCCTTTACCCCCATTCGTTGAGCGACATCCCAGATCTGCCGCGTGATCTCCCGGGAACTCTTCCAACTGTTGACTTCCAGATAAATATTCAAATCCTTGTCGCCGATCATGTCGACCAGGACACCTGCCGCATAGCGCCAGGGAGGAGGAGTAGCAATGTACTGGTTTGCGAAATGGGTGGAACCCAGAAAATACGGGTCGCGACCCTTCTGAAACACAAATTCTTCCGCGTCAAAAAAAACAAAATCGACTCCATAGTCCGATTGCAATGCCGGCATAAACTGCCCGAGCTCGCACAATAAGCCTACACCACTCGCCCCATCGTTGGCCCCGAGGAAAACGCCCGTCGGATTAGTGCGATCCATATCCGGAAACGGTCGGGTATCGAAGTGACAGGCGATCAGGATTCTGGCCGTTCGATCCGGATGAAACTGTACCAACAAATTTCGAAACTCGACGGGCGTTTGATGCACGGGGTGTAATCCCTGAAACGGTTGCCAGCCAATTGTCGCCCCAAGTGATTCAAAGTGCTTTGCCAAAAACTCTTGTTGCGTTGTCATCCCCGGGGTGCCACTGATCCTCGGACCAATCTTGCACAATTGTTCAAGCACTTGAAACGCAAATTTACCGTCGAGGTTATCCGATGCCAGAGGAATTCCCGGCCGAGTCTGGTTCGATTGCGACTCCCCAGATAAAATTCGATCAGCCGTGTCCGGTAATTCGGTTTGACCGCTACACGACAACGCAGTGGCAATAATCAACAAACCGATCCAAAGCGGAACGGTCGCTACCGACTGCCTGGATTTGTGTCCAAACGTTCCCAATTTGATCCGGGTAGTATCGTGCATTGAATTTCGTTTGTTCCGGGATTTTCCACGGCACCAGCCGCGAATTTGGATTGGATGATCATATCATTTTGCGGATTGAACTGCCTACACGCTTCACGGCACAAAAATGCTGTTTTCCACGCATTCGATTTATTTGCGGAGTTTCCGAACAGCGTCCATTGCCGCTTCGATTGAGTCGATTTTCCCATCGAGTTGAAGTTCCCGAATCCTCTGCAGGACTTCGGAAAACATGGGGCCCGGCACCATTCCCAGTGCTTGCAACGAAAGTCCATCGATTAACCGTGGAGGATCCAGCAACTCGGGTGGCAATTGCCGCTTGTTTTCCAGGAATTCAATCGACTCGAGTGGCTGCCCCATTGCCGCTTGTTCGGCATACATCCATCGCAACGCGTTTTCGATGCGCTCGTCGACGACCAACGGTTGGATTTGCGACCAGGCCACCTGGCGAGCGACCAGTAATTGCGCTCGATACTGGCAAATCCAGACAGCCGTATCGCGAACCCGGTTTGACAATTTCAGTCGCCCGCAAACTCGTGCCATCCCGCGTGAATCGACAATTTCGCCAATCAGGGCGACGAGACACTCGGGAAGGTCAGGATTTTTCAATGCAGATAATCCAGCCAACACGCGATCAACGGCGGTTGGATCACGGACCATTGTTTCGAATTCCGGAAACAATGGCTCTTGAATCATCAAGTTGCTGTCAAGCAATAGCTCAATAGCCCGACGGCGATTCGGGTGTAACAGCATTCGCGTCAGCTCGGCACCGATGCGCTCCGCGCTCACGACATTGATTTCTGCGGCACGATCCCGAACTACCGTCATCGTTTTTTGATCGACGGAAAAGTCAAGTGACGCCGCGAATCGCACGGCGCGCAGCATTCGCAATTTGTCTTCGGCAATTCGCTCCGACGGATCGCCAATGGCCCGCAACACATGACGATTCAAGTCCGCTTGTCCGTCAACATAATCAACGACCCGCCCGGTCACCGGATCAAAGAACAAGCCGTTGATCGTAAAATCACGACGTTGAGCGTCCATTTCGGCCGTGCCAAAAGTTACCGCGTCAGGGCGTCTGCCGTCGCTGTATTGACCATCACTTCGAAAAGTGGCGACCTCAATATTTCCGGCTGAACGAGGACCGATCACTGTGATCACGCCAAAAACTGCTCCCAACGGAAGTGTCTTCGAATGCCCAAACAATTCGCGAATTCGGTCCGGTGTTGCATTGGTAGCAACGTCGTAGTCCCTGGGGGTCATGCCCAATAACTGGTCGCGCACGCAGCCACCCGCCCACAGCGCTTCATAGCCGGCGGTTTGAAGTCGTTTGACAACATCTGTTGCAAATTGTGTCGGGGTCAATTTCACGAATCCGATCTACGTCGGTTAATCAAAAACAACTCGATTTGGCGGGACACAGTACCAAGCGACTATACGGCACCGAAACCCCGACGGCAACAATTCCTGAACGCGTTGAGGAATTAAGGCCTGGTCCGTTGAAATCGACACGATTGTGCTGCGTTGTTGTTGGCTATTATTGACGGCTAGCAACGGCGAGTTTGCCATCATTGGCCTTCGCGCCATCCCAACCGACTTCTACCCTTCCGGGTCGCAACTCTCAGGGACGGGAGGAAACAATGTTGGCACGAATTCGATGTCAAGCCTCATATTGTGCGGAATTTAATCCGGGCAGCGCGCTGGCTCTCTTTCTGTTTCTCGCAGTGGTTCCTGTTCCATTAGCCGCGCAAATTGTTCAAGTGCCTTCCATGGCACTCCTGACATGCCAATTGCCTGAACCGCTCCGCGAGATTGCCTTGATGGGATCCAAGGACTTTCGCTTGCGATGCGATGCGGGCAAGCGTTTGCTCGCAAATCCATTGGAGTCACACGATTGGGTCTTTCGGGCTCAGTCGTCCACCGATTGCGAAATCGCCCATTCGGCCCATCAGTTACTAATCCAGCTCCAGTATCAACTCCTGACAAGGTTCGCACCCCAGTATCAGTCGATTCTCAATTCGGGTCGCAGCAAGGCCGGTGTTGCCCCTTCGCTAACCGAATCAGAAAAAGCCATCTTTCGAATTAGCCACATCGGCGAACCGGAATCGACAAACAACTTATTGGCAATTGCCCAGTTCGAACCGCAAGAGGAGCTCGCCATCCGTGCCGCGACCGAACTCATGTCGGCAAACCGTGAGCCTGGTTCTGATCAAATTGATTCAGCCTTGCTTTGGAAAAACCCCCGGCCATCGAGTCGTTGCCTGGGAATCTGGTTTTCCCAACATGAGTCCCCGGAAGCCTTTCTCGATTTGTGGGAACCGGTTGCAGCGCACGTCCTTGCTCATTATCCACGTGAAACGGATGTTTTGCCGGATCATGTACTAGGCTGGTTGCGAGCAACTGCCACCCGATACCGGCAGTTGGGACTGAACGAATCGGCTGATGAATTAGCACTTCAGATGATCCCGCATGTCTGGAATCGATCCAACGACATTGTTGAAATATACGACTGGCTCTTGGCCGACGATGCAGTTGCAGTGCTTCACGAATTAAATTGCCAATGCGCCGATACGATTCGAAAAAGCCCACGACTGTTGTTCCGGCTGTCGGAATTTCAACACCGGATTGGGCGATGGGAACGAGCAAAGGCAACTCTCGACCAGGCGATTAATTCCATTCAGGGAGATTCAGGCAAAAGTATTGAACTCGCAATTCACTTACGCTCACGCGGCCTTGAGCGAATTGCCATCGAGTTGCTGGAACGCATCACAGCAAACGCCAACGATTCTGACGGTACGGCACTTGTCGCTGGTCGCTTGTTGGCACGGTACCGTCATGACCAGTTCGACGATTTGTCGGCTGCAACAGCGCTGGAATGTGTCGTCAACCGTATTCCAAATTCCACGAAGCCCGTGAATCGGACGTTCGAAGTCAGCCGCAAGGAAGCTGTGGTCGAACTTGCATACTATTGGCATCGCCACTTCGCGATTAAAGGGGATCTCGAACAGGCAACGCATTATCTGGTTAGCGGATTGCAAGATGCGCCGGACAACAGCGAACTGCTGATCGCGGCCTGGCGTTTTCAGGGCATCTCCCGGGAATGGCCGGAAATTGTCGACGAATTAATCGAAATCTCGCTTGCAAAGCTTGAGAACCAGATCCAGGCTTGCACGGCAATAAGGCTTGCCGATCCGCGTGAACAACACTCGCTTGAGCATGAACGAATCGCGGCACTTAATACCTATGCGTGGCTGGCATCGCAAACAGAGCGTCACCTGGAAACGGCCGAAACGTTTGCACGCCTGGCAATGGCCGGGACACCCGAATCACCGGAACTGATGGACACTCTCGCATCGTGTCTTTCGGCTCGTGGACAATACGTCGAGGCCATTGCCTTGCAACGCAAGGCGATCGGTTTGGATCCCTTTAATTCGGGACTGCAAGCCAACCTTGTAAGACACCAGGAGGCAGAGGCTCGCCGACAATCGCAGGCAACAAACCGATGACTTGGCGAAATCAGCTTGTTATTCGTCTGTCGGATGCACGAAGAATACCGATTCGCATTTCATGACGACGTAGGCATCTGGAAAAGTGTGAAAGGCACGGATATGAACACGATTCATTCGCGATTGAATGTTCACGTAGCTTATGGCCCCCAGCGCCATCCTGCCGCTTGATTGAAACTGGAACATCAAGCCTTCACAGGGACTCGACCTCAGCAGTTCCGATTGAATCGTGGCAAACAAAAATGGATCGGCCGGTTCAAGCTGGAAACGACATGAGTAATCAATTTGTTTTTGAAAAGCCAGCTTGTGACTGGACGGCGACCCGACCGGTTGGTGGTATAGCAAGCGATGCTCAGGCAATGGCTGGTGGTGGGACGCTGCCACTTCACAGATTGTCAATCCATCCCGTTGCCAGGTCAACAAGTGTCCCGCACTGGTGATGTCCACCCGCAATTGATAGGCTTGCCGGACAATTGACCGGGTGGCAAACGTTTCGAAAAGCTCCGGATGCAACGGTCGCCCAAAGACCCGAAAGTCGAGCTCGGAAATTTTGGGGCGGACAGTTAACACGGTACGGACTTTCTTGTAACAACACAAAACCCAAGGCTTTGCTGGCTTTTCGATTCAAGATGGTGTGACATGCGTTCGTTATCATCGACGTCCGATAGATGCGTCAATTAGCCGGAACAAATTAATTCTAGTCCTGAATGTCGTAATGGGTAATGGAAGTTTTTTCAAACAAGTCAAATTCGCTTCCTGCTCGATTCCATTCCGATAATTTTTTTCACAGTGAAATTTTTTTGAACGATTGGCATCGGATTTTTTTGAACATTTCCCTTGCTCTTTTCCAACCATCGTGCTTTCGCTGCGACAACCCGTTGAATGGGTATCGACCATGACGAGGCGTCAGGACCAGACGTAAACCAGCAGTACGACGACCATCCATGCACCGCAAATTGCTTTGCCAAGTGTGCCGAGCAGGCGCCCCCAAAATGCACCGAATCCGACCGAAACTGATTTGTTCCAATTCTTGTCGAACCAGCGTTGTCCGATAATGGCGCCGACAGCGGCTCCCAGACCGCTGAACAGTAGCGATGTGACCAGACTTCCAATAACCGGGATCGGCAGTCCTGCAAACAAACCGGCGATTGCTCCAATCAGCGAACCAACAAGTGCCAATCCCGCCGCTCGCTTTGAACCACCTGATTTCCCGACTCCGATCGAGCCGGCAACAAACTCGATCAGTTCGCCAATCGCTGCCAGTCCCACGAGGATTCCCACGCCCGTCCAGGAAATATGCCACGTCGAATTGTCCGGAGCAAGCGATGCGACAGCCATTGCAACGATGACCATCAGCCAGTTGCCGGGTAGTCCCAATACCGTGGCCACCCAGAGGAAAAATGCCACGATCGAGAACAATACCGATATCAGAATGCTTGTCATTTCCTGATTGTACTCAATCCAAACACGATCGTTCTATTGTAGCGCAAAATGCAGAGTCGTTTACGACAACGAAAAGACCATTTGCACTAAGGAATCAATCCGGAAAGGGAAATGGCACACGAAGTCACAAAGGCACAGAGATTCCATTCTTTATCGCTCGGTCATGCACTCTGGGGCTTCGTGACTCAGTGTGAGTTCGAAATTTGCAGTTCCAATTTTTAGCTGCAAACCTATTTTTTGAACGCAACCGATGTGAATCCATAATCATGATCGAGGTCGACGTCGCCTCCGTCGTCGGTGTTATTGCGGCCGACGCCGTAGACCAACCAGCCGTTGTCGAGTTTTCGAAATACCAGGGGATTGCCGCTGATCGGATCGGTCACGGCAGACTTGGGAAGATGGATGTCTTCCAGGGCTGGCTGTTCGTTCATTTGCAGGTTCAACTCGATAAGCAAACGCAAACATCGGACCAGAGTCAGCTTTTTGTTCGCGACACCGCGCGACATTTGAATGGTTGGGTAAATCATTCCCAACATCGTCATGTCGACTCCGTCTGAAACATCAAGTAACCTGGCCTGTTCGGCGAGCGACTTGTTAGATCTCTCCTGACACAGCCGGACTATTTTGAGGTATTCCTCAATCCGAATCGCCGAGACCAAACCCTGGTCCCTTAACAACTGGACGCCCAACACTCGTTCACTGTCGAAACACGTTTGAAAATCATCCAGCGTATCGTGGCGTTCCAGTTCGTCCCGGATCAGTTGAAGCGTTTCTGGCGTCAGATTATTGGCGGATTGAACAATCTGATTCAGTGAGGCGAGTCCCATCATTGAAACGGTTGTCCGAATCAAATGGCCTTCCAAACCAAATTCCGTCGCGTCATGGCGGCTCAACTTCAGAATCGCCAGTGCCGACTCAACTGCGCTATCAGTGCGTCCTTGGGCTAATTCCACACCAGCACGATACATCAGTACCCGGGTGACTGATCGAAAATCGTTGGCATCGACCTGCGAATCAAACGCAGCAAATGTATCGACGTCAAAATCACGAAGCGGATGATAATCGGGCGCTGCAGCTGCCTTCAAGAGATTCCCAATGGTTTCAGGGTGTTCGGCAACAACCTCGTTATACTCCTGAATGATTTCGTTCGTGCAATCGGAGAGAAAGAAATGATCAGCCAAACGAGTATCAATAGCGAGCCGACCCTCGTCTGCTTTCGCCAACCACCAGGCGGCATTGTCTTCATCCGCAACCGTTTCGGCTGGCTTGAGGTCGGCGATTTTTTTCGGCAGGTCGGACTCCTGGAATCGTTGCCACTCCGTTTTGTCGGAGTCGTCCTGCCGGCCATTTACCGTCGTACCGGGAAAAAAGATCGCAAGAACTGCGACGGAGAACATCGTTCGTGATTGCTGACTGATCATTCTGCTCGCCCTTGGGAACACGGTTATCAACTGACGTCCTCTATTCTATTCTACGAATGGCGACGATTATTAGCGCAAGGGTCCTGATTTATTCGATTCCATTGGTCCAAATGGAGTTGATCACGATCTGCAAAGTCCATCAGAGCGTATGAATTAATCCGGAAAAGCAAATGGCACACAGAGTCACAAAGGGGCAGAGATTCCATCCTTCATCACTCGGTTACGCACTCTGTGGCTTCGTGACTCTGTGTGAGTCCAACCTGCTACTTGAGGCGTTGCGGTTCAATTCCAGATTCAACTGTGCGGACTCCACAGCACTTTCAGCCCGCCTTGTGGCATGTTCCAGGCCGAAAAAGGAACCCACAAAACGACCGAAGCGAAGTTGGACGAATTTGGCGAATCAGGCCAAAAACCCCCGATATTTTGGCGGATAAAGCGCTAAACGCGAAGAATCCGGATTCCCTTTGGAAAAATTCCCAAAAATTCCAAATAACCGCAATACAAAGTCGAACAACTCCCCAAGCGACACCCGTCCGCCCCTGAAAACGCTGGCAATAACAACACACGCCCGAATTCAGAGAAATCCTTTTTTTTGTCCGAGGAGAGATCAGATGATCAAAAAAACCATTCTAGTGGCTGCAGGAGGCCTGTTGGTTCTCGGCCTTTTGTTCGGCCGCAACCTGCTTCCGTACGCCGGTACGGCTATCGATAAAGCCCAGTCGTGGGCTGACTCGAAAGTTGACACAAGTTACAAAATTGAAACTGCCCGGAATCAACTTGAGAAAGTTCGGGAAAGCGTACAGCCTATGATGTACGAAATCGCCAAACAAAAAGTCGAAGTCAGCCGTTTGGCCAAGCAGATCGAGAATCAGGACTCGGCACTTGCCAAAACTCATGTTCATATTCTGAAACTACGTGACCACCTGGCATCGGGCGACACGGCTTATGTTTCGTCAACCAACGGTCGGACTTATGACAATGAACGCGTTCGAGAAGACCTTGCCAACCAATTCCGCCGCTACAAGAACGGTGAACAACATTTGAACACACTTAAAGCAACCATTGACATGCGTGAACTCGGACTCGAGGCAGCAGGAAAGAACCTGGAAGAGACCTTTTCTCGCCAACGTACGCTCTTGACCGACATTGACAACCTGGAAGCCCAGATGAAGATGTTGGAAGTTCGCAAAACGGCCGATGAATATGCCCGCTTCGATGACACGGCATTGTCACGAGCTACCGAGATGATTGACGAAATTCGCAATCGTATCGAAGCTGAGTCGGTCATGCTGGATATGGGAGTGGAGTCCCTGGGCGATATCCCCATGGAAAACATCGAATCGGAAGACAATGTGGACATCATCGACGCCGTTGACGCCTATTTCGGCGGCACGGAAGGTGGATCTGTTGTCAGCAAGTAACCACGTCTGATCGAAATCGTTAAGGGGTTCGGACGTGCCAGGCGTTTGAACCCCTTTTTTTGTTGATCCAGGAACTCCCTGTTATTCTGAAGTAATTCGTTTCAGGTCGCCGGCGTCCGATGGCGGCTTTATCTTGGAATTTAGTGCGACTTAGTCAATGAACCTGTTCGGGAACCAGCATTTGAAACAAGTTCGCCAGCTTACCCGGCTCGGTGATTTGCAGACGGCTTGCGCGATCGCTCGCGAAACAGGCTGTTTGCGAAGCGCTGGCGGAACCCGGGCGGCCCATTCGCTCGTTGATAAATTGGTGGTAAGGGCCGAGCGACAGGAGTGTGCGGGAAATCTGATCGCTGCCTGGCAGGACCTGAATGACGCCGTGTCAATCCAGACCGGCGATAGTACCGATTTCCTGGCTCGCCATCAATCGCGTTTGATCGACTCGACTGTTCAGCACGCCGAGTCGTGCTTGCAACGGGGACAAGTGACCAATGCCAATCGCCTGATTGAAATACTGACAAGGCGAAAAATTCCTGACCGCCGCGCCGATGAAATCATTTCGGTTTGCTCCCTGGTGGGAAATGCACAGGTTCTGGCTGCGTCCGGCAAGTGGAATGAGTCCTCTCGCATGTTGCAGCAGGCCCGTGCCTTGCGACCAGACATGGAGTTCGTTGAGTCGCGCCTTCTCGCCAATCAGCAGGACGAACAAGCCGTTCATCAAATGACCTCGAAACTTCGCGATGCACTCAACCAGTCGAACTGGGGCAACGTACAGACAATTGCCGGACAGATATTGCAAGTATCTCCCAACCACCAGATCGCCATCGATGCACGTCGGCGCTGTCAATCGCATTACGCCAATCAGCCGGCACACAGGGCGGAACAAGTCATGATTATCGACGAACCCGGAGTTACGGAAAAAGTCGATACCGTTCACACGATTACCGATAATGAAACGACTCGCACTTCGACGAGCGCTCGCCGAACGTTGGCAAGGCCTGTCGTCGAGCCAATCGCTCCACTTCCTGAACTGGATCAATGCAACGTCCGTTCGTTTATGCTTTGGGTGGATGGAGTCGGTGGCTACCTTGTTTGCACCTGGCCGCAAGTCACAATCGGTCGCTCGGTGGAACGATCGGAAGTCGATATTCCAATCCAGGCAGACATTCGTCGCCGACATTTGCGAATCAAGCGATCGGCTAACGGATATCTGGCCGAGCCACTGGAAATTAATAAACCGGATGATTCATCAGTTACCAGGCCAACGATCCTCGGTCACGGCCAGAAGTTCGATCTTGGTGGAGGGGTCCAGGCCCGATTTTCCATGCCACATCCTCTGGGCGGCAGTGCGAGAATCGACTTGATCAGTCGACATCGCACGGACCCCTGGTCGGACGCAATCCTTTTACTTGGCGACGCCCTGATGATTGGGCCATTTGAAAGTCACCATGTCCGTTCGCCGCGACTCAGCGAAGAATTACTCCTATTTCGCCGTGGAAACGAAATCGTTTTGCGAGCGCCGGGGGCTTACGAACTTGATGGCGAAACAAAAACCGGTGATATCACCGTTAATCGCAATATGCGACTGGTAGGTGAGGGGTATTCCGTAAGTCTGGAAATGATCAAACAGGCGATCCCCACACAAACTTAACGGCACAATACGGGGTAGAATGTATTGGTACAGCTTCGACAAAGAACCCCCTGGAAAGAATCTGGACAAATGGACGATAATCCTGCTACTTTGGATAAGGACATGAAACTGACTTGCGACGCCGGGAGTCCGTCGGTTGATGGTCCTGCCTCGCGGGAAAAAGCCATGCGATTTACTTACCCCAGCGGCTCGCGTCCGCTTGAAGGTTACACAATCAAGCGCGGAATCGGAATTGGCGGGTTTGGCGAAGTTTACTTCGCACTGAATGACGCAGGCAAGGAAGTTGCGCTTAAAAAGATCCAGCGCAATCTCGATATCGAATTGCGAGGAGTTCGCCAATGCCTGAATCTCAAGCATGTGAACCTGATCAAGTTGTGGGACATCCGCACTTGCGACATTGGCGAGAGCTGGGTCGTGATGGAATATGTTCCGGGCGAAAGCTTGCGCGAAGTGATCGAACGCAATCCCCAGGGAATGCCCGATGACCAAATGCGGCACTGGTTCGACTCAACCTGTGCTGGCGTGACCTATCTGCACGAACGCGGGATCGTGCATCGGGATCTCAAGCCCGGAAATATTTTTCGCGATGACGACGAAAACGTAATTAAAATCGGCGACTATGGACTTTCAAAATTTATCTCGTGCAGTAACCGGGATGGCCAAACGGAAACGGTAGGAACGTTTCATTACATGGCGCCGGAAATCGGCAAAGGGGTCTATGGCAAGGAAATTGATGTCTATGCCCTGGGCATCATCCTGTTTGAAATGCTGACTGGCCGGGTTCCCTATGAAGGAGAAAGCAGTCAGGAAATCATCATGAAACACTTGACCGCAGTTCCCGATGTGCGGGGATTGCGGGCTCCTTACAGTTCTGTAATCGAACGGGCCTTGGCCAAGGATCCGCAGCGACGGTTTCATTCCGCGCCGGAAATGCTGGCGGCGTTGAATAAAAAACACGCCCCCGCTGCAACACAATCGAATCCCGTTTCATCCAGCAAACAAGTTCCGCCGATTCAGCCAATGTTTATTGGCGAAGCACCAACAAAATTTGATAGTGGAATTCTGTTCGGCGACGTCTGTGAAGTTGTCGATGCCGTAGTCAGCCACCATCCATCCGTTCGACTGCAACCGGCGGCAGTTCCAATTGACAGCAAGCCGCTTTCCGGCAAATCCGTTCCCGATGAACCGATCGCCCGGGCAGTTCATGGGAGCTGGAATCAGACAATGGATTGGTGGAACCGATCCAACCTCAACACGCCAGTAAAAGTGTTGCTGGTAGCCGGGGTTGCTACTTTGCTTTTGGTAAATATGGCGTGGTTGTTCCCCGTGTCGCTTGGACTTGGCCTGCTCTACCTTATCTACTTTACGATTCGAAATCTGATTGTTTCTGGTGACCAACCGGATACACCGCGTCCGATGACTCGAATAGAACGGCGCGAGCAATTGCGAACGGCACTAGCGGCGCGGCCAGCGGAAGATCGCACAACGGAACTTGTTGGCTCGCTCGTAGTTTCCGGGCTGGTATGCCTGGTCCTGGGCTTTTTCGCGTTGTTGGCTTCTCCGACAGAAGGAACCGATTCAATTCAACGAGGAGCCTGGTATGCCTGGACCGTTGTGACCGCGATTTCCGGAAGTTGGGTTTTGTTGCTGACCTGCAAGACATGGGAGCATCGCGAAGGAGAAGCGCTCTTGAGACGATTCACCATGGCAACCCTGGGAGTCGTCACAGGATTGGTCGCCTGGTCCACCAGCCAATTCCTGCATTTGCAATGGCAAGAGTCGCCGATTGTCAGCGATCCCGTCCTCTCCCCATTTCCACAGACGATGTTCAATGACGGCAACGCCCCGAATTTGCTCGGTTGCGTCCTGTTCTTCGCCGGCTTGTTTCTGATTCTACGTTGGTGGCGTCAAGCCGATCCAGTGAGACGGTCGCGAATGAGCATCTGGAGCGCCGGGCTTTGTCTTGTTTGGGCAACAGTGATAGGACAGTTTTTCTATTTCCCGTTGCCGTGGAGTTGCATCATTGCCGTCATGCTGTCGGTTGCAACCCAGTTTGCCGCGCCATGGCTTACGCATCAGCAACGCCTTCAATTGGTTAGCGTTGCCAGAAAATGAGCGAATCCATTTCCGACCCCGGCAAGCGCAGGCAAATTGAAACCAGGATCCATACACCTCGTGAAGTGCATTTGAACCGAGCCGCCCGGCGTCGTTGGCCTTTTGCCCTGATTCTGGCAACCTGGATCGCCATCACAGTTGCCGGATTTGGAATTCCAGGTTTGGGTCCATTTACCAATCAACTCATTGCCAATCCCCAAACCGATTCTCTTGAATTTGACTACGTCCCTGTGGGCGCGGTTCCGGAATGGACTCATGAACCCCAACCTGTTGAGCCGTCAAGTTCGCGCCTTGTTATCGCCTCCGATTACCGCCATTATGAACGGGAAGCGAATGATGAGCTTTGGAGCAACGCGATCGCGGCAGTTGCCAGCAAACTCGATGAGAAAATCGCCAGAGGCGCCGGGGAACTTGTATCGGTCAATCGTGAATTGATCAAACGTAAACTCCTCGTTCCCGGTCGAAGTCACACCCAGGTTTATCAGACCCCGCTCTCTGTTTCCATGGAACCGCTCGACGAGGAATCGGGTGACCATGGCAAGTTCCTTGAGTGGCACCGTTGTTTTATTGAATTGAATTTCAACAACGAGTTTCATGCATGGGCCGCAATGGAATACGAACGAAAAATTGTTGAAAGTCGCGTGTGGCAAACTGCCCTGATGGTGCTTTCCGGACTTGGTTTGCTTGTTATTCTGTTTGGATTCCTGCATCTCAATCACCGGACACAGGGCGTATATACCGGGCGACTACAGTCTCTGGCAATGGTCGCAGCGATCGCAATCATTCTGGCCGCGCTGGCACTTTCCAATTCCATCGAGTGGTTGTAAGTTCTGCTTTGCCCGGTTGCATCCCTTTCCGGTCACATCACGGTAGTCGTCCGTTTTGTTTCCTTATCGTTATCGTTTCATTATCGCTTAAACACATTCGTCTTTCATGGCAGACTTGATTGCCCAGGGAAATGAGTTACCGCAACGATGGCGACGTAGTCTGCCGATCGACTCCGCTGTCGTGCTCGGACGGGGAACAGGAGGCTGGGGGATCGATTGGGATTTGCGAATCAGTCGACAACACGCAGAACTTTCGCTCGAAAACAACCGACTGCGCGTCAAACGAATCGCCAGCGCCACCAACCCGATATTTTTTCATGGTCAGGACCTCGACGAATTCGTCGTTTCTCCAGGAGAACATTTCGTTATCGGTCAGACCCGGTTGACGTTTTTGACCGACCAGCCCCACGTGTCCATGGATCATCCATCTCCGGACGCACAACGCAAATACGCCGCCGATAAAATTCGCAAGCTCGAATATCGCGACGCAGCCCAGCGTATCGCCGTTCTTTCGCAATTGCCCGATGTCATTTCGCGATCTGTTAGTGAAAACGATTTGTACGTCAATGTCGTCAACGTTCTCCTTTCCGGAATTCGGCGGGCAAACGCCGTTGCCATCGTTCAGCTTGTCGATTTGGAAACCCCTGATTTCGGTGTCGATATTCTGCACTGGGACCAGCGTTTGGTTACCGAGACTCCGTTTGTCCCAAGTGGCAGCTTGATCAAGGGTGCCGTCGATTCAACAGAAACCGTTTTGCACTTGTGGACGACGGGGGGTGTTTTCGGCAAAGACCATGCGACGGTGCTGCATGACGGGGACTGGGCGATGGCTACTCCACTTCGGGGCCCGTCATCCGATCGGATCGCAATCTACGTGGGGGGCAATTACGCTTCGCCACTTGATTCTGATCCCACCTCGGATCCACTCGATTTGCGGGACGATATCAAATTCACGGAATTGGTTGCGACGACGTTGGGAAATTTGCGGCACGTTCGGCAACTGGAACGACATCAGGCCGGGTTGCGATCGTTTTTTTCTCCGGTCGTGCTCGATGCACTGGCCGGTTCGTCACCGGATGAGGTACTTGCTCCACGGCAATGTGAAGTCTCCGTGATGTTTTGTGACTTACGCGGTTTTTCATTAAAATCAGAACGATCTGCCAATGATTTGCTGGGCTTGCTTGACCGGGTCAGTAGCGCACTTGGCGTAACCACAAGTCAGATTCTGGAGCAACGTGGTGTCGTGGGTGATTTCCACGGCGATGCGGCCATGGGCTTTTGGGGCTGGCCACTGGATCAACCCGATCGAGCGGAAAGGGCTTGTCGCGCCGCGATTGAAATTCAAAACCATTTCGCCGCCGCTTCAAGCGAGCCGGGTCATCCGCTAAGCGATTTTCGTGTCGGAGTAGGAATCGCGACTGGAACAGCCGTAGCCGGACGCATCGGGACCAACGATCAGGTCAAAGTCACCGTGTTTGGTCCGGTCGTCAATTTGGCAGCCCGGCTGGAGTCATTGAATCAGCGATTAAGGACCGGAATCTTGATCGATGGCCGCACGGATACCCTTGTTCGAAGCATGAATCAATCGGGCAACACGCCACCATTTCGCGTGCGCCGTCTGGCAGTCATACAGCCGTTTGGAATGGAGTCGGCGATTCCTGTCAGCCAGATCTTGCCGCCACTGGGACCGGGCTGCCGATTAACCGACAGCGACATTTCCCGTTACGAACTCGCCCTCGATGCATTTTCATCCGGCAAATGGAATGAGGCATTTGAGTTGTTGCACAACGTACCTGCAGAAGATACAGCCAAAGATTTTTTGACCGTCTACATCGCCCAACATAACCGAATTGCTCCCAGGGACTGGAATGGCGTGATCTCAATGAGTCAAAAATAGGAATTGGTACCTTAAAGCAGTCCGCGACGCGGTCGCAAATTGCGACCACATTGTTTAAGGTAGCAATTTGCGACCTTTGAAACGGGCCTGTTTGAGGTCACAATCTGCCACCTCAAAGATGAATCGCCCGCGAGAAAGTACGCCATGACCAACGAAACCAAACTGAAACGGGTCGATCAGATCGAACTACTGATTCACGAGATTCGCGGGCAGAAAGTGATTATGGATAGCGATTCGGCAGCGTTGTATGGCGTTTCGACCAAGGTGTTGAATCAAGCCGTTCGGCGAAAGATTGACCGCTTTCCTGCGGACTTCTTGTTCCAACTGACTTCCGAGGAAATCGCTGGCATGCGGTCACAATTTGTGACCGCATCCAAACGCAAGGTTGGGGGCCATGATCTAACCCGTGTTTTTGGATATGACGCCGATGCAAAACTGATAAACAACGACTCTTGCCCCCTCGAATTTCTTCACGGCGAAGGAGTTGGATTTGATCCTGAACTACGACATCAAGTACCGCCTCGGCTTCAGCGCGGAGGAGGAAGAATAACATGGCAGACAACCCCGAAATTCAATCGCCCAACGAAGTCAAACGCATTCTGTGCCTGGCCAATTCGCGCAAACTAAGCGGTCGCTGCATCGCCGGTCGGGAAATCATGAACAAATTGCCCGGTCCTTGGATTCGTCCGGTGAGCGGCCGGGAGCATCAGGAGGTTTCGGAACAGGAACGACACTACCAAGACGGAAGCGATCCGATGGTTTTGGATGTGATCGACGTGCCGTTGGTCGAGCCGCGCCCACATCAATTCCAGTAGGAGAACTGGCTGCTGGACCCAAATTTTTACTGGCAGAACTCCAGCCGCTTGAACTGGACCGGCTGACGATACGGGTGTTTTGCCCAGGCGCAGCTTTCGGAAATCCCAAACGAAGGGTGCAAGGTCAATTCCGGCACGGCGGCATCAACTACAATCTCTGGATGACAGATCCTGTTTACGAGCGGCGTTATCTGTTTCTGCCCGACGGCACGCACAATCTGCGCGAGTGTTGCCTCACGATCAGTCTCGGAGAACCATACGAAGGCTACGCCTACAAGCTGATTGCCGCCATCATCGAAAGGGGTGAAACTGAGAAGGAATGAGTGTAACGACCCATCCCGTGTTTACGATCGGCCACTCGACGCACAGCGCCGAGGCGTTTCTTGCCCGATTGCGCGAACATCAGGTGGACGCCGTGGCCGACGTGCGGTCATCGCCATCCAGCCGCTTCAACTCGCAATTCAACCGCGAGGCGCTGGAGCAGTTTCTCAAGACGAACAGCATCCGGTACGTGTTTCTCGGGAAGGAACTCGGCGCGCGTTCCGAGGACCGTTCCTGCTACCTCAACGGGCGAGTGCAATACGCGCGGCTGGCGCAGACGACTCTGTTTCAGGGCGGGCTTGACCGTGTGCTGCAGGGCGCGGCCCGCTATCGGGTGGCCCTGATGTGCGCGGAGAAAGAGCCGCTGGAGTGCCATCGGACGCTGCTCGTGGCGAAGGCGCTGGTAGCGCGCAGCCAGGCGGTGCTCCATATCCATGCGGACGGACAACTCGAAACGCAAGAAGCCGCGATGGAGCGGCTGCTTGACGTGACCGGCCTTCCGAAAAAGGACTTGTTTCGTTCCAAGCAGGAACTACTTGACGATGCGCTCGCGCGTCAGGAAGAGAAAGTCGCCTACGTGGACGACGCACAGGCGGCAATAATTCTCAGGGAGGACCAAACATGAAAGTATTCACGATCGGATTCACTAAGAAAAACGCGCGGCAATTTTTCGACTCGCTCCGGAAGTCCGGGGCAAAGCGTGTCGTGGATGTGCGTCTCAACAACGTGTCGCAACTTGCGGGGTTCGCGAAGCGGGATGACCTCGCGTTCTTCCTCAAGGAAGTGTGTGGCATGGATTACGTGCATACGCCTGACTTGGCCCCGACCAAGGAGATGCTGGACGAATACAAGAAACTGAAGGGGGACTGGGATACCTATGAAAAGCGATTCCTCGACCTCATGGCCAAGCGGAAGATTGAAGAGCGAATCCCGAAGGAAGTCGTGGCGGAAGGCTGCCTGCTATGCAGCGAGGACAAGCCCCATCACTGCCCTCGCCGATTGGTGGCAGAATACTTGAAACAGCAATGGGGCGACCTGGATATTTCACATTTGGGATAGTAGTCCCCAGCGGCACGGTCGGATGATGAATCGGCAAAGACAAGAGGGGCAGGCGTCGTTGATTGGCGAAGGTCATGTCGTTCGGCTGCTACGACATCCTGCAAACGGTCATCGACATGGCCACCGTCCCGATCTACGACGAAAGCCGCATCCCCAATCTGAGCCTGCCCGCCATGCCACTGGCCGATCACATCGTCAGCGCGGCAACCATCGAGCTGTCCAGTTCGCAATCAATGATCTGGCTGAATCGGTTCCCGGTTTGTCGGGAGTTGATTTTGCGATAATCGCTCAACGGTTCCTTTACGCACGCGGGAATCGGCGACAATTCGCTTCGAAGGATTTTCATCGTACTCGGGGCGACAATGCCAAGTCGCACCTGGTTCCCCTTGATTTGCAAGACTTCAATGCGGACGTTGCCATTGATGATGATCGCTTCATTTTTTTTGCGTGATAGAACGAGCATTGTCATTTCCTCCTGAAAAAGCGGAGACCGGATTTGGCCTCGGATCGTTAGTACAAAATTCCAAACTCAAGGGATGAATATTGATTCGTAATCCCCTTGTCTGACGCTGGAATTATCGATCTGCTCGTTGACAAGTCTGGTCCGCTAGCAAATGGAACTTTACTAAATTCAAGAACTTTTTTGAACTAATTTTCGCGGCGGTTCAATGATTCAAGGCATTTGACGAGCGGGTGGCCTGGTCATGACGTTTCCGGCAAGTTACGCCAAACAACTGGAAATACCGACAGGCTCAGGGCGGAAAAACCGTTCCGGGCCTTATTTTATTGGGGAAAGTCAACTCCTGTCTCGTATTAACCGATTTCGAAACAGGTAAGGGTGAACCCTTTTTTTTGCGGTTTCAGCGTTAAACTGGTAAACTTTATCGCTTTCCCAAAAGGGAGCGATTTTATGGTTTTCCGGGGCGTAACCATTGAAGTCTGCGGAATCGTCACCATTTTCCCGGATTTTCTTGCCGACCTGGCTTGCCGCAATTAACATTTACATGTGATATTTTGCTTACGATCTGCAGCCCACAGGGGCGGGTTGCATTTCGATCGCTTCGGCTATCGACACATACGTGCCGCGTTGGCGGCTTTTTGGGAGGAACCAGATGGCGAGTCGCATGATTCGTACAAGACTCTGCACGATTGCGGCATTTGTTGCCGTTGCAACGGTTAATCAATTTGCTTTTGCACAACTCGGCGCATTTACACCCGCCGGTGTTGAAATCGACACAGAAGGTGTTTTGCGCGCACGTATTTTCCAGGACGCAACGGGCGAACTGACCCGGCAACGCTATGCAGCGGCGGAACGGTCGTTGGCGACAGACTTGCAAAAGCCCAGCGAACTGCGCAAGGTTTCGCTAACTCGTCTCGAAGCCGAAATTGCCAAACGATTCGCCGACGGTCAACCGCTCGACGAAGCGATGCATAATCTTGCCGGTTTGACGCAGATCACGCACGTGTTTTTCTATCCGGAATCAAAAGACATCGTTGTTGCTGGTCCAGCCGAAGGGTTCTTTAGGGACGCTTCGGGACGGATGATCGGCATGAAAACAGGCAAAGCCGTTTTGCAATTGGAAGACATGCTCGTTGCTTTGCGGGCCTTTGCTCCCAACTCTCCATCGGTACAAGTCATTGGTTGTTCGATTGATCCAACAAAAGATGGCCTTGCAAGTTTCACAGCGACGGTTGCTGATATTTCCGCTCGCACAAACTCGAATCAATTGATGGTTAGCGGAAACGAAGGGGCCATTGCCGACGCGCTTCGCACTTCGCTTGGTAAACAAGTCGTATCGATTCAGGGAGTTCCCGCCAATTCCCATTTTGCTCAAGTGCTTGTTGAAGCCGACTATCGCATGAAGCTGATTGGAATCGGCATCGAGACCCCGCCGGTTAAAATCTCCGTTTGGGCCGAACATGTCAAACCACGCAGCGTGAGTAAAAATGCCCTGCAACGTTGGTTTTTTACACCTGACTATCAACGTATCAGTGTCAACCACGGCGAAACTGCCATGCAATTGATTGGTGACGGCGTGCAACTTGTGGGTGCCAATGAACGCGTTGAAGCCGATGGGACACGCACTTCAACCGGTGCCGTTGATCGTGCCAGCAGCAATTTCACACGAACGTTCACCGAGCAATACTCGCAATTGGCAGACAAGTCACCCGTATTCGCCCAGCTCCGAAACCTGATGGACATGAGTATCGTTGCGGCGTTCATCAAGGAAATGGATTACTATGGCAAGGCGGAATGGGATATGGCTTTGTTGAACGACGAATCCCGATTGCCGATCGGTACCTGGCAAGCTCCAACACATGTCGAGCCGATGGTAAACGCCATGTACAAGGACGGACAACTTGCGACACCCATCGGCGGTGGTGTTTCGATTCAACCTCGTCTGGCAATGTCTTACGACAACATGCATGTTGACGAAGAAGGCAAAGTTGACGCCGTTCGCAATGCAATCAAAGTCGATAACCTGGCCAACGGTCAGTGGTGGTGGGACTAACGCCTGAAAATGTTTGTCCAGCGGCGATCGGAATTTTCATCGTCACAAAATATTCAAGCCCGGGTTTTTGCCCGGGCTTTTTTCGTTCAATTCCGTCGAACCGCCAGGGAATTGCACCCGTTATCTCCGGCAAGAGCCTCATTACCCGTCGGGCCGACTGTGGATTATGGCAATAATTGACCGGACTTGCCGAATACATGGCGAGCAAATCGGAAATTGAGCAGGTGACTGGATTCTAGGCGGCTATTCCTGCCCTATGATTTCGGAATCGGTTGATTTGCGAGCACCTTCCATTTTCCTTTAACAGGCAAATACAAAAATGCGCGTCATTGGTAACAACGATCAACGCTCTCGGCGTTTCAGGCTTCCCATGCTGTTGGCGGGAGGTGTGATTCCGCTACTGGTATTGCTGTCAGTATTTGGATTCGTGGCATACAACTGGAGCCGCGTTTACGTTCCGGCAAAACACATTGCCGTTATGACAAAGAAAACTGGCATTAACCTGACCAACGACCAGGAAGTGGCCCTCGACGAATCGTACAAGGGAATTCAACTGAAGATTCTGGCCGAGGGTCGGCATTTTCGAAATCCGTATCTGTGGGATTGGTCCGTCTATCCGATGGTCGAGATTCCTGAAAACCGAATGGGAGTTCGCATTCGGCTGTATGGCAAGGACCTGGCATATGGCGAGTTCGTTGCCCACGACGAAACCTGGAAAGGGATCGTCGCCGAGGAACTTCCTCCCGGTCGTTACCCGATCAACGCCAAAGTTGTCGATACCGTGTCCAACCGAATTGTTCAGGATCGTCCCAAAAACGACCATGTTGAAATCATTGAACTTCATTCGCCAATAACGATTCCTGCGGGATATAAGGGGGTGGTGACGAATCTGTCTGGACCCATGCCCGAGGATCCCAACAAGTTGCTCGTTGCCGATGGATTTCGCGGCGTCCAGCAAGCGACCCTGGACGAAGGGACCTATTACATGAACCCCTACACCTATCGAATCGAATTGATTGACTGTCGAAGTCAGCGATTCAACCTCGCCGAAGGATTCGACATGGGCTTTCCCAGCAAAGACGGATTTTGGGTCTCGCTTGATGGAGTGATCGAATTCCGGGTCAAACCGGAACTGGCTTCCAAAGTCTATGTCACCTATAACGAAACGGACAACGACGATGGGGAAATGCACGACATCGACAAGGAGATTATCCGCAAGGTGATCATGCCGAACGCCCGCTCGTTTTGCAGGCTTCAAGGCGCCAACTCATCCGGGCGAGACTTTATCGGGGGCGAAACCCGTACCGCTTTTCAAACGGGGTTTCAAAATGCGATTCGCAAAACCTGCGAAGCGCAGGGGATCGAAATCGTGCAGGCCCTGATTACCAAAATCAATCCGCCACAAGCGATTGCTGGTCCCGTTCGCGATCGGGAAGTCGCTGCCCAGCAACTCAAACAGTACAACCAGCAACGCTTGCAACAAGATCAGGAAGCGAAACTCGCGACCGAAGTCGCCATGGTCTCGCAGTTGCAAAAACTCGTGGAATCGCAACTGGAAGTTGTGAAGTTGACAACCGAAGCTGAAAAACGCCAGGAAGTCGCCATTGCCGAGGCAAATCGTGACAGGGAAGTTGCCGTCGAGGAATTGGCCGCCGCCAAAGACATGGCGTCGGCGATCATGGCCACGAAATCTGCCGAAGCAAAAGTGATTGAATTTGCAAACGAAGCCGATGCTGCCGGCTGGAAACGAACGGTGGAAGCGCTTGGTGGCGACGGCTCAGCCTATGCCCGATATGTGATGTACCAGAAACTGGCTCCCGGCTACCGATCGATTATGACCAACACGGCCGATTCGCCACTCATGAACGTTTTCCGAAACATGAGCGACTCACGCGACAAGCCGACGGAAGTAAAACCCCCCTCGGATGAATAATGGACACGATTTGCTATCGTCTAATTGAGTCTCGAAATCAAGAATGCATCTGGAAAAGTGAGAACATATCATGAAATGGGTAATACGCCTGGTCACGCTGTTTGTCATTGCCTTAATCGCCTGGATCGGTTTTGACTGGACCATTAATCGTGTCTACGTACCGGAAGGTCAAAGTATGCAATTGCAATACAAAGGGCCTTTGTTTGGATCGGTATTCGGCAAGGTCGAATACGCGCCAACCGGCGAATGGGCGGCCGAAGGACAGGTAGGCATCCTCAACGAATTGAGGGGCCCAGGTCGGCATTTCTATTGCCCGATTTGGTGGAAGTCAACCTTGGTTGACGATATCGTTATCGAACCGGGGCATGTGGGAGTCGTAACATGCAAGTTGGGCCATGATTTGCCTCCCGGCGAGTTTTTGGTCGACGGCGATATTGGAGCAACCGGCTTCCGGGGAATACTCCGAAAGGTCCTTGCCCCTGGTCGGTACCGCATCAATCCCTATGGGTATCAGGTTAACATTGTTGGTACCGAAGAAGTTCCCTCCGGTAATCAAATCAAAAGCAGTGGTTGGGTCGAGATCCCAACCGGTTATGTTGGCGTCGTTACCAACCTTGCCAATATCCCTTCCAAAAATCAGAACAAGGGTATTCAGCCCGATGTCCTTCCACCTGGTATCTATCCCATCAATGGTCGAGAGCAACAAATCGACGTAGTGGAAATTGGTTTTCGAGAAACCACGGTTGGCGTGGAGAAATCCCGCAACACCGACGGCACGATGAAACTGGATGAAGCTGGCGAGCCAATCGTCACGAACATCGAGCAGGGAATCAACTTTCCTTCAACCGACGGTTTTCCAATCCAAATGGACTTTACTGCCATTTGGGGCGTTATGCCGGAACAGGCACCGCACGCCGTGGCGACGTTTGGCAATATTGAACAAGTTGAGAACAAGGTGGTCCTCCCCCAGATTGAATCGATTTGCCGTAACAACGGATCTCGCTTCGCCGCCGTGCAGTTGTTAGTCGGGGAAGACCGTGAAAAATTTCAGGAGAGCAATCTGATCGAGTTCAAACAAGTACTTGCCGAAAAACAGATTACGCTGCTTTTCGGTCTCGTTCGACATATTTATATTCCCAAGGAAGTTCGCGAACCGATTCAATCAGCGTTTGTCGCCGACGAACTGACGTTGACCCGTGAGCAGGAACAGTTGACGGCTCGAGCCGAAGGGCTCTTGCGACAGGCGGAGAAAAACGTCGAACTGGAAACGGAGACTGTCGACGTCGATACAGACAAAAAATATCAGACGAATCTGGCCGAAGGAGATCGTAAAGCCAAAAAGATCGACGCCCAAACGGCGCGAATGGTCGCTGCAATCAAACGAGAAACTGCAGAACTCAACGCAGAAGCCGCAACCATGCTCGGTCAGGCCGAGAATGAAGGCAAAACGTTGATCGAACAAGCCCATGCTGACCGTTTCCGATTAGCCGTCGAAGCGTTCGGTTCTGCCGAGGCCTACAACGACTGGATATTTGCCTCCAACTTGCCGGACAATGTCGAGCTGAAATTGCTTTACGCTGGCGAAGGTACTTTGTGGACGGACTCCGAAGCGCTTGGTATCCGGGCGAACATACCGATCCAGCAGACACCGGCAGACAAAAAGTAGTTTTTAAATTACTTGACTTCAAATAACATGACGGCTTGCGAAGCGCGGCTGGTTCAGTCCAAAATGGTGACGGCGTATCCTGATTAACAAAAGCCTCAAAGGATCCCGAGTTGATCTCGCGGACATGGCTCATGCGAAAAGTTACACGGTCGTTCGCACTCCTCCCAGCCACATTCTGGATTGGGTTCGTCTGCGCAGCCCAATTGCCGGCTCAAGACAGTAGCGAAACGCCTCCAACGATTGCGCAGACAATTGACTTTGGTCGCGATATCGAGCCACTTTTTGCGGCCCATTGTTACGCTTGTCATGGACCAACGACCCAGGAAAGCAACTATCGGCTTGATGTGCGGTCGATCGCGCTGGGAGTCGCAGACCTTGGCGACCCACCCATCGTCCCGGGCGACAGTCTCAACAGCCCCCTCATTCGTTTTGTCTCTGGCGAGGACGACGATACATTGATGCCTCCGGACGGCGAGGGAGAACGATTGCTGGATGCGCAAATCGAATTGCTCCGCCAATGGATTGAAGAGGGGGCGAATTGGCCGGACGACGAAGCCGGTAATAAAGAAACAAAAATCTCTACCGATCATTGGTCGTTTCAACCGCTTGTTGACCCACCGATTCCGGAAATCGATACTGCCATTGCCGGGCATTTTCAGGCAGCCAACGAAATCGATCACTTTATCGCCAGCGGACTCACAAGAGCCGGTTTACAACCCTCTCCCGCCGCCGATCGCATCACCTTGATTCGTCGTATTTACCTCGATACGCACGGCTTGCTCCCGACTCCCGAACAAGTACAACGCTTTACCAATGACACAACTGGCGAAGCGTGGAGCACGGTGGTCGATGAAGTCCTGTCAAGTTCCCACTACGGAGAAAGTTGGGCGCGGCATTGGCTGGACATTGTCCGATTCGCTGAATCCACCGGGTTTGAAGTCAACCGCGACCGCTCCAATGCCTGGTATTATCGCGACTACGTGATTAATTCGCTCAACGACGACAAGTCGTTTCGCGATTTCATTGTCGAGCAGATTGCCGGGGACGCACTCGGAGTCGACGAAGCAACGGGCTTCCTCGTTGGCGGACCGTTCGACATTGTTAAGAGTCCGGACATCAATCTGACTTTGATGCAACGCCAGGACGAACTTGCCGACTACGTCAATACGACAAGCACATCGTTTCTCGGCCTGACTGTTGGATGTGCGCGGTGTCACAATCACAAGTTCGATCCGATATTGCAACGCGACTACTACGCCTTGCAAGCTTTTTTTTCCGGAGTGCAACACGGTGAACGCAAGTTGACGCGTACCGTGTCGGACCAGACTCGCGTGGAACTGGAGGAAAACGAACAACAGCTAAAATCGCAAGAAGCATTACTGGCGGAGCTCTCGGCTACTGCCCCGCTCGATTCATCCAAATCGGATTCGCTCCTGCCGTCCGTCAATGCGTCAATGAACACCGATTCGTTTCCGCCTGTGGAAGCCCGGTTCGTTCGTTTTTCGATCAATCGTTGCAACCAGGCCGAACCGTGCATTGACGAGTTGGAAATTTTTGATGACAAGAGTGTCAATGTTGCCTTGTCAAGTTCAGGCAGCGTGGCAACGTCAACTGGAAATTACGACGGCGACCCGAAACACCAACTTGCCCACATCAACGACGGCAAAATCGGGAACGAGCATAGCTGGATTTCCAATTCCGAAACAAATAGTTGGGTACAGATCGAACTTTCAAATCCAGCCAGGGTTGAGCGGATTGTTTGGGGGCGCGATCGCCAGGGCAATTTTGCAGACCGACTCGCGATCGACTATGCCATCAGTATTTCCATGGACGGCAAGAAATGGCAAATTGTGGCGGACTCAAACGGACGCCAGCCATTTTTTATTGACGGCAAGGAACCGGAAGGTGCCTTTATCGCACGCTTGTCCGAATCTGACGCGCCTAAGGCCCGCAAGGTGCTTGATGAAGTTCTGCGCTTGCGGTCCGCAATCAAAACTCAAGGTGAGTCTATCCCGACCGCTTACATTGGTACTTTCAATGAAAATGAAACGACTTATCGTTTGCATCGTGGTGATCCGCTTGCGCCACGTGAAGAAGTGGCACCCGACGTTTTGACGGTTATGGAGGGACTCGGTCTGGATTCCAGCGTTCCGGAACAAGAGCGGCGCTTGAAACTGGCGAACTGGATCGGGTCGGACAGCAATCCATTGACAGCGCGGGTGATTGTCAATCGCGTTTGGCAATTTCATTTTGGACGTGGAATTGTCGCCACCCCCAGTGACTTTGGTGTGAATGGTGCGCGGCCGACACACCCCGAGCTGCTGGACTGGTTAACTCTTCGCTTCATTGAACATGGCTGGTCGCTCAAATGGTTGCACCGCCAGATATTGATGTCGGCGACCTACCGGCAATCGAGCAAGCCTGCTGCGGATTCGCTTGCCCGGGATGCGGATTGCCAGATGCTCTGGCGTTTTCCTCCGCGACGACTGGAAGCGGAAGCGATTCGCGATTGTATTTTGCAGGCGTCTGGAAAATTAAATCCACAAGCTGGCGGACCAGGTTTTTTGCTGTTTCGCGTCGATCGGGAAAACGTCCACCACTATTTCCCGCTTGAGAAATTCGAAGCAGAACAATTTCGTCGAATGATTTATATGACCAAGATCCGCCAGGAGCAGGAAGATGTTTTCGGCGTCTTCGATTGCCCCGACGGCGGACAAACGGTCCCCAACCGAAACCGATCCACGACACCGCTGCAATCGCTCAATTTGCTCAATAGTCTGTTCATGCTGGAGCAAGCGGATTCATTGGCGGAGCGCTTGATTGCCATGACTGGTGATGATCCGCAAGCTCAAATCAAAGTGGCCTATTATCTGCTTTTGTTGCGAGATCCTGCTGCGGACGAGCTTGCCGAAGCAGTCTCGTTCGTTATCAAATTCGGGCTCGCCAATTTTTGCCGCGCAATGCTAAACGCCAACGAATTTTTGTTTTTGAGTTAGGCCTAATATGACCCGGTATCTTAATGCAGGAAATTTGCTGAACCGTCGGGGATTTCTGGCGAATACCATGACAGGCTTGAGCAGCATCGCCCTGGCACAATTACTTTCGTCACAAAATCTGCTGGCTGCCGGTATCGATGACGCATTACCCATCCGCCCCCTAATCGACCCGGCGAACCCCAACGCCGCGCGGCAACCGCATTTTCCGGCTGCTGCAAAAAATGTCGTTGTGATATTTTGCGCAGGAGCGTGCAGTCAAATCGATACATTCGATTACAAGCCGGAACTGATCCGTCGGCATGGGCAACCGATGCCGGGCGAAAACGTCGTAACGTTCCAGGGTCGACAGGGTGCCTTGCAAAAGAGCCCGTGGGATTTCAAGCCACGTGGTGAGAGTGGCAAAATGGTTTCCACCCTCGTCGATCACCTCGGCGAACTGGCGGACGACATCTGTTTTATTCACTCGTTGACCGGCAAAACAAACACACACGGCCCCGGCGAGCATTTTATGTCGACCGGTTTTACATTGGAAGGTTTCCCAAGCATCGGAGCCTGGGTGACGTATGCGCTGGGAAGCGAAAACGACAACTTGCCGGCCTTTGTGGCCATACCCGATCCGCGTGGCCGCCCCCAATCAAGCGCCAACAACTGGGGACCGGGATTTTTGCCGGCCGTCTTTCAAGGGGTCGATTTCAACGTCACCAATCCGATTCGCAATTTGGCTCGGCCAGCTCGAATCTCTCCGGAGAACGACAAAGCGACGCGCGAGTTGCTTAACCGGATGAATCAACGTCATTTGGCACAATTTCCTGGCGACAGCGAGTTAGCGGCACGGATTGCCAGCTACGAACTTGCGGCAAAGATGCAATTAAGTGTTCCGGGCATCAGCGACCTTACGACCGAGCCAGCCCACGTTTTGCAAATGTACGGTGCCGACGACACGGAGAACACACTTAAGGCTGCGTTTGCCCGAAACTGCATTTTGGCGAGACGGCTGATTGAAAACGGTGTTCGCTTTGTTCAACTTTTCAATGGTGCTTATCAAACGGGTGGCGAAGGAGCAAGCAATTGGGACGGTCACAAGTCGCTAAAATCACAATACGATGTTCACGGACCAATCCTTGATCAACCTGCCGCCGCTTTGCTAAAAGACCTGAAACAACGGGGCCTCCTGGAAGAAACACTGGTGGTCTGGTGTACCGAGTTCGGGCGAATGCCAACTTTTCAGGAAGGGGCCAGTGGCCGCGATCACAATCCAGCCGGGTTCACGGCGTGGATGGCAGGTGCCGGAGTGAAAAAAGGTTTTACTTACGGGGCAACTGACGAGTTTGGGTACAAGGCCGTTGAAGGTGTTTCAACCGTCTATGATTTTCACGCCACGATCCTGCACTTGCTGGGTCTCGACCATCGACGGCTAAGTTATTATCACAACGGGATCGAACGAAGGCTTACCGATGTCCATGGCAATGTAATTACTGACGTTTTGACAAGTGCAAGTTAGGCAAACAGGAATTTATCAAGATGAAACGAATCACCAATGAAAACTCCGGCAACCATCGCCGGAAGGGAACGAACTATCAAGTCACACCGGACGAAATTCAGCAATACAACGAACAGGGGTACTTGATCCTCAACGGATTTTTGAACGAATCCGAAATGGCGACACTTGATCCATGGTTTGAGCATTTTGTTCAAGGCAAGGAACCGGGAATGGAACGCGATTTTTGCGACATGAGTCAGCCTTATGGAACACCCGTCGAAGAGTTTCGCCTGGTGAACGCCATGTTGCCCAGCAAGTACCGGCCAGAACTGGTCAATAATATCTATCACCAGGTTGCACAAAGTGTCGCCGATCAACTTTACACCGGCACAGCGGTCATGGACTACGAACAGTTCCTTGCCAAAAAGCCACAGAAGACAGCAGCCGAATTCGCCATGCATCAGGATCTCGGTTACTGGCCAAAAACCGGAAACACCTGGACTGCGACCTTCTCCCTGGCGTTAAGCGATTCCGATTTGGAAAATGGTTGTTTGCAAGTCGTACCGGGAACGAACAAGGAACCGGAACTTCGATCCCACAAACCCAAGGGAAACAGTCGCGATGAGTCGCATACCCTGGTGATCGAATCAAAAAGCACAGACGAAGTTGTTTACCTCCCCGTCAAACGGGGCAGCATAACCATTCACGACGAACGAATCGTTCACGGATCAGCAGGCAACATGACCAACGACTGGCGCAAGACGTATGTGATGGCCTTTCGTGATGCTGAAACCGTTCGTCTCGAACGCGAAATAGGCTTCACCCATTCCCACAACGACCACGTCAAATGGGACGAGATCATTCACTGATCAAAGGTCGTCATCGTCATTAAGGGATCGGGAGTCTATTCGCTCGAATAACTCTCTGATGTCGTGTCTGAGAGAACGCTTCAAAATCACGCGCTCCGGTTGGTATTTGAAAAGACTCCCGACCCTCGGATACTGCTGAAACAGCCGTTTTGGAGCATCAACCATAATTATTGTTTGGAGTGCTTCACTTCCAGATCGCTTTTTCACGGAGTGAAAAGCCACGTGGCCGTTCACTCTGTGAACAGGCGGTGTAGCTGTCGGTTATAACGAACGGATGAGGATGACACAGGTATGACGCGTCGCCGATCGACAAAGGAATGCTCGGTTCAAAGGCGCGAATGAGCAATCTATCCGATCGCGTGGCGATGGTTCGATCGTCGCTCCGCGACGAGATGGTTTGGGGTGATTGCCTCGCTGTTGTGCGATGGTCTCCCGACCTCTGTTGTGCGATGGTCTCCCGACCACGCACAAGCGACCGACCGTAGGTCTCCTCTTCGCCTTTCGCTTTCTGAACGCTCGATAAGCCATGGGAGATCTGTGGTCCAGCGGCGGTGGCTCCTCACAACGAACGATTCAAAATCACACAGCTTGGCCCGTAGTTAAAAAGACTCCCGACCCGTCAAAAAAACCGTGGCTAGCGCCAAAACGTCTAACACAAGTATTAAGAATTGACGCTGCAATAGCCATTTGAGCGCAAGGCAGGCCGTTTTTGGCTCTTTCAATTGCCATGAACACTGTCCATCTATAAAATTCAGTATTATTGAAATAGGGGCGCAAGCGGGCACGGGGGCGAAATTGAGTTCGGGAATACAGACGAGTAAATGGGATGGCCCGATGCGGCGATTGGTTCGAGGCTTGCTCGTTCCGTACAGTGTGACTTTATTGCTACTGGTCACCGGTATTCCCACTCGAGTTGCATACCCACAATCGACGCAAAATCTGCGCGATTTTGATTCTGAAGAAATACCCGGACCGGGTGAGTTGCTGAAAGCGCTTGGGCGAATCGGCATCAAACCAAACGGCCTCGGTTCGCAAGAATGGGTCGATGACCTCGTCAAACAAGGCAAGCAAATCCTGGAAGGGATGTCTCCCGAACAACAAAAGGGAATGCGAGAACTTGCCGAAAAATATATGCGCGATCGGGGTATCACACCGGGGACAGGCCAAGACGACGCGCTAACGGACCTGGCACGACAGTTCCAGCAGCAATTGCAAAACGACCCGAACGCAAAAGAACAGATCGAGACATTTCAAAAACAGTTTGAGGAAATTGAACGATCGCAATCGAGTTACAATTCGAATGCTTCCGACCGGATACAGCCTGGCGTCGATCCCGACAACCCGTTGCCCGAAAATTTATTGCCCGACCAGGGTCGCGGCTCATCCAACTCCAGGAGAAACAATCGCAATCGCGAAGAGGGTGGAAACTCGGAACGCCCATCGCCTGGGAAAAATCCAAACGCAGACTCGAACAATAACTCAAACGACCAACCTGATCCTGATCGCGACACGTCAAAAAACACTCCACTCCCACCATCCAACGACGCCAGTTCCAGTAGTCCGTCGACTAACGAGGAAAACGGTTCGTTATTTCGGCAACCCCCTGTTGCGCTAACGCAAACTCCAGAAGAACAGGTAGGTGTCCGGTTCGACCGAATGTTGCTTGAAGCGGCTCAGCGAGGCCTTGAGTCGACGGATGCGGAAACGCGATCACGAATAGCGGGTTCCGTCGATTCGATTCTGGACCATCTTGCAAAAAACGTGGAATCGGTGGTTCGAAAACATAGTGCTGAGGGAGGCCGGCGAAATGGACGGGGGATGCAACGCAACCGAAGATCGGAATCGCCTTTTTCAAACCTGTGGAATCGAGATTCCGGCGATACATCTGCTGGCGGCCCGTTTTCCGTTTCCGGATTGCTTTCCTTGTGGCCGTTGCTTCTGGGTGCCATCGTGATGGGGGTCGTCTGGTGGTGGTTGAGATACACGGGGATCGTCAACCCGTCGAACCAGGAACTGGACGAACAACGACCTGTCCGATACCGGTATTCGCGAACACGTTCGCCTGAACAGTTGGTCAAGTCCGTGGATCGATTCCTGCTTGCCCGTTTTGGTCGAGGGGCAAATTGGTGGAATGTTCGGCGGGCCCAGGCCCAGTTGGCAAATCAGGAAGTGCGGCGTGTTTCCGATTCGCAACTGGAAGAACTGGTTTGCGCTTACGAACAATCGCGCTATACCTCGACACATGAAGGACTCGGACCGGACCAAATCGAATTGATCGGCGAGATATTACGTGAACTGGCTTTGGATTTGACGACGGAACCTCGCGTCGCCCAGGTTCAGGTTAATTGAGGGTGCCCGGGAATGGCGTGCCACTATGTGCTGGTCAAACAGTGTTTGGCCGCCAGCACTGCTGGACGAGCCAGCAGTGGCACCCGGCACCCGGGTTTTCAGCAATGATTGATTTGAAACCAATAGAATTCCCGGACATTGTCAGGGCTTAACGGGTAAACGCAACGTTCTTCACAAATCCTGTATTGCAAAAATAGACGATCGATGAATAAACAGTTAGAACTATTTGCATCGATCGTCATTTGGGTTTCTGCCTTGTCAAGCGGCAGCAGATTGGCTCAGGGTCAGCAAACCGTTCCGCAAGAGGAATGGGGGCGAGGTTATCAAGGATTTGTCACGATCGCGGCCAGTCGTTCATTGGAGTTTTCAGAAAAACCGGCCGACCCGAATCTTGATAAAACGACGGCGCTTCTTGTTTTGATGGGAAACTCCAGCGACACAATTGTTGACATTGCCGAATGGCTGGCTGATGGCGGATCGGTCCTCGTCGCAACAGACCAAACCGACGCCGTAACACTTGCGGATTTTGGCTTGCGGTTTATTGACGAGGACTGGCGGGTATACAGCCGGTCGGACGCGCACGGGAATTTTAAGGATTGCCCGTTGATCCGGACATTGGAAAGTTCCCATCCGGTGACTGCCGGCATCCATTCCATTGTCTCCAACCAACCGGCGATTCTGACACGCAGCCAGGGAAGTTTATCAAACGGCATCTCGGTGATTGCACAGTTCCCGCAATTGACACAGCGTCGCACTGGCCAGGCGTTTGCAGTCGCTTATGAACATGCGTCGGGCGGGCGATTGCTGGCGGTTGCGGATCCGTCAATTTTCTGTAACCAGATGCTGACTTATGGCGACAATGCCCGTTTCGCACTGCAAGCGATTGACTGGCTGCGGGAAGTAAACCGAACCAGGCTTTTTATGTTTATCGACGGCCAGTACTCGACTCCCTCGGGGCTCGACCAGACGCAAATACAATTGCCGCCGCCCACCAAGGAAGAAGTTCTTGAGGCATTGCGCAATCTTCCGGCTGACAAATTGATCGAGTTTGGCAATACGGTCGCCACGATGGTCGAGGACGAAGGGCTTGTCAACGAATTTTTGGAGACCGTCAATCAAGAGGCACCGGTTCTGTTTTTTCGACAATTCCTGATTACTTGCGTGACGATCGCAATTGCTTTCTGGCTGTGGCTGGCTTATTTCTCGCGCGACTCTCTTTTGGAAAGTCTGAATCCCGAGGGAACGAATGGAGGATTATCACTGACACGTAAACAACGACGTGAATTGGCGATTCACCAGCGTGTGTGGGCCGCGAGAACACTTCTCGAACGGTTTCTGTTACAGGTCACTGGTGAAGGACTTCGCAATTCGGAAAAAAGAATTTCCGGAATTCGACTCGAAACGGCCGATGTCGGTGTTGCTGACAAGGCCCGACGCGATCTCAGGAAAGCGATTCGAGCTCTGGAAAAACGCCAGCCGGCGTGGTGGAAGCGACGGCGACTGTTGCGGCTTGAGTCCCGCGTCGCCGACTGGAGCCAATTGCACCAGCAGGGCATTCTGGTTTACGATGGTAGCGGGAATACGAACTACGGAACGTCGAAGAAGTGAACGAAACAGTCTCAATACAACAAGTTGCCAAAGATGCTGGCGCAGTCGGGCAAGCGATCTCCAGGTCGCTGGAGCATATCCTTATCGACATGCACTCGGTGGTTGAGCAAGTGGTCATTGCCATTTTTGCGGGCGGCCACGTTTTGCTTGAAGGGGTGCCTGGGACGGCCAAGACGACTTTGTGTCGCAACCTCGGTCGCGTGCTCGGCATGGAGTTTCGCCGGATTCAGTTCACGCCCGATTTGTTACCGACGGATGTTACGGGGACTCGAATTCTCGATCGCGCGACATCGACATTTGTATTGCAAACGGGACCGATCTTTTGCCAAATGCTGCTTGCCGATGAATTGAATCGGGCTCCGGCACGGACTCAAAGTGCCTTGTTGGAAGCGATGCAGGAACGACAAGTAACCATCGAGGGTGAAACACTCCCCTTGCCGGCACCGTTTATCGTTCTTGCGACGCAAAATCCGATCGAACAGGAAGGGGTCTATCGTTTGCCAGAAGCACAACTAGACCGTTTCATGTTCCGTGTTCAGGTCGGCTATCCGGACCGAACCAACGAAATCGAATTGCTCGATAAGCCGATCAACAACGACTACACCGGCCCGCCGATTTGCACGCCGGAAAAAATCACCCATTTGCAGGGAATGGTTGATACGATTCACTGCTCCAACGAACTCAAGGAATACGTCGTCGATCTGATTCGCAAGTCACGTGAACATCACGACGTCATGCTGGGAGCCAGTCCACGGGCTGGCATGTATTTACTGCGCGCCGCCAGGGCGCGAGCCTTGTTGCGCGGCAAGGCCTTCTGCACGCACGAGGACGTGCAAGCCGTGACGTCTCCTGTACTCGAACACCGGGTGATTATCCGTCCCGAGGCCGAATTGTCGGGGCGAACGGTGGCGCAAGTGGTTCAAGAAGTTCTTCGCAGCATTCCTGTTCGCAGCTCCTGAGTATCCGAAAATGGGGGAGTCGCGATGTTAACGGTCCGCGGAAGCATGATGCTTGCCATCGCAACGATTGGCCTGATCGGGGGCCTGCTCGGGCGCAACAGTGAAGCAGCCCTTGCCTGTCTGGCAATTCTTGTCTGGATGAGTTTTTACTGGCTCGGCATTCTTTGGCTCGCCAATCACCGTCCCGTCTTAAAACTGGCGGAACGAAAAATCAACAACGATCATGAATCCAACCTGGTACTTTCGATTAACGGAAGGTACGCAGTCAAGACGTCCTGGACAGCTCCGCGTGATCTGACCGGAATGCGTTTTCAAATTCACGAAATCCTGCCAGATACTTTCGCCATCGTTGATGGCCGGGCAGGGTGTTGCAAGCGATCGCGGGTCGGCGAAAAGACCGAGTTAAATTTCGTTGTGCAACCAGCCGCCTGTGGTCGGTTCGAATTGCCTGGGCTTGTCGTGCAAATCAATGACTGGCCCGGTCTGTTTCACTTGCAACGCTTTATCGCCTGCCCACAGCAAGTCACTGTACTGCCCTGGCTGATTCGTCTGCAAACCACGACAGCCGTTGTTAAATCCAATAACATTCAAAGCGCACCAGGTCAACACGCTTATCGCCGCGCCGGTTTCAGTGCCGAACTGCTTGGCATTCGTGAGTATCAACCCGGCGATCCTCCGCGAACGATTGCGTGGAAAGCGACTGCTCGAACCGGGAATGTCATGAGTCGAGAATTCGAAATGGAAGTTCCCGTTCGGACATCCGTCATTTGCGGTCTGTCTCCATTCCAGTTTCTGGAAAGGCCAGCAACTTCCGTTGCGGACCGGGTGATCACTGCCGCCGCGTCGTTGGCCCGGCTGATCTTGTCTGATCGCGATCCGGTTGCGCTGATGCTGGCGTCGGAAAAAGGGACTTCCCGCATTTCCCATGGAGGGGGGCAACGGCAACTGGTACGTATACTGCATCATTTGCTGGACGCCACTGCTCGTGCCAATTCGGTGGAGAATCTTTCGGATACCGAACTTTACGAAACGATAATGCAAGCCGCCTGGCGACGCTTTCCGCAATTGTTCGATCACGGACTCAATTCGATCCCCCCCATTAAACTTCGCCTTTTTCCTGAGGGGCGGCGCAACGCGATGACGCGGCGGCGATTGGCACTGGTGCTGGCATACTTGCTGAACCTGCCGCCGGGAAGTGAAATATTGCTGGCGGCCGACAACGACGCCATGCTGGAAGCGTGCCGGGCCTGGTCGCGCAAATATCCTGTGACCTTGCCACGATACCACTCGGCTGTCGGCCGACCGTCAGTTGAAGAACAACATGCATTGCAACGAAATATTGTCGCCAGCTTGTTACAGTGCCGCAGTCGGGCACGCGATAATGAGCTGTACATCGTAATCGCCGAACTAATGAGTTCCAACGAAGCAAACCGGGAATTGCTCGAAGCGATTCGCGTATGCAGAGCGGCAAAACACCGTGTTTTGTTGATTGAAACGCCAGCCCGCGCCGTTGCGGAGGAGGCATATTACGACAACGACGCGGCAAGAATACTCACGGCCCATGCTGACACCCGGACAGGCAACAACAGCCTTATTCGACAACAACTGACGAGCCTGGGTGTCCGTTGCGCGTCCCTGGACGAACCGGGAATGATGCAAAAGGTAGTTGACGAAATTGACTTGTTGAGATCCGGCAAATCGCGAAGCGCCAATCCGCGTGCGTTTGCCCATTAGAAAGCGATCTGAAACGAAACGATGAACCAGGCCGAACCCAGTCTCCGATCCGATTCAAATGTAATGCGAACGGTCATGTTTGGTATTGGTGCGGGCTTGTTGTGCTGGACGCTGTTGTTGTGGCGATTTTCTACGGAACCAGCGATTGGGCTTTGGTTGCTGACCATGACGTTTTTGTTTTTTCGCTACTCGTCAGCCGTATACATTTTGATTGGCGTGTTGATTATGTGGCCCTTGTTTGCCCGTCAATTATACGCCGCTCAACTGGCGGCAAATGTTTCGGATACAAGTACGGTACTTTTCGCGATAATCCTGGTTGCGTTTACCTGGTTTGCCTTTGGCTTTGTTGACGCATTAAGTGCTTTTTCGTTTTTTCCAAAAAGGAAATTAGACTTCGAGTCCGACCACCTGATTCCATTGCACGGCCCAACGGTTGGAACGGGTGCCACTGGATTGTTATTGATTCCGGTGGCCGTTTTGCTGGCGGTTCAGGCACTGGCCCTTTTTCCGGAAAACGACGAAAGCCGGCTCTTGTATCGTTTGACACCAGGCGGACTTCGGGCGATCACTTTTATTTGGGTTATCGGGACTTCATGGATCGTCGTCAAAACAATGTTTGGACTGATTGGCTGGTTCCGTATGAGTCAGGACGAAGCCACCATGTACGTACGAAACATCTTCGGGCATGAAATCCGCAGAGAGCTTGGTACGATCGAACGAATCCGGGCCAGGAACAAGAACGGTTTTTGAATGACGGATTGCGCGACTCTCGATCTCTTGTTGATTCCTCCAAATCGATAACACAATGCTTCCAAGATCCTTATTCATGCTGGTTTTCGTGAATGGCCTTTTGCTGGCAAGGGGTGTCATTGCGCAAGAGGAAATTCCGCCGGCCGCGTTGCAGGAATTTCAAACATGGGTTTCTGAATTAGGAAGCGATTCTTACGAGACTCGACAGGCGGCAATGCGAAGTATCTGGAAATCGCCATGGCGTTCGCAAGAGTTGCTCGAACAACTCGCCGAAGCAGCCGATCCGGAAAAGGTAGCTCGCATTCAGCATTTGATTGCCGCTAACGGACTTGGCGTCGACATACAAAAATCTCCGGAGATAACCCGGCTTGTTACGACGTTTCACCAAACAGACGAGGAAGGCAAAGCCCCTATCCTGTTTGAGCTTCATAAACTGGGTGAAACCGTACTTGCCATGAATCTGATTCAATCTGTCGACGATCGTTATGTCCGCCAATACCTGTTCGAATCCATCCGCGACGAAGGAACCGATTTTGCCCAATCGATCCTCGGCAACAATAGCCAATTTGGTCCGGAACAACTAGCCCGACTTGACCCGATCATGACTCATCCATTGATGTGGGAATCGGATCCGAATGTCAGTGTCGCCTACCTGGATATTCGTTCCAAACTCCCCGGTGCGATCGAGGAATTAACGCTCGTTTGTAACGGAACCGAAGCGACGGAAAGCGATCAATTGCGTCTTTTTGAAATGCTGGTTTTCGACGAGCACTACGATCGGGCACTTGCGACCATACCTAAAATAAATGCGTCAGAATTTGAACGGGATGCAAGGCGACAATCCGTATACCGCCAATCCGGTCGATGGCAGGAACTCGCTGACGAATACAACGACGGCAAAATCCGTATGCAATCCGGGGCAACGTTGGCGGCGCACGGGTGTTTGCTGAATCACTGGGCAGGTGACGCCGAACAGGCGGCGGTGTGGCGGTCAAAATTGCCTGAAAACGCCGATGTTTTTTCAATCAATGATTTGGCGTACGTTCAATTATGTCAGCTCAACTTGCCAGACCTTCTTGAAGCAACAAAAGCGATGTCGCCTGGAAAGGCCTTTAGACTTCTCTGTTATCTGCAGCAATATGATCTGGCATTCGAAGTGTCCGGCGCACCGCAGTCGGCGGAAGGACGTCGCACGTGGTATCGTCGCCAACTGCGGACGTTGGGACGAAAGCTTGGTTTGAATAACATGCCAGGCAATGAAACAGCAGCCGAAGAGGCCGATGATCTTTTCGACTTGCTTGAATCGTTCGCTTACCAAATTGGTGAATTCGGCGACATGCAGCTTTCGATTCATTTGTATGAATTACTGTGTGAACGCCTCAACCAGGATGATAGTTGGCAAGTGTCTCGTTGGAAACGAACCACGTTTTACAGACTGTCTCAGCTTCAAATCGGCAGCGAAATCTGGCATTTTTTTGCGTTGCTGAAGTTTGACGTCGAACCCGATGAAGCCCTCGTTGCATTATTTCCCGATTGCGATAGCGACGCCCGGATCTGGTTGTCCCTGCTGGAATCGCCGGACGCCGATGTTGTCGAGCAGGTCAAGTTGGTCGCCAACCTGCTGCGAAGTCCATTTGGTGATTCCAGCTTGCATTTTGATATCGACGCCCTGATCGGAGCGGCAAGGGAACAAACCCATTCGAGTCCGCCAGCGGTGCGTGCGGCGATTCTGCAAACACTCAGCAACACATGTCGCATTCACGGTCGACTTGACCTGGAACGTGAATACGCCCTTGAATCCAGTCACCTCGGATATACCAGTTCGGTATTGGACTTGTTTCACGGCGCAGCGAAAACGAACGACTGGGTCACGGCACTGCGCTGGGCCGAACAAGCCCGGAACCTTGATCCTGATCCGCTGAACTATTACTTCATTGCCGCCTGCCATCACAAACTTGGCAACGCTGAATTGTTCGAACAGAACATGACAACGGCGGGTCTGCTGGCTCCCTACTCCTGGGAGTTGTTGAACAACGCACGAGAAGTCCATGACCTGGGGTTGGAATTGATGGCGGTAACCCTGGCGGAGCGGGTCTTGTCACCAGAATCGGGCGAAGGACACGGCACGTCCTGGGAACATCAAAATCTTGCGACCCTACTTGGCCGGAATGACCTGAATCGGGCCCTTTTTCAATGGCGACAGGCGCAACTCAGTTGGCTCGCCGAGCAGGACAACACACTTCAGTCGGATCCATCGCGAATTCAGTACTTCGCAACGCAGGCAGCAATGGTCGAAGCAGAACAGGCCCTGAATGACAAGGAATTTGTTGAGGCAGAGCGAATCCTGATGCGCTGTAACGATGTCTTTTCAGTCGCTGCCTCGACATTACTTGACCGCTTTATCCCATTGCTGGAAAACGCCGGTCAACAGGAAATCGCTGATCGTTTGTTCGATGCGTCAGTCCAGCGGTTCGAACGGGTACTAAAACAGTTTCCCGAAAGTGCCTTGCATTACAACAATCTTGCATGGACATGCGCGAAGTGCAATCGCCGACCGGCGGAACGACTGACTTATGCCCGGCGAGCAGTCGAACTGGAACCCAACAACCCGATGTATCTGGATACGTTGGCCGATGTGCTTTTCATGTCCGGCCAGTTCGACGACGCGATTGCAATGGAAGAACGCTGCATCAGCCTCAATCCGTTCAACAAGAACTTCCCTGTGCAACTTGAAAGATTCCGCGCCGGCAAGAAATGATTGCTCAGGCGGTTCGCTGACATCGCGATTCCCATGCCGCGAAAATCCGGTTGCCAAGTGTTCCTTGAATTGTAAAGCAAAAACCGGAGATGATTCCCAGACAAACACCGACCAAAACGTCTGTTGGCCAATGGGCCATAAAGACGACACGCTGTAAGCCTGCCAGAAAGGCCATCCCCCAGAATAAATACTTGCCTTTCGGGTAAAGCCATGACAGGCCGATTGCAAATCCGATTGCGGTCGCCGCATGAGCCGATGGAAAAGATTGCCAGTCGTAATCCCAATAGCCGTCAGCCCCAACTGGAATCCCGCGGGCATTGTTGGCCCAGGTGATGTTGACATCCAAAACGGAGGCGTCCGTCATTAAGGGGCGTCGACGTGCAGCGCACGTTTTCAAAATGTTGGCGACCAATCCACCAAAGTAGGCGCTGGCGGCGACGCGTGGCAAGAATCGGCGTTTATGGGGATCGAGCAGCCAAATCACCGCCAGTATTACCAGGACCCCCGAACCATGCGCGACGTATTCTGCCATCGCAACAATGCGACGCGTGTCCCCGGGCCAGATTTCCAATCGCGCGAGCAACCTTGAAAGGACCAGATCAAGCGGATAGACGGCCCCCACCAGGGCAACCGTGAAAACCAACAATAGTAGCCACCGCGTCCATTGGCGAATAATGGCAGTTCGGTCGTGCAGCGAATCGTGATGGAGTGAGTCCACAGGTAGCGTGCATTCCTTGGCATTTCAGCGTTTGCAAAACTGTCCGCTCGTCATTCGAGAGGCGAATGCGTCTTCGGGACTGCGATCAACTATCAGTCGAGACGCACTATTCATCAATTGCGGAACGGTATCGCCGTTTACGACGACGCGACAATCGATGCTGCCAGGAAGAAGTTTCCCCTTCCTCGAACCAGAATCCCCCCAGCACCTTGTAAAAAATAAGGATCACCAAAGCGCCTGCTGTTCCAACAAAGAAGCCTTTTACACTAACAGGCTCCACGGGAACTCCTTGACTAAAGTACTGCAGGATCGCACAGCCGATCAACGTGCCGACAATTCCCATCAACAGCGTTGCCACGGATCCGCCGGGATCGCGCCCGGGCATGATGGCCTTGGCAGCCAGACCAACGACGGTTCCGAAACCGATCCATGTCAAACCCAGATTCGCGTATTGTTGTAGTAAGTCGAGATCCATGTCCAGGTCCTGGCAAACGAGATTCGAAAAAGGATTCAGCAAGCAGCGAATACCGCCTTGCGCTCAAAATCCCCGATTTGGCAAAATGGTGTACCAAATTGAGGAAATCAGGCGAACACCAGTTTTTTGTTTTTTTCGTGCATAATTGCCTCGTCGCTGCGCTTATCGTTCAACTTTTCGACCTGTCGAGATCACCAGCCAACCGTTTGATGTGAGACTGGACAATACATTTTTCCTCACATTCGGGCAGCGCGAGTATCCGACTTCAGGCATTTCGTTCACAATTTGATTGACGGTAATCGGCAAAACCCGATACAATCAAATGTGTCGTCAACAGCCGACCCGATGCTTTGGCAAGGACATTCGGGAATAACGGAGAAACGAAATGCAAGCACTTTCCATCAACCGTATACGGTACATTTCCGCGAAACACCTGCTCGCTGGCCTAATGGCACTTGCCTTTTTTGCACCCGTCCTGGCAACGGCTCAACTGATCAACGTGCAAATGCCGCTGAACAATTCCCGCGACAATTATTACGGTGGCACTGGCATTTCTTTTGGTGGAATGTTTGGTGGTAATAATCGTATTCGGGGGTTTAACGCAGCAGGACAAATCACTCCCAATATTATCTTCGGGCAAGGAAGCGCCGGGGCCACGATTCCTCCGTTTGGCGGCTATGACCCCAACGCGGGGCTCAACACCGGAATCATTTACAACGGCAGTAATTTTGGATTCGGGTTGGGAGTCAGTGCCGGAAAAGGGAACACGCGAAGCATTGTTTCCAGGGCTCCCTCAGTAACCATGTTTAATGGCCAGTCGGGCTCGATATTCAGCGGTGAATCGCGACCGTTTGTCACAGGTATTACACCTGTCGTCGGAAATATGACAGGCGTTGGCTTGTTGCCATTGCAATTGCCCAGGGACCTGAATATTCCCGTGCACATAGAGCACCCAATTAACGACAGCCCATTTACATACGGTTCGCCAAACAGCACGGCCACAAGTGGCGTATTGAGCCTTGCCGAAATTTCGCGATTGAAAGCCTCCAAAGAACAGGAAGAGATTCTCCAGTCCATTCGCGATATGGAATCGTTGATCGCCAACGCTCGTGAACTGGTCGAAAATGGCGAATTTGGTGCCGCGCGAATCAAGTACTCCCGCGCCCTGCGAAAGCTTGGCGAAAATGTTGGCACATCCGAACTGCGCGAAACGGTCTCAAACGAGTTGGAAGCGATCAAGAACAAGCGCTAACGCGACTGGCCTCTACGCAGCTTGTGCCAGAACGTCGTAAGCGATGTGTGTTCCGACGGCAATTCCAAAGCCGCGAAAAAGAAACACAGCGCAAAAAAACAGGCTTGCCACCATTCTTATGGCAAATGTTGGAATTTCAAAGGCACTGCCTGCCGGGTTGATCAGATCATAATGAGCGGCGGCAAACAACAAGCTTGTCAAAACGACACTCGCAACTGCCGCCTGAAAATGCCGAATACCCAATCGTTGCAGTCCCAAAACAAGTCCGGATAACAAGACCAGCCGGAAGACAAGTTCTTCATACAATCCTGCCCCGCAAAACGAAACTATTCGTTCCCAGTCTGTCATGCCTGCCAATCCTGCATCTGTCGAACCTGGCACACGCAGCAGAAATTCGTGCGACGCCTGCTTTAGCCAAAGATGATGGCCTTTGGCGGCAAACAGCAATATCAATCCAAGCCCCATCGATTCCAGCATCATCCCGGTCAAAGTTGATGGATGAAATCCAAAACGGTCGTTTCGCTTGTGATGCATTGTCATCAACAAAACAACTGTCAGGATCGGCAGCAACAGGATGTGCCCCATGCCGATGGCTCCCAGCATCCATTGCAAACCCACATCCACTCCGTTGCGTACCCCTTCATTTCCGGAAAAAATCACACCCATTTCATAGATCACAAGTAAAGGTGCAACGAAGGCCAGGCAGACGATCGGTCGCAGCGTTTCAAATTGGTAAACGACAACTCGCTCCTTGCCCGGCGATCGGACTGGCAAAGCGGCAATTACATTGGGTTGAGGCAAGCGTTCCGACATCGTGTCCTTTGCGGTTGACCGAATCCTGAAACGGAAACTTCAGATTATAGTTTTTGACGCGGAATCTCCAAACGCGGATCAAGGCTTTGCCAGCATGCGACAAGTCGTACAACGCAAAGCACGGCATGGCTTTCTCGAACGATACTCACCCGGGATCTGGCATCGCAGTCGCTTTTACAGGCGCCAATTGATTTCGCTCAAGCCAAGTTCTTTTCGCCAGGCATTGATTATCGAGAAGGGCTTGCTCCCAAAAAAACCGCGATGCGCAGAAAGCGGTGACGGGTGAGGCGCTTCAATGATCAAATGCCGGGTCGTGTCGATCAATTCGCGTTTTTCCTGCGCAGGTTTACCCCACAGAACAAACGCAATATTTTTGCCCTGATCACTAACCATCGAAATGATCTTGTCAGTAAATTGTTCCCAACCTTGCTGGCAATGCGAATGCGCAAGGTGCGCATCGACGGTCAAAACGCTATTCAAAAGCAACCCGCCCTGCCGGGCCCAAGGGGTCAAATCGCCGCTCAGTGGAACTGCATACCCCGTATCACTGGAGTATTCACGAAAAATGTTTCGCAATGAAGGAGGGTGTTTTATACCCCTTGGAACTGAAAAACTGATTCCTTGTGCTTGCCCTTCGTCGTGGTACGGATCCTGACCAAGAATTACAAATTTGACTTCTGATATTGGCGTTGCAATTAATGCCCGAAATACATTCTCGGCTACAGGAAACACCGCCCCGAGTTGCCGCCGCGCGATGACAAAGGACTTTAGCTCACACATCCACGATTCGTTAAAAAGATTTCCGAGCGCTGCGGCCCAATCGGTTCCTTGCGGCCAATCCCACGCCCGATTCGGATCGTTTGAAAAAACCTCTTCTCGCCCCGTTCGTTGTTCAATCATTTCGCCTTTTTCGTGTTTTGGCGGCCACTATCGGGAATTTCCGGCCCCGCTTAAACTTTCGACTCGGGTTGCAAAACGGCACCAATCCCCCACTGCCGGCCTTTTTCTCGATGCACGAGCCAAAAACTGTTCTATGGAATTTTACCAGTACCAACAACGACTGAAGCGTCCGGCTGCCGAAAAAAATAACGAATTCGCCCAAGGCGACGGGATCCGGCATTTAATCAATGCCGGGCAGATTACTCCGGGGCTAGTCGATCGGTTGTGTGCTCATGCCGATCTGATACGCAAACTTTCGGCAAATCGCCAATCCGCCAACCGACTTCGGGAATTATTGAGCCATCGTCGTGCGATGTTGTATTTTACGCAACCCTCGACAAGGACATTTTTGTCGTTCATGGCAGCTTGCCAGATTCTCGGTTTAACTTGTAACGAAGTGCGTGATCCACGGACCTCCTCCGAAGTCAAACGGGAGTCGCACATGGACGGAATTCGAATGTTCAGCAGCTATTTTGACATTATCATCATGCGAACTCCGTCGCCGGAATTTGCCGAGTCGTGCGCTTATTTGATGAACGATTTGGCAAATTTGAAAAAGCGCTGGATTCCCATTATCAATGCCGGGTCCGGTTCCGACGAACATCCCACACAAGCCTTGCTCGACGTCTACACGCTCAAGCGGACGTTCCAGTTCACCGATCGCGCCGGATCGAATCAGCGATTTTTGGACTTGAAAAAAATAAACCCTCAATTGACTCAGGGCCTTTCCCACAAGACTTATACTTTTTGTGGCGATATCGGGAGGGGCCGAACGGTTCGTTCCCTGGCAACCGTCCTGTCCCAGTACGATGACATCCGCATGGTATTCGTATCGCCAGCCCAAAAGTCCTTGCAACTGGACAGTGTACTTCGCTCACGACTTGAAAAGGCCGGAGTCGCTGTGCATGTTGTCGATTCACTCGAATCAACTGTTGACAAACGACCTCTATTGGAACAAACCGATTGCCTGTACATGACGAGAATTCAGCGTGAATACAATTCCGATTCTGACACTCAGGAAATTGATAAACTGGACCTGTCCCCGTTTCAGTTGACTGCGGAACGTGCCGATCGACTTCCGCAATGGGCAGCCATCCTGCACCCTTTTCCACGAGATAGCCATGTCCAGGAGATTCCCGAATCGGTCGATACCAACCCTCGGGCCATGTACTTTCGACAGGCCCGAAACGGGATGTGGGCCCGTGCCGCGCTGCTGACGCATATCTTTGGAGTCGGAAACGAACTGGAATCGATCAGCGCTCCCGAGTGACCACCTGAAATGTGTTTACGATTCGTCGGAATCCGCCGGAATCGCTAGCAAATGGCACAAGTTCTGGTCAGTTACCAGGTCACATTTTTGCCAACCGTCAAACTCTGCCAGGACTTGCGCGACCCCCCAGGCAAGGGGCTTCTTTTGTTCAATTCTGCGAATTGTAACGACGATGAACGAAGTACCGATGCGATCAGTTATCGCACGTTCAACGATTTCGCCGGTCATTTTGCCTGCAATGACTTGGGTGTCTCCCGCACCCCAATGTCGGCCTGATGCCCAGCCCAAAAAAGTGGATTGACCTGGAACGGTTCCCAGGCAGACGCGAACCGACCCGGAATCTCGCAATACAAGGATGTGAACCATGCGTTCAATTATGTTAGTCGCCGCATTGGCCATGATGGCAAGCGGCTTCTCAGGATGTTGCATCTCCCAATCCACGTGCGGTGGCAATAGCGACTGCGCAGGAAATGGCGGGTGCGATTCGTTTGCTTCGAATACGTGTGGCACTGATGGACCTTGTTGTCGCAGTGGTGCCTGTCGCGGTATGGGCCGCAGTCCAGTAACCGTTGCCTCGCCAGGACTGTGTGGACTCGGTTCAAGACTTGGCTTTAACGGAATCGGTTGCGGCTCATGTGGCGGCGGATGCGATGCTTCTTCGTCCGTCGGTGGTTGCACCGATTCGTGTGCTGGAGGTCGTGGTGGTCTCGGCAGCGGCCGATGCGGCGGATGTGGTATCTCGGGATGCAACGGTCGCTGCGGCCTCGGATCACGACTCGGTGGTCGAGTCGGCGTTGCCTGCGGTTGTGGTAACAGCTCATGTGCTGGCGATTGTGGCGGTCAAGGTACCGGTGGTATCTTCGGCGGCAGACGCGATTGCGGTTGCGGTACCGGAACTTCTGGTGGCTGTGGCACCGGATGCAACGGTGGATGTGGCGGAGCAGGATATGCATCCGTCAATGGATTCGGTGGAAACGGCAGCGGTGTTGCCCTGACCGGTGGACACATTGGATGTGGACGTGCCGGCTGCGGAGTCGGCGGACAACTGTGCGGTGCTTGCCGACACGGCATGGGCGGCGCTGGTGTTATCGGTTCCCGCTACGGAGCAGGTGGACACATGGGATGTGGACATGCCGGTTGCGGAGTCGGCGGACGGCTTTGTGGCGCTTGCCGAAATGGAATGGGGGGCTACGGTTTCGGAGCTGGTGGAAATCCTTACGGCTCAATCCCTCACACGCCAGCCGTTGATCCAAATGGAAATGGACCGATGGGTGGACCGGGAGCTGGCGGCGTTCCTGCTTATGCATATCCATACTATACGACTCGGGGTCCACGTGACTTCTTTATGAAGAACCCCCCATCAATCGGCTATTAATCGATCGTCCCCGCCATCAATTGTTGGATTGAATTCGTCGATACCGATAAATAACGAAAAACTCAAAAGGCCGACCTGACTCACATCAGGTCGGCCTTTTCTATTTGCACTTGGGCTAAATAAGGAAGTAGGGGTATCGAACGGCGTTGCGTTGGTTTTTATTAAGTCCTCGGGAATTGTAACAATAACGACTTTCTAGAGTTGGACTGCGGCACAGAATCCGAATACCGAATACAATTTACGTGTCCTGGTTACCCTTTTTTTCAGGACAGCAAACGATGTTTCTCACAATCAATCGCAACCCGAAACGTAAGTGAGGGACGTTCAACAATCATCAGCGCTTCACCACCACAGTATTTCCTCGCTGACGCATCGGGTTGCGATTTGAAATAACTTTGAAAACATCTGACCCGGGAGAACATCGCGATGCTGTATTTCCGTTTGTTGTTGGGCGTCCGGAGGAGGGGGCAAAAGGGAACGCTGCTCATAGTTTTTGAAAACTTTGTCTGCAAGACCCGCCCCATAACTCATGAAGGTCTGCGATAGCCCAGTACTGGTGGACTCCGGTTTTGTTGTTAAGCAGCTAGAGCTGCATGGTACATTCTTTCGAATTCGTCGGGGGTCTGATAATCCAGAGTTTGATGGATTCTTTCTGAATTGTAAAACGTTTCGATGTA
>JANNWJ010000099.1:0-3061 GCA_031414755.1 Pirellulaceae bacterium | reverse complement strand
AATCCGGGCCATTGCATCGATCTGCGAAAGATCATGGACGAAGGCAAGGTATTGATTGTCAATCTGAGCAAAGGGCGTTTAGGTGAAGACAACTCAACACTTCTCGGCGCGTTTCTGATTACCAGCATCCAGCAAGCAGCAATGACACGTGCCGACATCCCCGAAATCGAACGGCGCGACTTTTTTCTGTACGTCGATGAATTTCAGAATTTTACAACAGGGTCATTTGCGGCAGTTTTATCGGAATCGCGCAAGTATCGATTGTCGCTTGTCATCGCCCATCAATACCTTTCGCAGTTAAACGAAGAGACCGCTGACGCCGTGTTCGGCAACGTCGGCTCGATCATCGCTTTTCAGGTTGGCAGTGACGACGCTGAAACTCTTGCCCGGCAACTTGGCAAGTATCCCGGCCAGATCGGAGCCGAGAATTTCACCGGACTTCCAAAATACACTGCTTACGCCAGACTGTTGATCGACGGCATGCCTTCGAATCCGTTTTCAATGCAGACGCTTGCTCCCGGTACCGAATTTGATCAGGAGCGAGCGGAAATCATCCGCAGAGTCTCGCGGAGGCGGTTTGAAAGCGATTCCAGGCCAGTTGACCGCGCCGTCCAAGCCAGCACAAATTCGCTCGCCTCCTGATGTCCAAAGTGCTAGAATAGAATCATGAGTACTACTTTCAACAAAGAAGCGGACATCCTGTCCAGGCTGGAACTGTCGTTGACTCCCGAGGGAGCCCGTGACCTTGCCAAAATCGATTTCTCGTCACAGGACATGGAACGAATGCGGGAACTGCTGGAGAAGGGGAGTCAAGGAACCCGCACCCCCGACGAGGACAAGGAAGCGGCTGATTTTGAGCGGCTTGGCCATGTATTCTCAATGCTCAAATCAATCGCACGTCGCGCCCTCAAAAACACCTGAGTTATGAGTGTGTCTCTTCGCGAACAAGTTCGGCAGCGGGCAAAGCAACGGTGCGAATACTGTCAAATGCCGGAGCAGTTCGACACGCTTGTATTTCACGTCGATCACATTATCTCCCAAAAGCATCGCGGGGCTACCGAGCTTTACAATCTCGCCTGGTCCTGTTTTTCGTGCAACAATCACAAGCAATCGGATATTGCAGGAGTTGATCCGCAATGGAATAAGGACGAGATTGTCCGATTGTTCAATCCACGCAGAGACCAGTGGTCCGAGCATTTTCACTGGGCAGGCCCCGTACTCAGCGGCAAATCTGCGATTGGCCGTGTCACGGTTTATGTATTGGGAATTAACCTCTCCCATCGTGTTGCCTTACGCCAACTTCTGATTCTGGAAGGAGTATTTGCTTCGGAATGATCGCCGTGGCAGACTCTCATTTGATGAATTCGCCAGAACGTGTTTCGCAATCGGAATCTGTTGAACTCTCCGATTTGCAGCGGCAAGTCATCGATGAGTTGCGTTTGGCAAAAAAAGCAGAGGTTATCGCCTGCGCGTTTTGTGATATCGATAGCCCGCAAAGTCTGGAAGCCGCGATGCTCTCAGGCTGGAATCGCCTGCAAATCGATGACGGATTCAGCTGGAATTACATTGGTGTGTGTCCCGAATGCAAGAGCAGTCATTGAGCCGTTTTGTCAGGGAGTGTACTCAGGCGGTTCCTCATTTTCCTGGGTTGGTGGCTGAGTGGGATTGCTTTCGGATGATTGTTCCATGGTCCACATCAATCCGACTGCGTCCTGAAGTAACGCGGTGATCGGCTTTCGAAACTTGTTGCGAAGTACACAAAGTCGTTCCATGTCCTGTGACGAGAGCCGACTTGCCGGCCAGCGATATCCGATGGGGTCACGCAACGGATCGTATTCCTTCTGCCGGACTCGCTTCGGCCGGTCAGGTGGGCCCTCGCCGATGATGTATTCCGGTTTTGCCATTTGCGGCCCAGCCTGAATCACAATCGTCAGTTTGGCAAGTTCCCGAATTGTGTTGCCGAAGTCCGCGACTTACGTCCCGCCATGCATCGATTCAGGTATCTTCCCTCCTGCTGTTCTCTCACAACAACGGAGTTACACCGTGAGTACATCACTCATTCTGCATTGTGGAGCTCAGGAAGTTGCGCGTGACGATCTGGGGCATATCTTTGCGCCGCCGTCCACAACGACCTGGTTCCCGGTAAAACATTCGACGGTACTTGATGCTGTCGAAGGGACTCTTGATCGAGCCGGATTTGCAATTACAAAATCCCGCTTGTCAGTTTCCCGTGAAGGATTGCGATTCTTTGGCGTTCTGGACCTCCAGTCACACATCGGCGAGTCCGAATCGCTGTCGATTGGAATCCGTAATTCAAACGATCGCAGTTTTCCGCTCGGGTTTTGTTGCGGCACTCGCACTTTTGTTTGTGACAACCTGGCATTCTCGTCAGAAATTGTCATTGCAAAAAAGCACACTCGATTTGGTGAAGACCGGTATCGCGAAGGGATCGCCAACGCGGTATCGACCTTGCCTCAATTCGTCGCCAGTGAATCAAGGCGGATCGAGTCACTGAAATCGGAAGAACTCTCCGAACACCAGGCCAACAGTCTGATTCTTCAATCAGCTGAACGCCGGGTTATTGGCTGGAGAGCTATTCCCGAAGTGCTACGCGAGTGGCGGGCACCTTCGAATGAAGCGTTTCAACCGCGAACAGCGTATTCGCTCTTGAACGCATTCACCGAGGTACTCAAGCACAGATTCGAAAAGTATCCGCTCAAAGCGGCATACGAAACGATCAGTTTGCAAAAGTTGCTTTGCCATGATGGCAAGGCATTGGCTTGCTAGGGATTGGCGTCAATCAATGTTTTTTCAATAAGGAGTCCCGGCATGACCGAGACTAAAGAAAAAACCGCTTCGAACAAGGCCCCAGTGACAAGCTTCGGGCCTTACTCAAGCGGTTCAGGCAACTCAATTGAAGTGTAAGCGTCCACCAGCACGATTGTTGACGGGTGGGTTAGATTTCTGGTTTTAGCCAACCAGGAGCTCATCATGCGTCGTTCATCGCCCGCGAAAATCAAACTTTGGAGCGAGCGTCTTGCTCGCTTTCGCCAGAGCAACC
>JANNWJ010000098.1:0-65119 GCA_031414755.1 Pirellulaceae bacterium | reverse complement strand
GGAGCCTGGTACTACCTTGTTATGGAGTACGTGGATGGATTGAATCTGCGACAGTTGATCCAGCAGACAAAGATCGAGCCTGCGGAAGCAATGCACATCGTTCCAAAACTTTGTGATGCATTGCAATACGCTCATGACCGCGGCGTCGTGCATCGCGATATCAAACCGGAAAATGTTCTGGTTTCGCAGGAAGGTCACGTCAAGATTGCCGATTTCGGCCTGGCAAAGGTAACAGGCAACAATGGCAACGAGTACTCGCTTACACAATCGCGTCAAGTGATGGGCACTCTGAACTACATGGCGCCCGAACAGGTGGAACGGCCCCTGACGGTTGACCACCGGGCGGATATCTATTCGTTGGGCGTCGTCATTTATGAACTGCTGACCGGCGAATTGCCGCTGGGACGTTTTTCGCCACCGTCGCAGAAATCCAAAAGCGATGTGCGCCTGGATGAAGTGGTACTGCGGGCCCTCGAGAAAGAACCTTCGCTCCGGTACCAGCAAGCCAGCGAATTCAAAACCGGTATCGAAAACGTCGGGGACGGCGCGATCTTCAAGCCATTTGGCGGAACCAGTCAGGATCAGCAGCTTGCGGCAAAGATCGTCCGATTTGCATGGCTGGCAATCGCATTGACTTTCTGCATCGGCGGCGGTGTCGCCATCGTTATCGGAGCAGCTACCGACAGGGAAAGCATTCTTTGGGCGCCAGGATTTATTGCAGCCGGAATTGGTGGGTTGTTGTTCGCATTGATCGGCGCCTTCAGCACAATTTTTGGAAGTCCGGAAGCAGAGAAGCCGGCGGTTGCCCCGATTGCGAAGGATGAGGATTCCGAGTTGTTGACAATGCCCAACTACCTGATCGGGATCAAGTGTATCAGCACCATGTTGTTTTATCTTTGCCCAATTTTCTTTATTGCATCGGCCTTGAATCCGGTGCCCGGATTGGTCAACTCGGGCACGCTGCGCTTTCTGGGAGTTGCCGCGCCGATCACTGGCGCACTGGTGACGGCGATCGTGCATACCGTTGCAAAATCCAAAGGCTATCGCAACGAAGATTGAGATTTCCGGGTCAATGCCTGAAAAGGTTGCCTCTGATTAAACAATTAACACGGCGCTCCGCAATGGAGTGGCTTCCGGAAATGGGGTTCCCCGGATTCACTCGGTAAAAATGCCGTTGAAATGGCCGTGTTTCCGCACCTGTCACTGGATTCATCACGGCGGTTTTCCGATGCGCAAAGATTTCTTCTCACAAACTTCATTTAACATTAACAGGATCTTCGCAACGCTTTCATATTCGATCGGTAGATTGTGTGCCGTCAAGGGAGAATCGCCCCGCATCAAATGAAACGACACCATTTCTCCCTGTCACCTGTTCTTGTTTCCCAAATATTTACGAAGGAGAGTCATTCAATGAAGATTAGAAATCGGGGATTCACACTTATCGAACTCCTGGTGGTCGTGGCCATCATCGGGATCCTGTTGTCGATTTTGTTGCCAGCCGTTGTCGCAGTGCGTGCCGAGGCGCGCTCGACGGTGTGCAAAAACAACTTGCGTCAGATTGGATTGGCGCTGACAGCCCATTCCAACACTTCCGTAGGCAACAAGTTGTGCAGCGGAGCATTTGACTCCAAACGCGACGGTGCCGTTGAACTCTATTCCTGGGTGGGAGACTGCATCGCCCAGGGCGTGAGGCCAGGGGACCTGCTTTGCCCTTCGAACGCATGTATTGCCAACGAAAAAATTAACGACCTGCTCGGTGGCGATACGTCGAACGGTGCCTTGACTCCCCCGGCCCGTGTCGGTCAGGGCTCGGCTGGTGTACTGGATGTTATGGCTCCCTATAGTCCGCAACGTACGGAGTATGTCAAAACAAAACTGATCGAAACCGGACATAATACCAACTATGCAGCGAGCTGGTTCATGGTTCGTTCGGCTCCAGGCATTACCGAAGGCGTTACGGTTGGGAACATGAAGAACTTTTTGAATACCAGTGGTCCAATTGGCCAACGACAAGTCGAAGGGGCGGTCGTCCCGAGTTCCGGTATTCCGCTACTCGCCGATGCCGACAAAGGCGACTCGGCCGAGGCGACTCTCGGACAAGGCCGGGCTACAAGTGCGTACCCGACTTGGGCAGGCATCAACGAAACGTTAATTGTTGGCATACCGTTGGCCGAAGCATTCTGCGACGGGCCATCTTTCTACAACACGTCAACCTTTAAAGTCGCGATCATGCCCACAGGCACTACCGTCGACACGTTAACACCGGTGGATTTGCCTATTGCCGGCGAATTGGTGGATGCAACCAACGAAGTGATTTATTCGGGTGCCATCGGCAAACCTCTGGTCTTGCAAGATACTCGTGACTGGAATGCATTGCACGCCTATCGCCTTAACGTTGTCTTTGCCGATGGGAGTGTTCGCCAGTTGATTGACACTAACCGGGACGGGTATGTCAATCCAGGTTTTCCAGTCCCCGCCGGTTCCGACGTGGAGATTACTGGATACGCCGATGGTCGCTGCGAAATTAACCCCTGGGAATGTTTCACGGGTTCGTTCCTGTCGACGCAACAGTTCCGTACCAAGGCTTTCGAATAGTCGAGCGATTGAAATGCTGGTTCGGGAATGTTGATGCGGAAGGGCTAAACAATCCCGAACGCTTGAGGTAAGCGGGGTGTTGTGTGATGGCAACACCCCGCTTTTTCGTTTGCGGGCCGGGGTCTGACGCAATTTTCGCGAATTAGTCATTTTTTTAATTCAATGCGAAACCGAAAATCGGGCCTGACCTCCTCGAAACCATCGGGTCGTTTCGCGATCGATGCCCTTGAACTAAACTTATGGGCTGACGAACGTCCGATCCACTTGGTGTCCCCGATTTGCCCATGACTTTAATTCAGGAAGCTGGCCGCCATTTCGAACTTGCCGATCCATCGATTATTCGCAACGACTGGAGGCGAGACGAGGTCGAAGCGCTGTTTCAATTGCCATTGATGGACCTGGTGTTTCGTGCGCAGACTGTCCACCGCGCTTTTCACGATCCGAATTCGGTCCAGCTATCGACACTGCTGAATATCAAGCAAGGTGGTTGCAGCGAAGATTGCAAATACTGCTCGCAATCGGCCCGCTACAAAACGGATATTGAAAACGAAGAGCTCATGGATCCCTGTCGAGTTCTGGAATTTGCCCGGCAAGCCAAAGCCAATGGAGCAGGCCGGTTCTGCATGGGGGCTGCCTGGCGAAATCTGAAGAATCGCGATCTGGCGAAGCTTACCGAAATTGTCGGGGCCGTAAAGGATCTCGGCATGGAAACTTGCATGACGCTGGGGATGCTTACGCCCGATCAGGCCCGACAACTGGCCGACGCCGGTCTGGATTACTACAACCACAACATCGACACGTCACGCGAATATTATCCGGCAGTGGTGACAACCCGATGTTTTGACGATCGCCTGGAGACGCTGCAAAATGTTCGCGAGGCGGGGATGAAAGTCTGCTGCGGCGGGATCATCGGAATGGGTGAAAGCACCCATGATCGGGCCGGCATGTTGCAGACATTGGCGACACTTCCCGAGCATCCGCAATCGGTGCCAATCAATATGCTCGTGCCGATCCCCGGAACACCGATGGGTGAACTTGAGCCAATTGATCCACTGGAACTGGTGCGAACCATTGCCGTCGCAAGAATCCTGATGCCGCGTGCGTACGTTCGTCTCTCAGCCGGCCGCCGCTCGATTGGTGAATCCGGCCAAACGCTTTGCTTCCTCGCCGGCGCCAACTCGATCTTCTACGGTGACAAGTTGTTAACGACCCCCAATCCCGAAGAGAACGCCGATATCGCGCTGCTCGAAAAACTCGGGATGAGAACGGAAGCGAGACCGGTGTAGCCTAAACGAGTGGATTTCGACGGATCAAAACACTCCGCCGCCCAAACCACCGCCACCTTGACCGCCCCCGCCAAAGCCACCGCCACGACCTCGCCCGTTGCGAAAACCGCGATCGTATCCGGTGTCATCGTAAGCATCAGGCATTTGTACAGGAGTTGAAGCGCCGGCCAACAAGTCCTGGGTTGCGGGCAATCCCGTTGCGCCCGCCATGGCAGAAAACGTACCAAGTTGGCGACGTATTTGCCGGGTGTTTTGGTAGGTACTGGAAACAACGATTAGTCGACGATCATTTGACACAACAGCCCGGATTCGACCGGTTCCCCCGTTGGCTTCCCAGCCGTCCGGGTCGATCGTTTCTTCGATTGTTTCGGCTACTAGATAAGGATCTTGTGGCAAGTTCGTAATGTCAAAGGTGACGTTTACCGGGTTTTCGATCATTTCATCGACCGAAGCAATCATAATCGTTCCCGAATCGAGAATCGTGTAGTCGCATTGAAAGGCATTTAGCGCAAATCGCAGATTTTCATCCATCGATGCGTTATGGAGCGCCAGACGAATTATTCCCGACTCGTCCAGATTTGAATCATGAGCTGATTCGCTCAGGTAAACACGATAACCAGCGCGGCTCATAAAGAACATCAGTTCCTCCATGGGCATTTCACTTCGCCATGTTTCCGGAGTCGCATTGGCCAACCGTCGTTCAACGGCCTTGATAGTTGGCGAAAGGTCACTGGGTACCCGGTCAACCGTTAGCGATTGTCCGTTCAATGGAATTTCGGCGTCACGATCGATCGAGACGACCGTCGACTGGGCGCTGGACAATGTCGGCATCAGCAACAGGCATAAAACACTGACAATCCGAAATCGCCCGCGCTGCGAATGTTGCCGAAAGAAAAACCGCAGTGGACAGTTTGTTTTTACAAGAGATCTGGACGCGCCAGGTTTGCCGACAGGGGGGATACGATGGCCGGTCATGTTTTTATTGTCCTCGCCGACTTGCCCCCGGCTGACTTCCAACAATAATAGATACTTCGTGGAGATTGACAAGCCTTCGCAGAACGGCAGCAATTGGGAATTGCGGCTTTTTTGCCGGCTCATCGGCCATCTGCGTTTCCCGACAGGGGCTTTGTTGGGAGCTTTCTGAAATAACATCACGTATTGACGCGGGCATTGTTGGACTGGTTTTGCGAACCAGCGCAATGCTTTTCTTTTATTCGGCAGCCAGCTGTTTTTTTTGGGCCGCGCCGCTTTACGCCTGGCAAGATCGTCAGCAGCCGGCAACTCCTCAAGTTGAGTCAACGGCGACTTCGTCACCGAACGCCGAGACGGAATCGGAACCGCCAGACGAGTTTCCATTAACCGAACTGCCACCGCTGACTCGACTGGTTTTGTACAACTCAGGCGTTGGGCAGTTGCAACATGGAGGCCAGATCGACGGCAAAGCCCGAGTGGAAATTCGTTTCGGCTCACAAGATGTCGACAACGTCCTGAAGAGTCTGGTTTTTTCAGACAGCGGGGGCGGCTTGGCCCGGGCTGTCGAGTACAAACCAGCTCCGGATCCTGAGGACGTTGCGGCGCGTACGATCGGTGCGCCCATGACCTTGGCGCAGTTGATGCAACGGTTTCGAGGTGAACGCATCTCGCTGATTCATGGCGCGAGTGAAGTGCAAGGAATCATTTACGGCGTCGAAAATCGCACCGAAGATGATCAAGTGGTCGAGACACTCGTATTGATCAACGAACAGGGATTGCAGTCAGTTGCGTTGCCGACCGTTGATCGCGTTCAGTTTGATAAGGAAGAATTGCGAACGGAATTGGAACAAGCCTTGTCCGGACTGGTGAAATCGCGCAAGGCCAACCAGAAAAAACTGGACTTGTTGCTGGAAGGGGCCGGTAAGCGCGAAGTTGGATTTGCTTATGTGATAGACATGCCGATCTGGCGAATGACATACCGGATGGCGATCAAGGACGACAAGGTTATGTTGCAAGGCTGGGCCCACGTTGATAACGTGACGGGTGTTGACTGGCAGGATGTCACGATGGAATTGCGCAGCGGTCGTCCGCAGGCCTTTCACGCCAACGTTTTTGCGCCCCTGATGTCCCAGCGACCGTCTGTTGGCAATTCGGTTTTTGACTTTGCCAAAGGGGTCGTGCTTGTCACTCAGTGGTTCGGATACGAACCGGACGATCGTTACGATGGTGGTGGCCAGGGAAGCGGAGGCGGGGGTGGCCTTGGCGGGGGAGGCTTTGGCGGTGGAGGCGGTGGAGGTCGTCCATCCGAAGGGATCGATATTGAGTCGGCTTTTCGAGAATCAGCCAATGCCGACAGCACTTCTCAAATGGTTCGTTATGTCATCGAAAAGCCCGTGAACCTGGGTGCCGGCCGCAGTGCGGCCCTGCCTGTATTTGGCCAGGAATTACCAGCGCGGATTTTGACCATTTGCAATGACGAAGAAGATGGATTGCCACCGATGCACGCCGTGGAATTCACCAATACGACGGGACTGGCGATGGTCTCGGGGCCGTTGTCAGTGATGCGCGACGGTGACTTTGTGGGTGATGGTCAACTGGCGCGACTGGCTGTTGATCAACAAACGGAAATCGTTTACGGATTCGATCGGGCCGTTCGGCAGTTCCGAACAGATGCCGAGCCCGAATCGAAACTGGAGACGATCGCCATTCGCGAAGGGACCGTTGAAATCAGCGGCCGCTCGATTGAAAAGCGAATCTACACGATTGAAAATGATGATACCGAGCCTCGAGAAGTTGTCTTGTATTGTCCCGGCAGCGACGTCCGGAAAGCACGAGTGACTCCGCCGCCGGATCGCGTGGTTGGCGACCGCTTGCGGTTTGTTATTTCGGTGGATCCCAAATCTTCCCGAAAACACGAAGTGGTTGTTGAAATTGATTTCAAGGAAAAAACGATGCTCAGCGGTGTCACCAAACTCGACGTCGACAATTGGCTGAAAGCAGGCGTTAATATTCCCGAAGTCGAACGGGCGTTTTTCACGCGATTGTTTGAAATTGACAAGAAGGTTCAGGGAATCAAAAGCGAGAAATCAAGACTGACACAGCGCCGAACCACGTTGTTGTCCGAACAGGCAAGGATGCGGGAAAATGTGCAGGCACTGGAAGGCAGTCCCGATGCAGCCAAGTCGTTTGTCGACAAATTGCTAAACATGGAATCGGAACTGGACAAATGGGTTGGCCTGGATGCCGATGTCGATGAACAGCTACGAAAAGCCGAGCTCGAACGCCTGATGGAAGCTCGAAACTTCGGCAAATAAGTAGCGTCATTTGAGTGATTCTTGCACCGATTATGGAATGCTGCCGGGATGAAAGAAAAAAGGCTTGTCCAATTCGTGCCTTGATTTTCACCTGTCGACGATCGTTGGATCGTAATGGTCGGTCCGGTTTTACTGACTTTCCCGGTTTTCGTGGATGAAATGGCAATCGCCTCGGCAATTGCTGGCACACGATGCAGGCAGAGGTTCGTTCGTGCGGGTGATTCCGTATTTGTAAGCAGCGGTTGGTAATGGTGCGGATTTTATGGAGCGACAACACGGGAGAGATGTGTAAAAAGTCGATTTTAATTGAACTGCGGAATCCACGGAGGGTACCGCTAAACACGTTTGTCGTAGGGATGACATGGCCATGTACAAACTCGTTTGTTTCCTCGTTTTGGCGATTGCCGGTTTTGGTTTGAACAAAGCGGCCCAGGCGGACCTGGTAATCGACAATTACTCAAACGGGTCGCCACTGGTGCAGTTTGGCGCGGGCACGATCACTCGCACGACGATCGGCGGCGGGATTTTTGGAGGGGAGCGGGCAGAATCGCTAACGGTCAGAAACCTTGGAGGACTCGGGTTTTTTGGGATCGCCGGTTTTGGAGCCAACGGGGTTTCTGTCGGGCAATCGGTTCAGGATCAAATTTACGGGTCGTTTTCGTACAGCAATTTCAGTCCCACCGATTTCACGATTGATGGCTTCAATCGTTTTCGTCTTCGATTTAGCAGCAGCAATTCGGCGACGCCTGTGCCTGGGGTCATTTCCATTACGGTCACTTCAGGGGCCAGCACATCAACGGCTTATACGATCCAGCCCGCCAGTACCGGATTGCCGAATTCAAGCTATGTCTTCTTCAATCAATTCAGCGGAGTCGATTTCACAAACGTCGATTCTGTAACGTTCGGATTCGATTTTGCCGGCAATCCTGGCCGTGCGTTTGCAATGACCGGGTTTGCATTGACCGCGATTCCCGAGCCGGCATCGTTCACAGTCGCAATCATGCTGATTGGCGGAACGTGCTTTCGCCGCAAACGAAGAACCGCCAAACGTGTTGCGTAAAATCGCGATTTGAAGCCGCCGCCAATTCGGTGAACCCGTGTTAACAAGAAACTGGCACGACGGATGGTGCAATTCCACTCCTGGATGCACTGGCCTTGTTGCTGGCGGCAATGGCCTGATCGAGGTCGGCAATCAAGTCCTCGACATCTTCGATGCCAACCGACAACCGCATCAACGTGTCACGCAGTCCACCCTTTTCCCGCTCGGCTTTCGGGATTGAGGCATGTGTCATGCTTGCCGGGTGATTGATCATCGATTCGACTCCGCCAAGACTCTCGGCCAGGGCAAACAATTTCGTACTGGAAGCGAAACGGCGGTTGCGCTCCAGATCGCCGCGCAGCTCGAGCGATACCATCCCGCCAAAATCGCTCATCTGCCTCGACGCTACGGCGTGCGACGGATCGCTGACAAGACCGGGATAGTAAACCCGTTCAACTTCCGGATGCTCGGACAGGTGCTCGGCAACGCGGCGGGCGTTTTCGCAATGCTGCTTCATTCGCACCGCCAGAGTCTTTGTTCCACGCAAGACAAGAAAACAATCCATGGGTCCAGGAACGCCCCCGGCAGCATTCTGCAGAAAGCGTAGTTTTTCGTGCAGCACTTCGTCGTTGACGATGATGGCACCGCCGATGACGTCGGAGTGCCCCCCCAGGTATTTTGTTACGGAATGCAATACGATGTCGGCACCCAGGGCTAGCGGTTGTTGCAGCATGGGAGTTGCAAAAGTGTTATCAACAACAACATGCGCACCGCCCGCATGCCCGATTGTCGCCGCTGCTGCCAAATCCGTGCAGCGCAGCAGCGGATTTGATGGAGACTCCAGCCAGACAAGTTTCGTTTCTGGACGCATCGCATTGCGAATTTCGTCCAGGTCCCAGGCGTTGACGGATGTGAAGGTAATTCCGAGTTGTTTCCACACTTTGTCAAACAAGCGAAACGTGCCGCCGTAGACGTCCCGTGCTGTCACAATGTGGTCGCCGGAGCTCAGCAAATGCAGCACCGTGTTTTCCGCCGCCAATCCACTGGCAAACGACAGTCCAAACCGGCCATCTTCCAGTGATGCGAGGTTTCCTTCCAGCGCCGTTCGCGTCGGGTTGCCGCTGCGGGAATATTCGTACCCAAGGTGTTCGGCAGGCGCACTTTGCACATACGTCGACGTCATGTAGACCGGCGTCATGATTGCACCGGTGGATGGATCAGGCTGTTGTCCGGCGTGAATGGCGCGCGTGGCGATTTTCATTCGAGGGCTTTCTGCGGGTTGTTGTAGAGTGAGTGGTTCCAGGCGTGGCTGGCGAGCTGTGTCTGGTCTATTTCTTTCGCGATTGTTCGATCAAGGCCTGGGCCCATAGGGCGTCGTTTTCATCGAAATGGGGTTCGGGTTGCTGGTCGTAGTCGATTTCCCCATAGCCGCCATCACGGTAACAATCGTCTATCAACGGTTGTATTTGCAGGACCACGTCCGTATCGGTTGGTCGAAGTGGAATTCGGATGTTGGGCAGTTTTTCCTGTAGCGGCAGGCGATAAAGCTCCGCCTGGTTTTCGATATGTGTGCGGCGCACGCAGATCTGGTAGGTTGTTCGCCAGTCATTGGGGATCCGGCTTTCAGGGAAAGCCAGGACGAAATCGCCTTGCCGAATCAAATCGATTTCGACCAGGTTGACTTGCGATTCAAGATACTCGATTTGCTTTCGACGATAAGCAGCCTTGCCCGTACTGCCGACCTTGTTCGAGGGGCTAATGAATTCGATCACGGTCACCACGTGATGTTCATCGCTCGTGTCGATAATCTCGATATGACGGGTTTCGCCGGAGTCTTCGTCCAGGGTTAAGACAAGTGGATCAGCGATTTCAATCGAAGTCGTCGTTGAAGTATAAGTGTCACCAGGCTCTTCAATAACACTGACGTCTGGATAAATGGTTCGTTTTGGTTTTCCGTCCACGATCACCGTTGCCCCCTCTTCGACTCGCGCCCGTAAATAGGCGGGGAGCTGCGGGTTTAGCTGGTTGCGGGCGTAAACCATCAAGCTGGTATGAACGTCACCCCAATAGCGCTCGAGGTACGGGTCCATTTCGGGAAACGGTGATCGAAGTGTTTGTTTGCTCATAACGAATCAATCGGAACACCCGGTATTTGAACGGAGGAGTGCCTATGAAGTACTGGCGGCCAATTCACTTATTTCCTTCATCTTGGCAATCGTGTGCACTACGTCGTATTTGGTAATGATCTCGAACCGGTCATTCATTCGCACAAAAACAGCAGGCGTATCACCACGCAACAAGCCCGTAATCTGGTCGATTTGAGTTTCCGGCTCGACGATTGGAAACGATGATTCCATGACTTCCCGAACTTTCGTGTGCCGCAGGTCGTACCCTTGCAACACCAGGGTCACAAGGCGATCTTCGGTGATCGAACCCATCGGTCGATCGTCTTCGAAGACCGGCATCTGCGAGATGTCAAGTTCTTCCATGCGCGCCATCGCTTCATGGGCATTGTCATCCGGATGCATGAAATGCAATTGCTTGAAGCGGCTCTTGGCGCGGACGCATTGGCCAACACTGATTTTGATCGCTGGTCCCAGATACTGATTGTCGCGCATCCATTCGTCGTTGAAGACCTTGCTCATGTATTGCCGACCTGTGTCAGGGATCAGGATCACCATAAAGTCGTCTTCGTCGAGATTGCGAGCAACTTCAAGGGCACCCCAAACGGCAGCACCTGCCGATCCCCCTGTAAAGATCCCTTCCTGCCGCGCCAGTCTCCGCGCAGTAACAAAGCAATCCCGATCAGTCACCTGCAGGCAGTCGTCCAAATACTGAAAATGCATTGTCGAGGGAAAGATATCTTCGCCGATGCCTTCTACAACGTATGTATGCGCCTTACCGACAGTTCCCTTGTGAAAGAATTCGTGGAACAGCGAGCCGATGGGGTCGACACCGATCACCTTGATGTTCGGGTTCTGTTCCTTGAGGTAACGCCCTGTTCCCGAAATGGTTCCTCCGGTTCCCATGCCGGCGACAAAGTGCGTGATTCTGCCATCGGTGTCATCCCAGATTTCCGGACCCGTGGTCATGTAATGGGTTTCCGTGTTGTCGGGATTGTCGTACTGATTGGGGTAATAGGAGTTCGGAATCTCGCCGGCAAGTTTCTTTGCAATCGAGTAATAGGAACGTGGATCATCCGGCTCAACGGCGGTCGGGCAAACTATGACTTCCGCGCCGAGCGATTTCAGCAGATTGACTTTTTCCTGCGACTGTTTGTCGGTCGTCGTAAAAATGCACTTGTACCCGCGAACGGCAGCAACCAGTGCCAGTCCCATTCCGGTGTTGCCGCTGGTCCCTTCGATAATTGTACCCCCCGCCTTCAGGTCGCCGCGTTTTTCGGCTTCGTCGATCATGGTGATCGCGATCCGGTCCTTGACACTTCCGCCAGGATTGAAGTATTCGATTTTGGCGTAGATTGTCGGCTTCAGTCCCTGATTGATTCGGTTCAGTCGAACCAGAGGTGTACGGCCAACGGTTTCGAGAATATTGTTAAACTTCATGACAGAAAGAACCCCAGCGAGTCACGGGATTGGGCGAATCGGCAACGATTCCAGCAGGAACACGATCTCCCATGGAACACACCATTCTACCGGCCAAAGCTCAAACGATACACAGACAAAAAAAGCCGGATTTTTCACCTCCGGCAAGATTTTACCGAACGTGTCGAACCAGGCGAGGTTAGCCGCGATCGCTGATACCGGATGAATGCCCTGCCCCATTGCACCCTGATCGGCATGCCGACACGCGGCGCAAGCGGGAACCCGGAGCCTGTTCCATTGCCCAACGGCGTCGACGATTGGTACTAGCGCTGGATGTCACTGACACCCTATGGAGATCCAATCGAAGATGTGGGCGTGCAACCGGACATCGCAATCGAACATGGCAGCGGCGATCCAGCATTTGAACGTGCCGGGAAATTTCTGCAGAGTAATAGTTGGCCGGAACTGTTCTGCCGTTCGGAGATCACTTTCGTCTTTGGTTTTCATGAACCAAATCTGCAAGCAATTATCTTGCCCTTCACATCGTGCGTGAGTGTACCCGAATTGGTACCAGTGAATGAAATGAATTCATGGGTCGGACCGTGGGTGCCAGTCTGATTGAAGCTGTTCCAGTCGCCAACCAGCGACAGGTTCCAGGTTTGATTCTGGTTGCTGTCGCTCCGGTTCCATTCGGTGACGCGGTTCTCAGTGTCGTAACCATTGGGTCATTGCTCATTTGTGCGCAGCACCCGAAGGGCCGTTCCGGCAAATGAGCTTTGACCCCTTTACGACGCCCCAAGTAGTACAATAGCATCGGCTTGCAATGGTACGAGGCGCTGACCGGTGGGCAGACCTTCGCACAACGCAGATGACTCGTGCACAACGCAGAAGGTCATTCCAGCAAAGAAGCTCGTTACTTTACGCGTCAAGAAAAAAGTGAACAAACAAGAGAGAAAGTCTGTTGCAAAACAACCGGCGCATGTAGTCGGCAGGAAGATCCTGCGTACTCATCTCGACAATGTCTGGCATGCGGCCAAAGCGACTGCCAATCAAACCGGGAAGGATTCTGATTATGTACATCAGCTTCGAGTGGCGACTCGCAGCGCCGGGGCGGCACTGGAAGTTTTTTCACAGTTTGTCAGGAAGCGGGAATTGCGCTGGATGAAAAACCGGCTGCGCCGATTTCGCCGTGCCGCTGGCAAGGCTCGCGATCTCGATGTGTTGGCCAGCCGACTTGCCGCCATTGTGTCGGATGAAAACGACAAGCCAATAAAAAAACTTCTCAAAAAACTCAAAAAACAGCGCAGCAAAGCCCAACTCCCTCTGGTCGACGAATACCTTTCGGCAAAGCGAAAGCGATTTCGCCGACGAATCGAAACGTTGGTAAACGGAATTTGCAGGAGCAACATCAGCTTCGAGCAAGCGGCTCGGACAGCGATTGAACAATCGATCTCAAAATTTTTTGTTGCCGCTGAATCGCTTCCGTTCGATTTCACGTCGCTGCACCGACTGCGGATCAGTGCCAAACGCGTTCGCTATTCACTTGAGATTTTGAAGAAGGCATTTGCTCCCGCTTTGGTAAAACAAACGACAAGGGAGTTTCGCAAGCTGCAGGAACAACTTGGCCCAATCAACGATCATGTTAATACTGTTGCGACGTTTTCCCGCATTCTGGAAGGAGTCAAGGATGACGGGAGTATTCAACGCTTTCAGTTATTGATTGAAACCGAGAAACAGCAACTGGAGGAAAAACGTCGATCGTTTTGCGAATTATTGATTCCGGGAAAACTGGCTGAGCTGAAAGTACTGGTTCGAGCCTTGGTTGACGAGGAGAGAAAAGGGGAGAAAAGGGGTCAGGTCTGAATGGCATTAACATCTGTGTAAGTGTTTGTTAGATCAGCATTTGCTTCAGCTCGTTTCCGGGCCTGGTCATGAGTGTGTACTCTTTCTGTCTTCTCTTTTTGACTCGTGGTTCATGTCGGTTTGGCCGGATGGGAATTAGCTGAAGTTTTGTGGGTGCTTGTTGCGGATCGAAATTTTGCAGCCAGCGAATCGCGTCAATGAAACTGATTCGGTTGACGGGAACATTTTGACGGGCGGCCAACTCCAGCATCACCTGCCGGACCAGATTGTAAACCAGGGCGAATGCGTGCAGTTCCCGCAGTACGCCGTCGACGGTTTTGCATTTAACGACGTCCATGCCCATCGTTGTCTTGATGTGGCCAAAGTTGGTTTCAATTTCCCAGCGTCGGCGAAACAGTTCGGCAATATCATCAAGCGAATAGAGTTGATCATTCAGCAGTGTCGTGACCAGTGTGATTTGTTTGACGCGAAAACCTTTCTTGTCGATCGTGTAGCGAAGTTCGCCAACGGTCAACTGCGACGGCAGTTCGTCGTATTGTTCTTTCGGCATCCAACCCGGTATATCGCCTGGGCGTTTGAGCCACTGTACAACCTGGTCCTGGACACCAAGTCTCCGAAGCCATCTTGAACGAGGCAAACCTTTTATCTTTTCCGACTTGCCTTTACCGGGAACCGCATGGGCGCGATTGGGTGTAAAGTCAACGATCATTCGATGATGCATACGAAACACGGCGTCAACTTTACGCGCCATTAACAACGCCAAATGCGTGTACGAGCAAAACCCGCGATCACCCGGCAGCAGGTCGCCCGGCCTGAGTTCGGGATGCAATTCAGTTGTTTTGGCCATATCGTGAGTTCGCATCGGCGACGTGAACATGGCGGTGATCATTCCAGTTTGCAAATGTAGCATCGCCAACCAGTGAGCCGTTGGAAATCCGCACCCCGCCTTTTGGCAACCCGGTTGTCCGAAATGCGATTGAAGCGCTGGCGTATCGGGCATCGAGAAACTGGAACCATCAACGATAAACACACGATGGCCCAGCCACTTGCCGGAGTTGAGCGTCGCTTGCTGAAGCTGTTCGACGCAACGTTCCAGAAGTAGCTGGAACACCTCAATCTTGATTCGCAACCGAGCCTTTCAATAACCGGCTGCAGAAAAAGCCAGTCGCGTCAATCGAAGCAAGTGACTACAGGCTGTGTTCCCAAACAAGACCTGTAGTAAAAAGAGTTGAATCGTAGTCACCGGATTAAGCAATGATTGTATCCAGGTCATTCCACTGTCACGACAAGCTTGCTCGATGCTGCCATCGATCAGTTCAATAATCCAGTTCTGCTTGAAGTGATTCACAACTTCTGAAATACTGCGCACATGATAAGCAGCCAATCAATATCCGGTCGGGTGGACCGGCGTCTCGGACAATTCGATGTGCTGAATGACTGTTTCGGTTTCGGTTTGGTGAGTCAGACTTCCATCACATCGGAAACGCCGCTGCGACTGGCGACGTGAATCACGACGTTCGGATCAACCGCCAGCCGGCTGGCGGCCACCGCGATCTCCGGGCGATTGTTTTCTTCCGACAAATGGCAGAGGCATGCCCATTTCAGCCGCCGAAACAAGGAGACCCGACCCAGCAACTCGGCGCACTCGGAATTGGAAATGTGCCCTCCTTTTCCGCGAATCCGATTTTTGAGATGTTCAGGATAAGGACCCTGCTGAAGCAAATGCGGATCGTAGTTGCTTTCAATGATTACGGCGTCGAGGGAAAGTAAAACCTCGCGAAGTCCGTCAAATACGTGCCCGAGATCGGTCAGGATCCCGACTCGTTTATCCTGATGTTCGATGACGAAAGCCACACCCTCGGCGCTATCGTGCGGCGTCGGTATCGAATGAACCAGTACCGGATCGCCGCTGTTGGTCAGGAACTCGACGGGCTGTCCCGGTTTGAAGAATCGAACATCGCTGATCGGACCAATGTTGATACTTCGCTGCGCCGCGCTCAGCGTTTTCTCCGTCAGATACACAGGAAGATTAAACTTGCGATGAAAAACGCCCATGCCGCAAGTGTGATCACTATGATCATGGGTAATGAACAAGGCCCGGCAATCGTTGATGTCCCTGCCATGACTGGCCAATCGCGATTGAGCCTGTTTGCCTGTAATTCCTGCGTCAAACAACAATTGCACGTCGTCCGCTTCGACGTAAAACGAATTGCCGTTGCTTCCGGATTGCAATGATATGACCTTCATGGTCCCGGCAATTCTGTTGTTGTGTGAACATCGTCACAATGAAGCGATCTAAAGTTTTCGTTCGACACAAGCGTAGCAGGACTTGCCGGATACGAAAAGTATGATGAATCGATTAAGACTCAGTCTGATTCCGCGAGCGCGTTGGTCGGGTGACACGGTATCCGCAACGAAAATCGCATCAACAAGTCACTGGAGCCAGGGATGATGATCCAACGCGCACCCCACCAACGGGATTTGGCTTCAGGTGCAATTCTTTCTTGCCTGCTGCTGATTTGCTTGCATGGCTGTAACCAGACACCGGAACCAGCAAAGACCCAGCATCGCGTCCATGCGTCGCACGCCACGCCTCTGGCCGAAGCCAATTCCTTGCTGGAACCCGTCACCAAAGTGCTGTTCCTGGGCAATAGTCACACACAATACTTCGACGTTCCCCAGCTCGTTCAGCAAATGATGCAGGCAACTTCGGAATCAGGAACGGTTGTTTGCGAATCCAGAATTCAGGGATTCCTCGAACAATTCAATATGGACAAAGGGCTTAAATCAAAAATCGGGAACGGCGATTGGGACGTGCTCGTTTTACAGGGGCAAAAAATCAGCAGCAGCGGAAAGTATACCTACCCGATCGAGCCAGCAATCGAGCTGTGCCAACTCGCGAACAAATCCGGTACCCGAGTAATTCTGTTTTGCGAGTGGGGTCGGCTGGATGTCGAAGGTGAGACGGAGCGGATCGAAAAAGTCTATCAATCGATTGCTGATCCAACCGGCGCAGAGTTGTCGCCGGTTGGCGTGGCGTGGCAGTTGGCCATGGCACAGCGGCCCGATGTTCCACTTCATGACAATGACGGGAACCACTCGAACGCCACAGGAGCGTATTTGACGGCGACTGTACTATACGCCTCGATCACAGGAAAGAACCCGGAAGTGTTGCCCGATGATGACAAATTCCGCATCGATAAGGCGACCCAAAATTGGCTTCGGCACGTTGCCCAGGAAACGATTGCCTCGCGATCGGGTGCCGATGAACCAGCGCCGAAAAATGAAGAAATCGATTCAGCGAAACAAAAAAGCGCGTGGTATCGTGGAAACTTGCATACACATTCGTTATGGAGTGATGGCGATGACTTTCCCGAAATGATTACGAAGTGGTACGTCGATCACGGATACAACTTTTTGGCAATGACCGACCACAACATTTTGGCACGAGGCGATCGCTGGATGGATCAGGAAGAGATCGTAGAGCGAGGAGGTGAAGCGGCCATCGAAAAGTACCGTAAGGCCTTTGGTGATTCATTGATGCAGACACAGGAACACGAAGCCCGAACACAAATTCGATTAACCCCGCTCAGCGAATATCGAAGCCAATTCGAAAAAAGAGATCAGTTTTTGTTGTTGGAAGGCGAAGAAGTCAGCGACTCAGTTGACCAGTTGCCTGTACACCTTAACGCAGTCAATCTGGAACAGCTATTGCAACCGGCTGGCGGCAAATCGGTGCGAGAGGCCATCGACAACAACTTTCGAATGCTGGAAGTCCAGTCACAGGCGATTGGACGGCGGATGTTTATGCAACTGAATCACCCGAATTACGGGTGGGCGGTAACCGCCGAAGATCTGGCATTCGTGCGACGCGCCACGCATTTTGAAATCTACAATGGTCACCCCGGAGTCAATCATGCAGGCAACGATCAGCGAGCGTCGGCTGAACGGATGTGGGACGTTGCAAATACGCTTCGGCTCGACAAACTCAAGTACCCGCCACTGTTGGGCCTGGCAACCGATGACAGTCATTACTACCACGGTCGAGCGGGGAGCCATCCGGGACGGGGCTGGATCACGGTGCGGGCCAGCGAATTAACGGCTGACGCCCTGATGAATGCGATTGCCTGCGGTGATTTTTATTCCAGCAGCGGAGTGACTCTCGCCGGGATCGACTTCGATTCAGAAACCCGGGAACTCAAGATCAAAATTCATGAACAGAAGGGCGTCAAGTACGAAACCCGATTTATTGGTACCCGAGTTGGTTACGACGAAGCGAGCAAGCCTGTTCTCGATGACCAGGGCATTTCGGTGCAAACGACGCAGCAATATTCCTCCGACGTCGGCGAAGTCCTCGCACGCGACACGACGTTAAGCCCGTCCTACAAGTTGCGCGGCGGTGAAGTCTATGTCCGCGCCGTGATCACTTCGTCGCGACCTCATTCCGACCCGTCGTTCGAAGGACAAGTTGAGCAAGCCTGGACCCAGCCCGTCGGTTGGCAGCGCAAAGGGGAGTAAGCATCGGGCCAGAGCTGGTTGCTGAAACCAACGCAAAAGCCCCGAATTCCTGGGGATTCTGGCGTTTTTGCTCGTTTGCAACATTAATGTCCAGAATCGTTGTCACAAAGGAATTCTCTGGATGTATTGGCAGTAAATCGCCACACGTGCAATCGAGAGAAGTCCAATGTTAGCCTCCATTCAAATCCTGTTTTGCTGCTTGCTTCCGGCCTTGTTTGCCTTCGCCGGTTGCTATTTGTCGGTTTCCGCCTGTTTTCGTCATCCGACCATCCGCCAGCTTGCAAGCGCTGCAACAATCCTGGCGACCAACATGTTCAGTGTGTTGATGTTGGTTCAAAGTATTGGCCAGTCTGGTATGAACCCGGTCCTGCCAATAGCGCTGATCTTTTTGGCCTTCGTTTTCGCCATGATTCAGTTCGCCACGGCCCTGGTGTTGGGAGCTATTAATTGCCTCCGAAAACGGATTAGTTGATCCAACCGCTTGTGTTTCCTGGTGAGAAAACGAATAAGTTCCTGCAAAAAAACGGGCAGGTTTCCGTCATCGAAAACCCGCCCGTATGAGTTGCCTTCAACCAAAAAAATCGCCTACTTCCAGTCCGGGATCTTTCGACCAGGAGTCCATGGCGCTCCGGCCGCATCGAGCTTGTTGCGAATTTCCACGATGTCGGAATCGAGAATCGTTCGCAGCTCATCCAGTGCCGTTGAGAATTCCGATTCAATGATGTCGTACTGGCTGCGATGGGTGCCCGTTGGGCCTTCGTACGAACCCATGGCACCGAACATCATGGTTGGAATTCGACCTGAAAATCCGGGATAAGCTGCTTCGTTGTGACGAGGCCTGGTCGGATCACCGTCAAACTTTTCCAAAACGTCGGCCAATTTCGTTTTAACGGCGCGCACATCATTCAGCATCGTCACATCCAGATCGGGCGTCGATTCAATGACACCAATGATTCGATCAAGCTCCGTGTTGGCCTCGGCAGCAAGTGCACTGGCGGCATTGACAGAAATCGCCAACTTGCTGGCCAGTTTGCAAAACGTCACGATCTCGGCCCGGTCGGGTTCGGTAAAGTTTTCAAATCCCAAAGGTTCGATATCGAAATCTTTTGGAGAAACCAGTTCGGTCATTTCGCCATTCACCATCTGGGTGATGTCAACGGTGTACTTGCCGGGCGCCGCCAGCGGGCCTGTGCCGTCATCTTGACGCCCGCCTCCTCCCTGTCCGGTATGCCTGAAATCCCAGTTGATTCGATGAAGGCCTTTGGAGGTGCTTGCCGACAAACGGCGAACGGTGTTCCCCTGTTCATCGCGAATCGTCATCCAGCGAACGGGTGCGATCTCACGATCTTCGGCTTTCACATCTTCCCAACTCGGGTAGGGAGTGTCTTTGCCCGCTGATTTTGATTCCTTTTCTTTTTCGAGGCGTTCCGCTCTTTTGGTTTTCAGATCTTCCTTCAGGTGGAATGCAAACGTTACACCAAATTCCGGATTGGGGGCGACGTAAAAGTTCGCGCCCTGAAAGGCTCGTCCGTCGCCCGCCAACGGAGCGTCCTGCATGTACATCTTACCGGTTTTGATGGGCAGAATCTGATTCGATTCAAGCAATTCCGCCGTCAGTTCGCGAAGTGGCGAGTAGTCATCGAGAATAAAAAATCCCCGCCCGAATGAAGCAAGTACCAGATCATTTTCGCGCTGTTGAATTTCCATATCGCGAATGGCAATTATTGGAATACCGCTGGAGAGCTGGACCCATTTCTCGCCGCCGTCCACCGTAAAGTAACAACCAAACTCGGTGCCACAGAAGAGCAGTTTCGGATTCACATGGTCTTGTTTAAGCGTGTAAACGCTGCCGCGATCCGGTAAATTTCCGGAGATTTTCGTCCACGTTGCACCGCGATCTGTTGACTTGACAATGTAGGGAAGAAAATCGCCGCGCTGGTGATTGTTGACAGCAGCATACACGGTGTTTTCATCGTGAATATCCGCCTCGATGTCGTTGATGTAACCAAACTCGGGAACTTCAAGCGAGCCGAATTTCTCGATTTTTTTCCAGGTGGCACCGTTGTCTTCGGTAACCGAAAACACACCGTCGTCCGTGCCGGCGTAAATCAACCCGGCGACTTTGGGCGATTCGCTGACTGTCACAATCGAACCGTACAACGAAGTCGAATCGTTTTTGGCAACCGCGTCGATCTCCCAAACACGCCCCATGACTTTAAGGGTATTTCGGTCCAGATTGCGGGAGAGATCTTCGCTGATGGCAGTCCAGTTGTCGCCTCGATCATCGCTGGCAAACAGGATCTGCGAACCATAGTAAATTCGTTTGCTGTTGTGTGGCGAGATGGCAAGTGCCGAGTCCCAGTTCCAGCGCAGTGGTGCGCCACCGGCGGCCTCTTGCGGCTTGATGTCGACATTCAATCCCGTTTTTCGGTTGTAACGAACCAGGCCACCGTATTGCCACTGCGAATAAACGGTATTGGGGTCGTCCGGATCGACTGCTGGATCAAAACCATCGCCAAACACGGTCACGAACCAGTCGCTATTGCGAATGCCGTGCGTGTTGGTCGTGCGCGACGGGCCGCCCTGGGTGGCATTGTCCTGCGTGCCGCCGTAAACGTAATAGTACGGCTTGTCGTTGGAAACGGCGACCTTGTAAAACTGGGTGAGTGGCAAGTTGGCTTTGAAATCATACGTAACGCCGCGGTCCCAGGTTTCGTAAACGCCACCGTCACAGCCAACAATCAAATGTTCTTCGTCGTTTGGATCGATGGCAAGTGCATGGTTGTCGACGTGTTTGTCGGCTTCGCCAAGTCCGCTGAAAGTCGTGCCGCCATCCTCGGAAACCTGCAAAAACGTATCGAGCGAATAGATTCGATCGAGCTTGTGCGGGCAAGCCACAATTTCGTTGTAGTATTGCGGGCTTCCGGCAACGTGATCACTCATGCGTTGCCATGAAACGCCCCGATTGGCACTTCGATAGAAACCGCTTTGTTCACCACTCGCTTCGACAATGGCATACACAATCTCCGGATTGACAGGCGATACCGCCAGCCCGATTTTTCCCTTGTCGCCCCCCGGCAATCCCCCATCAGACTTATTCCAGGTATTGCCACCGTCGATCGAACGATAAACTGTTGATTCCGGTCCGCCATCGATCAGCACCCAGATATGTCGACGCCGTTGGTAACTGGAAGCGTACATGATATCGGGGTTGCCCGGATCCATGTGGACCTCATTGACACCGGTGTTTTCGCTGATGTCGAGTACCTTGTTCCAGCTCTTGCCACCGTCGGTAGTTTTGTAAAGTCCGCGATCGCCACCGGAACGCCAAAGCGGTCCCTGAGCTGCAACAAAAACCGTGTTGCTGTCCTCGGGGTGAATTACGATCTTGCCGATGTGCTCACTGTTCTCAAGTCCCACCCGTTTGAACGACGAGCCTCCGTCAATGGATTTGTAAAGGCCGTCGCCGTAGCCGACGCTGCGCTGCGAATTGTTTTCGCCTGTTCCAACCCAGATGGTGAACCGGTCGTTTGGATCGATCGCAACACAACCGATCGAGTACGAACCGTAGTTGTCAAAGATCGGTTTCCAGGTCACGCCGGCGTTTTCAGTTTTCCAGACACCACCAGATGCAGCCGCGATGTACCATGTGCTGCGGTCAACAGGATCGATGGCGATGTCACCAATTCGGCCCGACATAAATGCCGGCCCAATTCCGCGAAGGGCAAGACTGCTGACCAGCCCGGAGTTGATGCCTGGCTGTTTGTCCACGGGTTCATCGGAGTCTTGTGCCGATGCGGCGGCTGTCGTCAAAAACAACACGCAACCCAGCGCGGCGGCAAGCAGTAGTTTTGTGTTTTGAATCTGGAAAAAGTGACGAAAGTAAAATCGCATGGTGCAAGCCTCGCAGGGTGTTCGTCGATGGATTCGATTGTTGGTAGCAAAGTAAAGCACTATGTTAGTTGCCGACCCGACAGATTTGAATCAGTTACGGGTCCACCGGTTGGCAGATTCCTGTTTGGAATCGAACAGTCAGGCCGGTTTTGCACAATTTTCGGCAGGGAGAATCCGCTTGTGAGCAAATTTATCAAAACCGGCGTGGATGGAATCAAGCGCTGCGGGTGGTGTGGTGTCGATCCTCTCTACATCGATTACCACGATTGCGAATGGGGCGTGCCCCAACACGACGATCAAAAGCTGTTTGAAAAGATCTGTCTGGAAGGCTTTCAGGCCGGCTTGAGCTGGATCACGATTCTTCGCAAAAGGGAATCGTTTCGCCAGGCGTTTCATGATTTTGAGATTGACCGCGTCGCACGCTTCACGACGCGCAGAGTGGAAAAGTTATTGACCAACGAAGGAATCGTTCGGCACCGGGGCAAAATCGAAGCAGTAATCAACAACGCCAGTGCTGCCCGCGACATGCAACAAAAAACCGGTACTCTGGACAAGTTCTTTTGGTCTTTCCGACCCGCCGGAAAAAACAAGTTCGATGCGAAACGGGCAGTGACACCAGAATCAACAGCAATGAGCAAGGAGCTTCGACGCAGCGGCTGGAAATTCGTTGGCCCAACGACTTGTTACTCATTCATGCAAGCGATGGGGATCGTCAACGACCACCACCCCGAATGTTTTCGCTACAAACAAGTTAGCCAGGTCGTTCTTTGAGGCGTTCAATATTCCTGTGCCGGAACGCCGCGGAATCTGCGCCAAACAAAGCGGAAAACGATCCAGCCGAATGTCAGCCCGACGATCCAGGCGACGATCCCAATTGCGTTTCGTACCAAAAAGACAAGGGTGTTCTGAAAGATCTGGATGGTATGTTCCAGTGAGTTGCTCCAGGCGGTTGAAATGCGATTGCCAAGAGTAAGTGCCTGGGGAGGTTGATAGTTGCGTTCTTCGCGGGCGTCGATGTTTACCGTCGTCATGGCGGTTTGGTCCGAAATATAACGCAACCGACCTTCCATTCGTTCGATTTCTTCGCGAACCCGCGCCAATTCTGTTTCAACTTCAATGACATGCTGAATCTTGTCTTCCGGTCGCTCCAGCAACTGGAGGATTCTCGCCTCGAGCTTGCGTTTGTTGTCGATTCGGGCAGTGATGTCTACGAATTCCTCAGTGATATCCGCAGCGTTTTGAATGAGCGATGCCGGCACACCGAGCGCTGAAACTGCCTGGATAAAGGTTTCGTACTGGTCCACGGGGATCCGCGCAGTCCAGTTACCACTCCGTTGTTGACCTTGCATGCGCCCCAGATCGGATCGGGAGAGGTATCCCTGATGCTGTTTGACCGTTTCGCGAATCTGCTTTTCCAGTCCGTCAAAATCGTCGACGACCAGACTCAGCGAGGCCGTGTAAATGATCCTTCGCTCGGCCGCTTGCGGAATGGCGGTGGCCGAACTCTGGAATTCACCGTTTGCTTCTCCTGCTATTTGGCCCCCTGCTGCTCGTTCCGCAGCGGCAGACCCTATGAAACTGTCTGCATTTGAGCGGGACAAGTTTGGTGTCACAGCCATTCGCACCGGTCGGTCGGCAGATTCTTCGTATCCGGTGCTTGAAGTCGTCCCGCACCCAGCAAGCAGCGCCAGGCAAATAAAGTGAACCCGTTTCATCGGTCGATATCCGTCGGTCATAGTCGCGAGATACAGTAATACTTCTTTAAACGTATCAAACCCCGTTTTGGTTTGCCAAAACCATAAAACGGGTCAAGACCCTTGGCCCTACTGCCTATCCTGCTGCCTATTTCTCCGGCTCCGTCGCACCCGGTTGGGTAACTTCCAGGATAATCAGGTAGCGACGAACTGCTGGCGCGGGTGCCTCCGAAGTGTCGACAGCATCCGGCAACACAGGTTCTGGTCGATCCCGATAACTTTCTGCCTGATGCTGCAGAGGTACGACAGGTTCCAGAATCGTGGCCCTGATCTCCCCAACCCCTTTTTCTTCCAGGCCAACACCAGCGGGATTCATGACTGATCCGCCGCCGCTCCCAGCGGCACCGGCACCAGGCGCGTCGTCGGTCGTCGAATCGTCGCGCGATAAAAATTGATTGATCGACATCGATTGTTCCGGGTGCTGTGCCACCATCCGCGACGAAGGTGCGCCAATTTTTTCCAAAAGGGCAACAAGCTGATCCGGCGTCGCCTCGATTGAAAGGTACTGGTTCGACAAGTAGGTAACGATCGGTTCGTGTGTGACGATCGCATCGGCAAGCTGATTGTCAACAGATTCGCTCCGTTCGTCGCTGCCATCCAGGCTTTTCTGGGTCCGCGAATGGATATGACCATCCGGAACAAGTCGATCGTCCACCACTTCTTGTTTATGTGAGACCTTGGCCAACGATCCGACGACAAATTCCATTTGTTGGCGTGTGGTCGAAACGACGACCACTTCTTCAAACTGGAGTTGCGATGAATCAGCGAGGAATTGATCCCCGGGTTCCGCCCCTTCCTCCTTATTGGCGGCAGCGGCAATTTCGCTCTGTGCAACGGACTCACGACCTTCCGGATCGGCCTTGATGTCAAGATCCTTTTTCATCAGGTCGGCAGGTTCTGTCGGCGCAGGCAAAGAGGGAGCGTGATTAGCCTCGCCGCTATTTGCGACGCCATCAAGTTGTGTTTCTGATGAGGAATCATTCTCATTGGCGCGCTGATCCCTGGATGGCACTGAGTCGCCAGACTCTTCGAATGGCTCACCCATGGAAACCCGGGGGTCTGTTGCGAAACCGGTTTTCGAATCGGATCCGTCGGCGCCATCATCGACCGATCGATTGGCAAGCTCCAGCTCTGTTTCGATCGGCGCACCGTTGCTTCCACTGTTGTTGGGAGCATTCCCTGGGTATTTGTCCCGGGCAGTCGAGTCGGCACTGGGCCGTTGCCCCACGGTTTCACGGCCTGGGAGTTCGGGTCGGACCAAAATGATCAGCAATAGGGACGCGGCAATCGTGGTCATGGCGACGGCAACAGCGCGCCAAGTCGTTACCGATACCGATGAAACGGATATTGACGATGGTGGAGTCGCAAAAGTAGCGATGCCGGAATTTCCGGCAATCGGATCGGCCAACGACGGATTATCACCTTGTTTCAGGCTGGCCACGACGCGCGCAGCAAAGTCCTTGTTCAACTGAAAACGGGGGGCCTTGCGAAGGTCAATCCGCATTCGGCGAAGTTCGCGCAGGGAATCGACGGCAACCGCGTCGTTACGGATGATCGTCTCGAGTTCCGCGCGGTCGGCTGGACTTAACCGGTCGTCGAGATAGTCGTTCAGGTTTTCGTTTGTCCAGGTGATGGACATTTCAATACTCGTGGAAGTGTGGAAGCTGAGGCGAGCGAGTGATCGTTAGGTGGTTGAGTTGGTCGTGTCATCCTGAAAATAGCCAGCCAGTTCCTCCTTGAGTTGTGCGCGGGCCCGGTGCAGTCGACTCCGAACGGTACCCACCGGCATGTCGAGGATTTCGGAGATTTCTTCGTAACTAAGTTCATCCATTTCCCGTAACACGAGAATGGAGCGGTGTTCTTCGTTGAGCCGCCCAAGAGCAGCCATCAGTTCGCTTGTTCGTTCGTCCAGATCAAGCTGCAATTCGGGGCGCGGTTCGCCGCCGTTCAGCTCCTTGCCCGAGCCGGCCAAATCCCGTTCCAGCGAAACTTGGGGTCGGCTTCGTCGTCGCCGGCTGATCGCCGTGTTAAAAGCAATTCGATATAACCAGGTATAAAACGAGCTTTTCCCCTGAAACGTTTTCAGGCGCGTAAATGACAAGATGAAACTGTCCTGAACCACCTCTTCGGCTTCGGACTCGTTCCGCAAGTAATGGACCATGCTGTTGAACAGTCGGTCCTGATAGCGCAAAACGAGTTGACCAAAGGCCATGGTGTCGCCGCCGATCGATTGCTCAATCAGTTGCGAGTCATCGTTGGCTGGCCCGGTTTTGTTCATGTTAGAGACGACCAATTCCGTGGAAAAGTTCCTTTGAGAAGCTGCGATCCCTTGAAAACGCCGGCTTTTCGCTGATTTTCTGCTACCAATCGACCAATTTAACTCGATTATAGGCCCGCGAGGCGATTATGGGTATCGATTTTAACTGCTTGGGAAACCCGCAATCTTACTGATCCAGGTGTGAAAAGTCCTTTAAAGAGACCGCTGCCTGCAAGCAAAAAAGAGGGTCGTTCCGACGACCAGCATTCCGATGCTTATGAACTGCGCGTTCGTCAGGCCAGTGCCAAATAAACCGGATTCGTCCTGGCGAACCATTTCAAGTGTAAATCGCGAGATCGCATGCAAGGCCAGCATCAACGCAAACACCCGACCATCGTAACGTCGAAATGGAAAGTAAAACCACAACAGTGCTGTTAACAGGCTGGCATCAAGGGCTGCCAATAGTTGGGTCGGGTAGACACCCCTCGACCAGACAGGCAACTTCGAAAGGGGAATTTCAGTAAACGAGTTCGGCTCCTCGATCCCAATCGCCAGGCCAGTTTTAATGTTCGCTTTCTCCGCGCGAAAATATTTATCCGACGGCAGATCTCCATCGGGCATGTGTACTCGAAACCAATCGCCTGAAACAACTTGCGACTGCTCGGCAAGCGAACCGGGCTCGACTAATTCGGCAAAAAACCATCCGTCGCCAGGTGGCGAATCACTGGATTGCAAGTTGCTCTTTCCGTGCATGGCCGGTTTAATTCCAATCAACTCTCCCCGATAAACCTGATGCATGTACGGTGGTGAACCGGCCGGAAACGACTGGGCGATTGATGGGACTTCGCAGATGCCTCCAAAACAACAACCATTCATCAGACAACCCATTCGCCCCAACGCCAAACCGGCGACCATCCCCGGCGCTGCGATGTCGGCAAAACGAAGTAGCGGGAGTTGCGCACGCCATAAATAAAACCAGCCGCCAAGTGCCGCACCGATCAAGCTGCCATAAACGACCAGTCCTCCTTCGGTCATGTTCAGTATCCGGCCAATGACCTGAGCCAGACTGCCACCCGTGAACTCTTCGTGTTTCTGAATGACGTAAAACATCCGTGCGCCGAGGATCCCGCAAATCACCATCCAGAATGCCAGTGTCAAAATCCGGTCGGGATCGACACCTTGCCGTTTGCCGCGCAACATGGAAAGCCCCACACCGGCTGCCAGACCCAGCAACATAAACAACCCGTAGCCGCGAATCGCAAGGCCGGCGGGTATCGGAGCCCCCCCCGGATCGGCCGGGTTCAATTCGAGTACTTCAATTTTTGGAACGATAAAAAACAATATCGCGGCGGCAACTACATAAACGGGGATAAAGTTGAAACTATCACCGGTCCAGCCATGTTTCTTGACCAGCCAGGCAAATATCAATCCGCCGAGAACCAGCCATGCGATCAGCAGCGGTCCCTGAAACAGCCAGTGTGGAATGTAGAAAAGTGTTTGTCGCATCAATCAGTCAACCGGAATCAATTCAGCACAACATTGTCAATCAATCGCGTCGTTCCAACGCGGGCGGCGATCAGCAATACAACGGGCAAACGAACTTCATCAAGCCATTGCAACGTGTCCGCATCGGCTACCACGGCGTAATCGAGTTCCGTAACCCCCCCTTCGATCAGTGCCTGGGTCATTTCGGCCATCACGATTCGCGCGTCGTTTTCACCTTGCCGAATCATCGATTCCGCCATGCCCAATGTGCGGGAAAGCGACAAAGCCGCTTTTCGATCTGTGCTGCCGAGAAAAATGTTTCGCGAACTTAATGCCAGCCCGTCATCGTCGCGAACAATGGGACAAACGACAATATCAATTGGCACATTCAGGTCGCGAACCATGTGGCGAATAACGAGCGATTGCTGGTAATCCTTTTGCCCGAAAAAGGCCACATCCGCACGTGTCAGGTTGAACAGTTTGAGGACAACCGTAGCCACACCACGAAAATGCGCTGGGCGGGATTCTCCTTCGAGTGCGGCGGCGACTCGCGGAGGATCAACCGCGGTAGTACACCCGTCGGGATAAATGACGTTTGCAGCGGGAATAAAAACAACGTCGACATGCGCATCTGCCAGCAACCGCAAGTCGCTTTCAATCGGTCGCGGGTACCTGGTCAAATCCTCGCCGGGAGCGAACTGCGTCGGGTTCACAAATATCGATACGATCGTGGAGTCGCATTGCCGGCGACTGGCGTGAACGAGACTCAGGTGCCCGTCGTGCAAGGCACCCATTGTTGGCACCAGGCCGATTCGCTGCCCCTTGTTTCGCAGGTGATCGATGGCCATGTCCAGTTCGTACAGCGTACGAACAATTTCAGGCGCAGCTTTTTCAGTCGCCGCTTTTTCAGGTTCAGGTATTGGCATGCTTCAGCCCGATAAATAGATGAAACCCTGCTGATTCTGCGCAGTTTGTCCCGTTCGTGCCAGATGGTAGAATCAGTATGGGCCTTTTCTGTCAGCGAGGATATTGTTGTGTCTGTCAATCCCGACAAGCAGCCGGTCCCATCGGCAAGTGAACTGGACGAAAACGAGCAGCCGCAAAATGCGGTCGGAAATCGTTTTTTGTTCTTTCAGGTAGTTCCAGGCTGGCTGACCAGTTTCATTGTTCACCTGGTGCTGATCATTCTGCTGGCGATTTTTACCTTTGACATTCCCGGTAAAGTACTTGTCAGTCTCGTTTCGGGCAACGCACCGGACGATGTTGCTCCCTTTGAAAGCGTCAGCTTCGATTCCGGTGACGCGTCGAACGACCTGAATCAAAATACGGAAGTGGACATTCCGGACGAAATGGAAGTTACCGAAGTACTGTCGGAAACCGATCTTTCGTCCGAGACATTTACGGAATCGTTTTCTGATTTCATGGAGGAAAGCAAGGACGAAGCCGATTCGTCGGACATGGAAGCGAATTCCTCATCGGGTTTGCTGGCCGGAACTGCGGCCGCCCTTTCCGGTCGCAAATCGGGGCAGCGCGAAATGGCTGCCATGAAAAACGGCGGTTCTCCTGAAAGCGAAAACGCCGTGAAACTTGCCATGAAATGGATCGCCGATCATCAACTGCCCGATGGTAGCTGGAGCTTCGATCATCGCGACGGACCGGGCAACCACCGGACGTCCCCCAATGCCGGTGACTTTGCTGACACACCACGTGCCGCAACAGCCATGGCCTTGCTGGTGTTTCTCGGTGCGGGGCAAACGCATCTCGAAGGGGACTATACAGAAACCGTCGATCGCGGGCTGGCTTATCTGATTTCCAGTGCCCATAAAACCCGCAATGGCTGGTCGTGGGAAGAGGACCGGGGTGGATTGTACAACCACGGTCTTGCAGCAATCGCCTTGTGCGAAGCCTATGCAATGACGAGTGATGTTCGGCTGGTTGAGGCGGCCAAACAAGCAATGCGATACATCGAATTCGCCCAGGATCCCTACGGCGGGGGCTGGCGTTATACCCCCCGGCAACGAGGAGATTTGTCGGTTTCCGGTTGGCAAATTATGGCGATCAAGTCCGCAGATATGTGTGGCCTGGAAATCGACAGCGAAGTGATTAAAAAGTCTCGCCGATTCCTGAATTTTATGTCGAGCGAAAGCGGTGCGTTTTACGGTTACACCGATCCAACACCGGATGGAGAACGACGCAAGGGAATGACGGCTGTCGGATTGCTTTGCCAAATGTACATGGGCTGGTCCAGGGAAAACCCGGCGCTGGGGACCGGAATTAATTGGCTCGGCGAACGCGGACCGGAAGTGGGAGACTGGAAACCAGGAATGACGGTCACCGAAGATCTCAAGGACAATTTTCGCTCGGGCATGTACTACAACTATTATGCCACCCAGGTAATGAGCCACTATGGCGGCGAAAAATGGACCAGGTGGAACGACGAGATGCGAGACTTTCTGGTTGCTGCCCAGGCAACCGAAGGAGCGTCCAGGGGAAGCTGGTTCTTCCAGGATCCGGATGAAATTGGATACGTTCACGGCGGTCGTCTTTACGCCACGACTCTGGCAGCGATGACACTGGAAGTCTACTACCGCTACTTGCCGCTGTATGACGAAAAGCAAACATCCAGTTCGGAGTTTGAACTGGATTAGTTGCTGCGCCCCTGGTAGATGCAGGAACCCCAGGTCAATCCTGCTCCAAATCCACACATCAATATCCGGCTTTCAAGTGTGGCAATTCCCTTTTGGATTGTCTCGTCCAGCAAAAGCGGGATACTCGCGGCCGACGTGTTTCCGTAATGCTGCAAGTTGACAGGGACTTTCACGGCAGGGATCGGCAGCACTTCAAGAGCGGCGTCGATGATTCGCCGGTTGGCCTGGTGCATAAGCAGTACATCGATATCGTCAATCGACATTTCAGCCAGGTCAAGTACTTCATTCACGGCAGCCGGAATGATCCGCACCGCCCATTTAAATACCGGCTTTCCGTCCATCTTGAGAAACTGCTGCCGGTCACGCAAGACTTCCTCGGATGCAGGCATTCGGGCGCAGGAACCAGGCACGCTTATCAGGTGTCCCAGGTCGCCGGCGGTTCCCATTTGCCACGACCGGATTCCCGTTGTTGTTTCTTCGTCGGCATCCGGGTCAAAACTGACCAGGGCAGCCCCGGCCCCATCTCCAAACAGCGGATAGGTCTTTACGTCTTGCGGGTCGATCACACGTGACATGGCATCGGCTCCGATTACCAGTATGTTTCGATAAGCCCGATTCTGAATGAACTGGCCCGCGACGACCAGGCCGTACATGAAACCCGAGCAAGCGGCATTCAGGTCCATCGCAACGGCCTGACAGCCAAGCAGGTTCTGAACGATCGCTGCCGTTGATGGAGTGAAATGATCAGGTGTCATCGTCGCGACGATAATCAATCCAACATCGGTGGCTGAAACACCAGCCTTTCCCAGACAGTTGATGGCGGCCAGGTAGGCGAGGTCACTCGTCGACTGGTCGGGCCGGCAGTGCCGCCGCTCAAGGATGCCGGTACGCTGGACAATCCACTCTTCATCGCACCCCAGTTGGCACAATTCGCTGTTAGGTACCAGAACCTCCGGTATGCAGGATCCTGTTGCCAGAATTCGAACAGCGGGCAAACTTGTTTTCAGGCGTTTCGACGAAAGGCGGGTCGATGAAATTGGGTTGACCTGCTTTAAAGTTGACGACATGAGGGATCCGATCGATGTGCCTGCATGTCATCGATCGGAAAAGACGTTTTCGAATTGGATGCACATAAGCAGACGGACCAGTTTCCGTTTTATGCCGGGTCTCGTCAAGGATTTCAGGCGAACGTTTTTCACCAAGGGCGTTTTGGCCAGTCTTTTTGTGGTAATTCGTTTCGGTTACTTGAACCCTGCCGACAAACTTCTGGTGCAGAGTCCTCACTGCGAGCAAAATCATATGAAAATGGCAAAGTAGTGTTCGAGAAAGTTCTGACCGGAACGAAATAACTTTTGCCGCCGGTTCCTCTGTCGACGTGATTTTCGGTTAGATGGATTTCGGTGGCAACCGGAACAAACGAACCTGGAGGCTTCGGTTGGCGTAAAGTTCAAATCAGAAACCTCGATTATTCGGCTCTTTTTTCATACTGCCAAAGCGTACTCCAGCGGACCAATGGCGACTAATGTGACCCAAAGGTCCAACAAACAGACTTTCCGAGTACCGTTTGGGCAAAATTAGTGCCAGCCCCCCGATTAGGGGTGTTGGACGCCCTTTTTTTCTGTACATTGTCGTTTTAATAAAAGCGGTGGGTTCTGCGAAACGGAAGCCATTTCGACACCAAAACATCATCCAACTTGAGAGCGAGCGAATATGAGCCTATTGGCCGTTTTGTATCAACTTGTTCCCGACGCACCGATTTTGGTTGCAGCCAATCGAGAGGAAAAATACGACCGCGTTTGCCCAATTCCAACGATTCAACCTGGCAAGCCCCGTATTCTGGCGAGCATTGACCCTCAGTCTGGTGGAACGTGTCTTGGTGTCAACCAAACGGGCATGTTTTGCGGATTGACCAGTCGTCGCAAAGTCAACGAACCAGTAACTCCGAAATCGAGAAGCCTTCTTTGTCGTGAAATGCTCAAAGCTGGATCGGCACGGAAAGCCGTTGATTTGGCCCTGGATGAACTTCACTCCGATCAATATCGGGGAAGTAATTTTGTTGTTGCCGACAGCGAAAGCGGCTGGGTGATCCATGCAGGAAACGACATCAACGTGGTGCAACTTCGCGAAGGGCTGAGTATTGTCGGCCACCTGGATGTCAATGATCACATGGACGATCGTGCCGCAATGGCCCGGCGGTTATTGACACTGCAAATGCTGGATTCACCGGTCAAGTTCCTTGCTGTCGCCAGCAAGGTTTTCGCAAGACAGCCCATTTCTGCGGGACGTCCAAGTATGGTCGTTCGACAACCTGATTTCGGAACGGTCAGTTCCACCCTGATTTCGTTGGGCAAGAAACCGCGTGATGCCATTTATCAATATGCTAACGGCGCTCCTGATCAGGTTCGATTCGAAGATTACTCGCCGATGCTGCGTGACATACTCAGCCGGGGACTTCGCGAAACACGTACCCGGTCGGCCAAGGCCTGATTTAGCCCGATCACATGATTTCGATCGTCAACAAGGCGGCCCTGGCGGAATGAACTGGTCAGGAAAGAGGGCCGCCTGTTCATGCGTGTTACCATTTCAGACTGAATCCCAGCCCCAGATTGTTTCCAATAACCATCGGCTCAAACGTTGCGTGACCTGATCGCTTTTCTGATTGGGCGACAGATGACGTGGCAACCCAGGCAATCGTCCAGCCAAGAAAAACTTGAGAAGGGTAATGCCGGTCATCGGTAATACGTGAAAGTCCCGGCAACAGGGATGCGCCAATCAACGCCGACTTGGCCCATCGGTTTTCTGTCAAATGCGCGGCGGTCAGAAAGGGCACAGCGCCCATAAAGGCGTGTCCGCTAACTCCGTTGTCATCCTGAAATGGTTTCCAGGACGACGACGCATTCGTTTCCCCTGGACGTGAACCGCCTGTGAGGTTTTGCATGAAAAGCATTGGCGGCGCACCGACAAGGAACCCTCGAAACGTCTGTCCACTCCAGTCCCCAATCCGAATGGCCAGCGGATTGTCCGGGAACCCCAGACACGCCAGGTGCGTTAATGCATAGGCAGGAACAATATAATAGCCATCACCAAGAAATCGATGTTCGTGCAAAAAGTCGGCGTATTCGTCCGATGGAGTGTGGACCAGATTCTCATGCAATATTTCACGAAGTGTTCGGTCAAACGGTGTGTTGGCAGTCAGCGCCCCCGCCGAAAAGGCCACAAACAAAAGCTGCAAGTTGCCGGTGGAATAAAAATTGGCATAGTCGTGACCCACATCGTCTGCAAGTCGCGAAAACATTCCGTGGCGGTTTTCCGAATGACGGATACCGGGTTCCCAATAAAAGATTTGACTGTCGGATGTCGCCGGTAGCGGATGTTGGGAAAGCAACTCAGTCCCGGTCAGTCGAGCGGTGGCTTGATTTCCAAACGCCGGCCCTTCGATACTGGCAAGCGGAACATGATCATTCAATTGAAAAATGCGTTCGTCACCCTGGTCGTCAAAATAGCTTGCCCCAGGTTCGGGAGTCACTAATTGTGCCGAACAGGGAACGACTGATACGAGGGCCAACAACAGGGCTGTCGTGCAGGGCGTATTCATGGTTTGCCTTTTCTCCGCCGGGCGCGAATGTACGGTTCTGCGAATTTCGGTTAATGCCGGGGCAATCCTCGCAGCCTTGCGGAGCGAGGAAAACAGCGGATGCATGCCGGAAGCGGATTTCTAATCGGGTTCTCATGCTTGTCCGGGAAGTACATTACGATGATTGGTATGCTGTATACGGCAAGTGAATCCATTTTCCCTTGCAACTTCGTGCCAATCCTGTAACAGGAGTCCAGAAATGTCCAAAACAATCTTTTCAGCGTTTTTTTTGTCAGGGAGCGCATTGGTTTTTATTGCAACAGGCAGTTCCTTCCTCTCGTCCCATCCCAATTCACATCCGGGTTTCACGACGACAGTCGAGGATGAGGAGGGGGAAGTGATATCGATGGACGAACTGCCTGCAGCCGCCAGGGAATCGATCAAGCTTGCCGCGCTGACTCATACGATTGACTCGGTGGTGGTCGAAAAGGAAATGGGCGTCACACTTTACGAAGCGGCATGGAGTGTGGACGGACGACTGTACGAGGTCGTCGTGACGGCCGATGGAACGGTAGTTGAAAATGAAAAAGAAGTTGCGCTGGCTGATTCGCCCCTGGCCATTCAGACAGTCGTTGCGACAAAAATGTCGACGGCAACCGAAATCACGATAACGCGCAAGGAAGTCGTGGTGTTCGAGATTGAAGGAGTCATCGACGGAAACGCAACCGAGGTTTTGTTGTCGGCCACAGGATTACCTGTCGAGATCGAAGTCCATGGTGTTGAGGACGACGATGGTGACGACGATGGTGACGACGATGGGGACGACGATGGGGACGACGATAGCAACCAACAAGTCTAACATCGAACATCGATGCGATTTCTGCCGCAGGCCGCAAATGCCTGCTTCGTTTGCTGCCCGGTCCGTGGAGAAAGGAAATGTTCCATGCGAATTCTTGTGGTAGAGGACTATCAGCCGATTCGCGATGCGGTTGTTTTGGGACTGCGCGAAGCTGATTTCGCTGTGGACTCGACGGACAGTGGATCGATGGCAATCGTCAAGGCATCTGCGATCGTATACGACGTTATCGTTTTGGACTTGATGTTGCCTGAACTGAACGGTTTGGACGTTCTCAAACGAATTCGGTGGACACGAAACGAAGCGTGTGTGATCGTTGTGTCGGCTCGTGGCGAAGTTGCCGACCGGGTTTCGGCGCTCAACGCAGGAGCCGACGACTACATGACCAAGCCGTTTGCCTTTGAGGAACTGCTGGCAAGGATTCGAACCCTGATCCGCCGACGCTACAACGACAATAATCCTGTCATTGAAGTGGGCGAATTGAGAGTGGATACTACCCGGCAGACAGTCGATCGAGGCGGCGTATCGATCGAGTTAACAGCTCGCGAGTACACGTTGCTTGAGTACCTTGCTCGCCGTGCGGGACAGGTGGTCAATCGCAACGACATATGGCAACACGTTTACGACTTTCCGGGTGACTCGCAAAGCAATGTTGTCGACGTGTATGTGGGTTACTTGCGCAAGAAAATCGAGCTGGACGGACATCCGCGATTGATTCACACACGTCGCGGGCTGGGTTACGTGCTGGGCGAGGAAGCGTGATGCGTTCACTTCAATGGCGATTGACCTGGTCGATCAGCGTTGTCTTGATCACGATCCTGTTTGGTGCGGGTGTGTTGCTGTACAGGGCACAGCGTAGCGCCTTGTTATCAGAATTCGACGCGGCACTGAACCTGTCGTCGGTAACCCTGGCGCGACTGATCGAGACCGATGGAACGACGGTGAAATCTGAAATGTCCGAAGAGAACTTTCCGCAATTCTCTCGCCAGGAAAGCCCGGACTGTTATCAAATACTTGATTCCAGGGGGGATTTCATCGAGCGGTCGCGGGCGTCGCTTGATTTGTCTTTGTCAGTACAAATACAAGTGGCGAACGAAGAACCCTGGTTTGGACCGGTCAGATTTTCAGATGGACGACGGGGACGGGGGGTCGCGCGAAGTTTTGTACCACGATTCGAAGACAACGCTCACGACGACGAGGAGTATTCGTTTCCTGAATCACAGACAGCGGCAGAACCGACGGTGATCGCTCCGGTGACATTAGTCGTTGCCCGCGACACGCTGGATTTTGAGCGTCGACTCTCTCTGGTCGCACGGTGGATCGTGGCAATAACGCTGTTGGCATGGGTGACAGCCGTTGCCGCTTCGCGGTTGGTAGCCCAAATTGGTTTGGCGCCACTCAATGAGACGGCCGTCCGGATCGCTGGAATCAATATCGATAATCTGGCAACGCTGTCGAACACCGGTGAAGTGCCAACAGAAATTCAATCGATCGTCGACGCCCTGAATCAAATGCAGAACCGGCTGGCAGCAGGTTATGAACGCGAGCGAAATTTTTCTGCTGACGTCGCACATGAGTTGCGAACACCGATCGCCGGAATTCGGTCGATCACGGAAGTCGCCCTTCGAAAACCCCGTAACACCAGCGAGTATCAGGAATCGCTGAATACCTGTCTGACCATTGCCGTAGAACTCCAGTCGATCGTCGACAATTTGTTAACATTGTCACAAATCGAATCGGGGACATATCTGCCCCATTGTGAACCAACGGAAGTCGCCGACTTGTTGCAAAAGTACATCGAACGGTATTCGAGCCGAGCCATGGCGCGGGGGCTGAAATTCAGGGCGGAATTACCCGCGCAAATACTTATGAGAACCGACCCTGACAAATTGGGAATCATTTTTCGGAACCTGATTGAGAATGCTGTGAGTTATGCGAGTCCTGATTCGACGATCAGCATTGTTTGCAGGGAGGAAGCAGCTGTTGTCGAGTTCGCGTTTCGAAACGAAGTGGTTGACAAAAAACCATTTGATTTGGAGAAAATGTTTCAGCGATTTTGGCGGGCCGATCGCGCTCGAAACGAGGCAGGCATACACAGCGGCATTGGTCTGACGCTTTGTCGGTCGTTGACAGAAATCCTGGGTGGACAAATCAGCGCCAACGCACCCTCGGCGGGAGTTATCGAGCTCGTGTTGCGATTGCCCCGCGATTTGGAGACTGCCAGGTCAAGCTGAATATTTGGCAAATGGCCATCCCTGCACGACTGGACGCCATGGCGTTGTCGTAGGCCGTTCCTGCGAACTAGCCCGCGCGACGCGTGGTGCGATTTTGCTCAGGCGCTCGTGACAGGCTTTTTCGTTTGAAACGGTACTGCAGGCTGTTTCCCTGTTTGCCGGCAATTACCGTGCAGCCTGTTTCACGAAGACAGTAGGCGATTCGCTGCGCAATCGATCGATGGACTTTCAATTCGCGTGCAAGCTCAAATGTGCCGAACTTTGCTGGCAGCGTTTCGGGGAGCAAGCGACGCAGGTCACTGGTAGTTCGATACGTCTCTTCACTCAGGATGCTTAACAGTCGTTGATCCTGAACCTTGAATTGGCCTCGTCGGCGATTGCGTCGCCGCTTTGGGAAGCGGGTTTCCTCAATTTCGATAAGCGGAATTCGCAGAGTCAATCGTCGATGCGGGAACACGCTTGTAAAAAAGAGCAGTTCCTGAAATAGATCAAGTGCGGTTCCCCGTTTAGGGCTCCATCGTTCGCTAACCGGTTCACCGTCCTGTTTGTCAAGGTTGACCAGGCGTTTTCGGGCGATAATCGGTTTGATGATCGCGACATCATGTTTCTTAAGCAACACGCGAACTTTGTCGCGAAGGGAGGCAAGGCTGCTGTGCTGGACTTCAATTAACCGGTCTCCGTCAACAATATCGATCCGATACCGACCCACAGTAACTTCCAGTCGGGCATCGGGTCCGGCAAAATGGTTTTTGAGTTGTCGGTGAAGCGTCGTTTCCATGTCGTTCCTGCGTACGGCGTTGATGCCGCAAACAGTACCTGAAACCAGCCAAACGGTCATTAGCAATCATCGTGGGTCGATGCCAGATGATGGGAGTACAAAATGCGCCCGGTATTGACCGAGACCTGTTCCAACAAGCACTTCGTCGGTTTTATCGGTGTTTTTGTTGGGATTGACCGAACGAATGAAACAAAAGGGGTAACTTTTCAGTAAGATTTAGCTCGAGAAAAATGTTGCAAGTCTGAAGGCTGGACCACGAAGGCGTTCCCGATTCAGGAAATCATGTTCAAGTGGAGAAATTGATGGCACGATTGGCGTTATGGAAGTTATTGGTATTCCTTGGCTTTGCCTTGATGTGGTTGGGCATCGTTCGGCCCGCTTACGCGCAGGACGACCCTGATTCGGCCTCATCCACCGAGGTCATTGATGAATTTGATCTGGATGTGCAATTGCGATCGTTTGACCAGGTTTGGGAAACGATTGCCAAAACGCATTGGGATTCCTCACTGGTCGGGGAGTCATGGGACAAAGCGAAAGAGGAATTTCGCCCGCAAGTAGAATTAGCAAAGGATGTTTCCGATGTCCGCTTGGCGATCAACGAAATGCTGGCAACATTGGGACAGTCTCATTTCGGAATCATTCCCTCAAGTGAATATGATGATATCGAAAGCGAAAGTGGAGGAGGTGGCGAGGGCACGTTGGGACTGGAAGTCCGCTTTGTCGACGAGCAACTTGTCGTATCCCGCGTCAAACCCGGCTTTCCAGCGGAAGCCGCTGGCATCCAGCCCGGCTGGATCGTCAAGAGAATTGGGGAGCGAACCGATGAAGCGATGATCGTTGCGGCAGGAAAAGCGGCGGAGCATTCGGTGATGCGAATCGATACCGTCGTCGGCTTGATGGGCGACGCGCGAACTTCCGGATCGCCAGGAGAAGAAATCGTTTTGGAACTCATCGACTTTGAAGACATCACACACACATTGAAACTGGCACTGGTCAAGGCACCTGGAGAGCTGGAACGACTTGGCAATCTTCCAGCGATTACGGTTGACTATGAAGATCGCTTGCTCGACGACCAGATTGGCTACATACACTTCAACGCATTTATTGGCGGGCCGCGTCTGGCCAAATCGTTTGCTGAAACTATCGAACGGTATCGCGATCAAAAAGGACTGGTGATCGATTTGCGAGGCAACCGGGGCGGGCTCGTGATTCTTGTGGCCGGGATGTGCGGATGGGTGACGGATAACCGCGCTCCCATTGGGACCATGATGATGTCAGGTGGAACCAAATTGAAATTGACTTTGAACCCCCGCGTTCCGAAGTTCGACAAACCCGTTGCCGTCCTGATCGACGAATGTTCGATTTCGGCCGCCGAAATTATGGCTGGTGGCATGAAAGATCTCGGTTTGGCGGAAGTGTTTGGTTCAACGTCTGCCGGTTTGGCATTGCCATCCGTCGTTGTCAAGCTGCCGAATGGAGATGGATTCCAATATGCGATGGCTTCCTACGAGTCAGCGTCAGGCGAGTCCCTCGAAGGTGTCGGCGTTGTTCCAACACAACCTATTGAGCCATCACGACAAGCACTGGCGTCGGATCCCGACCCCGTGTTAACAGCCGCCAAAAAGTGGATACTGGAGAAGAACGGCTCGCGTTAAAAAATCCATCGTCACAATTAACCAGGCTTCGACGCAGGCCCTGATCCCTGCGGGCGGAACCCTACCCGAATTTACTTTGAAATTTCCATGGGAGTATTATTTATGAAAAACCTTTTGTTTGGCAAACCCCTTCGATTCTTAACCGTTAGTGGAGCACTGCTGTTTTCGCCGTTGATGGTTTGCTCGTCCTGGGGACAGGAAACTGCCGTACAAGAACCGCCTGTTGCGCAAGAAGAGGCGATCGATTTCAAAACCGTTATCGCGGACTTTATAGAAGTCACCGGAGGAGAAGTGGCGCACAAGGCCATCAAGTCCGTTCAAGCCAAAGGCAAAATGTCGATGCCAGCGTTTGGACTCGAAGGTGATACCAACATGACCCAAAAAGAGGGCAAAGGGCTGATGGTGATGAATCTGGCCGGAGTCGGTGAAATTCGCATGGGCTTTGACGGCGAAACAGCATGGCAAATAACAGAAATGACCGGCCCGGAGATAATGGATGGTGAACAAAAAGCCCAGTTCGTTATGCAAATGGATGCCTCGCCAATGCTCAATCTTGAGAAATCATTCGACAAGGTAACATGCACGGGCGTCGAGGATTTTAATGGCGATTCATGTCATGTGATTGTCTGCGAAAAGGAAGGCAATTATCCCGTGACACATTATTTTTCCGTCAAATCCAAATTGCACGTCGGCACGACGATGACGGCTGTCAGTCCTCAAGGCGAATTCGAATCGACAAGCCGCATTAGCGATTACCGTGACGTCAACGGAGTCAAAATGCCATTCAAAACGGAAGCGGACTTGCCAAATTCCATGGTGATGTTGAACGAACTGGAGTCGATTGAGTCCAATGCAGATATCGCCGATTCGCTATTCGACTTGCCGGAAGAAATCAAAGCGCTAAAGTCGAAATAAGCGAAACAGCCGGGCTACAGAAACAAAACAAGGGGGCACGATGCCTCCTTGTTTATGGATTTTCTGATTACGGTTACCACATCCCCGGAAGCCAACGGTTAACTATGTGGTGGCATATCGTTTTTTTGCCGGAGCGATGATTCCCATGCTCTCGCCACTAACTTTGGCAAATCGCTCCTTGGAGCCATCCTTCAAATATCGGTAACCAATCCGGGTTGGTTTGTGGGACTTGGGGCAAATCGCCATAACATTGGAAATATCCAGCGGCATTTCCTTGTGCAAGCGGCCACCCTGCGGGTTCCGTTGGCTCGGCTTGACGTGCTTGTAAACCATGTTGGCGCCTTCGACAACGATTTTGTTTTTTTCGTGGTCGACGGATACGACTTTGCCAGTCTTGTCGCGGTCAGCGCCGGCAATAACAACAACAGTGTCACCCGTATGTATTTTCATTGTCTTGATCCATAATTATTGGGAATCGGGGATTTTCCCCAAATTAAGGGGCAGTGTCAAGCCTTAAACACCCGAAGCGTCCTGCAGAATCCTGACCATTCTTGCCACGGATTCCCCACAAACTTCCCGGTAATACGCCGGATTTTCCGGAGGAGGAGCATCAAAACGAATGGATTCTGGATTCTGCGGTTGCGATGAATCCAGCCGCAGTATGCCTGGGCCAGCATGGATTTGGGAAACGCCAGTCGCTTCTATAAACGATCTCATATTCTCGGGGCGAATACCCCCGGCGGCAAGGATCTCGATTTGGGATCCGAACTGCTTGACCAGCCGCGCTATTTGTAATTTTCCTTCGAAGGCACTCGCCTGCCCGCCGCTTGTCATGACCCGCGTCACGCCACAATGGCACAAGATCCGTGTTTGTTCCAGCGAATCGGGTACCAGATCAAACGCCCGATGAAATACCGTTTCCCGATTCCCAACGAGGCGAACCACCTCCCGACAACGAACTTCGTCAACATTGCCGATGCAATCGAGCACACCAAAGGCAATGCCGGCTGCTCCAGCCTCGAGGCTTCGTTCCACGTCTTTCAGCAGCGTTCGATATTCCGAGGGAGAATAACAGAATCCGCTGGGTCGCGGTCGACACATGGCGATAATTGGAACGGTCGATTCGGAGATTGCCAGCTCAAGCAATCCGATGGAAGGTGTTAATCCGCCCAGAGACAGGGCGCTATTTAGTTCGATTCGTCGGGCACCGTTGGCTTGGGCAACGAGCAAATCGTCCAGGGATGCCGCACAGATTTCCAGCAGACAGTTGGCGATAGTAGGTTGTTCGCATTCCATTTTGGATATGCCGTCCTGTTAGTTAGCGGGCTGGTTTGCACCAGGCGAGCGTCATCAACACATAACCCGTAACAAGGTTGGAATCGTTTTCCAGCCAGCGATCACTGTCGCCGTTGGTCCAGGATCCATCCTTGTTCTGGCGAGACTTGAGTTCAGTTAACAACTCGGCTTGCCAATCGTGTTCGATACCATTCCCGTCAACAAATTTGTCTTCGCCCATTTTTGCAAGCGCCTTGGCGAATACGTGGTAGTAGTAATACAAACCTGACGCGCCCATGCCGGGATTCGACTTCAGATCGTAATTTCGCCGGATCCAGTCAACGGCAGCCTTAACGCGGGGATCGTCTCGATCAACACCGGCGTACAGCATGCTCTTTAGACCGGCATACGTCATCGATGCATAACTGCGCAAGCCACCGCCGTCCGTCTTGTCAGCCTTGCTCTCACCTTCCCCCGCCGGTGAATAATAGAAACCGCCATCCGGATTTTTTTCGGCGAAGCCCGTTTTGTTGTGTTCGGAGGGAAAGTTTTGGCTGCGCGAAACAAACGACAAGGCACGCTGAATTCCTTCCGAATTCACATCGTTGCCTGCAGCGACCAGAGCATCGATCGTAAATGTCGTGTTGGACAAGTCAGGGCGACCATATTTTCCGTAACCCGATCCGCCGTAACGATTGTCGGATGGGTCTGCGGGATTGACCTCGCTACCCCACTGATTGCGCTTGATGAACGCATCGGCATCACGGATTAGTTTATCGTAAGCGCCGTCCGTATTCGCGGCTGCAAAGCACAGTATTGCCAGGCTTGTTTCGTAGTTTGCGTAAAGTGAGTCCGGCGCGTAAACACCGCCATCGGGTTGAACGAACGATTTAACATAGTCGACAGCCCGAGCCACCAGCGGGTCCGACAGCGGAACATGGGTATTTATCAAGCCGGTTGCAACAAGAGCGGTAACGCCCGGTCCGGCATAAGCGCTGAACGAACCATCGGCCGCCTGGCCCTGATCCCTTAAATAACCAACAGCCTGGTCGACGATTTCTTGCCAGGCAGCGGCGTCGAGAGCCTCGGACTGCTGAGCCCGGACCACAACCGGTGCAAGCAGCGTCAACAACAGCACACCATAAAACGGTGCGCGAATACATGTTCTGCAGGCCTTCATATTACTTGTTCCCTTTTTAGTCCTGTCGTGTCCGGACATGTTCGTAAACCGCGCCTCGGCGGGCCTGTTGCCCAGCGATTTGAAACCCGACTTATTCTATCCGAGTGATGGATTTCAAGGTACAGAAATCCCGATGATCCGATTGGCGGATTAAAAACGGGAATCCTGGGAGCGGAGTACCAGCAAACAAAAAAAGTGGTGTCACACTGGACACCACTTCTGGTTTCTTGATTGATTCAGCACAAACAGGTTATTTGCGGGAATTGTCGGTTCGCCATGATTGGCTGGGTTGATTGGCAGGCTGGCTTGGCATTACTGCTCTCTGCTGACCGGCGGCCACAACTTCACGAGCCCAGAAGACCTGTTCGGGCGAAAAGAATTTTTCAAAATAACCGTTGCTCAAGCGAACGCGATCATGTTCAAGCAATTCTTCCCAACTCTTGTTGTCGGTTTGGTGCCATGCGGCAGCCTGTGCGACTTGTTGTGAAATCTCGTCATTGGCAAGCATTTTACAAATCTCAATGACTACCGGGTCGGAAGTCAATGCACTGATTGGTTTGATTTCATATTCCATACTTGGACGGGGATCATGTTTGTCGAATTCGAGGCAAACCGTTGCCACTTGCATGCGACCACGTTTCCCTGGAGGAATGTTGAACACGCCACCGCCGAGGCCACCGCCGCCACCACCGCCCTGGCCACCACCACCCTGGCCACCGCCGCCCTGGCCACCGCCGCCAGAACCGCCACCAACGCCTTGACCGCCGCCTCCGCCACCCTGGCCGCCACCACCCTGGCCACCGCCGCCCTGGCCACCGCCGCCTTGGCCACCGCCGCCAAATTGTGCCAGGACCGGAACACCAGCAAAGGCTTGCGGCATTTCAACAGCAAGCGCCTTGTCGCTAATGTTGGTTACGAAAATGTTAGCTTGAGTTGCATTTCGGGGGATAAACTCGACTTTGATTTCTCCCGACTTCATGGCCGCGAACATTTCGACGGGCATATAGCCATCCACCGGTTGCATCGTCTTGTGAATGCGGGTTGGAACTTTTTCTTTTTTCGCGCTGTCGTTGTCCATGGCAGCACTGGCATTTGTGATTGCCGACGTGTCCAAAGCAGACACTTCAACAGCGGAGTCACTCTCTTGACCAAACACGATCTCGGGAGCGCAAACAAGCAACGCAACAACGATTGCCGTTAACTTTTGGGTCGACCAAGTTGAAAACATGTACATACTCTCCTCGAAAAGGCGCCGACACACCTTGCCTGCGTCGTGAACATTGCAACAAAGGCGCCCCCGGCCCGATTGTGCAACTTTAATGATCATTCTAGTCGTTAGGGCTGGTAAAGACACGATGAAAAATACCAGCAGCCTCCTTGCGTAACTTCCTAGATTACTCGGAATTTGCTGCGATACCAAACAAATAATCCTGAGAAGTGCCTGTCGTAGGCCCGGAAAAAAGGGCAAGACCGTCTTATTCGACCCACATGCCGCAACCGATCGGCAGTTTCAAAAGTCGTTCTGGATTAAAAAGCCTCAAAAAACCGGCAAAACCGGGTATTGGGCCCCGGCCTGGCCGTTTATTTCAATTCCGTCCTCGATCCTTGTCCTGGCGTTGTCCCAAGCTGTCAGGTCGCAGCCTGGCCCGACCGGATTCGCATTCCGTAGAATGACCGCCACATGAAAAACAGGGCGATCGCTCCCGTGACAACGGCCACGACCAAATTCAGCGAAACGGAATAGTTGGTTTCGAATTCTTTTGCAAAGGCCAAATCCTTGAGGTGAACCGCACACTCAACAGCCAGCAATCCGAATAACGTCGTGAATTTGATGACAGGGTTCAATGCCACGGAAGATGTATCTTTGAACGGGTCGCCGACGGTATCGCCGACGACTGTTGCGTCATGCAGTGGCGTCCCTTTTTCTTTCAGATCAACTTCAACCAGTTTCTTGGCATTGTCCCAGGCGCCACCGGCATTGGCCATGAAAATTGCCTGATACAGGCCGAAAATGGCAATCGAGAACAGGTAACCGATGAAGAAAAACGGTTCGACAAATGCGAATGCAAGCGACACAAAGAAGACGCTCAGGAAGATGTTAAACATCCCTTTCTGGGCGTATTTAGTACAAATTTCCACGACCTTCTGGCTGTCTTTGGTCGATGCCGCAGTGGAACTTTCGAGGTCAATATTGGCTTTGATATATTCGACAGCCCGATAGGCACCGGTTGTAACTGCCTGAATGCTGGCCCCGGTGAACCAATAGATAACTGATCCACCGGTGATCAGTCCCAACACAAACGGTGCATGCATCAAGCCGAGTTTTTCTGTGTCGACTGTTAACCCGTCGGTCAAGACCATAATGATCGAAAAGATCATCGTTGTTGCGCCGACAACCGCCGTTCCAATCAAAACTGGCTTGGCCGTTGCCTTGAACGTGTTTCCCGCACCATCATTTTCCTCCAGGAAATGTTTGGCTTGCGCAAATTTTGCGTCGATATTGAAATCCCGCTCCAACTCTTCGCGAATGCCAGGCACCGATTCGATTTGAGAAAGTTCAAACACCGACTGCGCGTTATCCGTCACCGGACCATAGGAATCGACTGCGATCGTAACCGGACCCATTCCAAGGAATCCAAAGGCGACCAGCCCGAATGCAAATACAGCTGGTGCCAGCATGAACGAACTCAGCCCCATCAAGGCAAAGTAGTAGGACAGGCTCATCAAACCGACAATTCCCAATCCCAACCAGAGGCAGGAAAAATTTCCGGCAACCAGACCAGACAAAATATTCAGTGATGCGCCCCCTTCCCGCGACGACGCGACAACTTCTTTTACGTGAGCCGACTTTGTGGACGTAAACACTTTGACAAGTTCCGGGATCAAGGCACCCGCCAAGGTCCCGCAGGAAATAATCGCCGACAGAATCCACCAGTAATCCGTGCCACCGTTCAGAACCGGAATCAGCAGGTACGAAACGACAAAAGTCAGGATTATCGAAACAATCGAGGTGATCCAGACCAATCGGGTCAGCGGCATTTCGAAATTCATTGTTGCGGCGTTTTCGAATTTCGCCTTCGTCAGGAACTCGTTCAGGTAGTACGAACCGGCCGAGGCGATAATCATCATGATCCGCATGGCAAAAATCCAGACCAACAACTGCACCTGGATTTCGCCGAAATTGGTGGGAGCTGTTTTGCTATTGATCGCCAACAAAATAAACGAAATCAGAGCGACACCTGTCACTCCGTAGGTTTCAAAGCCGTCAGCACTTGGTCCGACCGAGTCACCAGCGTTGTCGCCCGTACAGTCAGCGATCACACCAGGGTTGCGCGGGTCGTCTTCGCCAATCTTGAAAACAATCTTCATCAGGTCAGCCCCGATGTCGGCAATCTTTGTAAAAATACCGCCAGCTATTCGCAAGGCCGCAGCACCGAGGCTTTCACCAATCGCAAAACCAATGAAACAGACTCCGGCGTAGTCTTTGTCAATGAACAAAAGAATGCAAAGCATGATCAGTAACTCGACGCTGATCAACATCATGCCAATGCTCATCCCGGCCTTGAGCGGAATCGCATAACAGGGGTACGGCTTGCCATGCAGGCTGGCAAATGCTGTCCTGGAATTGGCAAAGGTATTGACGCGAATGCCAAACCAGGCGACGAAATAACTGCCAGCAATTCCAACCAGTGAAAAAGCCAGAATCGTAATGACCAAATTGAGCGGCATCCCGTTCTGCACGGTTTTTGTAATCGGGTCTTCGTAGGGCGACAGCTTGCCGAAATAGAATCCCACAACAACGGCAATAAAGACCCATAGCAAGAGAATGAATTTGCCCTGGGTAATCAGGTAGGTCTTGCAAGTCGCATAAATCAGGTCGGAGATCCCCAGCATCGATTTGTGGACCGGCATGTTTTTGAGCTGCGAATAAATCCGCAGTCCGAAACACAGGCCAAGGGCGCTGATGACCAGTCCACCGTAGAGGAGGACTTTGCCGTTCATGCCGAGAAAATAGACGCTTGCCAGATCAGGCAACTTCAGGCTGGCTTCGCCGCCAACCCCCTCATACCCAAACAAAGGTGACGACGAAATCGCCGTTACCACAAACAACAATAGAGCAGGCAAACCGAATCGGAATCGTCGCAGAATCGAGGGCAACATAAGCAATCACTTTTCGACAGGAAGGAGGCGTATTTTTCCAAAAGAGCCAATAGTGTGAACGGATTTTCGCGGTTTGCAAGGTGACATGCCCAAGGTCACCTGCGACAAAACGTCCAACGGGATAATGGCAACCGTTAAGAGATCAGGCGTCGTCGCATGGGGCGAACCCTTTCAAAGGGATATACTAATTCGCCAACCTCAATCTTCCAATTCCGACCAGAGCAAAACAGATGGATCAACGATCCGCCTGCTTCCGCGACCTCGCCACGTTCCTGAAACAAGGCAAGCTGGACCGTGTACTCATTCAAGGGAAACGAAATTCAATTCGAAACCGGGTTCTTGCCCAATCGGAAGTCATGGACGAATCGGACTTTCGATCGATTTGTCAACAGGATTTGTTTGAAATGTATCGGGCATGCGACGAGTTGTTTTTTGAAAATCGCCTCTCTCCTTTTTTTGAATCCCGGGAGGCCAGATTGCGATTCCGGTTTTCCAAACGGATGACCAGAACCGGTGGACAGACAACTTACCGAAAACTGCTTGAAAAGAAGGGCGCTGTTCAGGATTTTGAAATCGCCATTTCGGCGACTCTATTGTTCAACACCGATTTTGAGTCAGGCATTGTTCTTGTGGCCGGGGTTCCAGTTGAAAATCGACTCGATGCGCTACAAAGGATTCTGGAACATGAGCTGGTACACTTGTCGGAAATGATCGTTTGGGACAAATCCAGTTGTGCACAACGCCGTTTCCGAACGATTGCCGGTAATCTGTTCGGACACCGGGAATCGAATCATCAACTGGTAACTCCGGCTGAGTCGGCAAGACGGTCGCATAATCTGGACATTGGAGATCCCGTTGAATTTCTATTCGAGGGGAAACGACTCAGGGGGTTCGTGAACCGAATCAACCGGCGGGCTACCGTACTCGTACCGGACGCAAAAGGCGAACCGTTCGCCGACGGAACGCGTTACAGGCGATACTACGTTCCAACGCTACAATTGTACAAACGCCCGGCAACATAGTGCAATTCGCGCTCCCGCCGTCACGTAAAATCGCGCAACTCGATCTGTCAAAGTCCCAGATTTTCAAGGCAAGTCGAATTACGCCGTCGGCTGGAACAAAAAAAGGCTTGCTGGAATCAGCAAGCCCGTGTGCGATAACAATGGAATACCGGAGTCGAAAATTCGAGATATATGCCGAATTCAAAACTTGTACTTGTAAGCACGGTTTTGGCCGGAAGCCCGTGATGTCGGAACCGAATACGGTACGGCGTTCGCAGGATTTGTTGTCGACGGTCCGGTACCATTTACAGGCCGCAGATCGGCTGGAACGAAATTGTTTGGACCTGGGGAATTGCCGCAATAAGGGCAACCCTGTTGAACGACCGGAGGTGTCCCTGTTGATGACGGATAGATCGTAATACGAATCATGGTGCTCGACCCTCCATATTCTCCTCCCCCGTACCCTCCACATTCGCAACAATCGCCGTATCCACCTCCGTAGAAGACCCGCATATGGGCATGGGGTCCCTGGCCGGCGAAGCAGTCATTGTTCAGGCAATATCCGAGTCGAGGGTCGGTCCGCGGACCCTGGTAGCCCTGGCCATAACCCGGATTGTTGCCAATGAAGCCATTGTTCGGAGGATTGTATTGAGCCCGCAGCAAGTCACTTTCGACCAGTACAAAACACAATGATACGAGACACAATACTGAGGACCGCATCATGAAAGTGGCTCCATCATGAGTAAGGGTGGCAATTGCAAAAAAAGCCGAAGACATTATTTGTCGAGGGCTTTAGTGGGTACTCAAAATTCGGGTTCTCGACCGATTAACTAAATGGCGAAACTATGGGTGGAAGGACAACGGGAGGTACAATAACTTGTTGGTCATTGCTATCAAAGGCTTCGGAAAGAGCCCAAATACCAAGTGCAGCACCGATCCAGCTTCCAATATCACCCAAGCCACCGCCTCCGCCTCCCCCACCACCGTATCCACTATCGTATCCCCCCTGGTTGGATGGTCCACCCTGATTCTGGATGACAACCTCAACCACGATGGGACCGGAAGTTGGCTCACTGAGAACGACGCCAAATCCGCCTGTTTCCTGAACGGTTGCGGCGGTACTCACCTGATTAATAACAAGTTCGCCGGACGCAACTGTCGCAGATGGCGCAACTTCGATAGACATGGCAGCCGCCCCGTGAGGCCCGTTGGAGACGAAGTCATACACGCCGGGCGCAACAGACTCAAGCCGGAAAAAGCCTTCCGCATCAACCGATGATTGAGCGACCTGCCCCACCGTGTTGAATAAATAAACATTGTTGCCAACCAGGTTGAATCGCGATTCCGATTCCAGCCACAACAAGGGAACAACGCGTCCTGACATCGAACCATCGGCATTCAGGTTGACGCGACTCAAGTTGCCAACGATTACCAATTCGTCGGCCGTGGGCACGTACGAATAGGAGATCGGTTCGATTTCGGCATTCAATATGCCCCGAACGCCTTTCACATTGCTGCTCGCCACGGTCACATTGAGCTGCACTTCGTTGGCAGCCGGAATCGAGTCAACGCTGGAAACAATATAGACTCCGAATGTTGCAACACTGTTTGACGAAGATGCGATGAGTGTGTAGCCCCCGGGCATTACATTTTCGATCCGGAAGACGCCATCCTTATCGGAAACCACGTTTGCAATGGCCTGGCCCAATCGATTCAACGAAATGTCCAGACCTTCTGCACCGAACAACTGGTCTTGCCCACGAATCAATACGCGACCGGACACACCGGAAGCTGCGTCAACGTGCAACACTTGAGAAACGTACGGCGGAACGTCCGTTACCAGCGAACCAAATTCAACCGGCGCATTTTCAATGACTTCGAATGTAGGTGGCTCGTCATTTATGTAACTGGTATTCATCCAGGAGTGAGCCGAGACCATGGCGGTCGCCATCAATGGCAATGCGCAAACATACAGCGCAAGTCGAAAAGTTTTGAAAAGATCGTTCATGTTGCAACTCAAGATTAAGGTGGGTTATCGATTCGAATTTCATTTCCTGGCCAACGATCCCAATACGAGTCTGTCACACGGTAATTCAAGAAACCGGGAACAAGGGCCAGGTACACGAATTGGAAGTTTCATTCTGTCTGGCATCGCGTCGGTAGTCAACTTGGAAATACAGTAGTAAGGAAAATTAGAATTCGAAGGGGAAAATTCAAGAAAAGGCAGGATTTCCAGAATTTATCGAGTCCAGATCGCCTGGTATTGTTTTCCCGGTTTCGCAATTAATTGTCATTTGGCGTGTTTTGGGAAATCATGCCGATTTCAGGGGTGCTTGCCGATCCATACCGCGATTTGTCTATTCGGCCGGCTAAAAACCCCAGTCGTCCCGAAAGCACGGCTAATTTCATGGCAATGGCCATCGAAACCGGATGGGTTGCTCTGGCCACTGCCGTGTTTAACAAGACTCCGTCAGCGCCCATTTCCAGGGCCTGGGCAACGTCGGCCGGGCTGCCCAGTCCGGCATCGACAATGACAGGATAATCCGGGTCATCACTTTTGAGCTGCTCCAGAATGATTTGGAGGTTCAAGGGGTTAGCAATTCCTTGTCCGGACCCGATGGGGCTGCCGCCTGGCATTACGGCAACTGCTCCCGCTTGTTTTAATTTCCGGGCGATAACCGGATCGTCACTTGTGTACACAAGCACTTCGAAGCCGAGTTCGGTCAAGGCTTCGGTTGCACGAAGTGTTTCCAGCGGGTCGGGCAACAGGGTCCGGCTGTCCCCGAGTACTTCCAGTTTGACCCAGTTCGCTCCAGGATTCCCAAGGCGCTCCAGAATCTCGCGCCCCATTATCGCGGTGCGGATGGCCGCGCTGGCCTCGAAACAACCGGCGGTGTTGGGAAGCAATACGATTTTGTCATCCAGAAAGTCCAGGATATTGTTCCCCGCGCTGTCGTGTAATTTTTCACGACGAACAGCGACGGTAACACAGTCGACTTCCGCCGCTCGATGGCACTGTTGCATTTCACGAAAACTTCCGTATCGCCCGCTCCCCAGAATCAAACGACTTTTTAACAGCCGCGTTCCGATGCTCAAGAGCTTATCGTCTGCCAGGGGGTGAATGTCCGTCACTATCCACCCCCGGACAACGTAACGATTTCCACCCGATCGTCCTGTTTCAAAAACGTGTCAGCAAAAGTCGCTCGGGGCACAAGTTCGCGATTGACTTCGACAGCAACGGCCGGATTGACAATTGCTAGTTGCTGCAGCAACTGGTCGACAGACATCGAACCTTCCAATGATTGCCGAGTGTCATTGATCCAGATGGAAACCGGGTTTGCGTAATCGCGAGCAGTTGGCACTTTGTTTACTCCCCCGCTTCACATGCGGTGTCTTCGGCCATATCGCGAGCATGGTAACTGCTGCGGACAAACGGACCGCTGGCAACCTTGCGAAAGCCCAGCATCCTTGCATGTTCACCGAGCCAGTCAAATTCCGTCGGTTCGATGTAACGGACGACGGGAAGGTAACGGTCGGTAGCTGGTTGCAGGTATTGTCCAAGCGTCAAAAAATCGCAATCGACACTGCGCAAGTCTGCAAGCACGTCGAGGACTTCATCGCGGGTTTCTCCCAAACCCAGCATCAGTCCGCTTTTCGTTTTAATTGCCGGATTTAGTTGCTTGATACGCTTGAGCAAACCCAACGTCCAGCGGTAGTCCGATTTGGGACCGCGTACGCGCCGGTAAAGTCGGGGAACCGTTTCGGTGTTGTGGTTGAAGACATCGGGCCGCGCTGCGATGACGGCATCCAGAGCCGACTTCTCGTGAATGAAGTCGGGAGTCAGGACCTCGACGGTCGCGCCGGTTTTTTCCCGTACGGCATTGATGCACTGAACGTAATGGTCGGCGCCTCCGTCTGCCAGATCATCGCGGGTCACCGACGTAATAACAACGTGACGCAGGCCGAGACGATGCGCGGCTTCAGCCAATCGTTCCGGCTCGTCAAGCTCCAGTGGCCCCGGTCGTCCCCGTTTCACCGCGCAGAAACCACAAGGCCGGGTGCAAACATTTCCCAGAATCATGAATGTCGCAGTCTTTTGCGAATAACATTCCATCCGGTTGGGGCATTTGGCGTTTTCGCAAACGGTTTCGAGTTTCAGTTCATCGAGCAGATTCGACGTAAAATTATTGGAGTTACCCAACGGGACGCTTCGCTTGAGCCAGCGGGGCAAGCGGCGATGGACGGGGGTTGCGTCCAATGGGACCAGGCACGCAGAGGGGCTATCGATGGATTTGGTTTCGGACACCAAAGCACTTTCCTGAAAAACCGGTGCGACTGCAAAGTTGAGGACAAAGCAAAAAACTGCCGACGTTATACATTCGACATCGGGTCTGTTATTCTAGACATCACGGCACCAACGGTCACCACTATAAGGCGAGCGGCAGAAAGAAATTTACCAGTGTAGAACAATTGTCCTCAATTGTTTTGGAACAGTTGAGACAACTGTTCTACATTGACTGGGTATTTTGTTTATTGTCGCTCGCCTAACAGGCAACCGATGGCTGCCGCCGAATGTTATTGCCGCAATTTGCACCGGGGATTGCCCGCCAGGGAACTTGAAACGCTGGCGGGCGCGTACATATGGCCAAAAAACAAAAGGACAAAAAGGGCAGCAGCGCTGTTGCCGAAAACGGAAAGACCATTTCCGAGAACCGAAAGGCCCGGCATCGATTCGAAATCACCGAACAGATTGAATGCGGAATCATACTTGTCGGAAGTGAAGTCAAATCGCTACGGGATGGCAAACTGTCGCTTGATGAAGCCTACGTTCGTCTGCGCTCCGGCGATCTTTGGCTCGTCGGCGCAGATATTCCCGAATACAAACAGGCGACGATTTGGAATCACGACCCCAAACGGCCGCGGAAACTGCTGGTTCATCGCGACCAGTTGGGCAAACTGGCGACGCGCGCTCTCGAAAAGGGACTTACCCTGATTCCATTGCGGGTATATTTCAACGCCCGCGGTCTCGTCAAGGTGATGGTTGGAGTGGGTCGCGGCAAGAAATTGCATGACAAGCGCCAATCGCTCAAGGACCGCGACAGTCGCCGGCAAATCGATCGTGCCATGCGGGCTGGCAAGGTTCGAAAGTAAAAAAAGGCCGTGCCGGGCAGGCGTTGCAACTGTTTCAACCGGCATAACCCGATCGGACCGGGCATCCCAACCGCGACAAAAACAGGCTAACCATCCGTCACGATGACCACCGGAGACCTACTTTTAATTACGAAGCCTTTTTTGAAAATTCCCGCCAGGTGCCCTCGGATAATTCCAGGAGACAAAAACAATCTCCAAACCAAACCAGCCAGAGAGCAAAAAACAATTGTCGGTTGCGAAGATGGACCACCGCCGTCGAATATCCCGAGATGCTTGCGATGATCGTTAATTCGACAAACCAGGAAGTCGCCAGCCATGCTGGTGCCGAGTTTTTTTGTCAGGAACTGCAAGAACTTGATTCGACCGTCAAACGACCTGGTTCAAGAGTCCTTGTCGCTGGTTGCGGAGCGGGACACGAAGCGGCCCTGATTCAGCGATTGCTGGGTGCGGAAGTCCACGCAGTCGACGTCATCGACGAACTGGCAGAGTCGTTTCGGGACTGGTCGCGCTTGCACTATCAAGTGGCCAGCGTGTGCAATTTGCCATTCGAGTCCGCTTCCTTTGACGCAATTTTTTATCACCATGTCATTGAACATGTCGACGATCCGGTGGCAAGTCTTGTCGAATTGTCTCGCGTCCTGAAGCCCGGCGGTTGGCTATTTATCGGAACACCAAATCGGCATCGACTGGTCAGCAGCGTTGGCGCACACAAGCAAACGCAATGGGAGCCGACGTGGCGAAACAAACTGGGTGATAATATTCGTGACTGGTCGGCCCGCTTCCAGGGCAAGTTCCGCAACGAATGCGGGGCCCACGCCGGTTTCTCGCGAGGCGAACTTTCACGTATGCTGGCCAAGGGATTTCAGCAACAACGCTGGGTGACCCGACAATACTTGCAGTACAAGTACCTTCAGAACCGATTTGCTACCGCAGTTTCGCTATTCACTACCGGCCCTATTCAAAATATTGCCGCGCCGTCGATTTACGTGTTTGCCCAAAACAAATAGTTCGGCAGATTTCAGACCGGGCTTGCATCCATACCGTCGCGCCAATTGCCGGTACGTCGAGCAAGTTTACCTTACAATAAGATATCCTTGACCAGTTTTCCGTGCACGTCGGTCAATCGATAATCTCGACCCTGGTATCGGTAGGTCAACCGCTCATGGTCAACACCCAGTTGGTGCAGGATCGTCGCGTTCAAGTCGAAAACTTCAACCGGGTTGGCTGTGATGTTATAGGAAAAGTCGTCGGTTTCACCGTAAGTCAATCCAGGTTTAACGCCACCACCTGCCAGCCAGATTGAATAGTTGCGAGGATGATGGTCCCGTCCGTAGTTGGTATCGGTGAAATCCCCCTGACAATAAGTCGTTCGTCCAAACTCGCCCCCCCATACCAGCAGCGTGTCGTCCAGCAACCCGCGCTGTTTCAAATCAGTGAGCAAGGCGGCGGACGCCTGGTCGGTGTCATGGCATTGTTTACCAAGGTGTTCCGGCAAGTCGTTGTGATGGTCCCAGCCCATGTGGAACAACTGAATAAAGCGGACGTCACGTTCGGCAAGGCGTCGCGCCAGCAAACAATTCCGCGCGTAGGTTCCCGGTATCCGAACATCCGCCCCGTACATTTCCAGAATATGTTCGGGCTCGTCCGAAATGTCCGTCAGTTCCGGCACGCTGGATTGCATTCGAAAGGCCATCTCATACTGGGAAATGCGAGTCTGGATTTCCGGATCGCCAACTTCGGCCTGGCGAATGGTGTTCAGCTCCGCGACATCATCGAGCATTTGGCGGCGCAATTGCGTCGTGCAGCCTGCCGGATTATCCAGGTACAGCACCGGTTCGGTACCGCTACGGAATTTGACTCCCTGATGTTTTGTGGGCAGGAATCCACTTCCCCACAAGCGATCGTAAAGCGGCTGATCCCCTGTGCGACCGGTACCGCGAGACACCATCACAACGTAAGAGGGCAAATCATCCGCTTCGCTACCAAGTCCGTAAGCCAGCCAGGCGCCGATGCTGGGGCGACCGGCCAATTGAAAACCCGTTTGGCAAAATGTAATTGCCGGATCGTGGTTGATTGCTTCCGTCTTCATGGATTTGATGATGCACAAATCGTCGGCCACTTTCGCCGTGTACGGCAATACCTCGCTGATCCAGGCACCGGATTGGCCATGTTGTGCAAATTTGAAAATCGACGGCGCGACAAGAAAATTCTTTTGACCGCTGGTCATCCCCGTAATGCGCTGTCCCATGCGAATCGAATCCGGCAATTCAGTTTTTTGAATTGCCAATAAATTCGGCTTGTAGTCAAAGGTCTCGAATTGAGACGGAGCACCGGACTGGAACATGTAGATCACGCGTTTGGCGCGCGGCGTGTGGTGCGGCAATCCGGCAAGTCCCAGTTCCGGCATCGAATTGGCGAATGCCTGCCTTGAGTTCAGCGCGCCCAGCGCCATCGCCCCCAGTCCCACCCCCGTTCCCGCCATGAATTGTCGGCGATTGAAATGTTGAACTTGTTTCAAATCGAACATGGCAGTGCTTTCGTTGTTCGCTGACTGGTTTTCAGTTCGGCTATTCTTTTGTGATCACTTCATCAAGATTCAAAATGATGCTGGCCACCGCGGTCATCGCGGCCAATCGCACCGGATCGTATTTCGCATCGGCGGGCGCAATGCCATTCTTGATCATCTCATTAGCCTGCTCCGGTTCACTCGAGAACAGCTCGAGTTTTCGTTCAAGCGATTTGGCCAAAACACCCAGTTCATTATCATCGGGCCAGCGCGCCGTTGCACGACGAAACGCCAATCGGACTTGTTCGTTGCCATCGTCACTGTGGTCCAGAGCCAGCATTGCCAGATTGCGGGCGGCTTCCACATACGTCTTGTCATTCAATAATGCGAGTGCCTGCAACGGCGTATTGGTTCGACTGCGGGCGACGGCACATATTTCACGCGCGTTGCCGTCAAACGTCGTCATGGTCGGGTGGGGGACCGTCCGCTTTCGGTAAATGTACAGACTGCGGCGATACAAGTTATTGTCCTCGGCTATCTGGTAAGGGGGTTCGCCGGCACCACCGGCCAGTTCTTCCCACAAACCGTCAGGTTGATAAGGCTTGATCGATGGTCCGCCAATGCGCGACGTCAGCAGGCCGCTAATCGCCAGTGCATTGTCCCGTACGGATTCTGCCGGCAATCGAAAACGGGGGCCTCGCGCCAGCAGGCGATTGTTTGGATCGGTCTCAAACGATTGGCGGCTGGCCGATGACGTCTGACGATACGTCGCGCTGGTGACGATCAATCGCTGGAGCTGCTTGACGTCCCAGCCGGTGCGCACAAATTCGGTCGCCAACCAATCAAGAAGTTCCGGGTGCGATGGCTGCGGGCTTTGCGTCCCAAAATTTTCCGGTGTTTCCAGCAGGCCAATGCCGAAATAATGCGACCAGAATTGGTTGACCGCCACCCGCGCTGTCAACGGATTGGCACCGTCCACCAGCCATTGAGCCAACTCCAGCCGGTTGGATGGAGTCTTGTCGGAATGGAACATTGCCGGAATCGTGGCTGTCACGGGTTTTGACTTGTCCGGTTGATCGTATTGGCCACGTTTGAGTACGTACGTCTCGCGCGGTTCGGCAAGCTCTTCCATGATCATCGTCGTCGGAACTTGCGCTTGCAGTTCCGTCAATTTCGTTTGTAGAGTGCCGAGTGAATGGAGCGCTTCGAAATACGCGGCTTGCCCAAGTCGAAAATGATGAACGATGTCCGCTTGTTGCAATTCACTTCGTTCGCCAGTGCTGGCCTGAATCGCAAAGCGCAACGACTGCAAATAATCGTTGTTCACGGCAACGTCATCGAGCGGACGATCGAAGATCTGCAGCCTGGAAATGTTGCCGACATAGGGAGGTGTTTGGCCGCGAAGTCCCAGCCATACCGGATGTGTCGTCAAGGTCGTTCCGTCTAACGTGTCACTGTCAACCGTCTGTTCGACCGTTCGTCCGTTGATGGCAACATGAATATTGGGGGCCTTGCCAGGGGCCTCGCAGGAAACAGAAACGTGCGTCCACTGTTCGAGTGGGATCTTTTCCACGGTCGTGATTTTGGTCGCGTTGCCGGGCCAGTCGTGAATCAAATGCACGTTCAGTCGCCCGTCGTCCATGATCAACATGTCAAACCCGCGGTAAGATTCCTGCTCGTTCATACGACTGATGATCGCGCCGTATTTGGTCGGCTTGACCCAGCAATTCACGGCAAATCCGATCGACGCATCGAAATCGAACAGGCTTCCCAAATCAACGGGTTTGTGATCCTTTTCGGCAAATCCAATTGCCGGACCAAAGGTTGCCGGCGCAACAGGATTCGATTCCCGGGCCGCCGCAATCGTTTGTTCAAGTTGCGGTGGCTTTGTGGCAAGTTGATCGTTCAATAAATTGATCGCCGGTTCGATCGAAATACGAAAATCACTGGATGAAAGCTCCGCCTCCCATGCAATCTGTTGCTCAGCAAGTTCGGCGTCGAGTCGGGCCAGGATTTGTGCCGCCGATTCAATGTCTTTTTCGAGCGCCCCAATCTCTCGTTCAAACTCCGGCGTCGTCACCGCAAGCACGGGTGCCACGTTGCCTCGCGTTTCGTTATAAACTCCTTTTTCAGCGACATTGTTGAAATAGGCAAAGAACTCGTAGAACTCTTTCTGCGAAATCGGATCGAACTTGTGATCGTGACATCGGGCGCAGCCAACGGTCAGACCAAGAAAGACAGTCGAGGTCGTTTCAACCCGATCGACGACATTCTCGACGAGCCACTCTTCCTCGAGACTTCCACCCTCGGTGTTGGTTCGGTTATTGCGGTTGAATCCGGTGGCGATTTTTTGGTCGATCGTTGCATCAGGCAGCATGTCACCGGCAAGCTGCTCAATAACGAACGTATCGTAGGGCATGTTGTCGTTGTAAGCCTTGATCACCCAGTCACGCCACAACCACATACTGCGCTGGAAATCGTTCTGGTACCCGTTGGTGTCGGCGAAGCGTGCCGCGTCCAGCCAAAAGGTTGCCATGTGTTCGCCGTAATCTGGCGAGGCAAGCAACCGGTCGACCAGCCGCTCATAAGCGTCGGCCGATCCATCCGCCAAAAACGCATCGACCTGTTCCAACTTCGGCGGCAATCCGGTCAGGTCAAGGCTTAGCCGGCGCACCAGCGTTGTTCGGTCAGCTTCAGGAGCAAGTTCCAGGTTGATCGACTCCAGTTTGCTTATCACAAACTGGTCGATCGGATTTCGAACGCGCTGTGCATGCTGTACAACGGGCGGTTCAGGTCTTGTCGGTGCAATGAAGGCCCAGTGTTCGCGCCAAGTCGCACCATCGGCAATCCACCGCTCAATCACATCCACTTGCGCGGACGTCGGACGTTTGTTTACTTCCGGAGGGGGCATCATTTCGCCTTCGTCGCTTGATCGCATTCGGCGAATCATTTCACTGGTGTCAACATTGCCCGGAACAATCGGGTACTCACCCGAGTCAGCTTCTCCAAAGGCGCTGTCGCGTTCGTCAAATCGAAATCCCCCCTGGCGTGTCGCGGCATCCGGACCGTGACAGGCAAAGCAATAATCGCCCAGGAGTGGACGGATATCGCGCTTGAAGTCTAACGGATCCGATTGGACGGCCTGGGCTGACAACGACAAAGTCAAAATCAGGCTCGTTGCCAAAAACCCGCCGACCTGGCCTGTTGCAAAAATCATTCGAATACATCGCCGTTGATAATCTTTCATATTCGCTATGTTAGTTGAGCAACGGGCCTGTCAGCAATTCGGGCCAGGCTGTTTTCTGCGAAGTTTCCAACAGTCGAAGGGGGGTGTGCTGGCTACCCACAACCCTCCCAACTACTCTGGAACCGGGCGTCAAACACACTACGCGTTTCAAAATCACTGAATCACCATGCAACGAATTTTCCAATTAACTGCTGCCTGCCTGTTTTTAATCGCATGCCAGGGAACGCTTTCTAACCTGGCGTTGGCTCAAAACATCGAAGAGCGCCGGTCCCTGGAACACGACGACTACGATCTCTGGAACACGATCACCGGCAAGGCAATCTCCAACAACGGCAAGTGGATTTATTACTCGGTGCAACCGGGCAAAGGCGACGCAACACTCAAAATACGCGAAGTGGAATCGGCTCGAGAGTATTCCGTGCTTCGCGGGCAGCGACCCGAATTCAGTTTCGACAGCCGCTTTGTCGTCTACACCATCGAACCCGATCCGGAAGTGATCAAGAAACTCAAGGCCGATAAAAGAGACCCGAAAGAGTTCCCCCAATCGTCGCTTGAAATCCTCGAACTTGAAACGGGCAAGCATACGGCAATCGGCCGCGTCAGTGGATTTTCCATGCCCGAGAAAGCAGCCGGCTGGATCGCTTTCAAAATGATCGAATTTCCCGAAGTGGAAACGGTCAAGGAAGCGAAATCGGAACTCACGGAGACCTTTGAAGTAACCGAAGAGGGTCTGCGCCGAAAAACCGCTGCTGAACTGGAGCAAGAGAAAAAGAAAGAGGAGGCAATCGCGGAATCGTCAAAAGAAAAATCCGGGACACCGGAAAAAGCAAACAGCAAGTCTGAAGAAGAGAAGAAACCCGAACCATCGAAACCCGAACCATCGAAACCTGATGCCGAAAAAGACAAAAAGGAAAAGAAAAAAGATCCGGGAACAACGCTGGTTTTGCGAAATCTCGATGCAAGTACCGAGCAGCGCTTCCCCAACGTCGTACAGTTCCAGTTCGACAAGTCCGGCAAGATACTGGCTTTCACAACATCCGGCGTCGACACGAAAAACGATGGCGTCCATGTATTTGATCTGGTCAAACTCACATCTCAGCCCGTTTTGTCAGGGACCGGTAACTACTCGTTGCCGACAGTCAGCGAAGACGGACGACAGGTTTCGTTCCTGACCGATCGCGATGACTACGAAGCAGACAAACCGTCATGGTCCTTGTACTTGTGGAAATTCGGACAGCGCGAAGCCACCCTGGTCGCCGACGCCAAAACAAAAGGGGTCGCCGAGGGTTGGTGGGTTTCGTCTACTACCCATCCCCAGTTCAGCGAGGACGGTCGTCGTTTGTTCTTTGCCACTGCTCCCCTGCCCGAAGAAATGGAAATCAAGGAAGACGATCCGCTGGCCGATCCGGTTGCCAAACTCGATATCTGGCACTGGCAAGATCCCTTTCTGCAGCCACAACAGTTATTGCAAATTGAGCAGGACCGCAATCGGGATTACCGCGCCGTCTATGACATTGCCGCGCGCAAAATTATTCAACTGGCAACCCTTGATATTCCAGATGTCGCGATCGACCCCGAGAGTACTGCTAACGTCACGGTCGGAATTGCTTTTGACAAGTACAACAAGATGCGATCGTGGGACGTTCAGGCTTTTGCCGATTCGTATTTGATCGATCTGAAAACCGGCAACTCACAATTGATCCTCGACAAGTCACGTGGCATCGCCAGTTTGTCTCCCGCCGGCAAGTTCATCACTTTCTGGGATGGCGAGAAACAATCGTGGTTTGCGCTGCCCGCCAAAATGGCGGTTAGCGACAAACTGCCGGTTCCCGTTGATATCGGCAAGGCGATCAATCACCCGCTTTACGACGAATTGCATGACACACCGGATTTGCCGGAACCGTATGGGATCGTCGGCTGGCTGGACGATGATTCGGCTCTGTTGATCAACGACCGCTGGGATATCTGGCAGGTGGATCCGGCAGGCAGGCAAAAACCTGTTTGCCTGACCGATGGCCAGGGGCGCAAAGACGAAATCCACTTTCGTTATGTCGGGCTCGATCCCGATCAACGTACCATCGACATGAGCAAGCCGCTGCTGCTGTCGGCAATGGTCCACAAGACCAAAGCGTCGGGCTACTACCGTTCATCGCCGGGTGAAAAAGCGACCGGCCCCCGAAAAATGGAACCGCTGATTGAAATGGACGAAGATGTCGGCGACTTGCGAAAAGCCCGTGACACGGACGCGATAATGCTGACACGCAGCACTTTCGAACGGTGCCCGGACTTGTGGGCAAGCACGCTGGATTTCAAAACCATGCGCCGGATCAGTCAAATCAATCCCCAGCAAATCAAATATATTTGGGGAACCGCCGAACTGGTTCACTGGAACGCAACCAATGGAAAACCACTCGATGGTTTGTTGTACAAGCCTGACGGCTTCGATCCACAGAAAAAGTACCCGATGCTCGTCTACTTTTACGAACGCAATTCGGACAACCTGCATACCTACTACGCACCGGAGGCAGGTCGCTCAATCATCAACTTCAGCTTCTATGTCAGCCGCGGTTACGTCCTGTTTGTGCCGGATATTCCTTATCAGACAGGCGAGCCAGGACCCAGTGCCGCCAATGCCATATTGCCAGGCGTGAAAAGTATCATCGCCCAGGGCTTCATCGACGAGTAACGGATTGGCATGCAAGGCCACAGTTGGGGGGGATACCAGACTGCCTACCTTGCTACGCAAACCGATATGTTCGCTTGCGGCGAATCGGGCGCACCGGTCAGCAACATGACCAGCGCCTACGGCGGCATTCGCTGGGGAACGGGAATGAGCCGGATGTTCCAGTACGAGAAATCCCAAAGTCGAATCGGTGATACGCTGTGGAACGCCCGTGACAAGTACATCAATAACTCGCCACTGTTTTTTGCCGACAAGGTCAACACACCGTTGTTAATATTGCACAACGATCAGGACACAGCCGTTCCGTGGTATCAGGGGATCGAGTTGTTCGTGGCCCTTCGGCGCCTGGAGAAACCGGCCTGGATGCTCAACTACAACGGCGAGCCGCACGGAGTTATGGGGGACGCCAACCGCAAGGACTTTGCCAAACGGATGCAACAGTTCTTTGACCACTACCTGAAAGGCGAAGCGATGCCCGTCTGGATGGCCGACGGATTACCCGCCGTCGACAAAGGGAAAAAGTTCGGTTTTGAGTCCAAAGAGGAAACGGAAACAGCGACGCCAACCGAATCCGAACCAAAGAAGTAATCGACTCAATCCCCTCCACAGCTCGAATTATTGGCGTTGAATCGCTCCTGAAACATAGTCATGAATTGATCGTATGATGGACACGTTTGCCCCAGTAGTCATAATCGGCCAGGTGTTCGGTTGTTACCTGCACAGAATCTTATGTCCGATGTTACCCGCATCCTGTCGCAAATTGAATCCGGCGATCCGTCGGCGGCCGAGCAGTTATTGCCGTTGGTTTACGACGAATTACGGAAGTTGGCGACAGCAAAACTGGCTCAGGAAAAGCCGGGGCAGACGTTGCAGGCGACGGGACTGGTGCATGAAGCGTACCTGCGCCTGCTGGGCAGGGAAACAGGAGTCGGGGGCCTGGAAGCGGTGAGCTGGAACGGCCGCGGCCATTTCTTCGGCGCAGCGGCGGAGGCGATGCGGCGGATTGTCGTGGAACATGCCCGTTCCAGGGGTCGGCTCAAACGGGGAGGCCAACGGCAGCGAGTTGACCTGGATTCCGCTTGTTCAGTCCAGCAACCGCGATCGCTTGACATCCTCGCCCTGGACGAGGCACTGACGAAACTGGTATCGATCGAACCCGTCAAGGGCGAATTGGTTAAACTGCGATTCTTCGCCGGGCTAACAATGCCCCAGGCGGCGGACGCACTCGGTATTTCTTTGGCCACGGCCGAACGCTACTGGACTTTTGCCAAAGCCTGGCTCTACTCCGAACTGGCCGATCGGCCGAATCCTGACGGCTAATTCGCATTTCTCTTGTAGGCCGGAACAAGGTCGCGTAAGTGTTTGCCGGAACAGCGCAAACGCGATTTTTTCCCGTGACAGCGTGGCACATGGGAGAGCTGTTTTCCGCGACCGAAGTTCCGGCAGCACCAGCGATTGCTTGTTCCGGCCTACAATTGATGAAAAAGGCGGACTGGTGAGGGGTTGGCTGGTCGTTTGTCGCACTGATAGATAGCGAGAATCTCATGAACGAACCGACACCATTAGAAACGATCTTCTTTGCCGCCCTGGAAAGGTCTCCGGATCAGCGTGCCGCTTTCCTGGTTGAAGCCTGCGCTGGTGATGAAGAGCTCCGCCAACGCATCGAGCGGATGCTTGCCGCGCAGGATGACGGCGGCAACTTTCTGGAAACGCCTCCGTCTGTCATTGCCGCGTCCGTCAGTTCGACGATTGCAGAATCAACTCAGGAAAAACCCGGCAGCCAGATCGGTCCGTACAAGCTTTTACAGCAGATCGGCGAAGGGGGGATGGGCACCGTCTTCATGGCCGAGCAGACTCATCCGGTACAGCGCAAGGTCGCGCTCAAAGTCATCAAACCGGGCATGGACACCTTTTGCACCAGGTCCGTGCTCGGCGGCAGTCTGCTCGACCAAAAAAATACGCCGAGGCCGAACCACTGCTGCTGCTGCTGGCCAGTTACAATGGGATAATTCAACGCACGGCAAAAATGCCGCCGCTGGCGGTGGAAATGCAGTTGCGAGAGTTCCTCGAGAGGTTGGTGCAACTTTACGAAGCGACAGGCGACCTGGACAAAGCCGCCGAGTGGCGGAAGAAGTTAGACGAGCAAATGATTAAAGGAAACGCACACCGAAATTGACAATCGATCAGTTGACCTCACTACACCTAATACGAAATATTGGAGACAACATGTTGACACTTTTCCAGCGCCTGTTCGGTCGCCACTCGCTTTCAACACTGAACTTTTCACAACACGTAAAAAACAGGGTGCGTCCACGATCGCTCGAGCATTCTCGCTCGCTTGGCATTGAGCGGCTGGAGCCGCGGGTGCTCTTGGCGGGGTTTGATTTCGGCGACATCACGGACCCGGCAAGTCTGCGCACCGTAAACGATCAAGAGCCCACTGCAATTATATTCAACCCCGACAATCCTCAACCCGACGCCGACATTTACCGGTTTTCGCTTCCGCGACCTGCAGTTGTGATCGCTGCGCTTTCGGATCTCCGGAGGACCAACCTCTTGGACGAAACGGGAGCCGGCCTCTCGATTTTCTCAATCGATGAGTTGACTGGCGACCTAACTGGCTTTGCATCGAAAGACTATCCCGACGGCACGACCGGTGACATAAGGGTCAGCCTGCCACCAGGCGAGTATTCAATCGCTGTCAGTTTTAACATCGATGGTAAATTTTTTACTAACACTGATCCAAAATCCTTGCTCAAAAGCTATGATTTGTCGATCCACGCCGACACGGCACCGGTCGATTTCACTAGTGGCAATCCGCGCGCCACAGAGGGTCGCAATCTGGGTCCACTCTCGACCGCGACCGGCACCGATATCCAGGAATACGTCGGAATTGGCGGACCTGGTTCACCCGCCGCCGTCCAAGACCAGGTCGACATGTATTTGTTCGATCTGGTTAAACAAGGGACGGTAGAAGTCAAGGTTACTTCAGGTGTCCTTGCCAATGGGTCGATGGACTTCACCCTTTTTCGTGACGCAAACGGGAACGGTGTGTTTGATAGCGGAAGCTCCCTGGAGAAGCTAGAGACCAAGACCGAGATCACGAGCGGCGAAACGAAAATCGTCAGCCGAATCCTTGAATCCGGCCGCTACGGCATCGCAGTATTTGTTACGCCGTCAACGTCGAATGTAGGTCAAGCCGACAACTATCGCCTGCGCACGACGTACACGGTTGCGGATGGAGCCGGGAACACGCTGGCCGCGGCCAGGAATGCGGGCACGGTCGGCATCAGCAATGTGGCCTTCAGCGACTACCTCAGCCCCAACGATCCCTTCGACATCTACAAGTTCACCACCGTCGCGGGCGGGCCGTTTGTTTTTGAAGGCACGCTTTCAGGGCTGGCGACCGGGTCGAACTTCGAGTTGGACTTCATTCGAGACGTGGATTCCGACGGAGTGATCGATCTCAGCGAAGTGACAAGCTCGGATCGAAACGGCAACGCCCCCGAAGTGCTGAGCGTGCCGTACACCGCGCCGGGCACTTATTTTGTGCGCGTGCGCCGCACTGCGGGCGAAGGCATCTACACGCTGCAGTTCTTCAACCGCAACACCGATCGTGGCGGCAACACGCTGCCGACCGCGTCGGTCTTATTCCTCTTCGGATTCAAGGAAGTTGACGATCATGTCAGCTCGACCGATACGGTCGACATCTACAAGTTCACGCTTGACCTCCCG
>JANNWJ010000097.1:0-14474 GCA_031414755.1 Pirellulaceae bacterium | reverse complement strand
ACGATATCAGACAGGGCTGGAATGGATCGACGTTACAGGGCAAGGTTGCTGAGTCAGGCCGACGCCGTGCCGACTCCATCTTGACGTCAAGACGGGTGCGACTCGATCAAGGTTGCCGACTCGTTGACGATCATCGTTAGCGCCGGTTGCCGGGTGTACGTACACCTGTTAAGCGAAAAAGCTGGCCATTGCGGGCCATTATTCGAGAGTGGCAAAAAGTGTTTTTGATACGGTAATTGCCGTATAATATCGCGTTTTGCCGGGTAACGTGAAAAGCCGTTTTTTCAATTAGGAAACCGGTGCTCTATCCACTGAGCTACGAGCGCATCGATTTGTTTTTGGGCAGATCGTAACCTTGGCGTAACACTTTTGCTCTTAAAAAGGAGTGCCATGTTGAACCAGGAAACCACAATGGCTGGCCACCGCCACTCGGGCAGATGGCCTGGTTCGGCGTTAATCTGCGGTGAACTCCGGACGAGCATACAACTCCCGTGACTATCCTTTCTCGTCGATATTCTACGCAAGTTCGACGATAATGTCATCCTCTGGTTGGTCGCGACCAGGTCCAGATTTAAATCGTTAGCGAGCCACGGAATCCTCTGGCGCCATAGTAAGATTGTGCTCCGTTGTGATACACGAAAACATTGCCGTAGCGGAAATCAGCAAAAAGGGCACCACCGAGTTTTCTAATCCCGGAAGGTGTTTTTACCCAGCTCGATGTTTTCGAATCGAAATTTCCAAGTTTCTGTAGCTCTCGATATTGTTGTTCCGTTAAAAGTTCAATACCCATGGCAGCAGCCATATCAATAGCGTTATTTTCAGGTTTATGATCTTTCCTTGACTCCGTCCCCTGTCGGTCGTAACAAACGCTTCTACGGCCTTGAGGGCTTTCCGCTGAACAATCATAAAACATGTATTCGCCCGACTTTTTATCATGACGAACGACATCGGGTTCGCCGCCAGTTCTTTCCATTTCATTGAGTGACCAGAGTTTTTCAGTTTTAGCGTCCAGATTAGCTTGTACTTTTGCCCATTCAAGGCCCTGATGGCGGTTCATGTTTTTCTCAAAACGGGCCTTTAAAACCCTGATTAGTTCTTCGCGTTGTTCAGGTGACAATTCCCTGTTTGCACTTTTCTTGTTCATGGTTTTTTTTGTACCCTTTTGTCGTCGCGATCCATGGTACGTCGCAAAGTTCTCCCTCAAAACCGTGCCTTCATTAAAAGCGCCAAAGGCAAATCGTATCAGATTGAACCCGCTGGCGTTTCCATGACTTCGGGATATGTTGGAACGGGCAATAAAGTCAAACGAATAATCAAGGCCCCGGCAAAACGGCGCGGGAAAGTTAACCTCCTCGCACCAGAATTCCGCCACAAAAAACCCGCTCTTTTTGTTGTGCCGTTGCTTGACATCGAATCAAATAACGCCCAGCATATTGGCGGTTGCGGATCAAAATCCCGGTGCGATTGCAAATGAGTTTGTTTGAGCGAATGCTGGAAAAAAGTAATCAGGTTCGGCCCACGGACCAGCAGCTAGCGATTGCGCGCAAGTTGGGTTTGACCGTAAAACCCGGAATGTCGCTGGACGATGTCAGTCGACTGATTAGTGAATCGAGGACTAGTTCCCCGCCGACCAGGGAACAGCTTTCCCGGGCCAGCATTCTTGGCATTGTTGTGACACCAGCAATGTCGACCCACGATGTTCGGGTTCTAATTGATAAAGCCGACTCCAGTGGCATGTTTACCCAATATCAGATGGCAGAGGCATTGGCCTTGGGGGTTTCTGTCAGGGACGAAATGACTTACGCGGAAGTCGCGGCGCTGATACTGCAAGCCCAGGTCAATAATCCACCGCTGGAAAAACAACTTGAGCTGTGCGAGAAAATCGGTCTCCCGCTCAAACCGGGAATGAACCGCGGACAAGTAGAACGATTACTGGAATACGCCAGTAAAAACCCCAGATACACGCGCAAGTTTAATGCTTTCGATCCTGCCAGGCTGGCGGCACTTGACAGGAAACAACGTGATCAATTCGGGAATGCCCTGGTCGACAAACTGAATCGATGGAAAGAACGGGAAGATCAAGGGCACTACCTGATTGAATATCGGCACGGTAACGATGTTTTGGTCGATGTTGCTGTCATAGAATTCGTCGAAATCAAACAAGGCAACAAACCTCAAATCCAGGTTGGGCTGGCTCTACCGTTGGTTGTTCACGACGACGTCGATAACGATTACCTGGAATGGGGCAAAGACGAATTGCTACCAGTGAATAGTTTCCGGCGTGTCACTCGCCTCAAATCGAAACTTGGGCCAGGCGACCTGAAAGATTATCAGCGATTGGTCGCCTACGGGCAACAGCGTGCCAAAGAACGCAATCAGGCACCCGGCAACTCACCGGAATAGTACAATTGTAAACAGGACTGGACGATCAGGTGTTTTCAGGTTTCAGCAAACCCAATTTGATCGGGCAGTTCGTGCTGTTGTTCCATTGGACTGGAGTACTGTCAATCCTTTTGTTGATCGCCGCGTCAAACACCGCGGCTGCCGACGAAACAGTCGACTTTCAAAAACAAATTCTGCCACTCTTGTCTGACCGTTGTTTTGCCTGCCATGGTCCAGACAAGAAATCCCAAAAAGCGGACTTGCGACTGGACCACGAACAAGATGTACTAAATCACGTTGTGCCAGGCGAGCCGGATGACAGCGAATTGTGGTTGCGGATTTCGGCGGTCGACGAAGATGAACGAATGCCTCCCGTCGATTCCGGACTGGCACTGAGCGCTGATGAAAAACACCTGATTCGCCAATGGATACAGCAAGGGGCCCGCTGGAAACGGCATTGGTCGCTTGACCCGTTGCCGGAATCGATTGATGTGCCGAACGTTATTGATGTTGATTGGCCAATCAGCGACCTGGATCGATTTGTACTTGCTCGATTGGAGGCCGAAGGAAAAAAGCCATCGGAACAAGCTCCCAAATGGCGTTGGCTTCGCCGTGTTACATTCGACCTGACTGGACTCCCCCCTACAACGCAGGAAATCAGAAACTTTGAAAACGACGATTCGGCAGCCGCCTGGGAACAGGTCGTCGATCGCTTGCTCGCATCACCGCGATTTGGCCAGCACATGGCTGTCAGTTGGCTGGATGCCGCGCGCTATGCCGATTCGTATGGATTTCAATCGGATTTGCTTGCGCCGACGTGGCCATGGCGCGACTGGTTGGTAGGGGCGCTCAATGACAATTTGCCCTACGACCAGTTCCTGATCTGGCAACTGGCGGGCGACTTGTTGCCCGTCGCGACTTCCGACCAGGTCCTGGCGACCGCCTTTAACCGATTGCACCGCATGACGAACGAAGGCGGAAGTCTGGAAACCGAATGGCGTCATGAAAACGTGGTTGACCGGGTAAACACGCTTGGCACAGCAATTCTCGGCATGACGCTGGAATGCGCTCGATGCCACGATCACAAATTTGACCCGGTATCCCAAAAGGACTACTACAACCTTTTTTCGTTTTTCAACAGTATCGACGAATGGGGTGTTTATTTCGAAAGCACGCGCGTCCCGACCCCCAGCTTGTTGTTGCCCGATCCAGAACAAAAGTCTGCGATCGAAATCGCTTTTACCGATTACGAATCGGCCAAATCGGATGTGGCGGATTTTCAACGATCATTCCGTTCTGCGGGAAAGCCATTCGACTCTGCCGAAACGAATATTCCATTCGGCGCGGCTGCCGTTGCCTGGTTTTCCATGGATGAACTGGAAGACAATAAATGGCTGGCCAACCGTATCCAGCCGGACCAGATTGGAAACACGGGCGGCAACACGGTATTAGCCCCTGGCCGGTTTGGAAATGCCGTCCGGCTAACGGGTGACGAAGCTTGTGAGTTTCCAAATCTGGAAACGGGACTACAGCCCTGGGAACGATTCGCAGTCTCGTTTTGGATCTATCTTCCTGCGAAGTTGAGCGAGGGAGTGATCCTGCATCATACCGACGGACAGGATATTGTTTTTTTTGGAACCGAACTCAGTCTTCATTCCGGCAAGTTGCGCCTTGCCATGCAGCGATTCTGGCCAGGCAATGCGATCGCTATCGAAACCAGTACTGCCATTCCGACCGAACAGTGGCTTCATATTCTTGCCAGTAACAATGGAGAAGGATCAGCCAACGGTTTGCAACTACTGGTTGATGGAGTCAGTGATTCCAGTGTGCTCCGTGACCATTTGACGAAACGTCCGGATCCTCGCGGTAACGGATTCAGCGTGGGTGCCCGTTATCAATCGGCCGGCGTACCCAAGGCCTTAATCGATGACCTGGTTGTTTTCGAACGTCCATTGTCGAGTGTCGAAGTGCGATTGATTCTGACGGATAAGGAATCAGCCCCTCGCGATGAATTCGGAACTGATGAACTGCTCGAACACGAATTAATGAATAACTTCCGGTTTAACTACCTGCAACAGCGTGTCGCCGAATGTTACAAGATGCTTCTGGATGCACAGACGGATGTTGTTGAAGTTTCCATCATGAAGGAAACCGCCGACGCCATGCCAGCCTGGGTTCTTGCCGGTGGATCGTACGACGCGCCACGTAACGACGACAACCGGGCGGAAAGGCGAACACCGGAAACACTGCCGCCGATGCCCGAAACTTTTGAGAAGAATCGATTGGGGTTGGCACAATGGTTGGTTACATCCAATCATCCGCTGACCTCCAGAGTGGCCGTCAACCGGTTGTGGAAAAACTTTTTTGGAAACGGATTGGTCGCCACAACGAACGATTTTGGCGTTCAGGGGCAACGACCGTCAAACCCTGAACTTCTGGATTGGCTGGCGCGGGATTTTATTGACTCGGGATGGGATGTCAAACGTTTTTGCAAACAGGTGGTACTTGGCAGTACCTATCGCCAGGAGTCGACTGTCCCGGCAGCAGTACGAGAACACGATCCGCAAAATACCATGCACGGTCGAGGGCCCGAACGGCGATTGTCAGCAGAAATGATTCGCGATCAAGTCCTTTTCGCCGCCGGGATTTTGGACGAACGAATCGGCGGTCCAGCGGTTAGTCCCTACCAACCGGAGAATCTTTGGACGGAAGGTAACTCGTTGACACCGGCCTACAAACAATCGGTCGGCACGGACCTCTATCGACGCAGTCTTTATACTGTCTGGAAACGATCGTCACCGATGCCAAACATGGTGCTGTTCGATGCCGCCGATCGCGAAATTTGTTCGGTGGGTCGCGCGATTACCAACACGCCGCTACAAGCGCTTGTATTGCTGAACGACACCCAGTTTGTCGAAGCCGCCCGTGTACTGGCTGAAAAGGTGTTGGTTGGAAATGACGATCAAATGGACCTGGTAATCAAAATGATGTTTGCTGCCTTGACTGGTCGTGATCCCGATCAACGCGAACTGGAAATTTTAATTGAGACCTATCAGGAACAACTTCCCTTGTTTGCCGCAAACCCTGACGAAGCCCGGCGATTACTGGAAATTGGTGATCATGCCAACGAGTCCGGATTGCCTCCCGCTCAGGTCGCCGCTATCACCGTGGTTGCCCAAACGATCATCAGTTGCGATGCATCGATCTGGTGCCGATAGCAATCGTCCGTTAATTGGTTCAATTCTGCCCGTTTCGGTTATAATCAGGTCAATCATCTACCCAACCAGGTCGAGATTTACTTCGACGTCACGAACGCAATTCATGCATCCATTTACTATCAATCGACGTCATTTTTTTGGCCGGTCATCGGTTGGGATTGGCGCAATTGCACTTCACCAGTTGCTTGGCGCCGAATTATTGGCAAGTCCAGCAGCGATGGGCCGGCAGCAAAACGAATTTGGAATTCCACATTTTGCGCCCAGGGCCAAACAGGTGATCTACCTTTTCCAAAGTGGTGGTCCATCGCAACTCGACTTGTTCGATCACAAACCTGTTTTGACCAAACTTGATCGCCAACCCATTCCCGATCATGTTCTTGGCAAGCAGCGACTGACTTCATTGTCGGCTCAACAATCATCCAATCCGCTTGCCGGAAGTCCTTTCCAGTTCAAGCAACACGGCAACGCAGGCCTGTGGGTTAGCGAATTGTTGCCCAGGACGGCAGAGATTGTCGACGATCTGTGTTTTGTTCGATCGATGTATACCGAAGCGATCAATCACGATCCGGCAATCACGTTCATGCAAACAGGTTCCCAAAACCCGGGGCGACCATGTGTTGGTTCGTGGCTGAGCTATGGCCTGGGAACCGACAACGAAAATCTGCCCGCCTTTGTCGTGCTGATCACCGCAAACAAATCCGGGCAGCCATTGCATGTCCGGATGTGGGGAAACGGGTTTCTCGACTCAAAACACCAGGGGGTGCGTTTTCGATCAGGAAAAGACCCCGTGCTGTATCTTTCCAATCCCGACGGAATCAGTCAGTCGGGACGCCGGTCCATGCTTGAAAAGTTGGCGGAGCTCAATCGGCACCAGTTTGAGAAAGAACTTGATCCCGAAATTGAATCGCGAATTGCACAATACGAACTGGCCTCGCAAATGCAATTAAGTGTCCCCGAGATCACCAACATTGCGGATGAACCCGATTCCATATTTGAAATGTATGGCGAGGATGCCAGAAAACCGGGAACCTTTGCCGCCAATTGCCTGTTGGCGCGACGTTTAATCGAACGCGGCGTACGATGCGTTCAGTTGTACCATCAGGACTGGGACCAGCACGATCGTTTGCCGACCGCATTGGTGGTCCAGGCCCGGGAGACAGATCAGGCCTCGGCGGCTTTGGTGCGCGATTTAAAACAGCGCGGGTTGCTGGATGACACGCTGGTGATTTGGGGAGGCGAGTTTGGCAGAACGCCGTTTGCACAAAGCAAACATACAGCCGCCGATTTTGGACGTGATCATCACCCTCGTTGTTTTACGATCTGGATGGCTGGCGGCGGCGTCCCTGCCGGATATGTCCACGGTCAGACGGATGAATACGGTTACAACATCGCTGACGCAGACGGCCAACCAATATCACCGGACAAAGACCAATACAATCCGCTTGCCGTCCATGTTCACGATTTACATGCGACGATCTTGCGGCTGTTCGGGATTGATCACGAGCAGCTTTATTACAAGTACCAGGGGCGTCGTCACCGATTGACGGACGTACATGGTCACGTCATTGACAAATTGATCAGTTAAGTGTGTCCGGTAATAGGGTGCCACTGTTTGCTTGCCAAACAGTGTTTTTTGAACAGACACTGCTGGACAAGCCAGCAGTGGCACCCCGATTTGAATGAAACCAGCCGGTTTCTGCCCAAATAAATTCCCGTTCACCCTCGAATAGTTAGCAATTTTTGCGGGCGCTACCTCGTGGTGCCCCGGCTCAACGCTTTTTGAATTCACGGCTCAAGACCTTGTCGAGGTCGATGGCCGAGAGGTTTCGATCAACGACTTTTCCGTCCGCGCCGATCAGGATCATCGTTGGCACGACGGAAACACCCAGTTGTTCGGCAAGCGGGCTGTCGAGTCCACCCGGTTCATACAAGTGAAACCATGGAAGGTTTTCGGTCTTAAGAAACTCGCGAACAAGTTCATCCGAGTTGTCGAGACTGATGGAAACGACTTCAAAGTTATCGTCACGGTATTTTTCGAACGCTTGCTTGATCAGTCGCAAATCGTCCTTGCAAGGTTCGCACCAGGTGGCCCAATATTGAAGCAGGACAACCCTGTCCTTTCGTGCTGCCAGCTCAAACTGTTTTCCATCCAGCGTTTTCCCCACAAACGGAATCACGTTGCCTTCCGATTCCAGTCTCATTTTCGCGCCACGGGCTTTTCGGGCAGGTTGGGTGTCGGCAAAGTCCTTCACAATCTGCGCGTACCAGTCCCTGGCGACTTCGATATTGCCGTCAAATTCCTCCTGCAATCCAATTTGGAACATCGCTTCCGATGATGGATCGGCTGTCGGATACTGTTTTACGAATTCACGCAATGAATCCAGATGCTTTTTCTGCAACGCATCGTATTCGTCGGGGCTGGCGTCTTCGAGCTGTCGTGAATTCACGTTGGTCAGCCGGCGATACTCGGCATAGGCGATGTCGTTGGGGTCCGCGTCCAGTTGTTTCATCGTGTCAATGTTTTTTGTCAATAGTTCGTTGCCAGCAGGAAACTCACCGCTTCGCCAGGCGCTACTGACGGTGTCCGCCATCTGACGAATCCAGTTGGAGCGGTTTTCCGGAGACTTTGACGCCGCAGCCATCTGCATAAACAATCCGGCACGTGTGGCATTAAGTCCCGGCAAGTCAGCGGGGGCAGCGCCTTGAATCAATGTGTCAATCTTTTCGTATTCCGCAAATAACTTTTGTTCTTCGTCCGTGGCCCCGTCAACTCCACCAGCGACTAACGATGGGCCTGCGTCTGGAACCGTTTGATAAAACAAACCCCCATTGGCAATCGCTTGTCCCTCGACGATCAATTCCGGTAAATCCACGATTCGCCACGATTCGCCAACGCGAATCAGCGTTCCGATCGATAACTGGCCATGTTGTTGCGAACCCGAGTCAACCACTGCGGTCACGCTGTCGTAAATGGAAAGGTCGGCCTTCGATCCGTAAGTCCCTGTTGGCACAACTCCCGGTCGCATTCCGCCAAAATGAATCCATGTTGAATTTGAATCGATCATTTTCTGGGACTTGGCGAATTCGGAAAATTGCTTTTTCGCTGCGTCGGCTCGTTTTGTTACTTCCTCTGATTGGGCCGATCCCAAACCGAGTTCCGTGATCTCTTTTTCGGAAATCACTAACGCGGCAAACCGCGATTCCTCGGATAACTTGATCGCCTCGACGACTTCAAACGAAACCTCTTCGGCAGAGATCACTTTCCATTCATCAATCGTTCCGTCCTGATTCCGATCAAGTCCCCATTTGGTACCGGCGGTTCCCAGCCAGCGCATCTGGTCGAATTTCTTGTCAAAGTCTGAATCGATATCTCGATACACCTCAATTCCGTTTCGAAAATACGCCAACTGATCAAGATTCCGGTCCTCGTTGGTGTCCAAAAGCCGACGAATCATCCTCCCATTCTCGTCGTACACGATCCATCCTGGTTTTGAAACGGCCGCATCGAGTTCTTCCAGTTTGCAATTTGCGATTTTAGCTGCTTCGGGTGTATCGATTTCAACCGATTGGCTCGGCTTGAATTTTAGGGCCTTTTCGAGACTGGACTGGGCAAACGCCGTTTCACCGATATCGAACCCGGTAATCAGGGCTAGAGTCGCCAACAGCAGGCCTTTTAAAGGCAATTTGATTTCGACAGAACTTGTAAACATTTAATGGCCCAATTATATTTTTTGGTTGAATTAACTCAGGGCTTCAACTGGCTTCAAATCGTAGCGTATCGATTGATCGGTACGCGGAAAAGGTCAAAAGGACTGATCCCTTTCAATGAAATTCGCGGCACGAACTCGAATACGAATTCCCTGGTCAATTTACAGACCGGGAATTCGAAGGAATCCGTTGGGTTACCTGGGATTTGTTACTTCCAACTTGAGATTTGGCCGTTTCACCTCATCTGGCGAGCGTTTCCACACCACCTGGTGTACTTTTTTGGAATGATCGAACCTGGTTTGACAGACTTTGTCCAATTCCTACAATACGAAACTTCCGATTACGGCCACAAGTTCCGATACCAAACTTAACTTGTTGTGTGGTCGTTTTTTCCATTGACGCCTGGATCGGATTCCTGACGTATATTGGAGGAATCAGGTAAACAAGGGCACGTAGCTCAGTTGGTTAGAGCGCGTCGCTGATAACGACGAGGTCCCAAGTTCGACTCTTGGCGTGCCCACTTTGTCATGCTGGTGGCGATAGTCGACAGTTAAAAGCCAAAACAAGATTCCATCGGTCCACAGCTTCAAACTTGCAGGCTGATCCGGGGGCGTAGCTCAATTGGGAGAGCACCTGCTTTGCAAGCAGGGGGTTGTCGGTTCGATCCCGATCGTCTCCATTTGTTTTTGATTCGAAAATACCAGCCGGATTTCGGCTGGTTTTTTTGTTGGCAAATGCTCGTTCAGGCCAATCGCCAAAAGCGTTAGATCAGGTTCGCTCCGATGCCGTTCGCTCTTTACCTTTGGCGGCATCGCATCCGTTGACCCCAACGACACGATTTCACTGGAACTGTCGGATCTTGATTTCACGTCGGGCCCCTTGACTGGCGTGACTTTCCAAACAAACCTGAGCGGGGTTTCGATGGTTTTTAACGGCGACTCTGCGACCTTTACGTGGAACGAACAATCTATTTTTACTGGAACTTACCTCACGGCTCAGTTCACGACAGGTGCGGTTGTTCCAGAACCAGGAACCTTTGCGATCTGGTCGGTTCTTGCTGCAACGGGATTGGTAGTCAGCAAGCGTCGCCGCAAGGTCTAAAACGCAACAACGATTGCCAATAGTCAAACATTTCTATTTGGCAAACAATTGGAAACCCGGGGGGCCAGATTTGGCCCCATTTTTTTGTTGGCATGTGCGGTCCGTTATTCCAATTCAAGTAATGGGAGTGTTCGCCCGGAAACTTCGTGAAAACGGATCAATACGAATCTTTCAGCGATGTTGGAAATTCCGCCTTTGGGTAACATCCAAGGGTTGTATCGTTTCGCCAAATCATCGAGGGGAAAAACCGTTTGAAAAATTGCTTTACCCCTTGAGCGATTGCCGCCGGGCGATATACTTTCCGACTCACGCTGCTGAATTCCTGTTTTGTGTTGAAGTCCCGATAAACGCCGCTCGAAAACGACTTTGTTTGTCGATTTAGGGTTTGACGAGTATTTTTGACTTCGCTACAATCCTCGATTCCCCATTATGTGACCGCAACTGGTTGACAGTATTCCGGTCTTGCGATTTTTGACAAAACGGCTGGTAATTCCAGACTATTTTGTGAATCAGCAAGTTTGAGATACTCTTAACGAGTGTTGTTTGTACTCCCCCGAAAGGGGTGGCTGCAAACAGTTGATCTTTGGCAATTTAGAATTGAATTGATGGCATCTTGTCAACGATGCGCGAGCATTGTTGGCATTGGTGTGGCTATTGACGTGATTAACCTCAATGTCGATGGCTTACACCTTTAACCACTCTTATGAAGCGCCGTGAATTCTCGATTGAAAGTTCGATCTGTTTTGTTGCAGGTTGTTCTGGACGTTGGAAATTCACAGTTGAAATTAAGAACTAGATAATCGTTACAGATATAGGTGACCCAAAAATCGAAGGTGCTCGGGTGTCTGAGGACAAGGCGGCTGGTTTTCCAGCTGGTTTGAAGACAGGCGATCGGGAGGAATGGATATTTGTGGTCAAGCTATTAAGAGCGCATGGGGGATGTCTTGGCATTAGAAGGCGAAGAAGGGCGTGGAAGTCTGCGAAAAGCCTGGGGTAGTCGACAAACGGACGTTGATCCCGGGATTCCTGAACAAGGCGTCACTGAATACATAGGTGACGTACGGCCAACCTGGAGAACTGAAACATCTAAGTACCCAGAGGAAGAGAAAGAAAAATCGATTCCGTCAGTAGCGGCGAGCGAAAGCGGAACAGCCCAAACCGTGGAAGTTTCTTCTGCGGGGTTGTAGGGTCTTTCAAATGAGAGTTACAAAGTTCGAGTTAGTAGAACGGCATGGAATGGCCGACCACAGAGGGTGACAGTCCCGTAAACAAAAACTTGGAACCTCTCGAAAGATACCTGAGTAGGTCGGGTCACGTGAAACCCCGACTGAATCTACGGGGACCATCCCGTAAGGCTAAATACTCTCTAATGACCGATAGTAAACTCAGTAGCGTGAGCGAAAGATGGAAAGAACCCCGTCAAGGGGAGGCATTGAACCTGAAACCATGCGCTTACAAGCGGTCGGAGCCCTATGATTCGTTCAGGGTGACGGCGTGCCTTTTGCATAATGATCCGGCGAGTTGTCGTACACGGCTTGGTTAAGGCCTTACGGGCTGAAGCCTCAGGGAAACCAAGTGTGAATAGCGCGACCATTGGTCGTGTGCGGCAGACGCGAAACCTTTGTGATCTACCCATGGGCAGGTTGAAGCGCGGGTTAAACTGCGTGGAGGACCGAACTCACTGATGTTGAAAAATCAGGGGATGACCTGTGGGGAGGACTGAAAGTGTAATCAAACTGGGAGATAGCTCGTTCTCTGCGAAATATCTTGAGGGATAGCCTCGTGCCACTATTTGTCGGGGGTAGAGATACTGAATTGGATGGGGGCTCTTCCCAGAGTACCTCACTGAACCAAACTCCGAATACCGACAAAACTATCACGGGAGACAGACCGCGAGGGATAAGCTTCGCGGTCGAGAGGGAAACAACCCCGACCATCGTCTAAGGTCCCGAAGTAGTACTCAGTCACTAAGGAAGTTAGTTTGCTGAGACAGCCAGGATGTTGGCTTAGAAGCAGCCACCATTTAAAAAGTGCGTAACAGCTTACTGGTCGAGCAGACTTGCGCCGATAATGAACGGGAGTAAGTACTACACCGAAGACGTGGGTTTACACACTTGTGTGTAAGCGGTAGCAGAGCGCTGTACAGGAGATACAAGCCTAACGGAAACGATAGGTCTCGGCCTGTACAGGTGATTATGCCGGAATGAGTAACGATAAAACAGGTGAGAATCCTGTTCGCCGAAAGCCTAAGGTTTCCTGGGGAAGGTAATTCCGCCCAGGGTTAGGCGGTACCTTAGTTGAGGCCGAGAGGCGTAGACGATGGATTGCAGGTTAATATTCCTGCCCCAACTTGTGGAGCGATGGAGGGACGGCAACCAGATAGTGAGCGGTACGATTAGAAACGTCCGTGGCAAAAGCTGAGCCGGCGGGATGTAAATACACCCGCATAACGCAAGGCCCAGACCGACTGGCTATGACCGGGAAGTCATTGGAAGGTTGTCCAAGAAAAGCTTCTAAGCATTGAAGCAAGTTGACCGTACTAAAACTGACACAGGTAGGTGAGTCGAGTAGACTAAGGCGCTCGGGATAACGGTGGTTAAGGAACTCTGCAAAATGACCCCGTAAGTTCGCGATAAGGGGTGCCTTTGGCGGTGCAAGCTGCTGGAGGCCACAGTAAATCGGTAGCAACGACTGTTTATCAAAAACACAGGTCTCTGCTAACTCGCAAGAGGATGTATAGAGACTGACGCCTGCCCGGTGTCGGTAGGTTAAGGAAGTAGGTTAGCCTTCGGGTGAAGCTTGCAACCGAAGCCCCGATAAACGGCGGCCGTAACTATGACGGTCCTAAGGTAGAATTTTTCTGCCCCCTTCGACGGTGACGTCGAAGATTGCACCTGGCTGTATGCTGGAACATCTGAGTATCCGACGGTACGAGGTTTTCGAATCTTCGATTCGAAGGTAATTTGAAATTTGAAATCTTGAATTTGAGATTTCAGGTTGAAATGAAAGCCCGTGAAAATCCGTTCGGTGCAGACAATCAGCAGGAAACCGGGTCAAATCACCTAGTGATTTGAATCTGAGATTTGAGATTTCAAATTTGAGATTCTTATCGAAACTTGTTTCGATAGACCAGGGCTCCCCAGAGACTATACGCCAGGCACTCTTTGAGAAATTTGAGATTTCAGATTTGAAATTTCAAATTCGATCAAGGCAATCCTTGATTGACGAGAGTTGAAGATATAGTCCGAACTGCATGGCGACATGCAGAGACTGACAGAAATGTCAGTCCACCGATGCAAAGTTTCTTGACTTGTTTGTCACCATCGATTCACATCTCAACGTTGAATAAAACATTGTTTTGTTGAATCGACGGAGGTGAGACACGTTAAGTTCTTTGCAATTGAACTTTCATGTTCTTCGGTAGTAACATACTGAGCGAAGTTCCTTGTCGGGTAAGTTCCGACCTGCATGAAAGGCGTAACGATTGCTACACTGTCTCAACCACCGACCCGGTGAAATTGTAGTCGTGGTGAAGATGCCACGTACCCGCGGTTAGACGGAAAGACCCCGTGAACCTTTACTGTAGGCTGATATTGGGCTGAGGTATATCTTGTGTAGTATAGCTGGGAGACTGTGAACCGGGCGCGCTAGCGTCTGGGGAGTCACCGTTGAAATACCAGCCTGGCTATGCTTTAGTTCTAACTTTGACCCTTGAATCAGGGCAAAGGACAGTGTCAGTTGGGCAGTTTGACTGGGGCGGTCTCCTCCTAAAGAGTAACGGAGGAGTACAATGGTACACTCAGCGTGGTTGGCAATCACGCATCGAGCGTAAAGGTAGAAGTGTGCTTTACTGCGAGACCCATAAGTCGAGCAGTTACGAAAGTAGGTCTTAGTGATCCTGTGGTCCCGAATGGAAGGGCCATAGCTCATCAGATAAAAGGTACTCCGGGGATAACAGGCTTATCGCTTCCGAGCGTCCATAGCGGCGAAGCGGTTTGGCACCTCGATGTCGGCTCATCACATCCTGGGGGTGAAGAAGCTCCCAAGGGTTTGGCTGTTCGCCAA
>JANNWJ010000096.1:0-14502 GCA_031414755.1 Pirellulaceae bacterium | reverse complement strand
GATCATTACGATCGTGCAGGCATTGCGAAAGTTCCCGAGCCCGCCGACTCCATGCGCGTACAGTCAACGACACCGGTTTTGGGGATGGCTGTCCGTGTTCATGATGTCAATGACCGCGCTGACCGGGTGGGGGTTTTACATAATTGCCTTTGTTGCCTAGACCTGGGTCGAGAACGGGGACAGACTCTTCGCGTGACGGATTTCTTGACGACGAGGGATGGAGGCAAACATCGCAATCACAATTGTTTCGATTTCCCATTCCAGGAATGCCTGCCGACAGCCAATTTCATCCGCAATCAACAATCAATGGCATTCGTGGCAGCCCCAATTTGTTTCCTGCACCTTTTTTTCGTTGCTTTTTTTCAAGAGGCATTTTGTTCTGAGCAATCTGGTGGCCGGCCATACGCATATCGAAGGAAAAGAATTGATTATGACCGGTTGCAGTGCGTCATATATACTTGATGCCTATCCCAACCAGGTTCCGACGCCTTGAAAACCAGAGAGGGTTGGACCCCTTTGGGGCAAGGCTCTTGATTGAACAACTCCCAACCCGTGCCCCTATCCGATGTCAAATTCAGCCAATTCCAATAATCATTCAAATTCCTCAGGTCCAACTTCGACCATCGTTGTCCAGCGGCTCCTGGATCTGCTGGGTTCGGGCGATCCGGAAGCTTCGCGCCAGTTGTTGGACGTCTCGATGGAACGGTTACGCAATCTTTCCAAAAAAATTTTGGCCGACATGCCCGGTGTCTCTCGATGGGAAGATATGGAAGACCTGTTGCAGAACGGGGCTGTCCGGCTATGGAAAGCCCTTGAGAATCATCATCCGCCGACGCCACTGGACTATTTTCGGCTGGCAGCGGCGGTGATTCGGCGGGAATTGATTGATCTTTCGCGGCATTATTTTGGTCCCCAGGGAATGGCCACGAACCAGGCTCGTTCGTGGGTCAAAGAAGGGGAAGTGGCAGCCGCGCCGGCAGAATCGACTCCTGATGAAACGTATGATCCCCAACGTCTGGGACGTTGGACCGAGTTCCATGAATATGTTGAAAAATTGCCTGACGAGGAACGAGCATTGTTTGATTTGTTGTGGTACCAGGGGATGACACTGGGTGAGGCAGCGGAACTGCTGGGAGCAGCGGAACGAACAACGCGTCGCCGCTGGAAAACAGCGCGGATAAACTTGTACCGTGTCTTGCTCGACGAATCGACCGGTCTTTAAACATGCGAGTTTTTTCAGATCGAAAGCGATACTATGGTAGCCATCGATGAATTGTTGTCGGTTTGGGAAGAACGTCAGGAGCAAGGAGCGCCGATTACGCCAGAGGAACTGTGTCGACAATGTCCGGAATTGCTGGGTGAGGTCCGCTGGCATATTCGGGCACTTCAGGCCGTTGATTCGCATTTTGGCACGACAAACAATTGGCATAAATCGTCGACGGACGGGTCAGAATCAGCTCCTGACCCGATCCAGCCAGGCCCAGTATGGGTGGCCACTGAGTATCGTATCGAGCGGCTGCATGCCAGTGGCGGTTTAGGGCATGTTTTCCTGGCGACCGATCCGGTTTTGAACCGCAAGGTCGCCATCAAGTTTCCAAAGTGGAGTCGCCTTTCAAAAGAACAACGTGCCCGCTTTGAGCGCGAAGCACGCGTGACCGGGCGATTGGATCATCCGGGAATTGTACCAGTCCATTCCTTGAAACAGGACGAATCGAGTCGACCCTGTTACGTGATGCGTTTCGTTGAAGGCCCCACGTTGCACGAGACCATTCGACAACTCCACGACGAAGCAGGCGTTTCCCGGTCGCGGGACTTTTATTACGCACGCGGTATTCGTCAATTGCTGCAAAACCTGATCGCACTCAGCAATATCGTGGCGTATGCGCATGGACAGGGAGTCATTCATCGGGACATCAAGCCCGGCAATGTCATTCTCGGACCGTATGGCGAGACGTTGCTTTTGGACTGGGGATTAGCCAAAGTCATTGGCGAACTGGAAGAATTTTCCACAGAATCGCAACGGCAACAATTCACAACTCCGTTGGAGACTCGCGGTGGCCAAATGATGGGGACGCCGGCATTCTCCAGTCCGGAACAATTGCTGGGCCAAACCGATCGGGTGGATCATCGTTCGGACATCTACTCGCTCGGTGCAACGCTGTACTTTTTGTTGACAGGAAAATACCCGGTTGAATCGGGCAGCGTCCTCCTTCAGTTGGAAAATGCTGTTCAAGGAAAAATCGCAGCGCCGCGAACCCTTTTTCATTCCGTTCCGATCGCCCTGAATGCCATTTGCCGTCGGGCGATGGCGACGGATCCGGCCCGTCGTTATGAATCGGTAATGGCATTGACCGGAGACCTTGAACGTTTTGTGGCTGGCGAAGCGGTCAGCGTGGTGGCCGATCCTTTTTGGACGCGGACTGGCCGGGCCTTGCGTCGTCGACCCGGTTTCGTCGCGGCGACTGTTGCAGCCACTTTCATGGCAATCGCTGCGGGGCTGATTGGCTCGGCTCTGCTTAACCAAAAGAACCGGGAATTAGTCCGAAGCAATGATCGCCTGGAGTCAGCCGTATCTGAATCGCGGCTGGCCAACCAACAGACTTTGGTCGCACTTCGATCGCTGGTGGACGACGTCGTGATCCGTGACCTGAGTGAAAACAAAATGCTGGACAGCGTCGAGCGGGCCTTTCTCAACATGATTCTGAATCAATACTCGGTCCTTGCATCGTTGCAAGGCGACAGTCTGGAAAGCCGGGCCATTCGCGCCGAGGGCCTGATGCAAATGGGCAAGATCCAGTTGCGGCTCTCCGACGAACAGGAGGCGCTCGAAAAGCTGGAAGCCGCCGTCGCTCAGTTTCAGAAACTGGTAGACGAATCGGGCCAGTTCGAGCCCCGCCTGCAACTGGCGGGAACTCTCTCGGAACTGGGGGACGTTCTCATCCGACTTGGGCGACTTGATCAGGCAAGCGAACGAACGCGGGCTGGAATCAGGTTGCTCGATTCGTCGCAGCTCAACCCTGATGAACAACAACGGGCAGAAACGGTTCTCGCCGGGTTGTATCGCGTTCTGGGCAATGTGCACCAAGGCCTGCGGCAGTGGAGCAAGGCCCGTCAATCGCTGGACGAGGCTCGCCAAAGGCTGGAGTCTATCGTAGCGGCCGCGCCATCGGAGAGTGCCGCACATCAGCAGATGCTCGCAGCAGTTTACCGTCACCTCGGCGAAACATCCGCCCAGCTTGGTGACCGCGTACGGCAAGTCGAATACTCGGAACGGGCACTCGAACTGCAGCGGCAACTGGTCAAGCAGTTTCCCGACCAGCCTGATCACGAACTGGGGCTGGCACTCGCCTGCATCAATTGTTCGCGACATCGTGAAACGGCCGGACAGATTACGGCCGCGATCGAAGAGTTGAGTGAAGCGATGATTGTCGCGGAACGTTTGGCCAGTCGTTTTCCACAAATTGCCCGCTACCGCGAGACCGTGGCCGGTCTGCACTCGCGGCGCGGAAATCTGGAATGGAAGCAGAAACGGCCCGAGCAAGCGGAGTCGGACATGGACGAGGCGATCATTCTGTTCCAAAATCTTGTCCGGGACTTTCCGGATGTTCCAGACTACCGCGAAGGCCTGATGCTGGCCCGTTTGGCACTCTGTGAAATCAAGCTCGATCGGAACCGGGCTCCGGCCGCCGAGCGGATTTTCCAGGAGCTTTTTGCCGACGGCAAAAAATTCAGCCGGGACTTCCCCGATGTCGCCTCCCGTTCAATGACGCCAAGCATTGCCCGCGTTGAGTTCACCTGGGTTCAACTGCGCCAAGAACGCACCGCCGACACCATTCAACCGCTCGAACAAGCGATCGCCCGGTTTATGGAATTTGGTCAACGCGACGACTCGGCGACCCCGCAATGGTGGCAGGCCAAGGCATCTATGAAGCTTGGCTGGAGTCAGCTTGCAATAAAAATGCCCGATCAGGCTTTGGCGAATTTTGACAAGGCAGCCAACTTGCTCGCCGAGCTTGCCAAACAATATTCGGGCGACTTCGACTTGCTCAGTCAACTCGCGACGGCACATCGTGAATTGGCTGGCAACTATGCAGCAGCGGGGCGCGGCAATGAAGCCAGCCTTCACCGACAGCGTGAACTCGATCTACGGGTCCAGGTGGTCGATGGTTCGCCCGACAATCCCTACTACCAGGTTCTCTACACCCGCTCGCTGATGGAACAGGGGGACCATTTTCGACGAGCGAGTGATCTACCTGTTGCTCAAGAACTTTACAACAAGGCCTCGGCGACCATTGCCAAAACACTCGGCGGTTTCCCGGAGGATCGGCTGGTAAGAATGACGATGGGGGATTTGCGGGCGATTGAAGGGCGCGTCCTGTTCATCCGCCGTGATTTTGCCGGTGCCGAGCTCAAATTTGCCGAAGCCGTCGATTTGAATCCCAGCCTGGAGAATCGTGCCTCGCGGGCAAACAACCTTTCCCGTTTCCGTCCGGAACAGGTGTTGGAACAAGTCGATGCAGTCCTGGCTGAACGGATCCCGGATGTTAACCCACTCAAGAGCCTAATGTTCGCCTGCGGTACGGCCGCCAACAACTTGTCCGATCCGGAAATGCGAATGGCCCTTGGTGATCGAATGGTAAGAATCCTGCAGCACATGGTTGACGACGACTACTTGCCGCATCCTGACACGATCAAACAGCTGCAAAGCGATGCGACGTTCGCGGTTTTTCAGTTGCGATCCGACTACAGTCGGCTGGTGAACGCATTGCATGAGCGAAACCTGACGCAAAAGGCTCCGGCCCTTGTTCGCTCGTTACCCGAACCGCTTCAGCCTGCGGGTCGTTGGCTTTCCAGCCGCACGGTGTTTGACCTGAGACCGGAAATCTGGTTGTGGCGGGCTCTGGAAACGTGGCTGAGATAAACTGGCCACCTGGCTGCCATTCCGCAGGTTTCTTCTCTGAGCACCGCCTGCCATATCCAGTGGTCCGTCAAGCTCAAGAATTGGGGTTCCAACCATTAGCCGTTTGGGCGCTAGCTCCGGTTTTTTATGACGGAACCGGGGCTAGCGCCCAAACGGCTAATTCTTTGAATTTTGGCAATCCAACGTCAAAAGGCTGACGTGTTACGAAATTTCTGAAAATTCTGGCCGCGACTGAACACCGCTCTCGATTGGATTTGTAGAGCAAGCCAGCCAAGTACCGAAATTGTTCGCTGTTTGCCGTCAGGGAATTACATTTTTTCAGGGGTTACCAAAATGTTCCGTTTATCACATTTTGACCGTCGTGGCTGGTTTTCGCAAAGTTTTGACGGATCGAATCGTCCGGGTGGGAAGCGGCCCTCGAAAGCTCGCCCCGGGGCGGCCAAATCGAACCTGCAGTTCGAACGACTGGAGTCACGACAAATGCTGGCTTGTAACGTCATGGGGACGAATGGGAATGATGCATTTGAGTTGACGTATTCGTTCGCCACTGGCAACGTCGCGATCATGGTCGCCACCAACGGTGGTGCGGCAACCAGCCTGGGTACGTGCCCAATAAATTCGCCTTTAACTCTGAACGGCCTGGCGGGTACAGATTCTGTCAAAATCATAGGGACCAGTGGCAGTGAAACAATCCAGGTTTCCAATTCAGGAATCCTGGTCAACGGGGCCTCTCTAATCCGGAGCAATACTGAAAGCCTGCTGTTTGTCGGGGGAGCCGGGGACGACACGTATCGGTTTGACGCCGACAGTGCACTAGGACTCATAACGCTTGACGAAGCCGGCGGCGGTACCGATACGCTTGATTTCTCGCTCACCAGCACGACCGGGATTTCCATCAATCTGAATGTCCCGACGATTCAGGTCGTGAATCCGAATTTGAGCCTGAATCTGAAGTCAGCCAGCGCATTTGAAAATGCGATTGGCGGTTCCGGTAATGATATACTTACCGGCAATACGTTGGCCAACACATTGAACGGCAAAGCGGGCAACGACATACTGACTGGCAATGAGGGCGTCGACATTTTGACGGGTGGCGCCGGCAATGATTCACTGATTGGCGGACAGGGAAATGACACCTATGTGTTTGCGACTGCATCCACTGCCGAAGTGGACACCGTGGCAGAGACAGCGGCCAGTGATGCCGGGAATGACACGTTGCACTTTGGCACACTGACGACTTCGGTCACGTTGAAACTGGGCTCCACTGCCGTCCAGAACGTGCATACCAATCGCACGCTTAAACTAAACTCTGCCACCACGTTTGAAAATGCGCTTGGCGGTTCAGGCGATGATGTTCTGACGGGCAACTCGCAGGTCAACACGCTGCTTGGACTTGCTGGCTACGACGTCCTGACGGGTGGTGCCGGCAATGATTCGCTGAGTGGCGGAGTGGGCAATGATACTTATGTGTTTGCGACGGCATTCAGAGCCGAAGCAGACACAGTGACTGAGAGCAGAGATGCCGGGACTGATACGCTGAACTTTAGCACACTGGCGACTGCAGTCTCGGTGAATCTGGGCTCCACTTCGATCCAGACCGTACATACCAATCGCGTGCTAAAACTGAATTCTGCTGACACGATTGAAAATGCGACTGGCGGTTCGGCCAGTGACATCCTGACCGGCAACACGCTGGCCAACACGCTCACCGGCAATGCGGGCAACGACTGGTTAACGGGTCGTGCCGGCAATGACTCGCTGATTGGCGGACTGGGCAATGACACTTACACATTTGCGACGGCATCCTCGACCGAAGCTGACATAGTCACCGAGAACGAGAGTGCCGGGACTGATACGCTGAACTTTGTCCAACTGACGACTGATGTCACAGTGAGTCTCGATTCCGCTGCGATTCAGAACGTGCATACCAATCGCACGCTCAAACTAAATTCCGTCGCCGTGATTGAAAATGCGATTGGCGGTTCAGGCAATGATTTTCTGGTGGGGAACACGCTCGCCAACCGGCTTACTGGCAATGTCGGCAACGATATTCTGGTTGGCGGTTCCGGCAATGACCAGCTCCTGGGAGAAGCGGGGCGGGACATCCTTGTTGGTGGCTTCGGTTCAGATATCCTGGATGGTGGAACTGAAGACGACATACTTATCGGCGGCCAAACGATCGACATCAACCTGAATGCGATTCGCACAAAGTGGATCTCCGGCAACAGCTATATATCGCGAGTCGTTTTTCTTCGAAACGGCCCTCTTCCAGATTCCTTGTGGGCGCATGTGAACGTTCTGAATGATAACGGTGCGGCCGACACGATGACGGGTGGCTCCGGACAAGACTGGTTCTTCTTTGGGTTTGGCGGTGATGTGATCACGGATCACAATACGGGTGGCTTCGAGGAAATAGATAACCTGTGACATTGTTCGTTTCGATTCGGCCAATTGCTATAGCGCAGAGCGTCGAAGTCAAAACAATTGAAGTCGCCAGGCGGCTAATCCTTTCGACATTGAAGTCTTTGGGAATTGGCTGTTGACACTGGAGTTTTCAAAAATTCTGGCCGCTAGTAAATCCCGTTCTCGATGGGATTTGTTGAGCGGGCAAGTCACGTGTCGCAATCGCTCCTCATGGACCGTCAATAAACTTTTCTTAAAGGCTACCTGCAATGTCTCATTTATCACGTTTCGACCGTCGCAATTGGTTTTTAAGGGACTCGATTGAATCGAAACGCGTTGGTGTGAAGCCTTTGCGGAAGGCCCGGTCGAGGTCTGCCGAACAATCGCTGCAATTCGAGCGACTGGAAGACCGGAAAATGCTCACCGGGGACTTTGATTCGGCCGTGCGGTTTGGAAGCACTGGCATTGACGCAGGAACAGCAATCACCACAGATGCCAGTGGAAATACGTACGTTGCCGGGTTATTTTCGGGAACTGTGGACTTTGACCCGGGCAGTGGAGTAGCCAATCTCACGAGTCCAGGGTCCGTAGACGTTTTTGTTTGGAAGGCAAATAGTGCGGGAAACTTCGTTTGGGCAAGACGGTTGGGCGGGGGCAGCACTGATACTCCTACTGGCATCACAGTCGATAATTCAGGAAACGTCTATATCACGGGAGGCTTTGAGGGAACAGGAGATTTTGACCCCGGTAGTGGAACGGCCATTCTTTCAAGTGCAGGCGGCTTTGACGCCTTCGTCTCCAAACTGGACAGCGTTGGCAATCATGTTTGGGCAAGGCGGATGGGCGGAAGCAGCCTTGATGTTTCAACAGGCATCGCGGTCGATGATTCAGGAAACGTCTACACGGCAGGCTACTTTCAAAGTACAGCAGATTTTAATCCAGGTAGCGGAACGGCCAATTTAACGAGTGCTGGGGGCGAAGACGCCTTCGTCTCCAAATTGGACAGCGCTGGCAATTTCGTTTGGGCCAACCGCGTGGGCGGAGCTGGCAACGATCTCCCACTTGGCATCGCAGTCGATAATTCAGGAAGCGTCTACACCACAGGGTACTTCGAGGGCTCGGTGGATTTTGATCCGGGAAGTTTGACTACGACTCTCACGAGTGCGGGGAATGAAGACGTCTTCGTCTCTAAACTTGACAGCGCTGGCAATTTCGTTTGGGCAAAGCGGATGGGTGGAACAAACGTTGAGCGCGGAATCGGGATCGCGGTCGACGATTCAGCAAACGTCTACACCACAGGATTTTTCGAGGGCACGGCGGACTTTGATCCCGGCAGCGGAACGGCCAATTTATTGAGTGCTGGGAGCTATGACGCTTTCGTCTTAAAACTGGACAGCGCTGGCAATTATGTTTGGGCCAAACGCATGGGAGGCAGCAGCGATGAAGCTGCCCGCGGCATCGCCATTGATGGGTTCGGCAATATTCATGTCGCGGGATCTTTCCAGGGTACCGCAGATTTTGATCCAGGTAGCGGAACAACAAATCTTGCCAGTGCGGGTGATTACGACGTCTTCGTTTTTAAACTTGACAGTACTGGCAATTACGTTTGGGCCAGACGGATGGGCGGGAGTAGCACCGAAAATTCAGCAGGCATCGCAGTCGATAGCTCCGGAAACGTCGTCACCACAGGTTCCTTCGGTGGCACAGCAGATTTTGATCCCGGTATCGGAACGGCGAATCTCACCAGTTCGGGTGATTACGATGTCTTCTTTGCCAAGCTGTCGCCAGACATGTTGTATACGCTGACTGATTCACTACCGGGTGACCTTCGCCTTCGTCGCAATGGCGAGATGCTGGAACTGTGGTTCAAAGCAAATGGATCGTCGGCGCCAGAAACACTGCGGGAAACACATCGAATCGAGGCGATCAACGCTGTACGGATCAAAGGGAGCAATCTGGCCAATAACAGCTTGACCATCGACTTTGCGGCAGGCGGTTCATTCATGATTGATAAGGGCATTCACTATACCGCCGGGACAAGCACCAACGACTTGGTTCAACTGGTCGGGACAAGTAATGATGCATTTACCTATCAGCCGTCGTCCATTGCGGGCGGTGGCAAATTTCTGACGTATGGAAAAGAGTTTTCATTTACCGGCGTGAATTCCGTAGCTCTTACAAAGGCTCAGGCACTCTTTATCGAACCGCAGGGCTCGGCTGATGTGCTTACCGTGGTGGCAGCGACAGGATTCGGCGGTGCATTGGCGTCAAGGATTAGCGGAACCAGCGGTGGTGCGGCGATCGTACCACTTACGTTTGACAACATCCGGGACGTGATAATTGACATGGGCGCCATGGACGTAGTGCTGGCCCAGTCGAACGATAGTATCACGTTCGCGGCAGGAAGTCTGGAAGCGGCAGGAATGATGAATCTGACCGTTCTGGGTGGCAAAGGTGCCGACAACATGGTTGTCAATAATGTGGATTTTGGTTTGCCCGTTTCTGGCGGCGCATTCCGGTTTGAAGGTGGCGCTGGGAGCGATCGGCTCGCCGTGAACGGTGATATCGAATACCGCCTGAATGACACACGCCTGATGAGTACCGGCGGAGGCCGCATCCTGCATGACGAAGTCGAGCGGGCAGCCCTCAATGGAGGCACTGGAAACAACACGCTGATCGGCGTCGGCTACAGTGGTGCGTTGTCTCTAAGCGGACTGGGCGGAAACGACGCGATGTGGGGTGGGACGGGCACCAACACGATCCTCGGTGGAACCGGGGACGATCGACTCTATGGCAACGCATTTAACGACATCCTCGATGGAGGCGACGGCAATGATCTGTTGTACGGCTATGACGGCAATGACAGTTTGATCGGCGGCATAGGTAACGACCAACTATTCGGCGGGTTGGGGAACGATTCGATCAATGGGGGCGCCGGACTGGACTTGTTGTGGTTCGATGGGTCAGACAACGCCGACAGCCTGCGGTTGCAATTCCTGTCGGCGACAACTGCCAACTTCATTCGCAAACCGCGTGGACTTCAATCCGTTCTCGAACAGGATTCCATTGTCTACGATGCGACCGACGAAGCAGTCGTCAACGCCCTGGACGGCGACGACTTGATCACCATCGATACAGCGTTTGCCATCCTGGGCCTGGTCGACGGCGGCAACGGAATCGACACGTGTACGGCCCCTGTCGGGTGGACCAAGGCAAGTTGTTGATGGTGTCAAAAGTGGCGGCCACTTTTCGCATTAAATGTACGATGGACGTCCTCGTCCGTCGAACCCGATGTTTTTCGACGGACGAGGACGTCCATCGTACCCCAATTTTTAGCATAGACGAAGCACCAAGTGACGATTCTCGCTCTTGCCCGTCACGCAATGCTAGTGGTCCGTCAAGCTCAACAATTGGGGTTCCAACCACTAACCGTTTTGGCAATCCAGCTTCAAACAGCTGACGTGTTACGAAATTTCTGAAAATTCTGGCCGGGATCGAACACCGCTCTCGATTGGATTCTATGAGAGGAACAGCACGCTGCCTGTTCGACGTTGCCGGTTGGCTTTTTATTGGGAGATCGCAAGACATGTTCCGTTTATCACGTTTCGACTGTCGTGGCTGGTTTTCGCAGAGTTTTGACGGATCGAATCGTTCGGGTGAAAAGCGGTCCTCGAAGGCTCGCCCCAGGTCCACCAAATCGGTCCTGCAGTTCGAGCAACTGGAAGTCCGGCAGTTGCTGACGGGCGACTTTGTGTGGGTGAATGCGGTCGGATCAACAGGGGCGGAGAGCGCCAACGCAGTCGCAACGGATTCCGCTGGGAATGTCTACACCGCCGGAACGTTTTCAGGAACTGTGGATTTTGATCCGGGGGCTGGCACGGCAAATCTGACAGGTGCTGGAGGAACCCTCTTTGTGACCAAGGTCGGCAGCAACGGAGCGTTGCTTTGGGCTCGCAATTTTGGGCCGGGGTCGGGGGCGGCGGGCGGGGGTTCTGTAAATGGCATCGCGGTGGATTCGACCGGGAACGTGTATACCACGGGAAGATTTTACGCCTCAGCAGATTTTGATCCGGGGAGCGGTACGGCCAATCTAACGGGCATTGATCATGAAGTTTTCGTCTCGAAGCTGGACAGCAGCGGGAATTTCGTTTGGGCCAAGAGTAAGGGAGGAGGAGGCCCGTCAGTACAATCTGATAGCGGAAACGCGATAGCGGTCGATGGTTCCGGAAACGTCTACTCCACTGGATTCCTCGGATTTTTTGGAGACTGGAATGCTTTCGTCTGGAAGCTGGACAGCGCTGGCAACACCGCGTGGACAAAACTCACTGAAAGCAGCAGCAGTACTACTGATGTGGCGTTGGGCATCGCGGTCGATGCTTCGGGAAGTGTCTACACCACGGGATATTTTAACGGCACAGTAGACTTTGATCCGGGGAGTGGAACGGCAAACCTCATAAGTGCGGGAGGCTCGGATGCTTTCGTCTGGAAGCTGACCAGCGCTGGCAATTTCGCCTGGGCCAAACGAATGGGAGGGACTTCAGCCGATTCTGCTCGTGGCATCGGGGTCGATGGTTCCGGAAACATCTATACAACTGGCATTTTTGAAGGGACAACAGACTTCGATCCCAGCGCTGGTATCAGCAATCTGATCAGTGCTGGAATTACCGACGCCTTCGTTTCCAAGCTCGATAGTAACGGCAACCACGTCTGGGCGCGCAGCGTGGGTGGAAGCGGAAACGATAAAGGAAATGGCATCGCAGTGGACTCGACCGGAAACGTCTACTCCACTGGCTACTTTGAAGGGACAGCTGACTTCGATCCCGGCACTGGTGTCAGCAATCTGATCAGTGCTGGAACTACCGACGTCTTCGTTTCCAGGCTCGATAGTAACGGCAACCACGTTTGGAGTCGCAGCGTGGGTGGAAGCGGAGACGATGGAGGAAATGGCATCGCGGTGGACTCGACCGGAATCGTCTACACAGCCGGGAAGTTTTCCGAAACCGTGGATTTTGATCCGGGGTTCGGAACGGCGACTCGAACAAGTGCAGGATTCAGTGATGCCTTCACGCTGAAGCTGTCGCCCGACATGCTGTTTGATCTGTCCGGTCTCACCGGTGATGTCAAACTCGTTCGCAACGGAGACCTGCTGGATCTGTTCTTCAACGGAAGTTTTACATTCGGAACCTACGTCCTGCTGGATCAGGAGCCGCTCAGCGATATTCGATCGGTCCGAATCGGGGACACGGCTGGGCTGGCCAACTCGGTGACACTGGATTTTCTGGCCGGTGGAACGTTTAGCATTGACGGCGGGATTCACTTCGCCGCCGGTGCGGGTACTGCTGATTCGATTCGCTTCCTCGGACGAGCAAATGAAGGTTTCACCTACGCCCCGTCTTCGACCGTCACAAAAGCTGGAACGATGCGGACGTATGGCGATGACGTGACGTTCACCGGTGTCGAAAATGTTTTTGTGACGAACACGCAGGCACTCCTCATCGAACCGCAGGGCTCGGCTGATGTGCTTACCGTGGTGGCAGCGACAGGATTTGGCGGTGCATTGGGTTCGAGGATCAGCGGAACGAGCGGTGGCGCAGCGATCGTTCCACTCACGTTTGACAACATCCGGGACGTGACAATTGACATGGGTGCCCGGGACGGAGTTTTGGCCCAATCGAACGATAGTATCACGTTCTCGACGGGAAGTCTTGAGGCGGCCGGAATGATGAATCTGACCGTTCTCGGTGGCAAGGGTGCTGACAACCTGACCGTCAACAATGTGGACCTTGGGTTGCCTGTCTCCGGAGGCGCATTCCGGTTTGAAGGTGGCGCGGGGAGCGATCGGCTTGCGGTCAACGGTGATATCGAATACCGCCTGAATGACACACGCCTGATGAGTACCGGCGGTGGCCGTATCCTGCATGACGAAGTCGAGCGGGCAGCCCTCAACGGGGGCGCCGGGAACAACACGCTGATCGGTGTCGGCTACAGTGGGGCGTTAACTCTCAACGGGTTGGGCGGAAACGACTTGATGTGGGGTGGAACGAGTACCAATACGATTCTGGGTGGAACCGGGGACGACCGACTCTATGGCAATGCCTTTAACGACATTCTCGACGGCGGCGACGGAAATGATCTGTTGTACGGCTATGACGGCAACGACAGCCTGATCGGCGGCATTGGCAATGATCAACTGTTCGGCGATCTCGGAGACGATTCGCTGATCGGAGACGCGGGCAACGACCAACTATTCGGTGGGTTGGGGAACGACTCGATCAACGGGGGCGCCGGACTGGACTTGTTGTGGTTCGATGGGTCAGACAACGCCGACAGCCTGCGGTTGCAATTCCTGTCGGCGACAACTGCCAATTTCATTCGCAAACCGCGCGGCCTGCAATCGGTGCTTGAACAGGATTCGGTTGTCTACGATGCAACGGACGAAGCAGTCGTCAACGCCCTGGATGGGGACGACCTGATCACCATCGATGCAGCTTTCGCGATCCTTGGTCTGGTCGATGGCGGCAACGGAATCGACACCTGTACGGCCCCGGTCGGGTGGACCAAGGCAAGTTGTTGATGTCCGACGGAAGCATTCCGGATTTGTTTGTTCACTGTTGGCGCATGATATACTCAAGGCCCATCCCAATTGGGTTCCGAAGCTTTGAAAACCAGAGGGAGTCGGACCCATTTTGGGGTAGTGTGCGTCAATTCTTGATATTTGGTTTGCCGTTTTGGCGCTAGCAACGGTTCCGTCACAAAAAACCGGGGCTACCGCCCAAACGGCTGATTTTCCTAACTCCAATTCTGAATCTGGACGTTGCACTAATCGTACGCAGTGACTTGAACGGTGTCGCTCCGATCGCCAATCGTTTGATCATTGTCAATACGGGCATGGTCGGAAACATAGGGAGAGGCGTATTGATGAGCGCGTAAAGTACGATGTTCCTGTAAGCCGTGAATTCCTGCTTCGTTGGTTCCAGCAACGAACGGCCGTTGACAACCAGGTGTAACTATCGATGCATTCGTGGCGGCTTGCGTTATGTGACCGACTGGCGAAAGCTGGCAATCCCGTCCGCTTACTATGAAACTGGCGTAGTGGACTGGACACTGACAATCCACTTGATGTTCGCCATTCCGACACCGCTGGTTTGGATCATTACGATCGTGCAGGCATTGCGAAA
>JANNWJ010000095.1:0-27530 GCA_031414755.1 Pirellulaceae bacterium | reverse complement strand
CATTGGCTGGCTCAAAGAGAGTCGGCGAATCTTTTCGAGGTTCGAAAAGACCGCGATCAACTTCGGTGGCTTTGTGAAAATCGCGTTTATGCAACGCTTCCTTCGAATCCTTGTAAAATGAGTTTTCTGACAAAGCCTAGGATACCAATTCGATTTGGGTAGCAATACTCCGTTTAGACATGACATTGTCAAACGTTAAGTGTGACGAGCATTGCGACCAGCGATGCTCTTTGCCAGGGCGAATCAGATCACAGCTTTCCACGGTTCTTGCAAATTCCTTGCATTTTAAATCATGACGTTAAAAACGAGGGAGTTAGTTCATGTTACGCGAGCAAACCACCAGAAACGTTGCCGCAAATGCGCGCAACTTTGAGATTGCACGGTTTGGGAGCATGGTTGCTTTGTCATTGTTTTTGGGAACTGTTGCTTTTCAATTTGAGAGCCTGGCCGCACAGGAGCCAAGGTCATCAGTGGATGGATTGTGGACGGCCGTTGGTTTCCAAGAAACAGCAAATTTCGCGAGGGCAATGGCGGCGTCTGAATTGCCGATGAGGCAGACGAGGGATCTTGAATTATTCGACTTGAACGTCGAAGCGCTCCAGAGGCTTGCCGCAACGGCCACGAACGAAGATCAGGCTCGACAGGCAACGGCAGCAACAGAGATTTCCGAAATTAGCGTGCCGGGTCCCGATGGTGCGTTTCATCGGTTCGAACTGATTGAGGCGCCGGTAATGTCTGAGGCTTTGGCTCGAAAATTCCCAGAGATCAAGAGCTATCGCGGACAGGGGATTGACGACCCATTGTTGACCTTGAGGTTGGATATTTCGCCGAGCGGAGTCCATGTGCAAGTGCTTGGGCCTGAGGGAACATTTATTGTCGATCCGACGCCTGTCGAAAATCGATACATGACTTTCAACAAGCGCGCCAACGCAGTCAAAGGTGGAGGCTTTGAATGCCTCGTTCAGGCTCGAACGGCAGATGGCCTCAGTCGCCCAGTGAACATCACTCCGATGCGTTCTGGCACCGAACTTCGAACCTACCGATTGGCAATGGCCTGTACGGGCGAGTACGCGCAGAGCTTTGGTGGCTCAACGATGAGTGCCATGGCGGCAATCAATACTACCGTAAATCGCGTCACAGGAATCTACGAGCGCGAATTGGCGATTCGGCTTGTGCTCGTCGACAACAATGACCAGATCATTTTTACGAACCCAAATACCGATCCGTTTGACAATTCGAACCCCAACATACTTATTAATCAATCACAGGCGACGATCGACCAGAAAATTGGTGACGCCAATTACGACATTGGTCACACGTTGAGTACCGGTGCGGGAGGATTGGCTGGGCTGGGCGTTGTTGGCGAAAGCGGTCGAAAGGCGAGAGGAGTCACCGGGCGTAACAATCCATCTGGTGATGCTTTTGATGTGGACTATGTAGCGCACGAAGTCGGTCATCAGTTTGGCGGCGATCACACATTCAATGGCAAAGACGGCAGTTGTTCCGGTTCGAATCGCAATCCGGCCACAGCCGTCGAACCGGGAAGTGGCTCAACCATACAAGCCTATGCGGGAATTTGCAGAATTGACGATTTGCAACCTAATAGCGACCCTTATTTTCATTCTGTAAGCTTGGATCAGATCATTGCGTTTTCAACGCTCGGCGCGGGAAACGTAGTTGCTCCGACGGCAACCGGGAATCAAATTCCGACGGTGGACGCGGGGCGAGATTTTTCGATCCCCAAGGGAACGCCGTTTAAGCTTACGGCCAACGGATCCGATGCGGACGAAGATCGATTGCTGTACTGCTGGGAACAGCGCGATCTCGGATCGGCTTCCAATTTGACTTCACCGATTGACGACGGAGGACCGCTATTTCGCTCGTCAAGTCCATCCGCTGAGCCAACCCGCGTGTTTCCTCGTTGGGCCGATATTCTCCAAAGCACGTTGACGCCGGGCGAGCAATTGCCGAACAAAACTCGAACGATGAATTTTCGGGTTACCGTTCGGGACAATTCGAGCGGAGGCGGCGGAGTCAATGGAGACGATGTCGCTGTTCAAGTGATTGAATCCGCTGGGCCGTTCCAGATGACGGCACCCATGGAGAATACGGTCAGCGCTCCGCTGATCAAGGTGCAATGGAATGTCGCCGGGACGGATCAGTCACCCATCAACTGCCAGCTTGTCAACATTCGGCTGTCCATTGACGGAGGGCAATCGTTTTCAACGGTGTTGGCGCGAAATACGAAAAATGACGGTGAAGAATTGGTGGCTATCCCTGGTTTCTCCACGTCTGCATTGCGAATCTTGGTTGAGAGCAGCGACAACATTTTTTTTGCCTGCTCGCCGAAGACCCTTTCCATTGGATTGGCAGACAAACAAGTATTTGTCGTTCGACACGCGGAAAAACAGGAAGGCGATGATCCAGATTTAACAGTAACCGGCACTGCACGGGCGAATAGCCTTGCACAACTCTTGGCACCCGTTGGCATCACTCACATTTTTTCTACAGACGTTCGCCGTACTCGGCAGACTGGCGAACCGACTTCCATCGTGACAGGTGTCGCGATTGAGATATATGCCAGTGAGTCCGACGTTATACAAAAAATTGGTTTACTGCCGACAGGATCGAGAGTCTTGGTGATCGGCCATTCAAATACCATCGGAACGATAGCCAGAGGGCTTGGATTTTCGAGTGTCCCGGCCATCAGCGAATCGGACTTCAATCCAATCTTCTACATCGGATTGAGATCGGGGACCGCGATTACGGATCAGTTTAAGTACGAAATAAGCGCCAGTGGAATTGATGAATCACGTTCACCTATCGAGTCGCGTATTCGAGGTCTAGCAGACAATTTGAGTGAAACTACTAGGTTGAAGAATGCGTCGCGACTTCTCGATCAAGCGTCGCGTGACGAACAGGCGACCCGCACATCGGCTCATTTGTTCACACTTGACGCCCTTGCGGCTTCCAATCGGCCTGTTGTCCATCTTGAACAAAACTGGACCTCTCAAGAATCGCGTGAGTTTTACCACTTGCGTCAAGGTTCGCCGATTATGCGGCGAGCATTCTTTAATGTTCTCGAACAGCCTGACAGTGGAAAGTTGTTTCGTGAATCGGCCTTTCTTGAGAGATTCGGCTTTATTCCTCAGGAACCTCATAGGGACAACCCCGATGGTTATCCCATCGGATTCAGCGGAGACAAGTCGATTGAGATCGCCTGCGCTGCCTGCCATACATCTCGGCTAACCCACAATGGGCTGGAATATCGGATCGATGGAAGTCAGGCGATGACAGACATGGAGAGTTGGTTAGCCGAATTGGTGCTGGCAATTAAGCTCACGCTTGCGGATGCCCCAAACTTGGAAGAACTCAATCCAAGCGCGCGGATACCACTCGATTCGGCGACCAAATTTGGTCGATTTTCGCGCAGGCTTTTAGAGGTCGACAGCCCCAAAGTCTCTCAATTGCGCGTCATTCGCAATTTGCTGGAACAGGACTACCAGCGAAGGCAGAGATACAACGACTTCAATCATTTTGGACGATTGTTCGCGAACGATTCTGATCGGGCGAATGCCGTCAAGCATCCGCAGTACGGATTTGGGCGGTTCGACGCTTTGGGCGCGATCTTGAATCAAGCGACTGCGGAAATGATTGGTGTTGATCAAAACGCGTCGGCTGCCAATGCGCCGGTAAACTATCCGGCAATCTGGGATGCGCCCCAACACCACCATGTCCAATGGAACGGAGCTGTGGATAACACAGCCTTGTATGGCCCGTTGGGACGCAATGCCGGACAAGTCATTGGTGTATTCGGCTTGGTTGACCCGGGCGACGTTTTACTTGGTTACGATTCATCGATCAATTTCGATGCGCTCAATCGAGCGGAGGAACTCATTACCAAACTTTGGTCGCCCTTGTGGCCTGATGAATTTGGGGTTGATCGCACAATCGTCTCGAAAGGGGAGACAGTCTATCGCGCTAACTGCGTTAATTGCCACGACATAATGTCTCGCAACAATCCCAACCGTCGAGCCAATGATGTCTTAGTTCCCATCACGACCACTCATGGAACCAGTGGGTTGCTAGGAACCGATGCGCTTGTCGCCTTCAATTGGGCAAACCGCACTGCAAGAGTCGGTGAACTAGCCGGACGTAGCGTGACATTGCCGTTCGGCGAAGCGTTTCCAAACAGCAGTTCGGATCAAGTCCCCAGTCGCGACATACTTACGCACTTAGTTTTCAATGCGATTTCGAGATCGTTTGTGCCGTGGCGGGAGGAATTAACCATTGATGATGCGGGGCAAAGGACTGCGGTTTTTGAAAACCGTGATATGACTGAAACGCTCATGCGATACAAGGCTCGTCCTCTTAATGGCGTTTGGAGTACGGCACCGTATCTCCACAACGGGTCGGTCATCAATATGATTGAACTGTTGACTGCGTCCGAACAAAGGAAGTCTCAATTTCACGTTGGCACCATTGAATACGAGCCTTCCATGATGGGATTCAAGGATGCTGGCCCGTTCCTCTTCGATACAACTGTCATAGGAAACAGCAAGGCAGGACACGAATATGGAACCTCGCTTTCGGGCGACGACAAACGAGCACTGTTGGAATTCCTCAAGACCCTTTGACCAAGTTTCTCAAGTTCGACACGTGAAAAAGCCCCATCGCGACGAGCGAAGGGGTCGCCTGAGAACGCAGGGAAAAGTACTTGACTATTTTAGGGTTCGATAGTAGATGGGTTTTCCATCGGCGGTCAGAGACTGAAGTTTTGCGAAGTAGCCCGGACCGGCTGCATCTTCGCCACCTTTAACTTCAAATGTCATGCGAAAACCTGCCCTCATTGCCGCCTGAATCTTATTTTGCGTCGAGATGCGGGATTCAACTGCAAGCGTAGCCAGTTTCAGTTCGTCATATTTTGATGTAGCTCGCTGCGCTTGCAACTCTGTTTGCGAATAGACTTTGTTAATTGGCACCGAAACAATAACCAATGTAGTCATGCATAGAAGGGTCGTCTTCATCACTTAAGTGTCCTTTCGAGATTTAGGTGAAGGGCGAAGCATTCATGTAGTTTAGTAGTTGGTTTTGAGAATGCAAAAGAAAGATTCCGTTAAAGTCCTCAGAGCTCTGTTGATGCCTCCTTCGTTTCCTATCTGTGATAGGTCCCAAAATATTAGTTACAAAGGAGGTGGGGGAGACTTTACCTAAATTTAGATCCTTCGCGGAACTTTGTGGGCGATTGAGAGTCGACTTTAACGTCGTTGCAATGACATTTTGAACTCTGTATATTGAGTGATTGTAGCTTCAAAAATCGCACAGAATCAAACAGTCGATTCTGTCCGTTTTGGCCGTTCACGTTCTTTCTTGCGGGGAAACGTCATGAAGAAGTTCATAATAATCAACACTGTCTCGTTCGTTTCACTTATCTTGTTTACTGGCATGCCGTTTTCGCATTCCCCTGTACACGACCCTCCAACGGCCGAATCGATTGCGGATGCCCAGAAAAAAGGTACTTACGAAACCAGGATGAACAGGATGCTGCGATTTGACCCGCACCTGTTGAAAAGACCACTCAGTGAGCGGACCGACTACAAAATCCGACGCGCTAGAAGGGAAGCCGCTGGTTTTGCCGGTCGAGTGGGCGGACCACAGCCAGCATTTCCAGTATTTGTATCTCAGCCAGAACTACTTGCATTTGGAACCGTGAAAACATTAACGTTGTTGCTTGATTTTAGACCAAATGATCCAGTTCCCGGTGAAACTGAACAACAACGAAGATCGAGTTACTATTCGCAATTGCGACATCCAAACCTAACCCGCCAACGTATTGAAGATAATATATACGGAAAAGGAACAACTGAAGCGCAAGCCTTTAAACCGTTTGAAAGCCTTAACGCATACTACAAGCGTGCTTCACAATATATCCCTTCACCACAAGTAACCGGCGATCCGGCAGAGCATGGCGTGGATGTTCAGGGAAACGTCTTGCCTTGGCTTGAATTTCCAAAAAAACGAGAAGACTACACGCCTGCCACTGCTGCCGGTGCAACGAGTGAAATTCGCGAACGGGAGCAAATGAAGCTTGATAACGAAAGGATTTTTGAGTTTGTGAGCGAAGCTTTGGATAAACACGACGCTACTAACGATTACTCAGAATACGACAATGACAATGATGGTGACATTGATCTCGTTACAATTTTATATACGGGACCTCCAGGAGATTGGGGAGAATTCTGGTGGGCGTACCGATGGGAGTTTCACCCCTCCCTAACACCTCAAGCTGCGACCAGAACCTTTGACGGGGTGAAGGTAAAACAGTTTGTTTTTCAATTCATAGACACTCGTAGCCCGGCCAATGACGACTTTGCCCCCAATACGCTATTGCACGAAATGGGGCACGCATTTGGACTGGCCGACTACTATGACTACTTCCCGATCGCAAGGAACGCGACTGGCCAATTGGTAGAATTGGGCCCACAAGGTGGAGTTGGCGGCCTTGATATGATGCATGCAAACAAGGGGAACCACAACGCTTTTAGCCGCTTTCTCTTGGACTGGATTAAGCCCGAGTGTGTAGGAAGTGGTTCACCCGCGATAAAGACGCTTACGGCGTCTGGATCGACTTTAAATTCCAACAAAGCGGTTGCAATTTTTCCAGAATTGCAAGATTCTACCGCACCCAATCAAGAAATGTTTTTCATCGAAAACCGTTGTAGATTTGGTAACGATGAAGGAATCAGCGGCACACCTGGCGAAGGGTTACTCATATGGCATGTCGACGCGAGCGGAAATGTCGCGGGAAACGATTTTGCATTTGACAACTCAATAACGCCGCACAAACTGATCAGGTTGGTTCGATCGGACACAGCAAATGATTTCAGGCAATATAAGGTGGGTCCAGATGGAGTTGCAATTACGACCGTAGACGCTGAAGGCAACTCAATACTGGTTCCAGAGCCGTCAAACGTTTCTTCAGCGACAAGTAATACGTACTTTCGGACTCCACAAAGTTTTACAAATAGTTCGGTGAGCCCGTCGCATCGGTATGATGGACGACCCACAAATGTTGTAGTCGATCAAATCTCTGCAAATGGCGAAACAATGACGGCGCGAATTGGGTTTACACAGCCGACACCAGTTCCAGCGCCGCCGGCACATGTAGCCGCAACGCCATCGGGCGACGGGATTACATTGGAAATCGAGGCGGTGATTGAGGCTTCGCACGAGGCTTCCCAAGAGCCCGTAGTTGATCTCGATATGCTTGAGCAGTTGGATAGAAAGCTTTCGAGATCCACTGCCAACGCGCTTGCCGAAGAGTGGAAAGCGCTAAGTTCGGGAAACATCGATACGCAAACTAAGGAGATTGTGCTTCAAATGATAAGTACACATTGGGCGGCGAAAGCAGGACAGCCCGCGATCGAGGAAATTAAAAAAATGAAAGAATCGAAATTCCGATCAGAAACATATTCACTTGTAGCACAAAGCTGGGCAAATTCGGATCCTAGTTCAGCTTCAAAATGGTATTTCACGGATGCCAACGTAAGCGAAAATTTGGGACGAAAGTTTACAGCAACAGTCTTTGAATTCAATGCACGTCAAAATTTGGACGGCGCAATTGACTATGTTGACAAACTGGAATCGCCAGACGAAATCTGGGGGGCGTTGGAAGGGTTGCGCCGCGCGAGTCAAGAAACCGGTACAAATCTAAATGATTTAAATGAGAAATTCAGGAATTTGAAGAACGGAAAAGTTATCGAGTCGTTGGATACGATCCAAAACGGGCTAAAGGAATTGAATGAAAGTATTCACGACCCAAGTAAAAGACTTAGATTTGAACAAATGTTGCGCAATAACTTTGGCCAATAGTTATGCGTTTTGCTGGCCGTTCAAGATCGAACATCTAGCATGACCCATTGTCAGGGATCGGGTTAAACCGGATTCTTCCGCACACTTGAAGAACCGAATCCGCGCTAGCTTTCGTAGTTACCGGAAATGGGAAACTGCGTTAGCCCATGACTGGCGGACACCAGCGGAAATCCTAAAATCCGTTTGGGAGGAAGCCAATGTCAAGCAATGGAAAACGTACACGCCGCGTCTTCAGCGAAGAGTTTAAGCGGGATGCGGTCAATCTGGTAGTCGTTGAAGGCTACAGTCATGCAGCGGCCGCACGGGCCGTCAACGTCAACTACAACACGTTCCGCAAGTGGTGCGACAAGTTCGCTCCGGAACCGGCATACTGCGGGTCAGACGCTTCACTGTAAGCGCCCACCAGGACTATTGCCCTGATCGATCTTGACGTGTGCCGCCGATTACTTTCTGTGAGAGTCGAGTTTCTTTTGGCGAGCCTTCCTCGCTCGACGTCGATCGCGGTTGAATTGTTTTTGTTCGTAGCGTTCGCGACTTTCTTCGTGACGGAACTGGCGAATCGATTCCGGATGCCTTCCGCATCTTTCCGGGCAAGGCAGTCGGTAAACTCGATGGCTGTCAGTTTCTCAATGAGTTTGTGGACCCACGCAGCAAATTGCAGACGTTGAAGGCCGACCGCGAGACTCCGGAAACTGGATACGCGTGCAGGCATGTATGCAAAGTTAGTGCAGTGAAAGAAACGAAAACGTTTAAGAAATAGAGCATTGCATGAACGACACACAAAACGTAAAATCCGTTGAACGGATTGATTTGTAAGCACTTACGTCATTTCTTCATGATTCGAGCGAAATATTGACACCGTAGAGGTCGTTTGGTCAATTGACGTGATTGGCACCGCCCAAATGCTCGACAAGTGTTTTCTTTGCGCTCGGGAACATTGACCGACTTCCGCGAAACGCGACTCTCGTTCAATTTGTTCCCCCCACTAATGAGCAAAATCAACGTCTGGTTGTATCAATGTCGAAGATTGGTCAAAACGAAACACTCGTGAAAACAGGCATTTTGAAAGAGTGGTAAAAGCATGATCCAGGTATCATGAGTCTTCGGAACCGAGGGTTCCGACTACTCGAATTGCAATCTTGGCGGCAGCACTGCGAGCAGCTGTCCATGCAAAGGACTACTTGGATTCTAAAAATGGTGGAAATCCGAAATCGTCAACCCAAGCTGCGCTGCTCCCCAAAATGAGTTAAATACCGTAAGCGGGCGATCGACCTCCGTCGGCCGCACGTCGGCTAAGCAGAACGAGCCTGGGAAGAGTCAAAGACGTTATGTAGAAAGATACCACGGTGGAATCCTCTCGCATGATTGAAGTTTATCCATTACTACACGTCGGCAACGAACATGTTTACGAGACGATTGTCCGTCATCGCCCAGACTGGCGCGTGGTTCATGCCTGCAAGGAGCCCTATCATCGACGGGCTCTTGGGTATTCTGGCCGTGCTGCACCGAAAACGCATCCGGAATATTTGATCGCCAAGCGTGAGCATCGGCTCGTTCTGAACCTCGTTGATGCACCCGATCCCGCGTACATTCCGCATGCAATCATCGACGCAGCACTGGCGTTTATACACCAATCACTTGCCGACGGTACGAACGTGCTGGTGCATTGCAACGAAGGATTCTCGCGAGCTCCTTCCATTGCCCTCCTTTACCTGTTGGGCCACACGAGCTGTTTGGCGAACCAGACGGTTGACGGTGCCATACAGGCCTTTCGTGCCTTGTACCCGCCTTATGCACCTGCGGCAGGCGTGGCAGGCTTCGTTCGGCGAAACTTTGCCCATTATCGAAATGAACCCGACTCGCTATGAACTTGAAGTTTACAGAATCCACCGTCGAAGAAGACATGCTGGAATGGACGGACGGGTTGGCGATAGCCGTGCTTCACGGGCCGGACATCGCGACCGGCGAACCGGCGGCGGAGCGGGGGTCGTTCGTTGATGTGCTGCTGATGGAGCTGCTACGGCATGCTCGGCGACAAAGCCCTCTGATTCATCGCTCGCGAACTGGTCGACCCGGTGAGTCGAAATGTGACGATCGACTGGACGGTCACAGACGGCGTCCGAGCCAAGCTCCGTTTATAGTGAAGAAGATTCTCAAACGCCACGGATATCCACCAGACAAGCAAGCTCAGGCGACGGAGTCTGTTTTGAAACAAGCAGAGCTTCTTTGCGCGGATTAGGCAATGTGATCGTTTGCCCCCGCCGGAAGTTTTAGACGTTGCCGCCGTTTTGTGGTATGAGGTGTACATGTCCGACTCAGTAATCTGCCCGAATTGCGAATTTGAAATCGAGGTCACGGAGGTTCTCTCGGCCCAACTGCGTACGCAGTTGAAGAAAGAATTCGAGGCGGACATTCGCAGAAAAGAGGCCGCCATTGCGGATCGGGAGAAGGAAGTCTCCAAGGCCCAACAAGGTGTTGACCGCCTGGTAAGCGAACAGCTCGACAAAGAGCGGACGCAACTTTCGGAAAAAGCCTTTGAAAAAGCCAAAGAACAAGTAATGCTGGAAATCCGCGACAAGGATCAACAGCTTTCCGACGCGAACTCCAAACTGAAGGCGGCTCAAGACGCCGAACTCATTCTTCGAAAGGAACGTCGCGAGTTAGAGGAGCAAAAGGAAACGCTGGAATTGACGTTAACACGCCGACTTGACGAGGAGCGTACCAAAATCCGCGATGCCGCCAAGAAAGAAGCCGCAGACGAGCGACACCTGAAAGATGCCGAGAAAGACAAGATGATAGGCGACCTACGAACACAGATTGAGGAATTGAGACGGAAGTCGGAACAAGCGTCGCAGCAGCTTCAGGGCGAAGTTCTTGAGGTTGCCATTGAGGAGTTGCTCCGTCAGCACTTCCCATTCGACGAGATCACGCCGGTTCCAAAGGGAATCCACGGCGGAGACGCACTTCAGACGGTTCGCGACGCTTCGGGCACGGTTTGTGGCAGTATCCTTTGGGAATCGAAACGAACAAAGAGTTGGAGCGATGGTTGGCTTCCAAAGCTTCGCGACGATCAACGAGCCGCGAAGGCACAGCTTGCGATACTTGTTAGTATCGAGCTCCCAAAGGACGTGACCACGTTTCGTTATAAGGACGGGATTTGGATCACCTCGGCAGCTTGCGCAATCAGTCTTGCCAGTGCCCTGCGCTCCGGGTTGGTTGAAGTCGCAGCCTCAAAACGATCTCTCGACGGACGCCACGACAAAATGGAAGTGCTTTACAAATACCTTTCCGGCCAGGAATTCCGCCACCGCGTAGAAGGTATTGTGGAAACATTCGTCACGCTCCGCGAGGAACTTGAGACCGAGAAACGCTCCACCCAGCGAATGTGGGCCAAGCGCGAAAAGCAGCTGGATCGGGCCACGGCCCAAACGGCAGGCATGTACGGTGATCTCAGCGGCATCATCGGTAATACCTTGCCGTCAATTGAACACCTGTCGCCCCCCGAAATTCCGCGTGTTGAAGCCCACACCGAAGCGCCTCTCATTGACGACTCAATTTCCTAACGAGACAAACGCGAAATGCCAATAGACAGAATTTGCCGTATTACCGGCCACCGCATATTCCGCGATTTTTCGTGGCCAAATGAACTTGAGGACTTCAAACGCTACAACCTTGTCTACGGTTGGAATGGTACGGGCAAGTCTACATTGGCATGCTTACTGCGCCACTTGCAACGACGCGCGCCCGTCACGGAAGGCACCATAACGATTCGCGCCAATGGCGTTGATTTAGGCGGCGATCGATTCGATACGTTTCTTGAGCCGATACGCGTATTCAACTCGGAGTTTGTCGAGGAAAACGTTTTTACAAGCGACAACCGACTTGCGCCGATATTTGTAATCGGCAAAGAGAACATCGAAAAACAAGAATTACTTAATAACGCACGGTTGGCGTTTCGACAGGCACAACAGGATGTTGTTGCAAAACGAGAGGCCCTGCAAAAGGCGGTAAAGGAAAAGGACGACTTTTGCATTAATCAAGCGAGACTAATCAAAGAGGCTCTCGGCGCACACGGAAACGCGCATGCCAACTACAACAAGCGCAATTTCCGCACGAAGATAGAGGCCCTTATCGAGTCGAATTCGGTTGCTTCATCCATACTCGACGATCACCAAAAGGATCAATTGATTGCGCAGGCACGGATGGCCCCCAAACCTCGCATCCCAGAGGTGGGATATGCGGTTCCCGATTTGGCGTCTTTGTCCGAAGAAGTTGCGAAGATTTTAAGTCGCAAGGTCACTTCACGGGTTATTGACTCGCTCAAGTTCGACAGTCGTGTCGCAGAATGGGTGCATCAAGGATTGCCTCTGCATTCCCAATCGGACCGCTGCCGGTTTTGCGACCAACCAATTCCGTTTGGCAGGCTTGAACAACTGAATGCACATTTCAGCCAAGAGTTCGCACAACTCATCGATGACATCAATGGCCTGTCGAACACTCTAGAACAACTTATGTCGACCGCCCGTTCCTTTGAGCCTACCAGAAAGGTGGAGTTCTACGACGACTTGGTTTCTGGTTATGACAAGCTTATTTCGGATGCGAAAGCAGAATGTACTTTAATTGAGTCCGAGTTGGCAAATCTTGTCACCCTGCTGAAGCAGAAAAAGTCCGCACCCTTTGATGAGATGGCATCCTCGGTTGTTATCCCGAAAATAGACACCCGCGCATTGTCGCAAATTCAACAAATCGTAATTTCGCACAATTGTGCCTGTGCCGAGTTTGAGAGTCGCGTCGCTGATGCCGTAGCTCGATTGGAATCAGGATACGTCGCCGTTTCCGCACCGGAATACCAGCGACTAACCCAATTCGAAACTGAGGCCAGCGATTCACTGAACGCTGTTCAAGCCACTGAAGGGGCCAAGCGAGGTGAGACAGTGTCGCTTGAACGAGAGATTATTTCACATCGACGACCGGCCGACGAACTCAATTACGAACTAGAGAAATATTTGGGTCACTCAGATCTTCAACTCGATGTAAAAGAAACTGGTTATGCCATCACGCGAAACGAAAAACCAGCCTCTTCGCTAAGCGAGGGCGAGCGGACGGCCATTGCCATTCTATATTTTTTAAAAACTCTTACAGGTCAGGACTTCCACAAGCCAGATGGAATTGTCGTTTTGGATGACCCGGTTTCAAGCTTGGATGCGAATTGTTTGTTCAATGCGTTTGCATATATAAAGGACCACACGAAGGATGCCAAACAGGTCATCCTTTTCACGCACAATTTCGGCTTTTTCAAAGCAATCCGCGAATGGTTTCATAATCTACGTGGAGCTGACAAAAAACTGAAGCGATTTTTTATGCTTTCGGCGCGAATAGAGATGGCTGGCAGATCCGCATACCTCGCCGAGCTTGATCCATTACTGAGGGACTACGAATCGGAGTATCACTATCTTTTCGCAAGTGTTTACCGACTTGCAAGCGCTCCTGCGCCTGAGCGACTCGATGCATATCTTTCCGCTCCAACCATCGCCCGTCGGCTTCTCGAAAGTTTCCTTTCATTCAGGGTTCCGGACGAGTCGCAGCTTTACACCAAAATGCAGGCGATACCTTGCGATGATACACTTCGCTCGCGTATTTACCGCTTCGTGAATACCCACTCTCATCGTGATGCTATCGGAGACGAAGACGACAATCTCTCGATTTTGACAGAAACTAAAGCTGTGATGCAGTCGGTCATTGACTTTATGCGAAGCGGAGACCCGGAGCATTGCAAAAGAATGATCAGTTGCGTAAATAACGGCGAAGCACGGGCATAGGGCGGGTTCCTGAATAATTGAGTTGCATAACGTCGAGGATTGTATCCAAAGTGCATGAACGAGTCTGCAGTTTCTGTGTGCGTAAACGGCACTTTGGATACAATCTGTTGAGCGAAACCGTCGGGAGAGTCTGCTATGGGGATTGATTTCAAACCAGTCGCTCAAAGCGACCTTGAAGATGGGCGTTTTTTTGCTTCTTGGTGCAATTGGTAGGAATCTTTGTCGCGCGCCTTGACGAGCATTGTTTGGGTTTTACCAATTGAAATCGTGATGCGGTTTTTGAGTGGCGCAGATTTCAGGCTCGGCGCATGGTGGCATCGCTCCGACTGAAGCAGAAGTACGTCGAAAGCCAAAATGGATTCTGGACGGGTCATGATGTGTCGCTCAGTGCGACTGATGTGGTCGCGATCGTCAGATTCGGTTTTTGGATCGTAATGACTGGTCCGTGCAGCCGAACTTCAATACGCTCGATACGTCGGCTACCGCATTGTTTGCAAGTAGCCGGGGGGCGTTCGGCAAACGAAGCGTCCACGTCATTTGGGGCGTGACTCCCGCCAGGTATTTTCCGGGGGTCCGTTTGGCCGAGGAGCTCTCGGCATTGGGCGATCATTTTGCAGCGTTGCCGATTTGCGAGGAAACCAAAATGGCGAATCCGCTGAAAACCGGACGGGAGTGAGTGCATTAGAAAGCGACGCAGGAACTCGACCGCATCAAGCGTCATGGTCTGCTGCTGGCCGCCTGCAGCATAGTTCTTCCACCGAAACGTGACGCTCTGCTCATCGCAACGCAGAATTCTTGAGTTGGAGATTGCGACCCGATGGGTGTATCGCGCAAGATACTTCAGGACTTGTTCCGGCCCGCCAAATGGAGCCTTGGCGTAAACAACCCAGTTTCGCCGCACTATCCGATTGAGGAATTTTTCGAACACATGGTCATCCGACAAAGTATTCAGTTGGCCGTGGAATTCGAGTTGTCCCCGCTGAAAAGCCTGTTTTAAAAAATGAATGAACTTGCCGCGAAATACTTGACTCAATATTCGAATGGGCAGAAAAAACTTCTTGCGACTGGCAATCCATTGACTGCAATCGGGCGAAAGGCCCCCGGCTGGAATGACACAATGCAAATGTGGATGGTGCATGAGGTTTTGCCCCCAAGTATGCAACACGGCCAGAAAGCCGACTTGTGCGCCGAGGTGCTTTGGATTGGCCGCAACCTGTTTGAGGGTTTCAGCGGTTGTTTTGAACAGAATGTCATAAACAGTCTTTTTGTTCTGCAGCATCAGCGATGAAAGTTGGTGGGGCACCGTGAAGACCAGATGAAAGTAGGGAACCGGCAGCAGTTCGTTGGAGCGAGCTTCCATCCAATGAGCACGGGCAGCAGCCTGACACTTGGGACAGTGCCGATCCCTGCACGAGTTATAGGCGACCTGTTCATAATGGCAGTCACCACAGCGAACAACGTGTCCACCCAGTGCTGCGGTCCGGCATCGGACAAGATTGCCAAGGATCCGGCGGTGATGCGATGTCGCGCACGCGGCAAATGTTTTTAGGAAACGATTTCCAGCAAGCTTGATGACATCGGCCACTTCAACGGTGGGGCGACTCATTTGGTTGGCTCGTCGGGTTGGATGTCGGTGAGAGAATCGAGTGGGCTTTTTACTGACCGGATACGTTCCGGGGAAACGAATGTGTAAATGGCTGTCGTCTTTAGATTGCGATGTCCCAACAAGGTTTGAATGGTTCGCAGATCGACGCAATCTTCCAACAAGTGAGTTGCAAAACTGTGCCGAAATGTATGAGCTGAGACGCGCTTGGTGATCCCAGCATCGCGTGCCGCTTCGCGGCAAATGCGAGTGACTGTTTCTCGATGCACGGGCTTGTTGGGAATAGAGCCGGGAAACAGCCACTGCTTCGGCTGCGCCGCCTGCCAGTACTTTCGTAGCAAGATTAGCAATTGTTTCGAGAGGATGACGTAGCGATCCTTCTGCCCTTTGCCTTGCTCGACGTGGATCAACATTCGATCGCTATCGATGTCTGATACTTTGAGATAACACAGTTCCGATGCCCGAAGCCCAGCCGAGTAGAGGGTCGCGATGATTGCTCGTGACCTCAGTCGAATGGTTCGTTTTAGGATCAGACTGATTTCGTCTCGACTGAGTATGACTGGCAATTCCTTGGGTGTTTTCGGATACTTGATGCCCGCGATAACGTCTGGTCGTTTTAGAACTTCGTTGTAAAGAAATCGCAGAGCACAAAGCGACTGGTTATAGGTTGCCCATGCGATTTTTTTCTGGTCGACCAGGTGAAGAAAGTAACGCCGCGTGTCTTCCGGGCCAAGAAAATCGGGGCTTCGCCCAAAGTGCTTGGCAAACTTGGCGACCGCATTCAAGTAACAGGCGATGGTGTTGTGGGACAAGTTCCGAAGCCGCATCTCATCGAGCATGCGTTGGCGTAGCGGTGTCATCGTGATTACCCGTTTCAAATGGACGTTGTCTGGTGTCCTTGAAACATGGCTTACAAATCACCGAGGCGCAAATCGATGCGACCGATATATCCGATACGACAGCAACTGTGAAGCGAACAAAGCCCTGAAGTAGATGCAAGAGAAATGGTGGACCCACCGCGAAGCGGTTTAGTTCAACGTCCTTTATGCGACGTATTATCGGGAGGATTTTTCCCATTCCAAACTTTGGTTGAAAAGCCCTTCGTTGTCGGCAATCACCAAATCGGTGCGGCTTCAGGGTTCGCAGTTCCAGTCGTGATTCAAAATGCTGGTCCTGATGCAATTCGGCGTTTTGTCGAGTTTTTCACTGCAAATATCCGGAATGAGAATACGCGGATGGCTTACATGAGAGCTGTTCGCCGGTTCTATGCCTGGGCAGAACGTATGGGTGTGACCCTGTCCGATGTTAAGCCGATTCTTGTCGCGAGCTACGTCGAGGAGCTGCGCAAGGCGTACAGTGATCTTTCGGTTAAGCAGCACCTCGCTGCGATCCGAATGCTTTTTGATTACCTTGTCACGGGCGGCGTGCTGCGCGTAAATCCGGCAGCGTCGGTTCGTGGCCCCAAGGTTGTCATCATTAAAGGAAAGACTCCTGTATTGTCGGCGGCCGATGCGCGACTGCTGCTCGACTCGATCGACTCCACCACGATCGTCGGTTTGCGAGACCGCGCCCTGATTGCTGTGATGGTGTTTACATTTGCGCGAGTCGGAGCTGCATTGAACGTGAATGTGCGGGACGTTTATCAGAATTCGCGAAAATATTGGGTTCGACTTCACGAAAAAGGTGGGCGATATCATGAGATGCCCCTCAGTCACAATGCCGAGGCATACTTGACCGAATACATGGACGCGGCCGGACTTCACGAGCAGCCCGATACTCCCCTCTTCCGCACAATCGGCCGCCGTAAATACATAACGCCTTTGCGAATGCACCGCAACGATGCGCTGCGAATGATAAAGCGCCGAGCGCGGCAAGCTGGAATTTCTCCCAGTATTTGCTGCCACACGTTTCGCGCAACGGGAATCACGGAATATATGCGGAACGGTGGAACTCTTGAACGAGCCCAAATCATGGCCGCACATGCATCCTCGCGGACCACCAATCTGTACAACCGCGTTCGCGACGAAGTAACGCTCGATGAAGTCGAAAGGGTCTTGATCTGAGTTTGGGCTTGCCGCGTTACTCATTCGCTGGCGATAACGGGTAGGGTGATTGTCAAGCAATTGGCAGTCTGGTTTCACGGACAGGGAACGGAAATCGAGTCGTACCAGTTGACGATCGCGTTCGCCGGATGCTTTTGGCCAATCTCAATGTCCGCAATGCCGAGCTGATGACACAAGTGCTGGATGCACAAATAGTGACGATTTTCTAATGCAATGTCAGCCAATGTGGCTGACCCATGAATTCGACCTTCACCCGTTTGCCGAGCAAATCGAATTCCAGGATTTCGGCTTCGAAGACTTTTTCACCGATGGTGCCGCTCTCGACGATGCCTTCGCCTTTGGAGAATGAGGCGATGGATGCATTCGGACCGATGTACAAGTTGGTCAATGCGAAATCCGGCAGAACAAGTGGAGCGACAGGTAGGGGCTCAATCTTCGCATCGATTGTCGGTGCTTGTTCAACGACCGGCGGAGGTGGTGGGGAGCCTTGTAATCGTTTGTCAAGCAAGCTCGAAAAATCCAGATCTTGTGTCGATGGATTGTGACTGAATGGTTGATCTTCAATCTGGCGGACTTGCTGGAGGTCCAACACGGGGGGAGGCATGATCAATGACGTTAACACGACAATCGCGGACAGTGCAAACATTGTGGCACTGGCCAAATAAAGCAGATTGCGTTTTGTACGTCGATTCATGACTTTCGTTCTGGGCTCTGATGCACTTCGGCTGGCATCAATGATTCGGTTCGCTGCTTGCTTTGACTCATCAATACTACCATGCAAAACAGTTTAGCCGGTGAATGCCGTCCCCAAATCCTTCACGTACAGTGAGCGAATATCTTGTGCGACGACCGGCACTTGAATGAACTGAAATCCAAAGCGATTGACTTACACTATTGTTACCAAGAATGGAATTTAATGCCGTTCGCTTTTGATCGGTAAGTGAAACGCCCGCCAAAAGGTCCTTCAAATTGGCGTTGGGAAAATTGCGTCGAGCCGAAACCACCTGGCTGGCTGTTAGCGAACCAACGATGACTCGACAGGCTTCTTCCAAAACATTATCACTGGCCGACCCAAGACAAATTCGTTTCCCCCAACAACTTAAACGGGAAGTCGAGTTCATCAGCAAATCGGGTGCAACGGGTTGCCCATCAAGGTTCCTAAACACCTGATCCCATGTTTCCAGAGCCTGATCCTTGGGTCCTCGTCGTTTGTCCGGTGGCAAGGGGTACAGGTCGGTAATCCCTGATTCCCGGTTGGAAAGTTTGTCGATGCATTGTCGCGTCTCTCGTGCATCTGAATATTCGATTACCAAATTCAAATCCAGCTTGGCTGATTCATCGGCGATCAACATTGTTAATAGCTCCTGATTCAATTCGATCGTCGCTGTCGCGACAGCTCGCCTTTTACGTAGCGGCTTATTGGTGATCTGGTCGACTGTGCCGTCGGTCAACAATTCGTCGAGATTTTCGAATACGAGTCGCTGACAACTGGCGGTGGCCCAGCGGGTCCTTGTGTCCTGGGCTTGCCGTATCACGTGTATCGACCGCTGAACGCTGATGCGGGAATAACTGACAAGCAAGACGCCGGTGATTGCGATCAACAACAGTGTACTGACAAGAGCAAAACCGCTTCGCCTGCGACTGCGATCTCCTTTCAACGACTTCATTGGAAAACTCCATGTCGAAAGAGCAGCAAATCAAATGCAGTGGCGTTTGGACTCGATTCGTTTTGGAAATGCACACGAATCCTCAAGCTGCCCGGCGGCACATCGGTATCCAGTATCGACAACAATTCGAATCGCGTTACTCCCGTACAAACAAATGAAGTATTGGTCGATTCCTCGATCCGGGCTAATAAACGTTTTTCTGTACGGAGCAAGATCGAGGGGTTGCTGCCATTAAGTTTGTACAAAACATCCGCCGGTTCATGGATCGAGTATCCTTTTGCTCTATCACAGGCAATAAAACCATTAAACGAGATTCGGTCCGGTTCGACGGCAACGGATTGGCAATGATAAAATTCTGCTTGTAATTGTTCCGCCATCCGCTCTTGCCATGGCTCGTCGGAATTTGACACTTTTGCAAGATCGACTCGCCCGTGCAATTTCGCGATCAGGCCAGCGACAATTCCGATCATCATGACAGCCAGTGATGCGGCGACCATCGTTTCAATAAGCGTAAAACCGCTTTTTGAAGAGGAACTTCGCAATATATCCAGCCGCCTGATCATTTGCGATCACTTTCATCAGCCTGTACAAGCTCCATCGAAAACAACGGCTTATTGTTCTGGTTTGCCAAATAGATCGATAACTCAATGACAGTAGCAGGTACCTTGCCGGCAATATTTACTGCCCCAACCGGACGAGTCGTCCAGACAAGCTGGTTTCGATCGCCGCACAGACCACGACCAGACACAGGCAACCCCGGCTTCGACGAATACCAATCGTGCATCAAGCCTTCTGCTGCAGCAATTGCCTGTTCCTGTTGATCAACAAGCCCGAGCTGTCGTTGGTGTCGACCGAATGCCATCAATATTGAAACCAGCAAGATCGACATGAGCATCAGCGAGGCAGCAACTTCAATAAGCGTCAATGCCCTTCGCCGACATCCCTTGAAATAGACGTTTGACATCCGATTCCTCGGTGAATGGAATACACTGACCTGTTCTCCCTGCGAAAACCAGCCATGTTGACTTTCTGTGATGCGAGACCTTCACGGCAAACGTGGATGTGCTGCCAACCTGCGAGACAACAAGTGACGAACGAATTGAATTCCAGGCGGGCCCGGGAACCGTAAAACCACTTATTTCGACTCCTCCCATTGCCGTAAATGTCCGTATTGTTCGCTGTTCTTCAACGGACATGAAGTTGATTTGGTCGAGTTCATCGTCCAGAGTTAACATCACTGTTTGATGTGAGGACGCCGCGTAGTCGCGGGCCTGCTGCTGCAGGTGTTGAATTTTCTCCATATCAGCCTGATACGAAATCGATTGCCATGGCGAAAACCACCGCATTGCGAATGTTGCCGCCAGCAAAGTTGTTACGGTCAGCACCGCCGCCAACTCAATCAAGGTAAAGCCTGTTGTTCGGCGAGTTGATCGCGATTTCAGATGGCGGGCGCTCAACGTTCGAGGTCCAAATGTGAAATATCCTGATCAGCCCCGGTACCACCCTCACGACCATCGGCACCGAGCGAGATAATTTCGTAGGGTTGCCGATCACGACCGGGAACCACGTATTCGTATGTGTTTTGCCAAGGGTCAACGACATCGGCTTGTTTCAAAAGGGCTTCGCCAGTATCGGTGCTAGGTTGCAGCAACACTTGAAGACCTTGATCGACAGTGGGATATTTGCCAACCTGTTGTTTGTAGATTTCCAGATTGTCAAAAATCTTGCCGAGTTCCATTTTGGCAGCAGTTACGTTGGCACGCGCCATTTGGGCACGGACGTTTACGGCCAAAACCCCGGCAAGGAGTCCAATGATCACGATTACAACCATGATCTCAATAAGCGAGAAGGCACGTCGTGATGTAAGCAAGCGCGATCTGATCGAATCAGTTGAGGACATTTCCCGCCTCCAAAATCGGCAACAATGTTGCAAACAAAATAAATCCAACAAACAACGACAACCCCACGATCAGGAGTGGTTCGAGTACGGCCGACAAGCGGTTCGAGGCGCTTTGTACCTGGCTGTCGTAGTCTTCTGCCAAACGAAACAGCATCTCGCCAAGTCTCCCGGATGATTGACCGACCGAGAACACCTGAACAACCATTGGAGGAAAAAACGATTGTTCGCCCATAACGTCTCCAACATCTCTTCCTTCATTGATGCTTTGTCGACAGCGTTCAAGAGCATGTATCAAAAGGACATTTTTGGTGGTTCGGCCTGCGATCTCGATCGCATTGAGAAACTCGACCCCACTCTTTAATAGTGTAGCAACGACAAGTGCGACACGGGAAATTTCCTGTTTTCGACTGACGTCCCCCAATATCGGTATTCGGAGCAAGCACGAGTACCAAATTGACTTGCCAGGCGATGTCCGAAGGAACATGACAGCCAGGACGGTTGCCGTGACCAAGACAATTCCCAACCACCAGCCGTGAGTTAGCAGCAACTCGCTACCAGCTTTCAGCAGACGTGTTGGCCATGGTAGTGGTCGCCCGGCATCTAACAAGTTTTGCAAGAGCATCGGAACAACAATCGTCATCAGGAAAACAGTCACCATCATACTGACGGTCAGTACGATCATCGGGTAAAGGATTGCACCGATCAGTCGATCCCGGAATTCCAGTGATCGTCGCTTGAAATGCGACAATTGGCCAAGGACTTCGTCCAGATTTCCGGTGTTCTCGCCGACTTCCACCATGCTGGTACACAGGATGTCGTAGACCGCAGGTTGTTGTTTCATGGCCTCGGCCAGTGACTGGCCCCTTACAACGCGGTCGCGCAGTACCATTAATGAATTCGCGTAAACGCCCGAGTATTGTTTGATCAGGGTATCCAAGGATTCCAAAAGTGGCACACCAACGGCTAACAGCGTAGACAAGTCTCCGGTGAAGGTCGCAACGAATTGTGGCCACTGGCGATTTCGGGGTAATTGCCATCCCGTTGATTTTCTGGTTGTTTTGGAGGTGTCGGCTGTTTTGTGGGGAACAAGTTCGATCACAACCAGGCCGTCGTTTCGCAGTTTGTCCCTGACATCGCGGGCGGAATCACCTGTTTCCGTACCGCGAATCAGGGTTTGGTCTTCCCGCTGCGCTTTGTACTGAAATACTGGCACAAAAAACTTTCTGAAATCTCTGGGTTTTAGTGGCAAAGATGCGTTTTTTTGGGTAATCCCGGCTATGGCTGCGATAGGCGTTTGCGTCGATCGGGAGTGGGGCATTCGCGTTGTAGCATGTGGATTTCACATGGATCGCAGGGAGGTTTCGCAACAAAAAATGTTTGCCAATCTTTTTGGAATTCTCTTGCAAACGGTTTTTCAATCCGTATCAATGCATAGTCCGAATGGCGTGGCGGTAAAACGCCGGTGAATTTGAACGAAAAAAAGTGGGAGTGAGTTCAACGACACTGTTCATTCTGGTTTCTTTCGGGGTGGAATGCAACTTTGAGGGAGGTGGTCGTGAAGAACGGCTGGAAGTTTGCTCTTGTCTGCGGGTTGTTGATAGTCGCATCAGTCATCTTCGTTCGCTTTTCGAACAACCCTCCCAATCGGCAAATGGCCCAGCCAGTCGCTCCCGCTGATTCCGGCGATCCCGCTGGAACAATTGCGTCAGAATCCTCCAGTGGTTCAGCGGCTGTCAGCAAGGAAGAGGCAGCGATCGACAATCGCAAGGCACTGGCAGATGCACTCGGCGTTCCTGTTGAAGAAATCGTCACGGTCGGTGGCGTGGATCGTCCCCGCCGCGATATCGAATCATCTGCAAGCGATTCCAGCGACAATACGAGTGACGATCCCGCCGACGCTCCAAGTGTCGCCAGTGTCGCTCCGTTTGCACGCATCGGAGTGGCTCCCAGACTTCGGGGTGACGAGAACGCCGAGGTTGCCGGACTGATGGCGGAATTGAATTCTCCCGAGGGTGCCAGGTCGGCCAAGTCAACCTTGTTTGCACCGGAAGAGTTTGATGTCCCGTCGTACCGTGCCAATCCTGCCGAATACCTGACAAGGATTCGACCGGCTCGTGTTTTCTATCCGGCGCAGCCGGGACCGGAAGTTAAACCGATTGCCACAGAATCCAGGTCCTTCCAGCAAGTGCTGCAAGGGGAGAAAGTGATCTTGCGAGTCAAGGCCGATCCTGGAATGCCTGTCGTTTTTTATACACCGCAAGTTGGTCAGTTCGACAACTTGCTGTCCAGTTACACTGTTGCGGCAGGGGAAGACGGAATCGCCACCGCCACATGGCTGGCCACGACGGGTTCGTACGGCCTCAACGATATTCTGGCTGCCTCTCCCGTCCATTCGGGACAGTTGCAGTTTCGAGTCAAGGTCGAGTTACCGGACGGGCCGCAAGTCGGCGATCGTTAAATTTATTGATTACTTTCGGTGCGCACCAGTCAGTCGGTTTTTGGCAAACGAAGGAAAGCTTCTCATGAATCGCATATTCAGCTTATCGATACTGGACAACCGTTGGACTCAAAACCGGATTCGCTCGCTCGCCGGAATCCTGGTCGTACTGTTTGCCGTATCCGTGGCTGACAAGGCTTTGGCGTTGCAGCTTCCCTGCTGCAACGGAGACCACAAAGTCAAGTTTGTGGAAGTTCAGAAGTTGAAAACGATTTGGGAATATCCCAACGGATGGGGGCCTTTCCCATTTGGAAAGTCGATTCAGTTGCAGACCGATCTTGTTGTGCCAACCTATCCCTGGAAGCATGATCCGCTCCCGTCATTTAATCATGTGGATGTTCCTCCCCTCTTCGAACTTGGAAATTCACTCGTCGAGATACAGCTTGAAATCACCGAGGTCATCAGGGCGGCAACAGGGCTACCGGAACCCAACCTTCCGCCACTGGAAATCTTCAATAACGACCAGGTAACCATCAAAGGAACTTTCACCCACCTCGGCGGTGATTTGATCGGGGTCTACACAGGCACTCTGTATGTCAACGGGATTTTTGGGAACGCCGATACCAGAGCGTATTTCACTCAAGGTCAATCGTTTAATATTAGTTATCAGTTCACGTTCAAAACACCTGGGATTAATGGTACCGAAATTATTCAGCCCAATATCAGCGACGATGGCCGGTACAACTTGCTTGAAATGTTGGCGCACGGTCATTCGGACTGGGGAAACGACGAATCCTTGAGTGTTACGGCTATCTACAAATGCGATATGCTCGGTTGTGGTGGCCCCGGAGTTTGTACTTTCCCCGACCCGGATCCACCCCAATGCCCAAATTGTGGTCGCTGTATCGTCGGCGGGGAAACGCTGCAAGGGCAGCCAGCGGAATTGTCCATTCACGGTAATTTTATCGATGCTGCGCTGGGTTCCAATCCCGCACCCGGATGTTCGTCCTGCGGCGGGGGTGGTGGAGAAGCATCCACGGCGGTTCCAAACTTGCTGTCGATTGGCAGGCGAATGGTCCCCGCCAATCAGGTTTCAATTGGTAACAGCAGTCCCGGGATGTTTTTTGAAGACTTTGACATGCGGCTGACGCTGCACGACGAACCCAACGATAACCATTGTGCCATTCTGTTTGATCCGCGCACTCAAAAGAGTGTGGGGTTTGAGGATACTGGCGGCAGCGGAACGTATCAGCCGGAGTACATTACCTACTTCTATCCGCTGGAAGTGAAGAACAGTTCCGGCCAGCCTGCCAGTGGACCCGATGTGGCGGCTACTGCTTATGTCACCAGCCACGATGGATGGCGGTACGATTTTGACATTGTCGCGACAGAACTGACGACGGACGAGTATGGTGGTCGGCTCAGCAAGATCACCAGTCCCGATGGTTTTGAAAAGAGCTTTACCTACAAGACATTCACTCAAACCGAAATTGATTCATCGCCGACACGGCAGTTTCAAATTGACACGGTAACGGACCCCGCCGGCAACGTTGCCACGATGACTTATAACAGCAGCCAGCAAGCGAGCCGTTGGGCGATTTCGGATATCAACATCAACAGCGGAATGATCCAGCTCCAGTACCTTTTTAATACCAGCGGCCACCTGGAAACGGTGAAGCGCAAGGATTCACCGGCGACAACGTACGAAACGATTTCGACCTACACTTATGGACTCGACACCTCGTGGAATGCAGCTTATATCCAGCTCGATGAACGTCTTTGGGAAAGCGATCAGGCCAATGACAGGATCTTCCTGGCCCAGGACTACCTGAGCTGGGGTGGAACGATGGTCAACCAGTTCGCCAACAGTCTGCTGGGTCGGGCCGATGGCGCGGGTGTTCGCTATATGGTCGTCGCCCGAAGTGAAACGATACCGGGACTCTACCGGGTCGAGTACCGGGGTAAACTGGCAGAATTGCAATCCGGAACATACTGGCGTTACTTCACATCGTGGTCGAACAGTGGTGGCGCGTTTGGCGAGTATACAGGAACACTGGAGTCGGCATACCGTGTACATCCGACAGCCACTGAAGATCAAATCATGCAGGCGACTCCACCCCTCGTGATTGACGAAACAGGTTTTGGCTTCGACGCGGAATACGACAGTGACCTCAATACCTACCGAAAAATCTATGGGCGCGATGGGGGTGGACAACCTGACGACTACGAGCAGTGGCTCTACGATTCGAAGAACCGGGAAACGTACGCTCGCGACCGGGCCGGATTTGTAACGCTTACCGAACGGGACAGCGACGGTCATGTTGTCCGTGTGGCGATTGGGTTCAAGGATCTCGATGGTGACGGAACGTCGACTACCGAAACGGGAGCAACGCAAACGATTTATGGCTACTACCCGTCGTCGCATCAGAACGAAGGACTTCTCAAGTGGACTGCCACCAATGCCTATGCATCGGGTGCGGTTGCCGAACCTGCCGCCAATGCAAGAACCGATTTCGTGTACAACACCAGTCAGCAACTGGTCGAAGCAATCAAGCCACTCCCCGAGGGTGAAACAACCCGACCATCGGTAACGTATATCTGGACCGATGGAAAGCTGTACAGCAATACCAACGAAACAGGTCAAACAACCAGCTACTCGTATGACTCGATTGGTCGCGCGATTGAGACGGCGTACGGTGACGGCTCCAACGAACAAATCTGGCGTGACGAGACCAATAACATCGTTTATCAAAAAGACCGAAACGGCATTGTGTCGCGAACCGAACGGGATGTGGTCGGGCGAGTTACCAATACTTATTCCCCCTACGGACACGACACGGATATATCCGATTCATCGATTGCCACGGTTCATGCGGCAAACCTGCAATCCAAATCGACCCGTTCGTATGTTGTTGGCCGGGTGAGCCCGTTCCGGGTACTCAGTGATGGAGTCGGATCGGAAACGGATTACGACTATCGCGGTCGATCCGTTGTCACTCGAAACAACTCGGTCGGAACATCAAAATTCACGACTCGCACCGTGACTTACGTCGCCAACATGCTGTTTAGCGAAACAGAATCGTTTACGGGTTATTCCCGAACGACGTACAACGGTTACTCGGCTGACCGGTTCACCGTCCGCAAAATCATGACCCGCGATCCGTCGGTGACATTCGCCAATAATGCCGCAGTTCTGGCTGCCACTCGCGCTACGGGTGCTGATCCCGCTCACGTGATCGCCGATGCAGTTCGCGACCTGCAGGGGAATCTCGTTCAGGTGATCGATGGTTACGGCACGATCGCCATGAATACGTTTGATGCACTCGGTCGTCAGACTCAAACCGTACAAGGTCACGGTACTTCGCTGGCCCTGACCAGTACTACAACTTATGACAGCTTTGGCCGGCAATGGAAGTCTACCGATCCAGCGGGAATGGTATCCGAAACTCTGTACGACGATGCCGGTAATGTCAAAACACGAACGGTTGGCCATGGGACATCCAGTGCGCTGGCCACGAATTACACGTATGACGCGCGAAGTCGCAACAAAACCACGACTTCACCTTCCGGAGGAGTTTCGACAAGTTATTTTGACGATTGTTGTGGAAACATCTCGGGGAGCAAGGGTCATTTTGGAGAGGGTTCGGTCCGGGTAGCCGATGCAGAAGGACGGACCGTCTATCAGGCCTCGGTCAAGGATTTTGACTTCGTGGCCGGGAACTATGTCGATCCGCCGACAGCCGAGACGACCGGCGAATCAACCAGCCGATACCTCGACGATGGCCGCGTTCAGTTCACAACACGCTGGAAGTCCGCCCGTGGACAAATCGATCCACAGAGTCCGCCGATTGCCGGCATGAATGGTGTTGCCGTCGCTGATGGTGTGACGACACAGTATGTGTACTTCAAGGAGATTTCCAACACCGCTTCGCAGCTTATCAACCGACTCGGCGGGGGTACTGCCACCATCAATATCAATGCCGCCATCGCCAAACTGAAACTGGCACCCGCATCCGGTGGAGCGAGTGTCACCTTTACTTCGGGTTCCGGCGGCGGATGGGGAGGTGGGGAGGAAGGGGGTGGAGGTTCGGGAACCTACGCACTTGGTCGAGCCACAGTGGCCATCGCACCCGATGAGAAAACGATGCAGGTTTCTATCAGCGACGGTC
>JANNWJ010000094.1:0-5963 GCA_031414755.1 Pirellulaceae bacterium | reverse complement strand
TTCTTCAACCGCAACACCGATCGTGGCGGCAACACGCTGCCGACCGCGTCGGTCTTATTCCTCTTCGGATTCAAGGAAGTTGACGATCATGTCAGCTCGACCGATACGGTCGACATCTACAAGTTCACGCTTGACCTCCCGTCCGAGTTTGACGCGCATCTGTCCGCAATGCCCGCCGCCACGAATGCCAACCTGTCTCTCATCCGCGATACCGATGGCGACGGCGTGATCGACCCCGGCGAGACACTGTCGTCCAGCAGCAACACGGGCAACGCCTCGGAGCACATCGCGAGAACTCTGGCGGCGGGAACTTACTTCGTCCGCGTCTCCCGGGTTTCAGGCGCGCCGTCTTATAACCTGCGGCTGGTCAAAGATTCCGTGCGCAACACGCTGGCAACCGCTCTGCCCCTCTCTCCGAGCGGCGGTGAAATCCTCGACTTCCTCGGTCCCGAAGATGACTCCGATGTTTACCGGTTCACACTCGGATCGACCCGGCTCGTCCGCGTCAGCGTGGGACAAAACAACGAACCGCTTTTGGTCCGCCTCGGCCAGGACACGAATGGCGATGGGGCGATCGGATTCGAGGGGGCCGAGTTGCGCATCAACAAAACGATTGACGCCGGTGTAATCGAAAGCATAAACCTCAGCGCCGGCACTTATTTCCTGCTGGTGAACGCCGTGATCCAGGACGAGGGCACCACCTACGGCGTCATCCTCAACAACGATCGGCCCGACTTCGCCGGCAACACGCTCGCCGCGGCGCGCCCACTTGGCACATTGAGTACGGCGCAAAATTTTGCTGACTTTGTGGGCGTCGGCCCCATCGGTCTGTCGTTTGATGATCTTGACGATTTCTATACCTTTACCCTTGGCAATGATGGCCCGTTCCTGTTTCAATCGGTGGTCAACAATCTTGTCGTCGCGGGCAACCGGTCGGCTGTGATCGAGCTGATCAGGGACAACAATCTTAATCTGCAGCGCGATGCCGACGAGGTCGTTGCATCCACCGCCGCGCGCGTTATCTCCGGGACCAACGTACCTGGCGTGATCAACGCGTTTCTCGACGTGCCGGGTAATTATTATCTGCGAGTCAAGCGGGAATCCGGACAGATTTCCTACAGCCTTGATTTGTCGGCGAATTCCCTGGATATCGCCGGCAATTCGCTGGATGACGCATTGGATCTCGGCCCACTTGCGAGCACGATCAATATCACCAACCAGTTTATCGGACGGATCGACAGGGATGACTTCTTCCGCTTCGAGGTCAACAATCCTGGCGAGTTGGTAGCGAGTCTCAACGGGGCCGCGGACGCGCTATACCACGTGATCCGTGATATTGATAACGATGGGGTCGTTGATCCTGGTGAAACCCTGGCAGTTGCCTTCGGTAACCGGCCGCTCCACGGCGTAGTGCTTCCTGCGGCGGGCGACAATTACTTTGTGCGAGTGCAAGCAATCGGCGGTGATTCACTGGCGGGGCTTTCGCTGACGTTTTCAAACCAGACGCCTTTCCAAACAGTGTTTTTGATAGACGGAGTTAATCCAACCGAAATCAAGGCCGTGCGGTTCGACAAAGGAGGCGACGGAGTTTCCTGGCACGACACCACTCCTGATAATACAGGCGACCAACCCGGTTTCCGCAACGCCGAAAACATCGACGTGGACGTATCCAACACGGTCGACCTTGAAAGTATCGGCCGACGTGTCACCAACACAGCGCCTGGCGAATTCCTTGAGTACACGATCCATGTTGCCGCCGGCGGCTTCTACGATTTTGACGTTCGTGTTTCCAGTCCCGATCCAGACGCGAGCTTCCACATTGAAATCGATGACGTCAGCCTGTCAAACCCGGTTGCCGTCCCCGACACCAATAGTGCGGACAACATGGTAACCATAGTGGGTGCATCGAATGTGGGTTTGACCGCCGGTCCGCATATCCTCCGCCTGGAAATCGACACCGGCACTGGCGTCAATAACAATTTCGCCGGCAGCTTCAATTTCATCACCGTCCGCCCCGCTTCAACGGGTACATTCAGACTCACTCCAAGTCCCGCGACAGTGGCAGCCTGGACGAGCACGAATTTGTCACTGTCGTGGACCGTCCCGGTCGGTGGTTGGCGTGTGCTCAAGCAAGTGGACCTTCGACTTCGCGATGATTGCGGAAGGGTGATCTGGATCAGATTCGACGAGGCGACCAACACCATGAGCATGTTCAACCAGGCTACCGGAAAGTTTGGTCATGCCAGACAGGTCGGATCAAACGGCGTACTCCACAATCCGCTTGCCAGAGTGTTTATGAAAACGACAACCATCGCGGCCAACGGACCGGACGCACCAACGGTCGTGATCACATTTGACATGATGTTCAATGGGCGAGCTCGCGGCCATTGGACCATCGAAGCGGCCGCCAGTGACGATCTGGGGCACCGCGACCCGTTTAAACATGCCGGTGAACTGAATGTAGTTTGACGCCAGCCTGAAAACGAAACGCCGGCAGAGGCCGAACCGAAGAAATGCTTCGTCCTGAGAATGGCCTTGAATTCCCGGCCAAACGGGCCATCCTTGTTTCAGAATTGCAAGCTGAACGATGTTGAACAACCTGTTCGGCATATTAACCGTTACTATTGGCGGGAGGGCTACTTTTCCGAACCGTTTTTTCCCGTAGTGAAAAGCCACGTGGCCGTTCACTCCCGTGAACGAGAGGTTCATTTCTGGTTTTCGTTTCCCTATGGTGCCGGAAGTTATTTTTAAGCCGTTATGCCAGCCTGTCCAGGGAATCGCTTTGGGTTGCGTAGTAGTGCAACGGCCCGACGGCTGTCGCGACAGCCTTTTTTTGGAATGGCGCTTGACTTGTCTTTCCCGGTTGTTTACTTTGCAGTACAAAGCAATTGAACACCCAATCAAGGAATTGCCAAAAATGCGAATTGACGATGCTGTTTTGCGCATGAATTCGATTCGTCAGCAGTTGACGGCTGTCGAGTCGCGTCGCGCCTTTCGATCGATTTCCGTCGTGGCGTCGATTGTTGTCGTTTTGCTGGCGGGCGCGTATTTCTTTGGCGATTCAGGCGGTCCGGGAAAACAATTGTTTGTAACTGCGAAATTTATTGCCAATTGGATTTCGGTTGGCATAATCAGTGCCCTGATGATGGTGATCGAGCTGGTCATTCGAGTTCGAAGCACGCAATCGCAAATTACGCCTGGCTGGAGTCGTCGCGTTGCAATGGCAATGCTTCCCGCCATGTCGGTTGGAGCGCTGGTGACCTGGGCTGTGCATGACCAACCCGGACTTGCCTCAAACCTGCCAGCTTTGTGGTCGATCCTGTACGGCCTGGCGATCGTCAATGCCAGTCACTTGCTGCCGCCATTGAGTCAGTTTGCTTCGGTCTGGTTTGTGATGGCTGCAGTTTTTGTCCTTCGCTATCCAGGCAGATACGACTTTTCCGCCAACCAAATCATGATGCTCCTTTTCGGAACGGGGCAGTTGTTTTTGGCCATTGGGCTGTTTTCGGGAGTCAAGCCGCATGGCAAAGACTAAACCGAAAGCGACGAATCCAGCGAAAACGCTTGCCGAAAGACTCGAGCAGCTCGATCGTGTCATTCACGAAAAGGCCCGCCTGGGAATCCTGACGAGTTTGGCAGCGCAACCAGTAGGGATTCTGTTTACGGACTTGCGTGGTCTGACGGAACTAACCGATGGCAATCTCAATCGGCACCTCAAGGTTCTGGTAGAGGCGGGGTTGGTCAAGGTGATTGGGAGTAACGAAGGGGGACGCAGCAGCCGAACCGTTTATCGATTGACGCCCCGGGGTCTGAAGGACTTTTCCACTTACCTTGATCACCTGGAGACGGTTTTGCAGCAAGCCAGTTCGGCGGCGCGTTCCGCCCGCCGTTCGTCTCCTTCATCGCCACGCTTTTCCACGGACATGTAATGGAATTTCCCAATCAATTTTTTTTGCCGTTTGACTTTGCACTACAAAGTAAAAATCGTGGAGGTTGATTCGATGTTGAATTGGTTCAGGCAAGTCGACGAAATACTTCGCGGCGAGAAAACAAGAACGGAACGAATGGATTCGGCGTCGCTGGATATTTCAGCGGGCGGGATCGCAGTTGTCGTTGTCGTCCTGGCAGGCATTTACGGTTTCTCTATGGGCAGTTTCGCTTTGGCGCGGGGAATCGAAAGTGGAGATACGACGACGTTTAATGCCGGATGGATGCAAATGATCGCCAGTACCGTAAAGATGCCTCTGCTGTTCATGTGTACGCTGGGTATAACGTTCCCTTCGCTCTATGTTTTCAATGCCCTGGTTGGTTCTCGACTGCGGTTGCCTGCCGTAATGCGGCTTTTGATTGCGGCGCTGGCGGTAAACGTCACAGTCCTGGCATCGCTCGGTCCGATTGTTGCTTTTTTCTCGGTAAGTACTCCCAACTACCCGTTCGTGTTATTGCTCAACGTAGCTGTTTGTGCTGGCGCCGGATTCCTTGGGCTGGCCTTCCTTTTGCAAACGCTGCATCGATTATCGGGGCCACGTGAGTTGGTGGAAAACGCCGAACCGATTGATGCAATCGCGCGAATTGAACAAACGAAAAAAGGACCGCTTCATGGAACGCACGAACAACCGCTGGGCCGGCACGTCAAGAAAGTCTTTTTTGTCTGGCTGTTTGTTTTTGGTGTGGTCGGCGCTCAAATGGGTTGGGTGTTGCGGCCATTCGTCGGAAGTCCCCACAAGGAATTTCAATGGTTGCGACCGCGTGATTCGAATTTCCTTGAAGCCGTCAATAATGCCTTCTGGAGCCTTCTGTCATGAAGTCGAGGTTCCTGGAAGTGGTTTGTTTCCTGGACGCCATTTTGCGAAACGGAGTATTGATAGACAAACCCAGGAATTCGAATTCATCACGACTCAGAAAGTTGCTAACCGTTATTGTTTTTTGCGGTTTGTTGTACGGAATTGCGATGGGGAGTTACGCATGGCTTGCCGGCACACGAACATTTCATGATGCCTGCCTGCAAATGTCGTATTCCGGGATCAAGGTTCCAATGCTGTTGCTGGCAACGTTTGCCCTGACGTGGCCGGCATTTGCTGTAATCAGCACGTTATTTGGCCTGCGCGACGACATGTCTCTCCTCACCGGACTGGTGATGTCATCGCAGGCTACGGGCGCGATTATTCTCCTCTCGTTTTCGCCGATAGTTTTGTTCACTTACGTTTCGGTCGGCCATTCTCAAACCACTTATTCGGCGGCCGTGCTGCTGAATTTCGTTTTCTTTGCTGTCGCCAGTCTTGCTTCGCACTGGAGGATGCGCCGCAACATCAAGTCGTTCGCGACCGGCGATCATCGTCACGCAATTATGCTTTGGTTTTGGGTCATCCTTTACGGGTTCGCCGGAATCCAAATGGCATGGATCATGCGACCTTTTGTTGGACAACCCAATGCGGACACGACATTTTTTCGCGCCGAGTCGTGGGACAACGCCTACGTCAAGCTCATGGAAATTGCCAAGTCCCTGATATTTCCAGATGACTAATTCACCAGCCGGCTCCCGTTTTCGAGTTCGGTTCGGTCATCAATCGGTACTACTGGAACGTGTACTTCTGGAACGATAAGGCCATCGCTTCGCGGTCATTGCGTATTAGCAGAATGCCGTCGCTAAAGGCGGGGTGGTTCCAGGTTCGATGTTCCAGTGCCTGGAAGCGGGCCTGTTCAACGTGTTGGTCCGGGTGAGCTGCGACAATCGCGATCTCTCCAGATTCGCATTGAACGACAATCGAATCGTTTACCCGAATCAATTGTCCGTGTCCGTAACGTCCTGATTTCCAATTGCGCTGTAAGCGTCCACCAGCACGATTGTTGACGGGTGGGTTAGATTTCTGGTTTTAGGCATCCAGGAGTCATACATGCATCGTTCATCGCCCGCGAAAATTAAACTTTGGAGCGAGCGTCTTGCTCGCTTTCGCCAGAGCAAC
>JANNWJ010000093.1:0-16411 GCA_031414755.1 Pirellulaceae bacterium | reverse complement strand
TCATCCGGAGACGCTGTTCGGCAGCGCGCACAACCGTTGCACTGTGCTGCGGTCGCCGCCATCTGAGGAAGGGTCCAATTAAGTTGCGGAACGATTGCAGAACGATTGTTCTGATCTGCTTTTTTGGAACGAAGTCGCGGCAGTCGCCCTGAATTTTCATTTACCGAATCCGCTTTCGTCGGTTCAAGCGAGGCGACTTCAGAAATCTGCGCGTCGCTACCGACGGGGAGCGGATCGTTGGCAAATCGACGAAGGTTTTTGGCTAATTCGAAAGGTGACGTTTCAACGATCTTTCCTGGGTTGAATACGTTTCCCGGGTCAAATTCGTGTTTGACTTCGGCAAACACGTCGTACATACGACCATACTGTCGGCGCAGCCACGGAGTCCGGACCAGTCCGTCACCATGCGAGCCGGTAATCGTTCCGTTGAGTTCCAGGACGCGATCGAACAGCCGGTTGGCCAGTTGCTCGATACGGGCCACGTCGGCCGGATCGGCCAAATCGAGTTGCGGGCGCAGATGAACGACCCCTTGGGCAACGTGTGCAAAAACCGTGGCGGTGACATCACAGGTATTCAGAATCCCCGGCAAGTCGCGAAGGAATTCCGGCAATCGTTGAGGAGGAACGGCGACGTCTTCCACAAACGGTATCGCCTGCCGAGGCCCCTTCATTCCAAATTGCATGGGAATACCACGACGCGCCATTCGCCAATAAAGATTTCGTTCATCGGCATTGCAAGTCGAACGGGACCAGGTCGCCTGTTTATCGCGACGAAACTTGTTTTCCAGGGCCGAAACGCGGAGGCGAAGTTCCGGGCCATCGTCCGCTTGAACTTCTACAAGCAACATGACCTCGGCATTTTCTGGCACCAATTGCTGAAACCGCTCGTCGTAGGAACGGACGAGCGAAAGAAGTCGTCGATCAAGCAATTCGCAGGCTGAAATGTCCTCTTCCAGAATCTCCAGGGCAGTTTTGGCGGCCGTCTGCATTTTTTCAAAGAACAGCAAGATAACGCCCCGATGTTTGACCAAAGCCTGGGTTTCCAGTACCGCTTCGGTGATAATCGCCAATGTTCCTTCGGACCCTGCGATTAATTTCGCCAAATCGAGGTGTCCGTCTGTGATAATGTCCGTCAGGTTGTACCCGGCATGATTGGTTTTGGTTGCCGGTTGATGCTCCTCGATGACTTGACGGCGACGGCCCAGTACCAGTTCGATTTGGGCAGCCAAACGCCGTGTTTCGGCCGTTGGCATGGCGTCTCGACCAATCATCGCGACGGAACCGTCGGCCATTACGATTTGAAGTTGCCGCACCTTGTCACGTGGCGAACCGTACTTCAGCCAGTGACTTCCTGTTGCATCGAGCGAAATGACACCGCCGATTGTCGTTACGCTTCGGGTCGCCGGGTCGGGACCGAACACTTGCCCTGATCGTTCAAGAATGCGATTGACGTTTGCAAGAACCGCCCCAGGTTGAACGCGAACCCGATTCCCCGATTCGACAACAATTCGTCGCATATGAACCGAAAAATCGAGAACCAGGCCGGACCCAAGCGCCCCTCCAACCACATTGGAACCCGCCCCGCGAGCATGTATTGGCAAATTATTTTCTGCGGCATATCGCACAACCGCCGAAACATCGTTGACGCTTTTCGGACGAACAACGCCCGCCGGTACAACCTGGAGAATGCTGCCGTCAGTGGCGTACATTTGCCGAAACAAATCGTCACAGTAAACGTCGCCTTCGATAAGGCCGCGAAGGTCGGCCTCGATGCGCGCCTGTTCAGGATTCATGGGCTGGACGTTTTTACTCGCATTTTCAGAGAAAACCGGAACCTTGCCAAATGGCAACACGTCAGATCATGACGATTTTTGTGTCATCGCAGCTTCGACATGGCTTTAAGTTCGAACCGTCAATCGAAAAAATCAGCCCGGGCATGGGGTTACCTGAAAGCAACCGTTTGCCTACTTTCTCGATCTTAGTCAGTCCGGCCTGTTGCTGGCAACGACCGTCGTTGAATCACCAGATTGCAAAAAAAGGCCTTGCAGTCAACCAGTCCTCTGGAAATGATACCAAAATCTGTGTTTCAATACGTCAGTTCAATTCGTGCTTGACCAATTTTTCCGAAATGAATCAGGAGTTTTAGTTCGATGAAACGATTGCTCATCATGCGTCATGCCAAATCAAGTTGGGATGACGAGAGCATTCCCGATCATGATCGCAAGTTAAACGATCGAGGAGTACGCGTCGCACCGTTGATGGGCAGATTCGTTAAACAACAAGGTTTGTCCCCCGACATTATCCTTACCTCCTCAGCCTCGCGGGCCATCAAAACAGCCGAGTTGTTCGTCGCTGGTTATGGTCGAAAAATTCCGATCGGAATCGAAAAGGGCCTTTACCGCGCCGATGTCGAGGAATTCTGCGACACGGTCCGCGAAGGGGCCGAAACCGAATCGACCGTATTGATCATCTCCCACAATCCAGGAGTCGAGCGCTGGGCCTATGCCTTGACAGGCAAATTCGAATCGCTTTCCACAGCATCGATCGCAGTTATTCGAATTTCCGACAAACTTGATTGGTTCGATCTGGCCAGCCGCACCAAAGGCGAACTGGAAAATGTATGGCGACCCCGGGAAGTCCTGCCCGGCGAGCAGGAAGATTCTGCGCCGACTTCCTGATACGAAACAAAAAAAGTTTCCGACAGCATAGTGCAATGTCGCGCGGCGTTCACTTGACTTTGCTTGTTGTTCAGTCATGAAATTCAGCATCAAACTGAGGGTGATCGCAACGGCATGTGTATCTCACCCACCTATTGCGGAATTATTGGTCGGGATGATGAGAATGCGTTTCTCGTGCTGCGTCCCGATTCAGAATTGGGGTTGGGGAAATCAGCCGTTTGGGCGCTAGCCCCGGTTTTTTGTGACGGAACCGTGGCTAGCGCCAAAACGGCTAACCCAAATGTCAGGAATTGACGCTGCACTATTCAATTTCGTCGAATTTCAAATTCAGAATGGGATAATTTTTCCACATGGGATAATCGAAATGCCACCACTCAAATTCGTAGACGTCGAAGCCGGCGGATTCCATTTCGGTACGAAGTAATCGACGATGCCAACGTTGACGTGAGGTGCCTCCGGCGTATTCAGGATAGGCCCGCCCGGAAAACTCGTCGTAACCCGAAACCATGCGAATCACGTTGTCTGTTTTTAAATCGTACAGCGTCAAATCGACGGCGCAACCGCGATTGTGGCGAGACCCATTCTCCGGATTGGCCACGAAATGCCGCATTGCCAACGGCGTTGCTTCCCAGAACATCTTCGTTACAAACCAGGGGCGATAGGCATCATGAACCAGCAAACCATAGCCTTTCTCGCGCAATCTTTTTTGCACTTCGCCCAAGGCATTTGCCGCCGGACGTTGCATGAACGCACGAGCTTCGTTGTAAAAAACCATGTCCATGAAATTGTTCGTTGTGGCATAACGAATGTCGAGCTTGATCGTGTCGTCTATCGATGTTAGCGCAACCAGATCTGCCGCCAAAAAATCCCGCGCTTCTGATGGCGGCTCTTCTCCCATCGCAATCTCTCGCAAGCGGTCGGGCGGTAATAATGGAGCGATCTTGAACGTTTCGCTGTCGTTCAATCCCTTGCCTCGCCGTGCGAATTCGACTTCCGCGGCAACCACTTTCGTTGCTGTCCCGTTGCCATCTCGGGAGAAAACCAGGTGCTCGTCGTGGTACAGCCCGTATTCGGGAAACGCGAAAACATTTTCGGATACCTGGTTCAACGGATAACGGAATACCCATTCGATAAGTGTCCATAATTGGCCGTTGTCCTCATAAATAAACAGCGTGTTGTGGTCCCAGCCATATTCGCCAATCAATCCAGCCCATTGCGGCGGAGCCTCCTTTGGACAAACGTCCGGAACCTGCGACCAAACGGCGTCCTGAAATATCAACTTTTCGGGTGACCACTCGACAAACGGTCCAAATGCCTGAACGTCGTCGACAACCATCCGCTCTCCCAAACGCCGAATCTCGTTGTCGTAAGTCCCCCCCTGCATCATCAACCGACCGCCGCTTTCAAACAGTCGTACCTGATTCTTTCCATTTGAATATAAACCCGCCATTTGCCGAGCGGTCGTTCGATCGATCGACTCTGTGGAAACAAGCTGGGGCAACGGGTCTGTGCCACTCTTTGTTGCCAGCATTAACCGAAGTGCATCATCCGCTACCCGCGAAACGAAGCCGTTGGCGACATCGAGTGACGCAACGGCAACAACTCCGATCTCTTTACCAAGTACTCCCCGGAATTGCGTCGCGTATCCATACACCGCTCCACCATGTTCAAACGTCGAATGGCCCTCGAGCGTCCCCAATCGAAACCCGATTCCGTAACTTCGCTGTTGGCCGTCCGGCAACGTCTGCTGTTGCAGCATCTGTGTCAGGATTTCGGGCGAGAGAACTTGCCGGTTCCCGGCCCTTCCTTCGTTGAAAATCAATCGCATAAATTGAGCCAAATCCAGAACGCTCGAGTACAGATTGCCCGCCGGCAATGTTCCCAACGCAAACCGGGGTGCCTCGAATCGGCGCCCGTCGTATGACCACATCATTCCTGTCGCTAATTCCGCTTGAATCGATTCATCCAGCTCGAAACTACTGTGCACCATTCCGATCGGGTCGAGCACATTGGTCTTCAATACCTGCGCAAAAGGAAGGCCAAGGACTCGCTCCACCGCGTACCCGGCAACCGAAACTGCAGCATTCGAGTACTTCGTTTTGCTTCCCGGCGCGTGTAACACTTTGGTTTTGTTCAAGCTGTCAATGGTTTCAGCAAGGCTCGGCCCGGTCGGATCAAAGTAGTTGCCGACAGGGGATTCGCGAACCAGACCACTTTCATGATTCATCAACTGGCGAAGTGTGATCGGTTCCTCAAACGAATTGGCGGGTGCAAAATCAGGAAGGAGCTTTCGGATGTCATCATCCAGCACGAATCGGCCTTGTTCAACCAACTGCATTACGGCGACATCGTTGAGCAGCTTGGATACCGAACCGACCCGGTAAATGGACTGGGCCGTGGCTGCCTTGTTCGTCGCCGCGTCGACAATGCCGAATCCTTGCGCCCAAACAATCTGATCACCATCGATCAGGGCGATTGAAAACGCATCGATCTTCTTCTGTCTGATTTCCGTTTCGATAAACCTGCTGAGATTGCTCGCGACCGTTGCGTATTCCTTTGACGGCACAATATTCGGTGTCTGACCGTCGAGCCACGAAGTCTGGCAAGTCAGGTGAGCGCCAAGCAAAAGCGCTTTTAAGATGATTGTCCGGGAGTTCACGGAATTAGCCCACGAGATTGACTGGAACAGATTAGAAAAGACAAAATTCTCGAAAGAATTGCAGGCCCGCGACAAGGAGGCTTTGTCATGTCTTTTCGGTTTCATTGTACTGTGGTGAGTTTAACCCGAAATTTTCACACCGGGGATACGCCAGGGACCATCGGCAATACAATCGCGGCAGCTCCGGCTCATTTGAAGCACATTTCCGCGCATTCGGTTTTCTGTTTCAGTACCCCGAAAGGTTTGCTATAATCATGGCAAGTGCTGCGTTCAGATTCAGTATTGGGGCTGGGAAAACCAACCGTTGGGGCGCTAGCCCCGGTTTTTTGTGACGGTACCGTGGCTAGCGCCAAAACGGCTAACCCAAATATCAAGAATTGACGATGCACTAGCCTTTTTTTGTTTTCCCTCGCCATCGTTTTCCCTAACTTTTGATTTGTCTTGACACAAAATCAGCCGGCCCGACAAGTATCTGGAAACATTGTCAAATATGCAAACCGCACCTCCTGAACCCTCGCGCGATGCACTGGCTACTCTACGAATTGATCGATCGGCTCAAGCCCAATCGCGAATTGGCGGTGGTTGGTTGCGTTGGTTCGGTATCTTGCTGGCTTTGCTCCTGTTGGCAGCCGGTACCTATTTTGGGGCGGTCAAGGCAGGGTGGATACGAACCGATTCCCTCGCTGAAAACGACTGGTTCTCCGTGCCGGACATCATCAAAAACCGACCGGAGGTCCGCATTGTTCGTCCCGTTATTGAATCCGGTCGCTCAGCGGATGCAACCGTTGTTGCGACCGGCTATCTCGAATCCCGACGGCAAGCCAGGATTGGCGCACGGGCTCCCGGACGCATTCAGGAGGTTACCGTTGAAGAGGGGAGTCGTGTGAAGAAGGATGAAATTCTCGCCATTTTGGAACACGCAGATCTCGACGCTTCACTGGCCGCAACCCAAGCCAGCGTTGCGCGTGCCAAAGCTGCCATCGATGAACAGAATGTCCTGATCGCTCAAAACAAACGAGAGTTCGATCGTGCGAAAACCCTCAAGGACTCGCAAAGCATTTCCGATACCGAATTCGATCAGGCAAAATTCCAGTACGATAGCGCGGTCGCAAGAATGCAGTCGATGAAAGCCGACGTTCAACTTGCCGAAGCCCGACTGAGTGAAGCGGAACAACTGAAGGAAAATATGTTCATTCGCGCTCCTTTTGATGGCACCGTGATATCGAAAGATGCCGAGGTGGGAGAGTCGATTTTGCCGGGGGGCATGGGTGATGCATCAGGGCGCGGTTCCGCCGTAACGATCGCTGACCTGGATAATCTGGAAGTTGACTGCGATGTCAAAGAGGATTACATTAGCCGCATCAAATCCGGCCAACCTGCTGAAGTCGTCGTCGATGCCGTGCCAGATCGACGTTATCACGGCTTGATACGAAAAGTTATCCCCATGGGTGACCGGGCGCGGGCGACGATCAAAGTAAAGGTTACAATTACCGATGCCGACAGCCGTTTGTTTCCGGACATGAGCAGCACTGTTTATTTCCTTCCCGAACCAAACCCGGACGAAACAATCAGCGCGGCGCCTCGCACGTTTTGCCCGGAAGATGCACTGCTAACGGATGACGACGGCGAGTTCGTGTGGGTGGTTGACGCCGAGACTCATGCGCAAAAGGTTCGTGTCACAAGTGGCAAGCGCAAAGACGGTCGGGTGGAGATTCTTGGCGGCCTCACAGGCGAAGAAAAAATCATTGGCAACCCTCCGGAACTTGAAGTGAATCAAGCCGTTAAGATCTCGGAGTAGGCTGTTCCGAAATAATTTCAACTGATGTGGAGTTGCTCTCTTGACAAATTCGAACTACGAAGGTCCGATCGTACAAATCCAGAATGTGACGAAAGAATTCCGCCGCGCACAGTTCGTTATTCCTGTTTTGTCCGGCATCAATTTGACATTGAACCGTGGCGATTTCATGGCGTTGATGGGGCCTTCCGGCTCCGGCAAGACGACCTTGCTCAACCTGGTCGCCGGTCTGGACAAGCCGACCACGGGTTCCGTCGAGGTGTGCGGGACGAACCTGGGGCTTGCGTCGGAAGGAACTTTATCACGCTGGCGTTCTCAACATATCGGCTTCATTTTCCAGCTCTACAACCTTATCCCTGTTCTGACCGCGTATGAGAACATTGAGTTACCCCTGACGTTAACGAAGCTGAACAGGCGACAACGTGACGAGCATGTTAAAGCGGCACTGGAAGTGGTCGGCTTGACGGATCGCATGAATCACTACCCGCGCCAGTTGTCGGGCGGCCAGGAGCAACGGGTTTCCATCGCGCGTGCGATCGTAACGGACCCAACACTGATCGTCGCCGACGAACCGACTGGCGATCTGGACGCCAAATCGGGTAGCGAAATTCTGGAATTGATGCGGCGATTAAACGAAGAGTTTCAAAAGACGATCATCATGGTCACGCACGATCCTAACGCCGCAGCGAGGTCGAAACGCATCCTCCACCTGGAAAAGGGCATTCTGGTCGGGGACACCTCCCGCCCCGTTCTTTCAGGAGCAACCACGTGAAAACACTTCAATATATTTGGCGAAACGTCATGCGCAACAAGCTGCGTTCATCGCTGACAGTCCTGTCCGTTGGCTTTAGTTTGGCCTTAATGACGATTCTCCATGGCTACACCGCCATGCAGGATCAATGGGGAATTGAAGCATCAAAGCATCATCGCATCGTTGTCATGAGCACCATGGGTTTCTCGGGCGACGTGCCGATCGCCAACGTGGATCGCGTGCGGGGAATGGAGGGGGTGATCGCTGCGGTGCCATACGCCTGGTATGGCGGCGTCTACAAGGATCAACAAATGGCGTTTGCCCAGTTTGCGACTGATCCGAAAGCGGTTTTTGACGTTTGGCCCGAGTACAAGATCGAGGCGGATCAGTTGAAAGCTTTTCAGGATGATCGGCAGGCTTGTGTGGCAGATCATCGGCTGGCCGAGCGAATGAAATGGAAAATTGGCGAGCGAATTCCGCTGCAAGGAACGTTTTATACATTTAACCTGGACCTCCGATTGGTTGGCACTTTCGAGGCACCACAAAATACCGATTCGTTATGGTTTAACTGGTTTTACCTGGACGAGGGCTTGCTGGGAAAATCGAGCGAAATGGCGGGAAATGCCGGAACAATCTTTGCCAAAACAAACGAAGGCCTGGAAGAAGCAACGGTTTGCAAAGCGATTGATGAACGATTTTCCAGTTCCGAAAATCCGACGCGAACTCAGACAGAATCAGCCTTTGCTCAAATGTTTGCTGATATGGTCGGGAATATCCAGCTTTTTATTCTCGTCATCGGACTTGCTGTCGTGTTTTCCCTGACATTGGTCGCAGCCACAACTATGGCGATGTCGATGCGGGAAAGAACCACCGAAGTTGCGGTGCTCAAGGCTATCGGGTTTTCAAAACTGCGAGTCCTTTGGATGGTGCTGGGCGAGTCGTGCTGGATCGCGTTGCTCGGCGGACTGCTGGGTATTGGAATTGGGAGCCTTTGCCTGGAGGGATTGCATAGCATCAGTTCCCAGTTATTCCCATTTTCGATTGTCGATATGGCGGGACCGTGGATGTTCGTTCTATTGGCAGTTGCCGCCGGTATTGGACTCGTCAGCGGAATTGTTCCTGCGATTCGAGCCGCCCAGTTGTCCGTAATCGACGGACTTCGTCGCGTGATTTAGAGCCGATCCCAAAAGGGGTCTGACCCTCTCCGCTTTTAAAGGGTCTGACCCCTTTTGGGATCGGCTCCTGGATTGGCAATTTTAATAACAACGACACTAAAAAATTGGCACTTACTCAATGATTCCGATCAAGTACAACATTCGCAATCTTCGAGTTCGCTGGGTCACGACACTGATGACCGTGGTCGCGACTGGCTGGGTTGTTTGGGCGACCGTTCTCACGTTTGGCATGACCGATGGGCTCGAACACGCACTTCGAATCAGTGGCGATGAACTTGATGTGATCGTGATGCGGAAAGGAAGTGATGCCGAAACTTCGAGTGCTATCGAATCGCAGACGGCGCGTGAGATTGCCAACCTCGATGGCATCGCGAAGGGAATGGACAACCAACCCCTTTGCTCTACTGAATTCGTGACAATCTTTACCAAGCCCAGGCGGAATAACGGCGGTACGACCAACTTGATCGTCCGTGGTGTGGATTCTGTAGCCAGAAGTCTTCGCCCGGACTTCAAAATCGTTGAGGGACGGGATTTGAAGTCAGGCGTAAACGAGATTATCACCAGCCGGCAGATGGCTTCGCGATTCGAAAATCTGGCAATCGGTGAAAAGCTGGAGATCAACAAGATCAACTTCAACGTCGTCGGCTATTTCGAAGCGGGCGGCAGCGCGGCGGAATCCGAAGTTTGGACCGACCTCCGCGATTTGACAGGAGCGCGACGTGTCCAAGGGGCGATTTCCATTGTGAATTTTCGCGCTCGCGACCTGGATACCCGTGATTCCCTGATCAAATTGCTGCAAGATGATGAACGATTCAAGTTGAAAGCGATTACGGAGGCCGCCTATTTCGAAAGCCAAATGTCCGCTTCGATTGCAATTCGTTTCATCGGTTATGTTATTGGCGGCTTTTTGACGTTTGGAGCCATGTTCGCTGCTGCCAATACGATGTACGCAGCGGTTGCCAGTCGCGGCCGCGAAATTGGTACGCTGCGCGCGATTGGATTTGGCCGGTCAAGTATCCTGTTTTCATTCCTGATCGAGTCGATGTTGCTATGTCTCCTGGGTGGAATACTCGGATGCCTGGCAACGCTTCCCTTTAATGGTATTTCAACCGGCACTGCGAACTGGGCAACTTTTAGCGAGATTACTTTTTCATTCCGTTTCGGTCCCTGGATTCTTGCACGAGGGATGATGATGGCTTTGGTGATGGGATTGCTGGGTGGCTTGTTTCCGGCGGTGCGTGCGATTCGACTGAAAATCGTTGACTCCTTGCGAAAAGCTTGACGGTGCGGCACCGCTTGCTGACCGTCCATTTTTAGAAACGATGTCATTGCCAGTCGGGCCAGGCCCGCAGTCAGCGTTGTTAATGCCTGTTGAATCCTGGTTCGATCAATCGCTCATCGCGGGCTGGCGCGATCGAACTGAAGTCGATTCATTTATCCAATCACTACTTACGAGACTTTTTCGCAGACAATTTGACTTTGGAATCCGCTTTTGTGGTTTTCTTGTTACCTGCAGGCTTCGATGAAACGGAATTCCCGGCCGGAATATTGGCAAAGTGTTTTTCCACTTTCGCCGCAAACTGGCGATCCGTCATCTTGTCGGCGGCCTCCAGTTCGATAACGAGGCCACGAATTTTTTTACTTTTAAGTCGTTTGTGGAACTCGCCTTTGGCTTCACCAGGGCCGACGATCAGAAGTGCTTCTGATCCCTGAATACCGGCAATTACCTCGTCATAAAATTCCTTGAGATGGCTATGAAACTTACGCTCGAGCCTGTCCTCTGCAACAAAGTCATTTGGCGTGTATTCGTGTTTTCTCGGCCGAACAGGTCTTTCGATTCCTGACGTAATTTTTCTGATTTCCCTACCTGAGGCAGTGACCAGGACCAGAACGGCCTGCATATGGTCAATCCACACACCTGCTTTAGCAGACATAATTCATTCCTGTAACTGTCCGTACCATTTTTCGATGTAAAACTTTACCCGATTGCCTCGGCGATCAAGAATGTTAAGGTTGCCGCCAAACCCGGCGAAATTAACAGTTCACCAAGTTCTGCGGTATGTCCGAGACGTCGCTAAACGTCCTGATAATGTATATCAACACTGGCTTCGACAATAGCGCATGAAAAAAACGAACGGACAAGGGGCATTTGCAGAAAATCCTTAATCGAGGAAGGCCGGATCCGTGAGGACAATGTCATCCGAACACGCCAGTCCGGCACCATGTTTTCACCAAACGATTGAGTGAATTTCGAGATCAATCGTTTTGGCAAATGACTGACTAATTCAAAACTTGCGTGAACTGGAGAAAATCCGGTGTTTTCGTGATTCTCGGTGCTAAACGGCGTCACGCAACTTCATGACAGGGGGAGACGTATCGCCCATTTCCATGATTAACCGGCGAAAACCGGCAAGGTTACCTGGGGTCAATCGACCGGCGACGCGCGGGATAGGGCTGCCGGTCAATTCCGGAATCGTGAGGGGCATCTGATCGATGTGCATCATCCCCATCATCGAGGCACTGACGCTTTCCAGACAAGCAGGTTGATAATTGAAATCCTGCGGATCGCTCCAGGCGACCCCTTTGATTCGGCCGATGGCGCTGCTGACCAGACCATGACGGTCGAGACTGCCGCCAGCAACCACTTCGATTCTCGCCTGTTGCGTCCGGCACAGGTCGATAAAGAACTTTAAATAGCTTGCCGTACTCTCCGCCAGGGTTATCAGTAAATCGCCGACGGAAATCCGTTGTTCCCTGATAATCTGCAGCGAGGTGGTGACGATTTCATTTTCGTTCTTCCGATCCAGTGGATGCCAATTTCGGGATTGAATATCGATGGCCTTGATCAGTATCTCGTGCAACGACGTATGGATTTTTCCCTGGGCACCCAGGCGATCTCGCTCGCGAGGGTCAATCGTCTCGATTCCCATTTCCCTCAACAGCGCCGCTTCCAGGCGTGCGCCATGGACGGCTGCATGGCGAATCGCCGGGATTTCATTGTCGATTCCATCCGATTCGGGAATCCAGCAGAATCGGCAAACATCCGACCAGTACACAAGTATGCGACCTGTATCGGCAATTTTTCGACCTCGATCGGCAAACATCAGCCACCAGGCAAGCGGTTCGAGTGGCCAGCCCTTGCCGCCGCCTGCGACATCACGCAGCGGCAGTCCATCGATGACGCACGAGCCGACCTGTTCGCTCAAAGTTGCCGCAGATACCAAAGGCTCCCAGCCAATGACGCCATCGAAATCACGCAGCCAGATTCCAGGATCGTCGACACAAATCGCCAGTAACTTTTTTTCGCTTGAATCTGAAATCGCCATCGCTCGCCGCGCTGCTGCGGCCAATTGGATCGAGACGTCATTGCGAAGTTGAACGAGTTCGCAAATGTCAGACACCTGACCATTGGAAAAACGCAAACAAGCGCTGGCGACGCCTGGAGTAATCAATGCTTCGCGATACTCGATCCAGATCGGTCGCAAACATTTTCCACGCCCCTGAGTGAGCAACATGGAAGTTCCAACCGCAGAAAAATCCGGTTTGAACGCGATACCGAGCACTAACCGTTTAGCCTCACCTAAACGATAGCGATCAATCAGTTGAACGAATTCGCTTTGATTGCGCATTGGAAAACATTTCTGCGGTCGCGACAAATCCCGGTCACCGCAGATCTCGAATTGCCATCCATGGCTCGCGAGATCATAAAAGCGAATCCGGAATTCGCCATGTGAACTGTCACGAAGCAATCCATCGCCTCCAACAGCTTTTCTTTAACTTCAGTAAATTCAAACCAGATCGACAATTTCTTCGTCGGTCGAAAAAGTGCTATGTCAGATTCAGGCATTGGGGATGGCACCAAACGTACGATGGACGTCCTCGTCCGTCGAATTCAGTGATTTCCGACGGACTTGGAAGTCCATCGTACCCAATGAAAAAAGTCGACGCGGCACTAGGCTACAACTCGCAATTGTACGCGCTGGGAGCGCTGGACTCCCTCGATGAATTCCTCGAAAATTCGAACGTCGAGGGCCGAGGCCAGTTCGCTTTCCGGATGGAACTGGGTTCCCATTGCAAACCAGTCGGGCTGACTGCTTTCGATGGCTTCGATAATGCCGTCGGGGCAGCGGGCGGTCACTTCAAATCCGGGTGCGACTTCATCAATTGCCATATGGTGCCGGCTGACTACACGAATTTCGCCTTCTCCATAAACGCGAGACATGATCGAGCCAGGAGCAACTTCCAGACTGTGGCGATGAGCCACATCTTGCGCGTCGCGATGAGGAATCGAATTGGGAGCGTCCTCGGGGATATGCAGGAACAAATTGCCTCCCTGGGTTACATTTAACAATTGCATGCCCGCACCAATTCCGAAGACTGGCAATCGACGTTCCGCAGCAATCCGCATCAAGGCGCGATCGAAAACTTCGCGACGCGATTCCATCGGGCGAACGGTAGGATGAAGCATGAATCCATCATTGCGAGGATCGAGGTCCGCTCCACCGATAAGTATCAAACCGTCCAGTCGTTCGACGATCGTGTAAATATTTTCCTCGTTGCTGGTGGGAGGAAGCAACACAGGCACGCCTCCCGCCCGGGTGACACTGTCGTAGTATCCTGCGGCAATGTAGCTAAAAGCGGGCTGGTTGCCTTGAGCGCGACGGTAGTCAACATTAATTCCGATCACTGGTTTGGTCATTGCTCGAATCCCTCTTGATGGTCTGGTACATCATGAACCAGAATGTGAATGTTGGTTCAAGGCAATCACAACAAGATCGAGGTTTCGGTCGCGGGGGTGCTGAGAGTTCAAATCAACCCTGACTCCAGTCAGAGTACACACCTGGAACTGCCGGACCGCTTTCGCACACTTTCCAGCAATTTCGGATGATCTTGATAAGGGCTCTTGGCCGACTCCGACGTCCGGGTCATCATGATCCCGTCGGACAGTCTTGATGAAAAAAATCCTTTTTCTCTCCCGTGGCGGGCATGTGGGCGGCAATTGCAACCCGGTGAGAAATTGAAACGAAAGAAACAACTGCGACGAGTTTCGTGGATTTTTCAGACACTCGCAAGTTTTGCCCTTATGTTGTAGAGCATTGCAAATGCTGGCACTTCAAGTAGTGCAATCACGAATGTGCCAGCACTATTGTTCGCGTGGACCATGAAACATGAGTAATCTTTTTGCTCACATCCAACCCAACATCAAACAAGGTAAAGTGCCCCAAAAAACCGGGGCAATACACGAAACAGCCAATGGTATTTTCATATAACAACGTTTGCATCGAGTCATTGGGATTTTCCATTCCAAAATCGATCGTAACAAGCAGCGAGATCGAAAACCGCCTTGAACCCTTGTATCAACGGTTAAAACTTCCGGCTGGACGACTGGAATTGATGACCGGTATTGAAAGTCGCCGGTTCTGGCCAATGGGAACGGCGATCTCGGATATCAGTATTTCCAGTTGCGAACAAGCGATCGATGCTGCCGTTTTCGATCGGGACCGAATTGGATTGCTCATCCACGGTTCTGTATGTCGCGATCATCTGGAACCTGCCACTGCCTGCCGCGTACACCATAAAGTCGGCTTGTCATCCGCCTGTCAAATCTACGATGTATCCAATGCCTGCCTTGGTGTAATGAACGGAATGGTGCAGGCGGCCAACATGATCGAGCTTGGCCAGATCAATGCGGCACTTGTCGTTGGATCGGAAAATGGACGTGGACTTGTCGATTCCACCATCGATGAGTTGAATCGAAACGAAGCACTTACACGCAAGACTATCAAGAATTCGATTGCGTCTTTGACGATTGGTTCGGCAAGTTGCGCTGTCTTGCTAACGCACCTGTCCATCAGTCGCTCACAAACACGTTTAATAGGTGGAGCCGCGACGGCAAACACCCGCTTTAACGACTTGTGCCAAAGTGTCAGTGACCAGGCAGGAGGGGGCATGATGCCATTAATGGAAACCGATTCCGAAGCGTTGATGCTGCAAGGAATTGAAACAGGGCGCGAAACGTTTGAACGGTTCTTAATACACCTCGGATGGATTCGTTCGCAAATTGACCAGACTGTTTGTCATCAAGTCGGTTCGGTGCATCGAAAACTCATGTTGGAGTCGATCGGAATGGACGGGGATCGCGATTACACGACGTTTCCGTGGCTTGGCAATACTGGTTCGGCCGCGCTCCCCATTACGTTTGCTCAAAATATCGTCGATGGCCGGTTGAACGCCGGTCAACAAGTTGCCATGCTCGGTATTGGGTCGGGCATCAATTGCCTGAATCTCGGAGTCTCGATGGGTGAAACAAGAAGCCAGGGTGTTGAGACCGACGTTTTTTAGGCGACGACTTTTACTCGAGTAATCAATCGAAAAATGAACATGTATTTTGCAGTCGTCGTATCTCTCGTCACATTGGCACAAAAAATGCCGCCCACAAATGGCTTTTGGCCAACCGACTACAACCGAAGTTTCAACAACAAATGGGACATCCCGAAAAAAAAACGGTCCAGCGATTGCCGTTGGCAGTATTCATTGGGTTTACATAGATAATTTCGCGGCTTTTTTGTCGTCCATTGACAGAAACTATCCGGGTTATAAAGTTGGAATGCCTGCCGGAAGTCCTGAATGAGTTGAATTTGGTTTTGGTGCCCCGTTAATACCGAATTCCAAACTCGGCGGCTGATTTAAAATATCTTTTGAATCGTTGTGGCTCGGGAGAACATCGCGATGTTGTATTTCCGTTTGTTGCTGGGCATCCTGCTCAACACCTCCCTTGTCACTTCTGTTGTCGCCACACAACAACAACCGACGCCCGCCGCCACGGTAACAAAAGCGTCGCCTGTCGGATTCAATATTTCTGGCCAAAACACGGGTTCGTCGGGCGCAGAGCGCAGTGTACTTGTTCACCAGTTGCTGCCTCCCGGTCAACCAACGGCTTCAGGGTTCGGACCCTACTCTCAAATACCAATCGTCTCGACTCTCAACCCTCGACCCTCGACTTTCGCCTCAGTAGAGAGTGACCCCGGTCCAGGTGCTTATTTCGTCAACCGGGTTGTCAGCATCACGGCGACCAGCGACAGCACCGTTAATCTTGTCTACGAATTGTCTACCGATTACCCGACGGCGGGCTGCGCTGGCAACAACGGTGGCTATTTTATGCTTTACCGTCATTGCGATCCGGGGACCACTTCGCTGGGGTATCGCATCGAAGGCCGACCGATTCCCGATTTGAGTGCCGGACAACACACGCTGCCGCTCGATCTGGGATGCGTGGCTGGCAAGTATTCAATTGTTTTTGTACCCGAAGACCCCAATTGCTTCACTGTCTTTCACAAGGTCTTTTCATTTTAC
>JANNWJ010000092.1:0-3742 GCA_031414755.1 Pirellulaceae bacterium | reverse complement strand
AACATGTATCACGCGGGCTGGGCCTGGGCCGGCAGCACCCCGTTCCGTTCCACGAAGCTTGTTGCCGCCCACTTTGGCGGCACCCGCAACCCGCTCGTGGTTTCCTGGCCCAAAGGCATTAAACCGGACAAGACGCCGCGCTCGCAGTTTCACCATGTTAACGACATCGCGCCGACGCTCTACGAGATTCTCGGCATCACGCCACCCAAGGTCGTAAACGGCGAGACGCAGGACCCGATGGATGGCGTCAGTATGGCAGCGTCGTTCACGAAACCGGACGCGCCGGAAGCGAAACAGTCACAGTATTTCGAATGCTTCGGCAGTCGTGGCTTCTACAAGGACGGCTGGTATGCCTGCACTTTTGGCCTGCTCGTGCCATGGTTGAACGCGCAAAAAGGGCTGGCCGAATGGGACGCCGCAAAGGATGTTTGGGAACTCTACGATCTCAACAAAGACTTCTCACAAATGCAAGACATCGCCGCGCAGCACCCGGAGAAACTCAAGGAACTGCAAACGCTGTTTCTCGAAGCGGCGGAGCAGAACAAAGTATTCCCCATCGGCGGCAGCCTGCTCACCCGACTTGATCCTTCGGTCGCCATCGCCAGTCCCTATACGAAATGGACTTTCGACTCCACCACCACCCGCATGCCCGAGTTCACAGCGCCGGGACTCGGCAAAAAGAGCAACACCGTCACCATTGAACTCGAAACTGGCGAGAACGCCAGCGGTGTACTCTACGCCCTGGGCGGTGCCAGCGGCGGTCTCACTTGTTACATGGACAAAGGCTACCTCTGTTTCGAATACAACATGATGATCATCGAACGCTACCTGGCGAAATCGAACGAGAAAATCGCCGCCGGCAAGCACACCATTGTCGTTGAGACCGCGCTCAAGGCCCCGAAACCTGGCGCGCCAGCGGATATCGTGCTAAAGGTCGATGGCAAGGAAGTCGCCCGCGCTGCCGTGAAGATGACGGTACCAGCGGCTTTCACCGCCAGTGAGAGCTTCGACGTCGGCACCGACCTGGGTTCCCCCGTCTCGCGCGATTATTTCGATCGTCGTCCGTTCAAATACAACGGAAGAATCGAGAAGGTGACGGTTGAGTTAAAATGAGTTCACCTTGGCCACATCCTTGTGGAGTTTGAAGGAAGCGTTGGCCGCGAGCCGCTGATTCCAACTGGGGCACCGTTCGATTACGTGCCCACGCGGAAGAAATGACGATCGCGAACGACTTGCCAGGCCACTTAGAACTTCAGTCGTACGCGCGAGTGATAAATCATCGATGCTCCGTCGATATCGAGCGGTGTGATGTTGGCATAGGAGGTTTCAATTTGGCTCACCTCAAAGCCGATCTCCAGGTTCCTGGAGACGTCCCAAATCATGTTGCCGAAGACGAACTCATTTCGAACAGGCCTGGCCGCAGTCAAACCGGCAATCACTTCGCTGTCGAGTGGATCGTCAACACCGTAGCCGAAATGAGAATGCAGGCAGTCATTCCAGTACAAGTAGAATTCGCCCCAACCACCCGTTGATCGAATCGGGTCGAGGAGGTCGTTGTTGATCTGGAGGATCGCGGCATTGTAGTTTCCGATCGCTTGTCCATGGAAGAATTCCCCCTTCACCCCAAATCGTTGATTGATACGCCAGCGGGCATCCGCGCCGACGGCCCACACATCGTAAACCCGGTTAGGACCAGGAGCATCGGTCCGGCGCAGCTCCCCAATCAAACCGGAGAACCCCACTTCCAATGGACGAGTCTCCTGGCCGGGAGTTCCTTCGAGGCATCCAAGCCCAAGTGCGATTCGCGAGTGAAGGTGCGGCGAGCCGTTTGATTCCAGGAAATTGTTTGGCGGAACATCGAATTCGGCGAAGGACGTAATCACCGGGTCCGCCAATGCGAGTTGCGCGGTGACTTGTGTCGCATCGTCGATATGAAAATAGCGTTCCGCGCGAAATTGCCCGCGAAAGAAACCGAAATTGCCGCTGGCATTGCCAGAGTTGAAGTTCAGCATGGTCGGACCAAGGGGATTCATCAGGTCGCCGTCCAAACCAACGGCGAATCGTACCGATTCGTTTTTGAGTTCGCCGTATGCACGCACGATGAAAAACCCGTAGTCGTCGGCCTCGAATTGCTCCCCATAAAGGTAGGTCAGAAACAATCCGCCGGCTTTGAGCCCGTTTATTTCCGGGCCTTGAAGGGCCAAGCCCAAATTCGTCGACTTGGCGTGTGCCTCAAACGTTTCGGAATCCCTTCCCAAATCCGGAAATATGAAAATGGGCGCGGAAGGAAGGAATGGCCGATGTTCCGAATACAGCATTTCCCCATTCAGAGAGCCGAATATCCCAATCCCCCAGTTCTTGTCGACTGTTGTGACCTTCAGGTTTTCACCGATTTTCTCCATGCCTTGCTGCATCTGTTGCATGCCGGCCTGGAGCTGCTCGATTTCCTGCCGCAATTCATCAACCCCTGGACTTTCCCTGGTCGCACGGTTTGGATTGCTTGAGGATTCGTCCGTAAGACTCACTGGGAAATGATTTGCGGATACGTTGTTTTCATATTGTTGCGGGCCACCAGCGATTTGTGCCGCTGCAAGCAAATTCGCATCGGTGCGGGACGTAACGGCAATACAAACGACGATCGACGCCGCAATCGCAAATCGGCCTGTTTTGTTGCGGGAATTCGAATTCATGCCGCTTTCCTTCCGTGGGTCGACAAGACAAGGACGAAGCAACTCAGCTCAGATTCGCCTCGCCAAGGACCCATACCGGGCATCGTCAGCGGACATACGCAAACTTTCATGATTATGCCGATTGGAGCAACCAGGAGCCGCCGTAGTCGATCTCGTTCACCGGTTCTTCGGCACGAGCGTTCTCGGAACTGCACGACAGCGATCCGATGAACGGGCGACGGCTGAGGTGGTCGCGTGAGGATGGAGTACGTGTCATGAACGACCCTTTATTAGCCGGAATAATCCGCACAATCGCTGAAGTTTACCACAAGCGAATCCGATGATCATTGGTACATGCTGTTAATTTCATGGAATACTCGGGCAAGGAATTGGGAATCATGTGGAGACGACTCTTGCGGATTGGGGTCGTCGGAATCGTCACCCTTTGGAATGTATCCTTGCACGGCCAGGGGAATCGCCAAGACGTCGACAACCCGATCGAACCTGTAACTCAAGCCGGCGCCTCAGGCTCGTTGCAACCCGTGGTATTCCGGCCACAAGATGACGAAAACTTGTTGCCGACGACTATTTCGCAGCAAGGTACAAGTTCCTCTTATGCTGCCGGCGACGGATTGACGGTTTCGATGCTCAACGGGACGAGCAAACTTAAACTCTTCGGTCAAATTTCCGCACTGGCAACTGCTTCGACGGACAGAATGTTTGCGCCGGGGCTGCCGTTTTTTGTATTGCCGGGATCGCCCTTTGGACTGAATACCAACACGTTTGACTTGGGGGCACGGCAGTCGGCTTTCGGCGCGATCTTCTCTGGTCCGGAAGTTTGCGGACTAACGCCAGGTGCGACCGTGCTTGTATTCCTTGCAAACGACTCGATGGTCGCTGACAACTATGGGCTCCTCCCGTATCAGGCGTTTGGTGAACTTAAAAACGACTATTGGCGATTCGCGGCCGGTTTGCAATCCGATGTTTTCAACCCGGTCAATCCGACCACGGTCTCTCTGGGAAAGATTTATAGCTCGGGAAATACCGGTTCGTTTCGCGGCCAGATCCGTGTC
>JANNWJ010000091.1:0-48166 GCA_031414755.1 Pirellulaceae bacterium | reverse complement strand
ATTCCGGGAGCCTCGTATGTCGCTGATGCGACGGGAAAATCGTTGCTGGTGATGGCGACTCCCGATGAACAGGCTTTGATCAAGAAAACGATCGAGCAATGGACTCAGGATCCCAGTCGCACGTTAACTTCCAAAGTCTATTCGTTGGTTAATGCCGATCCACAAGCGGCGCTGGTGATCTTGCAAAAGCTGATACCGACCGCCACGTTTGCGGTCGACCCGACCACACGGGTGATCGCCGCGACGGCATCCAGCCAGCAGCACGAGTTGATTGTCCAGACAATTCAGGAGTTTGATGGTGCCGGCAGTGGCGCGGGACAGCCCGAATTGCGGAGTTATATCGTTTCACGCGTTTCGGCTGAATCGTTGGCAAAAGCCTTGCAAGACCTGTTCAAAAGCGATCCAAAAGTCAGCGTTTCTGCCGACACGACTTCGAACGCCATAATGGCGATTGCCCGGCCTGCTCAACACGAAATGATTACGGCGTTGGTCAGTTCAGCCGAGCAACAACTCAGCACCGCCGCCGCTTTGACCCGTTTGGAGACCTATCCGATTCCCAACATGAATGGGGAAACGTTGAGCGAGTCCTTGACCAGGTTGTTTGAGAGCGAGCGTCCCGCGCCACAGATTAGTTTTGACGAAGGGAGCCAACAGTTGATGGTGATTGCCACGTCACTTCAACACGCCTTGATTCAATCGACTCTCAATCAGTCGCGAGGCGTGGTCCAGGAGTTCGAACTGTTTCATTTGCGCCAAGTGGACCTGTTAACTGCGCAATCGGCGATCAATGGTTTGTTTCGCGATGATCCGCGCAATACTGCTCCATCGATCGATGTCGACTTTGACAACCAGACGCTTTTGGTTCGTGCTTCGGCACCGCAAATGTTGCGCATTCGCGACCTGTTGTTGAAGCTGGGAGAACCACTTGCAAATCACACGGGACCACAGTCAGACACCAGCCAGTTGCGCGTCATTCCGGTTCAGGCCGACGTTGATCGGCTGATTGAGCAAATACAATTGATTTGGCCGAAACTTCAAGGTAACGAACTTCGCGTGCTGCGGCCGGCGACGCTTGAGGCACAACCCGACCTTCAGAACCCGCCAACGCCGGAACGCAAACCATCGGACCATGGCCCGACGGAAATGCGTTACGAATCGAGTCAAGGCGAGTCGCCTGTCAATCTTGTTACTGCCGATCTGCCGCTATCGAGTTTGACAAGTGTCGCAAATCGCGCTAACCTGCGCCAGGAACCGCAGGACAAGTCGCCTATTCTATTAATTCCCGGAAACCGCCAATTGACTTTGGCGTCCAACGATCCCGAGGCGCTGCAGCAGATGGTTCAACTCATACAAGCCTTGTCGGGATCCGGGGCAAGCGATCGAGCGAATGGGAATATTGAAGCGTTCTCTTTGGTCAATGCCGGCGCTTTGGAAGTGGCTGGTTTATTAACCGAATTGTTCGAGAAGATGCCGGAACGACAGCGCGGAACGCAGTTGCCCGTCATCGTGACAGCCGATGACCGGTTGAACCTGATTGTTGTCCATGGCAGTCGCGCCGATCGAGATGTCATTGGAAGTCTGCTGGAGGTTCTCGATTCGCCCGATGTCACTGATGCATTGGCAATCAACCAGCCAGTGATCGTTCCTGTTCGCAATACGGATGCCGAACGAATCCTGGTAATCATCAACAATGTCTATCGCTCCCAGTTGTCATCGGGGGGAGGGCGAAAACAGGTTCCCGTACCGCCAGGCTTATCGACCGAATTGGCATCGGTATTGCAGCAAGTGAACGTGGCAACATCGGGCCCGATTCTGACGCTGGGTGTCGACTCATTGACGAACTCGATCATTGTGTTGGCGCCGCCTCAATTGCGCGATCAAGTCAAAGCGACAATTAATCAACTCGATCGCGCCGTTGAACTCGAACCGGGCGATGAAATTCAGATTATTCAGTTACAAAAATCCAGCCCAGAGCGAATTCAGCGGGCGCTGGATACCTTGTTTAAGTACCAAAAAAAGTAAACCAACGCGACCATGCGACGGGTTTAACGAGTCGTTGACGATTGGAGCTGTGATCGATAGGATTAATCGTGTTTTCATCTCCCTGGTGGTTCGATGAAGTAACTCTTGTAACTCATGCTGCGATGAAACGGGATGACTCGCGTCCGAATCCGTCGCTAATCCGAAAACCAAACGGTAGACGCGCCGACTGTAGCGCGAAAAAATAAACGATCTGGAACGAATAGCGATCCGTCAGGACAATTCCCACCCTCCCCATATTGTTAATGGCACGGAACCAAAAGCAGGTCGTCAACGACAAGGAGTTGTTGGCGATGTTCGACTTGCGTTGAACTCCCCTTCGCTTTCGATTTGAGCTGCCTGGACAGGCGCAGTTTTCCTTCAGTTGGTAAAACCAAAATGGAACAGAACACTCCGACAGTAACGTTGGATGCCGGGCTGATGCAGTTGGCCCGGATGATCCAGAATCGCGACGGTAGACTTGACCGGTTTGCGATCGAAGGCGGATTTGAGTCTGCCGAAGTCGCATTGCGCGCGGTGGCTTCCACTTTGGGAATTCCAATTGTCGACCCGGCCCAAATCACGCTTGATTTGAGCTGTCTGGAAGGTTTTCCGGCGAAAATCATCCATCGCCACAATATTTTTCCGCTCTATCGCGACGGAAATTCGGTCGTCGTCGCCACGGCCAACCCGTTTGACTTGCAGGCGATCGATGCCGCCGGCGCGGCCTTCGACAAGCCGGTCGTTCCGGTCGTTGTCTTTCCTGACGAACTCTCCAAGTTAATTAAATCGCATTTGGGTTTGGGGGCCGAAACGGTTGAGGGTTTAATCGCACTGCAGTCGGATCAATCAGGTGATGTCGAGCTGCTGGAAGAAATCGCCGACGATGGATCGGAGGCGGCCGAGCAAGCCAGACAGGCGTCGGTCGTGCGACTCGTTAACGAAATCCTGTCCGAGGCGGTCGAAGCACGAGCCAGCGACGTCCACATCGAGGTCCACGACAGCGGAATTAAACTTCGCTACCGCATCGACGGCGTATTGCAGAAGCAACCGACGCCACCTGAAATCGATCGCTTTCGTAACGCCATCATCAGTCGCCTGAAGATTCTGTCGAAAATGAATATTGCCGAAAAGCGGGTTCCCCAGGATGGTCGAATCAAGTTGCGAGTGACAGGGCGCGAAATCGATGTCCGCGTCTCGGTGATTCCCATGTTGTTTGGTGAAGGCATGGTGTTGCGCATTCTTGATAAAGGCAAAATGGAGCTTTCTCTGCGCGGCATCGGTTTGTCCAAACACCTGGATGACCAGTTCCAAAAACTAATTCGCATGCCGCACGGAATTCTGCTGGTCACTGGCCCGACCGGATCAGGAAAAACCACCACTCTTTACAGCGCGTTAAATGAAATCAAAAGCGAAGAAACCAAAATTATCACGACGGAAGATCCGATCGAATACCACCTCGATGGTATTAACCAGATCCAGGTAAATCACAAAGTTGGTTTGACATTTGCGGCAAGTTTACGCAGTATTCTGCGTCACGATCCCGATGTGATTCTGATAGGCGAAATTCGTGACCTGGAGACTGCCGAAAATGCCACCCAGGCGTCTCTGACCGGGCACATGGTCTTCAGTACGTTGCACACCAACGATTCGGCCAGCGCCTTTATGCGTTTGGCCGACATGGGAGTTGAACCCTTCCTGGTCTCCAGCACGCTGCAAGGGGTCCTGGCCCAGCGATTGGTCCGCGTTATTTGCAATGATTGCAAGCAAGCGTTTGTTCCCGAAGTGCCGGAATTGCCCGATGATTTTCCGTGGGAAGCCTGGCACAAGACGGGCCAGCCGATTTACCAGGCGGCGGGTTGCCGGGTCTGTCGCGGAGTTGGTTATCGCGGGCGAATTGGAATCTTTGAGTTGTTGGTCGTCAACGACGAAATTCGACGACTTGCCAACGATCGTTCATCCACCGGCGACATTCAAAAAGCAGCCACTCGTGCCGGAATGTTGACGTTGCGGCAAGATGGCTGGCAGAAAGTTTTGCAAGGTCAGACTTCGGTCGAAGAAATCGTCCGCGTTACCAAAATGGATCTTGAACCAGGAAGTTAACAGGTCGCAATGCCACAGTTCGCTTACGTAGCTCGATCGCTGGATGGAACGACGACCAAAGGGTCGATCTCTGCCGCTTCGCGCCATGAGGCAGTCCATGAATTGCGACAGCAATCACTGTTTCCGATCACTTTAAAAAACACGGAAGCCGGCGCTTTTCCGTGGGCTCGGTTTTCGCTACAGTCGCGAGTCAGCCCGGAAGCTTTGGGAAGTCATTTGGCTCAATTGGCCGATCTTCTGGAAAACGGCGTATCGCTGCTGGAGTCACTGGATGTAATTGCCAAGGAATCGACTCACCAGCAATTGGCTCGGACTTTTACCGAAGTTCGCGGCTTCGTGGCAGAGGGCATTTCGCTTGAGGACTCGTTTGCCCGATACCCGTTATTGTTTCCGGAAATCAGCGTCAGTATCGTGCGCGCCGGTTCCGAGGGAGGTTTCATGGAGGACGCCTTGCGGCGCGTTGCCGAATATCTGGAGCGTCAAGCCGAACTTCGCGGGCGAATCACTGCGGCCATGGCCTATCCGTTATTCCTCTGTTTTGCCGGAGTCACGGTCACGATCTTCCTGATGTTGTTCATCGTCCCTCGCTTCCAAAAACTGTTTGATCGATTGATTGAGTCAGGTGCCGGACTACCGGCGATCACTCAGATCTTGTTAAGTGTGCGACTGATTCTGTTAAACTACGGCTGGTTGATTGGGTTGGTGCTGCTCGGGTTTGCGATACTTGTTCGGCAGGGGCTGTCGACGGAATGGGGACGTCAAATTGCCGATCGTTGGCTGCTGCGAATTCCTCAATTAGGAGACCTCATTCGGCAAAACGCCGTCTCGCGCTTTTGTCGAATCCTGGGAACGTTACTGACAAACGGCGTGCCTTTGTTACGGGCCCTTGAAATAAGCGGCAAATCGATTGGCAATACATTGCTCGAAAAGGCCATCGTTATTTCCGCTCAAAATGTCTCGGCGGGTGAAACGCTCTCCCGGCCGTTGGCAGAAAGTGGATTAATTCCGGCCGCTACGATGGCCATGATTCGTATCGCCGAAGAGTCAAATTCGCTGGACCGGGTGCTGATCAAAATTGCCAATACGATTGACAAAAAGATTCAACGTCGACTCGACATCCTCGTCCGCTTGATCGAGCCGGTCATGCTGTTGGTGATTGCGGGCGCCGTATTATTCATTTTGCTTGGATTGCTCTTGCCCGTTTACGATATGAGCAATTCGATCAAGTGACTTTTTGACTGGCGTTGGAAGATTTTTGAAACTTGCTTTTTTTACACTATAGACAGGTGACCTGATGAAACGTTCTGGTTTTAGTTTGTTGGAAATATTGATTGTGCTTTCTATTATGGCAGTGTTGATTGCCATCATTGCTCCTCGAATCCTGGGTTCGCAGAAAAAAGCCGATATCAAGGCTACTCGAATGCAAATCTCGAACGTCGAGGAAGCTGTCAAGCTGTATGCGGCCGATAACCGAAACTTTCCTCAAACCGAAGAAGGGCTGGCAGCGCTACTTGAAAAACCCTCCGACGAGAAGCGGGCAAAAAATTGGGATGGACCGTACTTTGATGGCGAGACCGCTCCTGTCGATCCCTGGGGAAACGAATTCCACTACGAGTATCCTGCCAGTCACGGCAAACGCGATTTTCCTGATATCTGGTCGTTTGGTCCAGACGGCGAAGAGAACACCGACGACGACATTGTGAACTGGACGTCAAGTGACTCCCAGGACGCAACCGACAACGACTCTTCCAGCAGCGGCAACTCGAAGTCGACGAAGTCCTCCAATGGATCGTAGTAATGATCGCATCCCTGAATAAGGCTCGGGCTCATCCGTTGGCTGTTGAGGTTGGCAACTTTGCATTTAGCGTGCGAACCCGACCCGGCCGGGACGGTTTCTCATTGCTGGAGCTATTCCTGGTGATGGCCATTCTTGCCGTGATCAGCATCATTGGCTGGCCGATGCTCTACAGACCCCTCAATCAAAGTATCGCTCAAGGTGCAGCTCAAAATTTGAGGAAGGAATTGGCAATTGCCCGACTGCAAGCAATGGAGAGTGGTCGTCCCGTTTTTTTTCAATTTCGCCCAGGGACTTCACAGTATTGGATCGGCGAGAGTCCCGTGGCAAATCAACTATCGGAGAGTAACGATTCAACCAGGTTAACACCAGGTGAATTTGAGAATCCCGATCAGTCCCGGAATTCTCCAACTGGACCGCTGGATGGGCAAGGTGTGCCAACAAAGACTGGCTCCCGGCAACTCGAGCTGCCGGGCGGAGTGGTCTTTTCGCCCAGTCGCGTCGACCTGCCACCGGATCGAATTGAAGGCAATATGGAATCTGGATTGCAATCGGAACCGATCCCGGAGTCCGGTTCGTCCAATGATTCGCTCGCCTGGTCGTCACCCATTCGGTTTTACTCGAGTGGTCGGATTGTTCCAGCTCGAGTCTCAATGCAAAGCGCCGAGGGGTATTTCGTGGAAGTTGAAATTCAGGGATTGGCCGGTCGAGTCAAGGTCCTGCCGATTCATCGATGAGGTTTTCCATGTTTGACAAGCGTCGTGGCTTCTCGCTAATCGAAGTAATGGTCGCGATGTCGATTTGTACGTTTGGATTAACCGTCCTGTTGCAACTGACATGGTTGGCACAACAGCATGCCGATCGTTCATCTGCATTGGCTACCCAACAAATTCTTTGCCAGAATCGTTTGAACGAAGTTGTGGCCGGGATTCGTCATTGGGAAAACGTCGACCAGCGAGTGTGTGAGGAGGACCCCCGGTATGAATACTCGATTCGAACTCGCCTTCATCCGGTATTGCCATTGCGAATGGTCGAGGTCGTCGTCGCACAAGCTCAACCTCAACCCACGGTTTCAGAACGGAGTTGGTTCAGAAGCGCTCCGGTCAAACACACGAATGAACCGGGTACCCGGGAAGTGCGCCTGTTTCGTTATGTTGCGGCAAGTGAACCGGGATTCGTAACCGGGCCGCAAATGGGAAAATCGAAGAATGGATCGGTGAGCCAATGAAATCGATCACAGTTTCGATTCATCGCCCGTCACGTGCCGGCCTGTCGTTGCTTGAGTTGCTGGTGGCATTGACGTTAGGCTCTGTCTTGTTGTCCGCAGTTTGGGCGATGTTCAGTATTTTTTCCCGGCGTCTGGAATCCGATACTTTCAAAGCAGAAGAAACGCAGTTGCTCCGCGGCGTTCACCAGATCCTTTCTCGCGATTTGGGAAATGTGTTGCCGCAATCTGATGTATCCATTGAGCGAGGCATTTCAATCGTGCCCGGTACGCCGCAGTTTTCTCCGCAACTCTCCGGCCTGGCAATTGAGATGGCGACTCGGAAAGGCTCGGGACCGAGGGCGTCGTTTGTCGGTACCCCGGACCGATTGGTGTTGCAATTGTTTGATGATGATCCAGATTTACTCGCGCTGATCGAGCCAATTTCGCAGTTAGGTGAGTCTAAAAAAGGCGAGCCGATACATCATCATTCCTCAAAGATCGTGATCTATTCCTGGCAAGGGTCTCAGAAAGGCCGGATTGGTTTGGACGGCCCTAATGACCCGCCCATCTTCTTCCCTCGGAAAACTGCCGAGCCCCTGAAACCAGGGCTCTCGCGTAAGGAGGCTTATTCACAAGTCGAACCCGGCAACGATGCGTCTGAGCCTGGATCCTTCTCACGGACGATGTCGCCAACGCCCCGATTATCAAAACCCTATCCAGGCTTTTATTCGAATTCCGCCCCGGTTCCTGCCAGAAAGGACATCGTCATTAGCGATGAAACGATTCCGGAAATCACCCGATTGGATTTTGCCTATTACGATGGTCGACTATGGAGGTCGAATTGGAACAGTCGCGACGGGGGAAATCTACCAATCGCAGTACGTGTTCGATTTGATGTCGAGATGAAATATGTATCGGACAATCCTGACGTTAAAGGACTTGACCGCGACATGCAAGCTTTCAGGGAGACGATGGAAGATTCAAGCCAACCGCCTGGCGACGACGAATCGTGGAATCAGGAGTTCATTCTAATTGTTTCGCAACCTTCGCCAGCGCAACTGAAAGAAAGTCCGGCGCTGGAACGAACCAGAGAACGCCCACAACCGAAATTTTGACCAAACATTTTGTTCCATAGAAATTCCCCTGCCTGCAGAAAATTCCTCACTTGTGATTCCAATGATACCACAATCTGCTTATCGACCTGCCCCGCGCCGTTGCGGCCTGGTGTTGTTGATCGTGACTATCCTTTTAGTCTTGATCGGCCTGGGAGCGATGGGTTTTGTAGCACTGATGCAGACCGAGCATCAGGCAACGAAGTTGCGCGGCGACGAAATGTTGCTGGAGAATGTTGCTGCGTCTGCATCCGATTATTTGACCGCTCTGGCGGGTCGCTCGCGGAAACAACGATCCGAATTGGGAGGACTAAGCGAGAACCCGGTAATGTTTCAACATCAATCAGTAACTTTCGACCCGGAACAACTGGACGTGGCGCACTTTGCCATCGTGTCGACTTTGACGATCCCCTCTCGTTCGATCGCGTTTGGTGCCACCAACGAATCGGCTAAAATTCACTTGCAGACCTTGTTGGAATGGGATCGGCGTTTTCCAGGCCAGGCGCAACGATCGTTATTACAAATGCCCGGGATGACGATCGAATTGGCCGATCTGCTTCTCGATTGGATCGACTCGGATTCGACACCCAGAATGTATGGTGCCGAGCAGGACAAGTACGCGAATCAACGATCGGGACGCGCGACGCGAAACGCAGTTCCTCAAGTTCTGGACGAATTGCTGGCGATCCCGGGTTTTTCACGGCAATTGCTGTTTGGTGACGACCTGGACCATGCGGTTTCGCCAGGTGCGAAGTCGAATGGATTTCAGGGACTGACGAGTGACAGTATGAACGAACATCCGGGGTGGGCCCAATACATTACCGTTTACAGCAAAGAAAGAAACACGACGTATGATGGCCAGCCCCGGATCTACATCAATCACACCGATCTTGTGTCGCTGCATCACGAGCTCGACACCCGGTTAGGTCGAGAATGGGCCGATTTGATTGTGGCCTATCGCCAATTTGGTCAACATCACGGCCGAAGTGAACAGGTGGCCAGCAACTTTCAGGTCGATTTCACGTTGCCTTCCAGGTTCGTGTTTAGTTCCGAACTCGACCTGATTGGATTGCGAGTTGGCATTCCCGATGGTAAGCGTTCAATTCGCTTGTTGGTCAGTCCGCTGAAGCCGGAATCGTATCGATCGGCAGGAGAGCTCGAGCCGATATTCGATCAACTTGCAATCGACGAGCGAACCGTTGTTTCGGGACGAATAAACGTAGATGAAGCCAGTCGCGAAGTGTTATTGGGAATTCCAAAGATGGATCCGGTGACAGCCGATCGAATACTTGCATCTCGAAATTCTAATATACCGAATGTGGCAGGACACATTCATCCTGTATGGCTGTTGGAGCAAGGGGTTGTTGATTTGGGTCAGATGAAACAGTTGTTGCCGTTTGTAACTACAGGTGGCGACGTATGGCAGGGAATCGTTGTGGCCTATCTCGCCGATCGCCCGATGTTTCTATGGGACGAAATCGTCGTTAACGGTACCGGGCAGGGATCATCCCAATTATACTGTAAAGATCTGCGAGATCGGCGATTACCAATTCCCGTTGCTGCTATTTTCCTTTCGACCTGGTAGCGAACCGATGCGGAACATTGCCTGGATCAAAAAACCATCCGGTGCGACCTTTTGGCGATTGGGTGCCTGCAACATGCGAACTCCGTTTGTCTTTTAAGAATTGACTCGATCATGATACCAGTAGGCAACAATGTGCTGGCGATCGAGTGGGATCGGTCCGAACTCCGCTATGTCTGGGTTGCGCATACTGGGCGGCGCATCGTCATTCGCAACATGGGGCGCATGGTTGTTCCCGACTCGACGCCTGGCCAGACTCCGTATGAACTTTTGAGTGATTTAAAGGTACTGTTACGAGCCAAAAACGCCCAGGTTATCGTTTGTTTGGCGCGGTCGGACGTCGATGAGTTTGAGGCCATACTCCCACCCGCTGACGACCACGAAATGGGCCCCCTCGTCACCAACGAAGCCCATAAACACCTGCCGGCCATCGGCGACGAGGCTCGAATCGATTACTTTACAATCGAACATAGCGCCGATCTCACTCGACGTGTTGCAATCGCCGTACTCGCTGGCGAGCGGTATCGCCAGATTGCCGCGTCGATAAAGCAACAGAGTTGGAAGCTGGCCAGTTTGCAACTTCGGCACGTGGCCACCGCCCAATTGTTGCGTCGCTTGATCGACCTGTCGGCCTTTCCTCGCAGTATCTTGCTCAGTGTAAGCGGTTCGGATGCCGACTTGATTGTATTGGAAAAGGACCAAATGGTCCTGGTTCGCACAATTCCCCTGTCCACCGATTTCGAAAAAGATTCCCTTGGGGAAAAGTTAGCGGTCGAAATCCAGCGCAGTTTAATGGTCACAGCTCGACCCGATCATGAAGAAGTCAGCAGCGGTGAACAAATCTTTTTGTTCGGGTCGGATGCGGAACAGCAGTCGTTGATTCAACAGCTATCGGCAGCGCTTTCGGCAACTGTGACGCTGGTAAATCCGTTGCAACCTTTCGTGAGCCGGGACAAGGCCGTACCGGCGAGACTGCATCAGTTTGCCGGATTGTTTGGATCGATACTCGATCAACCTCGACATCAGATGATCGACTTGCAATCGACGAAATGTGTCAAACCGATTTCGTCGTGGCGGCAACGGTCGATATTCTATGGCGCGGTGGCCGGAGTATTTCTGATCGCATTGGTCGCCGGAGCCCGAAACTCCTTGACGCAATTGAGCCGGAATAACGCCGCGTTGAAACAGAAAATCGCCCAGGCCCAAAAAACTACCGATGAAATGAGCGAGCGAATGATGGTAGTCGATAAAGTCGAGGAATGGCACCACGACGATGTCAATTGGCTCGACGAGTTGCAAGAGTTAAGTCACCGATTTCCGGAGCGTTCGAAAGTTCAGGTCAAATCGATGACTTTGTCTTCAGGCTCAATAAGCGATGGCGTGATCTCAATGAATTTGCGAGCCAAAGATGACACGGTGATTTCTCAATTGGAGCAAGCCGTGCGCGACGGCTTTCATCAAGTTCGGACCAACCAATTGAGCCAGGACGAATCGGATGTGGAATTTCCCTGGCAATTCGGCGCGACCATTTTGTTGCAACGCCGGGAGCGCGACGAATACTCCCCTGCCCAAATTCAGGATGGTGCTGCAAGTAAGCCCGTCGCTCCGGGCGAGTCGAATCCGCCTCAATCCAGCGCGGATGCAACCCCGGAGGGGAATCAACCGTGAATCCTCAACGCCGTCGAATGTTGTTGGGAGTTTTAGGGCTGGCCATCGCTGGTTATTTCGTCAATGGAGCTTGCAACCGGTTCTATTTCCAGCCGAGAGACACGGAAAATCGGCTGACCGCCTCTTTGGAAAAGCGCCTGGCAGAATCCCGGATGAAACTCAAGCGGTTGCAGAACAAAGTCTCACAACTGGCAGATTTGGAAGACCGATCACTCCCCGCCGATATTGAAGTCGCTTCGTCGTTGTATCAAGCCTGGCTTTTGAATCTGGTAACCTCTTTGGGTATTGGCAACCCGACAGTCGATTCAGTCAGTCCGTTGGCCGAAGGTGACCTGACGCGGTTACAGTTTAGCGTTCGTGGCAAAGCCAGCCTGCGTCATGTCACCAGCTTGTTGTTTCAGTTTTATAGCGCTGGCCATCTTCACAAGATTCGCAGCATTTCGCTCACTCCGACCGGCGGAAGTGAACTGCTGGATTTGCAAATCTCGGTGGAGGCACTGGCCTTCCGCCGTTCGAAAAACGACGCGGCATTGACCACGCTCCCCTCCGGGCGGTTAGTCTGGACGGACACTGCCGACTACCAAACCATCGCTCGTCGAAACATTTTTGGCGAAGGTGTGATGTCGACTACGATCCGTGGGACAAAGTTGACGGCGATCACCTCGGACCGATTGGGTGTTCGCGAGGCATGGATTTTTGTGGCACGCGACAGCTCCACATACTATTTAAAGGCCAATGAATCGTTGATGCTCGATTCCGTTGAACTAAAGATAGTCAATATTGAAACAGACTCGGTGACTCTTGAACTCGACGGCCAAGCTGGCAAACTCTCGGTCGGCAAGAGCTTGACTGACTTTAAGCCAATCAACTGAGAACGTCCTTCAGGCCGCAATCGTGCGGTTGCCTTGGTGCGGTTGCCTTGGTGCGGTTGCTTTCGACTGAGCCTCCTTTCCCATTTGAGCTTTTATCGTCTTGCCCCGACATTGTTGGGACGACGATGACGGAAGACGGCCTTTTGTTTTGAAAAAATTCCCTATGAAACCGTAATGCCAGCATCGGGGGAGTTAACGGCAGTCGAGCGCTTTCCACTGTTTCGACGGGGTCATCAATGCATTTTTTTTCACCATCCGTATTTCGAGAACTACCAACTATCAACCCCCCTGACACGCCCCGGCAACCGGTTTGGGATTGATTTAATCAGGTGCTCACGGGATGTGACAACGCTAATTTGTCAAGCCGAGTCGTGTTCGCTAGCAAATAGCAACTTGACACTTCCAGGCTGAGACTCTACTTTCCCCAACCCAATCGGGACGGATTACCTGCTCCCAAATCGACATTATAAGTCCATGGAGTTTTCAATGAACTTGAGAATCACAAAGCGTTCGATGCTTGTGAACTCAGCTATTTCGTTTACATGGTTGCTGTTCTTGGCCATGGTAACATGGCCACAACCAGTCCTGGCCTTCGCGAGTGTTCAAGAGGAATCAGAAGACTATCAAATATTCAAGCTCCACACGAAGGACGCCACGGAAGCCGAAACCTACCTCAGAGAGCTGCTTCCTGCGGAAAAATACTCCTATCGGTTGTTCCGGAATCCGCAAAACAACTTTGAGTTAACTGTTGTCTCCGACAAACTGACATTGCAAACTGCTGCAGAGCTTCTGGTAGCCTTTGATGTTCCTGTCGAGGCTCTGGCAACAGAGTTCGTTCAACCGGAAACCGGTTCGGCCACAAGTTCGGCCCAGGTGAGCCAGTTCGATTGGTCCGAGTATGCACTGAAGCCGGGAAATTCCCAGACAGTACGCGAGGCATTGCTGGCTTTGTTTGACACGCAACTGATTCCAACCCGGTTTCAGGACGGAATCTTGTTCGGGCTTAAACTTCCTGCGGACCAGATGCTGCAATTTGGTTGGACTGGTGTTACGGATACGGTCTATTACTCGGGTCCGCCAGCAGTGGCGGAACAGTTCTTGCACTTGATCAAGCAGTTAATTGAAAACAAGCCCGGTGAAATGTCGCCGCGAATTTTGGCTTATCGCCAGGGGAATTCCTTTCCGATTCGCAACGTTTTACGGGCCTATGGAGTCTTGCCCGAGGGGAATCCGGCGGCAGTGGAACCGAACCGCAGCGGGCCATTCCTGCCGGTATCGTTTGGCAAGCGAATGTCATTCCAGGAACTTGTTCCAGCACCGACGCTGCTTCCATTGCCCCAGCAGCCGAACTTGCAGGACGATCCCCAAAACCAACAAAACGCTTTGTTGCGAGAACTTCGCGACTCGGTCCAGGTCGAAACCTTGCCCGACCTGGGAATCATTATCCTCCGCGGTCGGCAAAAGGAAGTCGACGAATTGAGTCGTATCATTCAAGAACTGGAACGGCTCAGCGCCGAAGCTCAGCCAGAAGTCCGGATTATCGAGTTGCAGCACACACGCGGCGAAGCGATCCAGGAAATCATGCAGGCCACAAGCACCGACCTGGTCAGTAGCCGTCAAGGCCGGGTTACGGTCACGGCGCTGGTTAAGCCCAACGCATTGCTGTTGATTGGTTGGGGCGAGGCAATGCAATCGGTGGCCGACTTGATCGGGAAACTGGATCAACCGGTTACCGCCGATACCCAGTTCGAGGTCTTCCGATTACTGGTGGCTGATTCGACTCAAGTCCAATCGGTCATCGCCAATTTCTTTGCTAATCGCAAAGGGCTTGCTCCCAGGGTTCAAACCGTTACTGACAGCCGATCAAACTCGATCATTGCCTACGCTGCTCCACGCGATATGGAAGAAATTCGTCGACTGATCCAGAACCTGGATGTTCCAAACTATCGAAAGAAACAACAGGCCATCATTGTCAAAGTTCAAAACTCCACCGCATCGGAACTGGCAACGACATTGCAAAATGCCATCAAGGCTGCTCGTGGAACCGGGCCACAACAAACCGCGATTCTGGAACTCCTGGCGGTAAATTCCGACGGACAACAAATCTTGCGCTCGGGCGTACTGGATGACGTTCAGGTTACGCCCAACCCCGTCAACAATACGCTGATCGTATCGGGACCCCAGGAGAGTATGGAATTGATGGAGGCGTTGATCCACCAACTGGACGTGATTGGCTCAACGGCCCAGATCAAGGTTTTTCGAATCGAAAACGGCGATGCCGCCACACTGGTGCAAATGCTTCGCTCCCTGCTTCCCGAACAAACGCTCGAGCGACCGTCATTGAAGCTGGCCAGTGATGCCAACGAAGTTTCTTTGGCTCCGTTGAGATTTTCGGTCGACACCCGAACCAACAGCATCATCGCTACCGGCTCGGAAGGCGACTTGCGAATCATCGAAGCGTTGCTGGTACGCCTTGATGAAAAAGAATTCTCTCAACGCCGCAACTCGGTGTATCGCCTGAAAAACGCGCCGGCCGTCGATGTCGCGGAAGCCATTAATAACTTTCTTCGGAGCGAGCGTCAGGCGCAACAACTCAATTCGGCAACGACGAGCCCGTTCGAACAAATCGAGCGCGAAGTCGTAGTCGTGCCGGAACCGGTCGGTAATCGACTGATCCTTAGCGCTACGCCCCGATACTTCGAAGAAGTGGAAGACTTGATCAATCAACTGGACGAGCCGCCACCCCAGGTAATGATCCAGGTGCTAATTGCCGAAGTCAGTCTGGATAATGCCGAAGAGTTTGGAATCGAACTCGGGCTACAAGACTCCATTCTGTTTGATCGCAGCCTTTTGGGAAATCTGCTTACGACCACGACGACTACCCAGCAATCCACTCCGGCCGGGATTGTGACTGCCACCGAACAAATTATTCAGGCCGCCACTAACGATCCTGGTTTTGGTTTTAACAACGCGCCCGTGGGTAATAGTGGCAGCGCTAAATCGCTGGCAACTTCTGGTAGCGCTGCCGGGCAAGGAATCAGCAACTTTGCGGTGGGTCGCATCAACAACGAACTGGGCTTCGGTGGACTCGTGCTATCAGCCAGCAGCGAAAGTATAAGTGTTTTGATTCGTGCACTGGAAGAATGTCGCCGCCTCGAAGTACTCAGCCGACCGATGATCCGGACGCTCGACAACCAGCCGGCGTTTATTCAGGTCGGCCAACGGGTTCCCCGAATCATCGGTTCGACCGTTAATCAAAACGGCCAATCCAACAGCATCGCACTGGAAAATGTCGGTTTGATTCTGGGAGTCACGCCGCGGATTAGTCCCGATGGGACCGTCGTGATGGAGATCGATGCGGAACGATCGGGTTTGGGTCCCGAGGCCGAGGGGATTCCTGTATCGGTATCACCGACTGGCTCGGTGATTCGCTCCCCTCGTGTCGATACCACGACCGCCCAGGCGACCGTGAGTGCCTCATCGGGCGAGACGATCATTCTCGGTGGACTGATCACCAAAAAATCGCAGGAGTTCTCCCGGCGCGTGCCGTACCTTTCGAAAATTCCGCTGTTGGGCAACTTGTTTCGATACGACAGCAGCGTCGAGAAACGAACAGAACTGATCATTGTGCTGACGCCTTACGTAATCAAAGGGCCCGCCGACGAACAACGACTAAAACAAATGGAATTCGGAAAAATGAATTGGTGTTATAGCGATGTGGTTGAGATTCAAGGCGATTTGGGCGAGACGGGCGTTGACCTTCCCATGATGCTGGATGTTCCTGCAGAACAAACGATCTACCCGGATCAACTTGTGGAACCCGCCGTGAACGATCCAATGATCGATCGGCCACTTGTTCCAGCGACGGACTCCGACGACCAGTCAAATCAGTAGAACGGTTTAGCAATGAATTCAAAGGTACACGCTTCGGGGGTTTTCGGTCGGCGTGAATTGCTCTACCGGCAACGATGGTTGCTGGTCCTGGGACTGATCGTATGGGCACCGGGTTGCCAATCGTTAAAGCTCGATGCACCACTTTCCATGACAAACAAAAAGAAATTGGAGTCGCCAGAAAAGATCATGGCCGTTTGGACTGACGCGATCAGGAACCAAAGCGGTCAACCAGGCCAACGCGGGTTTGGTGGCCGGGTTTTCTTCTACGGTGCCGACGAAAAGCCGATCAAGGTCGAGGGCGCAGTCAGCATCTACTTATTCGATGATGATCGTACTACGGTTTCCGATACGGCACCGGAAATGCGCTTTGTGTTTCCGGCTGAAACGCTGGAAAACCATTATAGTAAGTGCCCGCTGGGGCACTCGTATAGTTTTTGGGTTTCCCTCGGTGAAGTTGGCGGCCCGACTCGAAATCTTAGTCTTGTTACTCGATTCGACAATACTCAAGGCAGCTCAGTTGTTTCGAGCATCACGCGCAAAATCCTGCCCGGTCTTCCCAGCTCGCTTCCTGCCGAACCTCAGAAAGTTCTGGCAGGCGATTCAGACGAGGTACAACTCGTCGGATATTCGGAATCGGACGATGTCCAAAAAGATACCTGGCGAAATAACAAGCGTAAAGCTTCGAACGCCCTCACCATCGACTTGCCTCCCAGCTTTACCCAGCGATTGCAACAGTTTGCGCCTGACTCGACTACGGGCCCTGCCCAACCTGCGAGGCCTGAGCCAACTTTTCTTGATGCAATCAACGGGAAGGAGGCTCCGAATTCGATCGAATCTGAACCTCGTTCCGAACTTCTGACACCCCAGGCTCCATCCGAACAATCGCTTCGGCCAACCGCGAATCTTCCTCGTCACCAACCTCACCGCGCAATGTGGCAATCCGCCCTTCCACCGACACCACGATCTGGTTTTCAAACCGGGCGGCGATCGCCTTTTCTGCCCGAGACTGCGCTTGAACAGCGAGCTGAACAGTTTTTTCAGGAGCAAGCTCAAATCCCAGTTGCAGGACAGGTTCATGAAGAGAATTGGACCGATGATTCTGCAGCGGACGATTGATTTCCGGACTGAGATTGGGACGCGGAGTCAATGGACTGAAACCTCGAATTGCCCTTCCCGGATTCTGGGCATTAATTTGACCTACAAATCGGGCAACGTCGCTCAAATCGAGTCCAACAAAATCTCCCTGCGAACGATTCGACCGGAGAAATCTCTCGTTGCCCTGGATGTTCCCGGCTGCCTGATCTCCGGCTGAAGCCTGTGGTCCAAGTGGCTGTCCCGTTTGCCGATTTCCAAATAGCTGACCATTGCAATCGGATGCCAGCCAACCTTGTATCATCCAAACTCCGATTATCCAGCTTGCAACTCCTGTTCGTTTCATGATTTGAACTCGTTCGTTTTCCGCGATTCCGGGCATTGGCCGAAAATTTCCAATCCACTTCATTCTAATAACTTTCGGTCGGTAACCACCTTGAAATTCCTGGAAAATCGATTGTCCAACCTGATCGCCTTTTATTGGATACCAAACGTAATGGTCAGGCAAATCAATCTATGCCAGAGAGCCGTTCGATTTTCCAAAGAATGGTGCTGAATCAGTTACAAAATGATGTCGCCTTTGCGAACATAACAGATCAAATCCCGTCTAAATATTGACCAAAAAACAGGCATTTGTATTCAATAGTGGTACTTGTCCCCCAATGGCAAATCAGTAAACTGTTCGCTTGCTTGCGGCGGGACCGATGCGTCGTTCTGGTGCGGCAGAGAGAGCGTAGCTCAGTTGGTAGAGCAACGGACTTTTAATCCGTAGGTCCTGGGTTCGAGCCCCAGCGCTCTCACTTGAAATTAGTGATTTTTCAGTCGGTTTTTGCCCGATTCCGCCACTTGCGATCTTTGCCTCCAAGCCTGCAATTCGGCTGTTTTCGATCGCAAAATGCAATTCTGGCACCGCTTGGCCCAGAATATTTCGGGCAAGCAGGCTGGCGGTATTCCATGCAGAAATGTTCGCCTTGAACCTGTGCGGACAAAGTGTTGGGCCAGCTTTGTTCCGAAAGTTGAAAGGGTTCGGAAAATGAATTTTGGATTGCCGCGACAGTGTTTTGCGTCGTCTGAACTGTTCCAGCGCGAACTCGGCGAGATATTTTCACGTTCGTGGATTTGTGCCGGCCCGGTTCCCGCACAACCTGAATTCGATACTTCCGCCGCCTGGTACTATCTGCACAACATTGGGCAACAGTCTGTCATCGTAACGAATAACGCAAGGGACGGAGTCAAGGCATGGCACAATGTCTGTCGACATCGCGGGACTCGTTTGCTGAATAACGAATGCGGTTCGCTCAAAAATAATTGCATTACATGCCCGTATCATGCATGGACTTATAACACGGGCGGCGAATTGATCGGTGCGCCGAACATGTTAGACGAACCCGGTTTCGAAAGAAATAAATTCGGATTGTTTCCAATTCGTTCTGCGACCTGGGGAGGCTATGTTTTTCTGGCAACGGATGATCGAGCCGGGTCATTCGAAGAATTTATTTCACCGGTTGAACATCGATTAAGAAACTGGAACTTGAGTGAGTTGCGGCTGGCAACATCACGAACTTACGACGTTAACGCCAACTGGAAACTATTGTTTCAAAACTACAGCGAATGTTATCACTGCCCGACCGTGCATCCCGCCCTGAATCAGGTGACGCCTTATAAGGGCGCAAGTAACGATTTGTTATCTGGTCCGATTTTGGGAGGCCCAATGGAATTGGCCGACGGGTTTTTGTCAGTCACGCGGACGGGGGCAGCGATCGCCGAGCCTTTTTCAAATCTTGACGCCGTGCAACGGAGACATATCTATTATTACACCGTCTTTCCGAATTGGTTTATCAGCGCTCATCCGGATTACGTGATGATTCACCGTTTGCTACCGGTCAATCGCAATCGCACCACCGTTGTCTGTGAGTTTCTGGTCGCTGCCGGAACCGATGACCTGGCCGTGCAGCCTGCGGCAGAAATGTGGGACGAAGTCAATCGACAGGATTGGGGGGTTTGCGAATTGACCCAAAAGGGTGTGGAATCAAGGGCTTACCAACCGGGACCCTATTCGAATCTGGAGTCCATGTTGGTGGCGTGGGATCGGCATTATCGCTCTGTATTCGAGATTTGATTCGCGGATGTCGCGAAGAATTCCGGCGTTTTCGAGCGGTTATAACTTTCGACGAAACGCGGTTAGTTTCATGGTGACGCTGCTTTTGGATTCGGAGTAAATTCCATGTCTATAATGCCCATTCGGCAAAATAGTGCTGTTGAAACACTGGATCAATAAACAGAAGAAAGTCCAAGTCACGATTCAATGAGCTTATATCGAATTGGTGCCGTCTCGTATTTGAACACACTTCCCCTGGTTTATGGACTGGGTTTGGATCGATGTAACCAGTCAACAATTGAACGGAGCAAATCTCAAGGAGCAGACGCGACTGGAGCTGTTGTGTTTGATTTGCAATTTGATTTACCAAGCCATCTGGCTGAGCGGTTGGCCTCCAATGACCTTGACGTTGCCCTGGTTCCTTCGCTGGAAGCGTTTCAGAATCCGGAATACACGATACTCTCCGACGCGTGTATCGGATGCCGGGGACCGGTGTGGAGTGTCAAGTTGCTTTCCCGGTGCCCATTGAACTCGATTCGCTCGCTCGCTCTGGACGAAGGATCGCGGTCGAGTGCAGCCCTGGTACAAATCCTTCTCAAAAACGAGTTTGAACTGCAACCGGAATTCAGAACATTGGCGATTGGTGCCGATTGGCAGTCTGTCGATGCTGATGCCGTACTCGTGATTGGTGACCGGGCCATGCATACTGCGTCGTCCGAATTTGCATGCAAGGTAGACCTGGGACAATGGTGGTTGGAACAAACCGGATTGCCTTTTGTGTTTGCAATGTGGACGGCCCGGCCCGGGATCGAGGCGAGCCAGTTAAATAAACTTGATGAATTGCTTTCAAGCTCCCGAGATACCGGAGTTGCGAACGCCGCTGGTATCGCCGGCAAGCACGCCGAAAAATACGGCCTTACCCGCTCACAATGCCTCGACTATTTTCAAAAGCACCTGCTTTTCCAAATGGGGCCCGAGGAGCGGGCTGGTCTGGCTCGATTTCGCGAGCTTTCAATCGCCCTGGGGCTTGCACCTGATTCAATGGAGTTGCAGTTTCATGCTTGTTGATATTCTGAACAAGGCGATGTCAGGGGAGCGTTTGAATGGCGATGAAGCACTTGAACTGTTGCAAAGCCATGAACTTGCCTCGATTGGCGCAGCCGCTGATGCCGTTTCCCGCCGCAAGCATCCTGAGTCGTACCGAACGTACAACATTGATCGCAATATCAATTACACAAACATCTGCACGGCAATATGCGACTTTTGCGCTTTCTATCGCGGGCCAAAATCAAACGAGGGATACGTGTTACCTCGTCAGGAATTGTTGGACAAGGTTGGAGAAGCGGTTCAACTTGGAGCCGATCAAATCTTGATGCAAGGCGGATTGCATCCGAAATTCCGGCTTGAATGGTATGAAGAATTGCTTGGCGATATCAAGCGAGCGTATCCGGGTGTAAATATTCACGGTTTTAGCCCGCCGGAAATTCATCACTTTACGAAAGTCAACAAACTGTCTCTTGAGGAAGTGCTTGAGCGATTGCGCGATGCGGGATTAGGCAGCTTGCCAGGTGGCGGCGCAGAAATACTTGTCGACCGCGTAAGAAATCAAATCACGCGCGGCAAGGTAATGTCGGACGACTGGCTGAATGTGATGCGCGTATGGCACAACCTGGGTGGTCGCGGCAGCGCAACAATGATGTTTGGTCACGTCGAAACGCTTGCGGAGCGAGTCGAGCACTTGCAACTATTGCGTGACCTGCAGGACGAAACCGGCGGCTTTACAGCGTATATTTGCTGGACGTTTCAGCCGGAACACACGGAAATGTCGCACATTCCGCCTACGGGTTCGTTTGAATACCTTAAGACACTGGCGGTTTCCAGACTGTTTCTCGATAACTTCGACAATTTGCAATCGAGCTGGGTAACCCAGGGGCTCAAGGTCGGTCAAATCAGTTTGCTTTATGGAGCCAATGACATGGGCAGTCTGATGATCGAGGAGAATGTTGTCGCCGAGGCCGGTACAGTTCATTATTTGACTCTGGATGAAATTCGTGCGGCGATCACAAACATTGGATTTGAACCGCGGCAGCGCAACGTTCACTATCAATTGATTGAGCGAGAACAGGAGTTGAAGGGAGTCGCAGCCAACAAGCATTGGGTCAATGAAAGTCGCCGGGCACAACGGGTTCAGCTTGCTTGATCCGTTCATTAATGGCGTCGCTCAATTTGAAGACTGTAAACGTCGATTTTCCGTGGCCCTTTTCCGGATAGACTTGCTCAAATGCCGGAGAGTAACCGATCGATTCACGCCAATCCACGAATCGGGTTTCAACGATCAGGTAGTCGGCCTTGTAGCGATTCGCCAGGGCCTGTATTTCGTGATCGTACAATCCCAGCAGACCGTAGTCATTTTGGGAAATGCCGGAATACAGTGATTGCAACCGTTCGTTCCAGTCAATAACGCCTGCTGCGTCCTGCGGCATGTCTTTCCAGTTTGCGACTTCTGAACGATTGGCATACCACTTAAAGGTTTGTTGATTTGCCGGAGTAACAAAAACCGAATTGGCTGGCGTGTTGTCGCCAATCCACTTGCATGTTCGTTGCCAATTCCGTTCCGCTTCGAAGTCGCGCGAGGACACGATCCCGTTTCCGCTTCCTATCAAGGCCTGCCGCGCACAGCCGCTCAATGGTTCGGCGAAATTGCTCCATGCATTCCAGACGATGAACGTCGTGATCACTAAAACCACTGTGACCTGAGACGTTTTGATAAACGACGTCGTACGGAATTTGCCAATCCACACGAACCCATTGAGAACAACAACCACCGGAACAAGTACATCCGCCAATCGAAACCAGTAGAGCACTAAAATCGATGCGGTGAATTGCCGCATCGAAGTGAATGTATGTGCAATAACCGAAAGGGCGATTCCGGTCACATCCAGCGCCATCGCCGCCAACGCGACCCAATTCAATTTTGCAAGCGCCGGATTTCTATCCGGACGATTCGCCCAGTTCAGGACAATCCACATCGAAAGCATTGCCAAAAACGCTGTCCAGCGATGTGCGCCAAATTGCAAGGCATCCTGATGATGAGCTAGACGCAAAAAAACCTGGCATTCACTGGCAATCCGAATGAGTTCTACCGGCGCATTCTGATTCAAATACATGGCAGGCAAGAAACCACTTGTTAGCAAAACGACCGAGAGCCCTGCAATCAGGCAGCGTCGCGAAAATGGCCGATCGGCCAGTGTTTCGTTGTTCAAGAGATCGTTATCGGCGTTGTTGGTATTCAATATCCGGACGGCCAACGACGCCATGCCGACAGAAATCAAACTCCACATGCCAATAACAACGTGGAACCCGCTGGCAACAGATAAATAAAAAAGCACCAGTATCCAGTCACGACGCAACCATCGGGCCAGTGCAGCAAAGACGAAACCCCAGGCAATCGCCTTGGCCTCAACCCCGCCAACAAACCATTCACCGGCCAAATGAGCATATCGGTTGATCAAAACGAACATTGGAGCCAGCAACAGGCATTGCCATGGTCGCGGGTCAACGCAACGGATTAGCTTGACCAATCCCCAACTTATCACTAACCAGGCGGTAACCCGGCCGATCCAGGCGGTTGCCTCCAATGAAACGAATCTGGTAAGCCAGCCAAACGTGGCATAAAACAGCCAGTGCGTTTCATGCGAACCAGCGAACAAATCTGTTGGGCACCAAAGCCGATTCCAGAAATGTTTTGCTTTCGCAAGGTAATGGGCTTCGTTTACGTCGGGTGGTGGAACCCAAACCAGCAAGCCAAGCACGATTGCCAGGGCAATAATTTCCAGCATCGATTGCAAAGGGACTGAGTGCAATTGTCGGTTTGCAAATCGAGGCAACTTAACAATTTGCATTTTGACTGGTAGCATTTGTCCTGGCACAACACCTGACGCGAGAGCAACTAGTGAAATCGCGGCTTGTTTTCCCGTAACTATACAGGGCAATCAAACCCAACTGACTTATGCAACGTGAATTGCAACGGAACAATATTGTACTGCTCGGTATCGGCCATACCAACGCACATGTGCTAAAGATGTGGCGGATGCAGCCGATTGAGGGTGCGAACCTGATTTGCGTTTCGGATTTCCCAACGGTAACGTATTCCGGAATGTTGCCTGGGGTACTTTCCGGTCAATACGATCCGGAACGTATGGAAATTGACCTCGTTCGACTTTGCTCCGTCAGCAACGCCCGTTTAATTGTCGATCGGGTCATGTCAATCGATATTTCCAATCGCGAATTGAATTTCGCGGAGCGACCACCATTGCGTTATGACCAGTTGTCGATTGGCATTGGTTCGCGTCCGCAAACGACTGGAATTGAACTGGCCGATACCCTCCAGTTACTGGCGATAAAGCCCATGCAGACCTTTTTGCCGCGCCTGAAACAATCGCTGGCCTCCCTGGATCCGGAACGTATGCCGACGATCAATGTCGTGGGAGCTGGAGTTGGAGGAATCGAGATCGCACTTTGCATTTGGCAACGACTGCGCAAGGAACTGGGCGAACGATTTGTCCTTAGGATCATTTGCAGTTCCACGATTGGCAAAGGACTGTTGCCGGCGACGGTCAACCACTTGCGAAACCAGTTCCGAAAAATTGACATTCAGGTCTTTGAACAACGACCAGTCAAGCGAGTGGAACGGGATGCAATTTTTCTGAGCGACAATACAAGACTGGATTCCAGCCTGACGCTTTGGGCGACAGGCGCAACGGCCAGTCAATTCCTGAGTGAAATAAATCTTCCACACGATGATCGCGGTTTCCTTTTAACCCGCCCGACTTTGCAATCGACAGGAAACGACCGGGTCTTTGCAGTTGGTGACAGCGGAACAATGGAAACGAATGCGACAGAAAAGGCGGGTGTTTTTGCAGTGCGGCAGGGCCCTGTTTTATGGCGCAATTTGCAGAATGCCATTTTGAACAAACCGTTGGTCAGGTATCGGCCCCAGAAAGGCTATCTAAAGTTGATTAACTACGGGGATGGCCGGGCGATTGCAGAATACAAAGGGCGAAGTCTGGTTGGCTCGTGGTCGTGGTCGTTAAAGAATCGCATCGATGGACGCTTTATGGCCATGTATCAGGACTATCGTTCCGCAAGGATGACGGCGAAATCCGTTACTACAGACGATACAGCCGAAATGCGCTGCCTTGGGTGCGGCGGAAAACTTGGCGGCCTCTCGCTTAAAAATGCTCTGGGTCGATTGGAAATCCCGCAGAATGAACATGTTATTGTAGGACTCCAGCAAAGTGATGATGCCGCTGTCGTCCGCGTTGCCAACAACCAGGTCACCGTCACCGCCGATTTTTTTGCGTCACCTTTTGACGATCCGTTTACCAATGGCCGAATTGCTGCGTTGAACTCGGCCAGCGATTGTTTCTCGATGAACGCTGAAGCGACAACGGCACTCACGCTCGCCCAGATACCGCTTGGGCACCCTCGAGCGCAGGCCGACGTTCTGACGGAACTGATGGCCGGTGCCTTGCATGAATTCAAAAAAATGAACGTCTCAATCATTGGCGGTCATACGATCGAAGGGCCGCGACTCATCATCGGTTTTACTGTACTCGCCAATCAACTCGTTCCGACGACGCGCAAAGGCAACCTCAAACCAGGCGACGAACTGGTAACAAGCAAGATGCTTGGAACGGGCATCCTTCTCGCGGCACTGATGCGAGGGATGTGCCGCGCCACGTGGTATTCGACTCTGATCGAGACGATGCTGGGGAGCAATCAGGTCGCTCTCGAATTGGTACGGCGATTCGGCATAACGGCCGTGACCGATGTAACGGGATTCGGACTGGGCGGGCACTTGCTGGAAATGCTGACAGCGAGTAATGTGTCTGCCGAACTTTTAATTGACCAGATTCCCGTGCTGCCTGGTACGTTCGAGCTCGCCGAACTTGGTGTTGAAAGCACTTTGTCACCCGACAATGCGAAACTGCCGGGTAACTTGAAAGTTGACCCGAGTGCGGCCTCCAGGCACAAGATTTTGTTTGACCCTCAGACTGCCGGCGGTCTGTTGTTGGGAGTTCCGAAAGTCATTCTCGGGCCTGTTTTGGATTTCCTTCGCAATAACGGCTGTCCTGACGCTGCCCGAATTGGAAGTGTCGTTCCGAACGTTGACGAAAACGCATCTACAATACATATAGCGTAAAACACCGTTCAAATTCCGAACCGTTCCCGGTTTGCAAGTTGAAAATACGGCCTATTCATCTATGGGAGTCCGCACGAACATGTAGCCTGCATCGCGAATGGTCAACAAATAGGCGGGGTTGGCGGGATCGGGCTCAAAAGTTTTCCGCAACTGCCGTATCACCTGGTCAGGCGCACGCGTTTGGATGTTCCCGGGCATTTCCCAGACTTTTTCCAGCAATTCGTTGCGTGGCACGACTCGACCAACATTCTGAATCAAGTACTTCAGGACTTTCATCTGCAAGGCAGTTAAACGGGTACTGACACCTGCATGGGTGATCGAAAACGTATTGAAATCAACTGTGCAATCGGCAAAAGTATAATTTGGTTGGCTGGCTTTCAACGACTCTGCAGTTTCGGTCTTTTTGTTTGATAAATAACCAACCGGTCCGAGGAGCAACAGGTTTTTAACCCGACTTAATAACTCGTCGAGGTCAAACGGTTTGACCAGATACTGGTTTGCCCCGACGTCAAATCCGCGCGTCTTGTCCTCGGCGAGAGTCCGGGCGCTAACGATCAGGACGGGCATTCGATGCCCTGAGTCTCGCAGGTGCTGGCAAAGCGAATAGCCACTCATGCCGGGCAACATCAGATCAAGCACAATCAAATCAACTTCCTCACCCGGTTCTTCGATCAAACTGAGTGCGGCAACGCCATCATCGGCCAACAAGACTCGGTAACCCTCTGCTTCGAGATTGAACTTGATGCCGGCTGCCAGGTGCTTTTCGTCCTCGACGACGAGAATCAGTTGCTTTTGATTTGTGCTCTTCTCCATTTCATTCACCCATCAATGAGATCGGAAACCTGATTTCGAATCGCGCACCATTCAAGGGGCTTTCAGTCGCCGAAACCTGGCCTCCAAGACGATCTACCAGCGTTCGGACGATGTACAGTCCAAGTCCCGTTCCTTTTTGGGTTCGCTCCAACTCCGAGCCAAGTCGAACAAAGCGACCGAATACCCTGTTACGCTGGCCGCGAGGAATTCCTTCGCCGTTGTCGTCAATTCTCAGATGAATATTTTTGTCAAGACTCAACGACACTTCGGATCGTAAAGGAGTGCCTCCGTACTTGATTGCGTTTTCCACCAGGTTCCGGACGATCATGTCCAGATCGATTCGATTGGCAAGCACACGGCAAGGAGCCAACTGAAGGCGAATGCATTCCTCTGGTAAATGATGTCGCTGCAATGCCGACGTAGTAATTTCCGTGATCAATTCTGGCAGGTCAACCATTTCCGCATCTGCCTGCAAAATGCGGGCGTCGATATTTCCTGCAGCAAGCAAATGGGTTATCAGGTTATCCAGCCGCTCCACGTCGTCCAGCATGTACTGAAAAAACGTCTCGCGTTCCTGAACGGAAACATTGTGCCGGCCGAGGGTCTGCAGGCAGAGTTTAAGCGACGCAATAGGACTCTTGAGTTCATGCGTTACACTGTCGACAAAATTGGATTGCCGCCGGTTGAGATTAAATGCCTTGATCGTCAAAACGAGGTAGAAAATCACCCCCACCAGCACTAACAAAAACAAGGCCGAGCCAATCGAGAGAACGGTCCAGTAGGCAACCGCGTTTTGGCTTTCGCGCATGGCACCGAAAACGGCAAGCAGAATCCAGCCAACAATCAGAACGACCAGCGTGACAATCATCGTCACGCCAAGCGTAATGGGCCACTTCAGTGATCGACGTTCAAACATTCGTCGTTCGTATCCTGTCGGGAGACAATTCAATTGTCATTTCAAATTGACCGACACATTATACTGCAAATCGATGGTCGTCCGGATCAGGTCAAATGTTCGTGCAATCCATGGCGCTATTCCGGAATTCGAAGCTCGATATTCTCGGGAAGTCTGGCTGGATTGGACAAAAGATGCTTATTGGCCAAATAGATGTCCAGGTAGCGCCGCGCATCGCCGTAGTATTCAACTGCAATCGACTGCAGGGTATCGCCGGGACGAACACGATGCACAACGTTTACCTGCGGCAATACGCCACTGAAAGATGGCTTGGGCTGTACAGGAACCAACCCATTATCCTTGCGTATCGATCCTGCGACGTGAAATCGGGTCAGTGCCTGGTAACGATCATCCATTCGAGGCACTTGATCCAAATCGAGCGGTACGCCGGGCGAAGACGACGCGGACGCCGACAGAGCAGGCGGCGAACCCGCTGCTGAAGCGGGGGGCTGAAATACCGGGCGAGCGATTCCGTCAGAAAGCAAACCGGCCGGGGGTGCCGTTAAATTGTCCGGCGTCGGTGCCTGCCATTGCGGATTGGTGGTCGCTTCGATGCTCCCGTCTTTTTCGGGATCAGCAACCGTTGCGTTCTGATGGCCATCAGGATTGGAGCTGGAATCAAGGTTGTACGATAAAAATATTGCCAGCCCCAGCAAGACGACGCCAACACCTAATCGCCAAAAATCGTTCATGATGCCAACACCTTGACCGGATGATAAGACTGCAATGGACCGGTTGTCCCTATCCAGCGACGTGCCTGTGCAGCCGAACGAAACCTGTCAGCCAGTATCGAAATTAGCGATTCAAGTAGATGAGGTTAAGCGGAGGCACATGAAACGTACACCGCAAACCGAATCGAATTTGCCGATTATTCCTGCGATTTGTTTTCATCAACTGCCAGAACTCGACTCATCGAACGAGGAAATGAAACATCCGGAATAAAACAACGACCTGTGAAATCTGAATTCCACAGGTCGTTATTAAATCAATGAACTTGTTCGACGAGCATTCGAGGTCGAAGATTTGATCAAACGGCTTTTTTGTCCGAAAGAATCACCGGTGGGGCCATCCCCCGATTCATAAGCCAAAGCAAAAACGGCGCGGCGATAAAAACCGTACTGTAGGTACCGGCGACGACACCTATCAACATGGCAAACGCAAATGGGTGAATTGACTCACCCCCCCAAACGTACAAAATCACAAGTACGATGAACACCGTAAACGAAGTCAAAATCGTCCGGGACAACGTTTGCGAAACAGCGCTGTTAATCATGTTGCCTGTAATTTCGGTACGTTTTCCGCGAATCTCGCGAATTCGGTCAAACACCACAATCGTGTCGTTCACAGAAAAACCAATAACCGTAAGCAATGCTGCAATGACCGACAAACTAATCCGGAAATCATCGACCAATAAAAAGCCCAATGCGTCGGATACGTAGTAACTTATGGCGATGGCGCTAACCGTGACTAACACATCATGAACCAGCGCGATTACTGCCGCGAGCCCGTACGCAACATTTTGAAATCGCACCCAAACATAGGCAATAATACCAATGCAACTGGCGATAATTGCCACAAGTGCCTTCCACTGTGTATCGCCGGCAACCTGACCACCAACTCCACTACTACTGGCGAAATACGGTTGTGATGCCATCGTGTCGCGGACTTTCGCCAGAATTCGACCGGCATCGGCAGGGTTGTAAACCGCAATTGCAACTTTCCACTTTCCAGACCGGTCCTTGATCCCTTCGACTCCTTCGCCAGTAAGTGTCACGTCCCGTGCGTCAAGTGGTACGTCTTCAAGTTCTTGTGCCGCTTGAATGAGTGCTCCACGAACTGATTCGCCTGCCATTGGAAACTGGAAACTCAATTCGGCTGTTGCGATGTATCGTTCACGCGACTGCCCTGCCGGCTCCTGCGGAGTCAACGGAGGCTGCACGGGGGTTGGCGTTGTTTCCTGAGGATCGGAGACTATCGGAGTATTCGGGGCTGGAGGCTCCGTTGCCGATGTTTCTGTCTTGGTGCCTTCCTGTCTTGAATTACCGGAAAAGTCCGCAAAATTTTCGGTTGATCGGAAATCGTTCCTTCCGAGGTCACCGGCATTGGGACCACCTGCCGGCGGTTCACTATTGTCTTCGGCAGCCGGCTCTTGCGGTGAAGGGGAGATGTCGATCTTCGTACCGTCCCCTTTAGCAATGTTAATCCGGGCGGGATCGAAATCCATATTTAACATCTTTAGTTTGCCCTTAAAGACCTGGGCAATAATGATGTCAAGTTTCAGATCTTTGTCGGCACCCTCGTCTTCAATTGCCGGCAAACTGCTGTCGATCTTGATGGCAAGATCGTTGTCCTGCATCTGTGTGACTTCGTAACGGATGGGTTCATTCTGGTATTCATACCCACCGTTTTCCAATGCCGCTTTAATATCGTTTACTGGCATTATGTTGATGAATTCGACCCTGGCTGTCGATCCTCCGGCCAAATCCGTATCCAATATTCCTGGGCCTCGTGCAACAAGGGCAACGATACCTACGGCGATGATCAAAATCGAAAATGCCGTCGCAATAGGTTGCTTGCTAACAAAGTCAATCAGGCCGCCGCGATAAATCTGGCGCATTTTCAATTCGGATATCCACCGATTTCGCTCGAAAACCACAAATATCAAACGTGCACAAAAAATCGCGGTGAACATGCACATCAGAATGCCCACGATCAAAGTCACGGCAAAACTCCGGATTTGATCTGTCCCGACAACGTAAAGGATAATCGCCGTAACGAGCGTAGTAAGATTCGAGTCAATAATCGTCGACATCGCCCGGTCAAATCCGTTACGAATAGCCATTCGCAAGGCCGAACCTCGTTCCAGTTCCTCCCTGATACGTTCAAAAATCAGGATATTTGCGTCCACCGACATTCCGATCGTCAACACAAAGCCCGCCAAACCTGTAAGGGTCAGGTTAACGTTAATCAAGATCAGGATTCCAAGGGAAAACAACAAGTTCAATCCGAGGGCCAGGCAAGCAACCATTCCGCAAAAACGATAGTAGACAAGCATAAACGTCACAACCAACGCAAGGGAAATTGCGTTCGACATAATTCCCTTTGTCTTCAATTCATCACCCAACGTAGAACGAATTTGGTCCAAACTGATCCAGTTCTTGCGCAGCGCGACATCGAGTTTCCCGGAACTCAAAACTGTTCGGTAATCTTCGATTTCCCGATCAGTAAATTTGCCGGTGATTTGACCATTGGTTCGAATAGGTTCATTGATGCGAGGAGCAGACTGCAAATGACCATCCAGAACGATCCCCAACAAGCTGTAGCGCCCCCCCTGCGGTTTGTTGTTTTGAGTCAAGGCGTATAACCGTTTGCCTCCTTCAGCCGACAGGCTGAATTCAATACAGGGATTGGCCGACTGATCACTTCCCTTGCTCACGTTTTTGAGGAATTTTCCTTCTACGTTCTGCCGGTCTTTCGGATGCACCATCAGGATTTCGACATCCCGATACCCCTGTTTTTCGCACCAATTGCTAAATTGAAGGCGAGCAAGATCGTCGTCTGACGAATCCAGTTGCAGTGTCGACATATCAATAGCCACGCACGTCTGCAAATCCCGAACAAGGTGGCTGGTCGATGGCAGAAACTTGAACGGCAAGGGCTTGATCGATGTACTTCCTTGTTTGACTTGCTCACGCGCCAGGGAGTACCATTCGCCAATCCTTTCACCTTCCTCGTTTTTTACCGCTCTGACTGGATCTGAAATAGACTGCCGGGCGGCGGCAATAATCGATCGGTGAAGCGGGTTGTTGTCGTCAGCAACGATGCGGAAATAAAGTTGTCCAGCCGAGGTGAGAAGCGTCCAGATTCGCTCCGCTTCTTCCTTTTCAACGTCAGGAATAATAACTTCGATTTTGTCCTTATCCATCGGACGAATAACGATTTCTTTTGTGCCCGCCGGATCGATCCGCATTTTTAGTTGTGGAATGATATCCTTGATGTCGATCGGTTGGTCACCGGGTTCCAGCTCCTGCTCGTTCATCTGGCCAATAATCGTAACGCCACCTCGCAAGTCGACACCGAACTTGAGTGGTTTGGTAGTAATAACCACAGCGGAAACCAGGATAAACCAAAAGATGAGTCCAATCCGCCAGGAATTTTCAGGCGTTCGGACCATCGAACCCACTTTTCGGCCGATCCATGTCGCAACTGGCAAACCGAGCAAAATAATTCCCAGTGTCCATACAACGGGGTTTGCAAAAAAACCGGCGTCGCCAGCCGAACTGCCAGCCAACTTTCCCGCCGTGTCGTTGGATACTTGTTGTGCCAACAAGTTGGCAATTCCCGAAATGTTCATATCGTCGTTTTTTGTTTGGGTTTAATTGATTGTTTCTGAATTGGAAAGTCTTGTGTTTCCGCCTGGGTCACGAGTCTGAACTCGATGGCTTTTCGTCGCCGATTACCTTGCTAACAGCCGATTTAAGTATTTGAAGTTTTGTGTTCGTTGATTCGTCAATTCGCAACGTTACCGTGTTATTGTCATCGCGAATCGAAATAACTGTGCCAATGATTCCACCGACGGTCACTATCCGATCGTTCTTTTTTAACCCTGCCAGCCTTTTCTTTTGGTCCCGATCAACATTTTTGGGTCGCATCATTAACATCATCATTACGGTCACACCGATCATCAGGAAAATGAACTGCATTGACCCGAATCCGCCGGAATTGGCAGCGCCTTCGCCAGCCTCGTTAGGTGATGCGACCTGCTTATCCGAGCCCAGTTGGGCCAACAACGCCGCGATTTGAAACATCGGTACTCCAACCGCGGTCCCTTCGGACCGGCTGCAAGGACAAACAACAACAGAAATCAAGATCTTTACAATCGGCGACGATGACTTTTCAATTCATCGACAACGGCACTTTCCGGTATGCGATTGCGGTTTTTCGTCAAACAGTAACGAAAAGTGAGAGCCGGTACTGGCAAATCGCCAGTGCGACCGGCGCTGACGTTGACTGCGGTTTCCAGGAAACGACTATTGTCTTCCCAATATCGTAAAAAAATGACTATAAACCAACAAGGGCATATCACTTGCCAATAGGCTGTTCGGCTCGTTAAATACTCGTTTCAACCTCAACTCTTGCTGTTGTTGTCATGGAGCATCCGGAAAAACATAGCCCATTTGCCATCGAATTCCAACAAATTGAGCTGTATGGCCCTCCATGGTATTGGGCTCAATCATGCGACTAATAACCTGTCGTCGGACCAACAATGCCTCTATTCAAGGCAGGAATTCCGCGACCTGTTCACCCCATCCAGAATACCGTTCCCGGCAAAAATCAAGAAAACTGTCGCAAGATATCGCTTCCCGGGCTCGTAACATCAGGTGTTGGTAATACGCCAGGTTGTGAATCGAGAGTAACACTGGCCCGAGCATCTCGCCTGCCATAAACAAATGTCTAAGATAGGCCCGGCTGAATTTTTTTTCAGGTGACGGCGTATTTTCATCCAACGGACGGGGATCGTCGCGATGTACTTGATTACGCAATCGCAAAGGCCCCGAATCCGTAAACGCCAGAGCATTCCGACCGTTTCGCGTTGGCATAACGCAATCGAACATGTCGATGCCCCGTGCAATCGAGGCCAGCAAATCTTGAGGACGCCCAACACCCATCAAGTACCGCGGCCGATCATGGGGAAGAGAGCGCGTTGTTTCGCCAGTTATCCGATACATGTCTTCCGGGCCTTCGCCTACGCTTAATCCACCAATCGCGTAACCGTCGAAATCAAGCTGCACGAGCGCGCGGGCACACTTCGTTCGCAAGTCCGTTTCAAGTCCCCCCTGGACGATTCCGAACATGGCCCTCCCTTTTCGACGAGGCGTAGCCCGGCATCGCTCCGCCCAGCGAATGGTGCGCTCCATCGAGTCCTCAATAACACTCCTTGTCGACGGCAAGGGGGGCAAGTGATCAAGCACCATTGCGATATCGCTGTTCAGATTTGCCTGAATCTCCATAGATCGTTCTGGAGTCAAATTAATTATGGAACCATCGATATGCGATCGAAAAATCACCCCTTGTTCCGAAATCTTTGCCAACCTGGAAAGACTGAATATCTGGAATCCACCGCTGTCAGTCAAAATCGGTCCGTCCCAAAGCGAAAACGGATGCAAGCCACCCAACCGGGCGATCAACTCATCACCGGGCCGAAGCGACAAATGATAGGTGTTTCCAAGTATGATCCCCGCGCCCGTCTCCCGAACCTGGGTCGGTGTAAGCCCCTTGACCGTGCCGGCCGTCCCCACCGGCATAAATGCAGGCAGTTCAACAATACCGCGTGGAGTAATCAGCCGGCCCAGCCTGGCATGGCAATGACGATCAACGTGAATCAATTCGTATCGAAATTCGTTTTCCGATCCACCCAAAACGTCACCTGCACTTTTCGTCGGGCATTTCAATTACACCGTCAACGGCACGCAAACCGATCCGCTTGCCGAAACGGTGCCCAGCTGAAAAACAAAATCCTCTCACGCTGGCTTCAACGCGAAAGGATTTCCTGAATCTCATTGCTGGAAAAGGCGACAATTACTCGCCTCGAAGCTTGATCCCGAACTCGGTCAACTTTTCACGAATTTCAGTCAGACTCGTTACACCAAAGTTCTTGCACTCGAGCAAATCGTCGGCCGACTTGCGAACCAGTTCGCCAATGGTGGTCAACCCAAGACGGGTCATGCATTTACGGGCGCGAACTGACAAGTTCAAATCGGAAATTGGCCGTTCCAGCAACGCCTGTTCCTCGTGCGACAAGTGACTCATGTCGACTGGCTCATCGGCTGACTCTTTCTCGTGAACAAACTGGCCAATCGAAAGTCCCTTGTTGGCCAGCATTTCCCGAATCTCGACCAATGAGGTTTCGCCAAAATTTTTGCTTCCCAGAAGTTCCAGTTCCGAGACTTTCGTCAAATCACCCAACGTCTGAATGCCCATTTTTTCCAGACAATTGCGGCTGCGAACCGACAACTCAAACTGCGAGACAGGAATGTTCATAATCGACTTTAATTGTTCCTGACGACGCTTTTGTTCGTAATCAAAAAACGGATCCATCGATGCACTGGCATCTTTCTGGAACAGTGTCGCCCGCAGGTGATTGGGCTGCTGATCCAGAATACGGCTGTAACATTCGCGGGCAAGTTCGTATCGATCATAGTCTTCGTACAAAAGACCCAGATTCAGCAAAACGCCAACATTGGTCGGAAAAACCGCCGATGCCCGTTGATACAATTCCAGGGCGCGATCGTCGTTGCCACGCCGGTCATTCTCCAGTGCCAGCCCGAACAAGGCACCGCAATGCCTCCCGTCGGCTTCCACGGCTCGTTCGTACAACGCGACGACTTCGCCTGGATTGTCTCCCCGCGAGGCAATCGTTGCGCCGCGCTGATACAGATATTCTGCTGTTTGCTCAACCGGTCCAAACATGTTGTCAAGAATCATCATCGCTTCATCGATTCGCCCGGCGTTGCGATGCGATTCGGCAACGGCAATCTGGCAATCATCACTGCGATAACCGGCCGTTTTGGCTGATTCAAAATTCGTGATGGCCTTGTCATTATGGCCCAAAGCAAGATTAGCGCGTCCCATATAAAACTGGGCCAGCGCTCCACCATCAGCATTCGCGAGCGTATTCAACGACTCGCTGTAGTTGCCTAACAGGAATTGGCATACACCCAACCGGACCGATGTCGCTGGCGATCGATTATCATGTCCAGCCAGTTCCTGAGTCGTTTCACGCAATTGAGTGTATTGACTAAACTCGTCGCTGATTCGACGTGTAATTGTTCTTATTTCGTCTGGTCCAAATGAGGCGTTGGATAAAACGATGTCTCGTAATTCGATTTCAATACCTGGATTCATGGTTTGTTTGCTGCTCCACTAGAGAATGCGTTAAGTTCTGCAATAGTGTCAAATGGAAATGGGATTGTAGCTTGTTTTCAAACGTAATTGTTATGAAATTACGCCCGGATCTGACAACGAAAGGTCGACTCGTCCGGCATGTAAAAAAATCCGGGAATTCGCCGGGCCAATCATCCATACAACCGACCAAAGCCAGCGGCGGGAATCGAACCCGCAACCCCCGCTTTACGAAAGCGGTGCTCTGCCAATTGAAGCTACGCTGGCGAACGTTTTCGAATCCAACGGCTTTTCGGCAATGCCGCGACTGTTTCGAATCCCCGGGGTGGGCCTCCGACGAAAAGGTTCGACGATACCAGCCCCCGATAATACCAACGAATCCTCGTTTGGCCAATAGCGGGGGACACTATAAGGGAAAGATCCACCTCACAAACTTTCCCGGTTGGGTCTATCGATCGATTCCTCGAACTCCGTTTTTGATATCCATGGCAGTTTTCCGATGATTTAAGAACCTGGGGCTCTGTTTAAACGGTGATGGGCTAACTCAGACTCGCAACTGGATCTTGAGAACTAAAATCTGAAATTCATGCTTTTCAACCCTCTAATCGTTTCGATTGCCACTATTTGCGCAATCGTTTACTCCACGGTAAACCTCCCTGTTTTGCTATCTGTTGATTCTTGCCAACCAAGCGACGATAGCTAGGTTTGTCAGCCACCAATATTAACCTCCGCAAAAGGTTCGCCATGCCAACCCTAGACTCCAGTGGGTTTGATTCACCCGAATTCGAGCTTCCAGCCGTTCGTGGAGCGCGAACTAAACGTGATAACGCACTTCAAACACCGCTCGAGACGTATCTCAAGGAAATCAATGAGACCCGGTTGCTAACTGCCCGGGAAGAACAGGATTTGGCACGACAGATCGCCGTGGGAGACGAATCTGCTCGAGACCGAATGGTTCGAGCAAACCTCCGCCTGGTCGTCAACATTGCCAGGGGATATTCCGGTAAAGGCCTTGCTCTTCAAGACCTGATCGAAGAGGGAAACCTTGGACTGATGCGGGCAGTCGAAGGATTCGATCCGGATATGGGAACTCGTTTTAGCACCTATGCGAGTTACTGGATTAAGCAATCGATAAAACGGGCGTTGATCAACTCGGCAAAAACCATTCGTATTCCGGCATACATGGTTGAGTTGCTAAGTAAATGGAGGCGGGCCACCGCCAGACTGGTCGATGAATTGAAGCGAAATCCGACCAATGAGGAAGTGGCCCGGTTGCTTGGAGTCCCCAAACGCAAACTGCCAATAATAAAAAAAGCGATCCAAATTCAAAATGCCACTCCGCAGTCCGATCAGTCGGATACCGGTTGGTCGCTGGGGGAAATGGTAATCGACGAGCGGATGCGAACACCCGATGACGAAATGCTTGAAAACGACATCTTGAAAAACGTCCTTGGAATGCTAAAGGACCTGGATACTCGAGAAGCGACTGTTTTGCAAATGCGTTTCGGCCTCGGCAACACCGAACCGCATACACTTAAGGAAATCGGTCAGGAATTAGGTCTCACCAGAGAACGAGTCAGACAAATCGAAACGGAAGCGTTGCGGAAACTTGGCGATGGCCTTCGGGATCCCCGGGACATGGAAATACATTTACGGTAAATCGGGATTCCCCGGTAAAAGTCCCGATAGTTGTCCACGTTTTTCATTCCGGGCTTCGACTGCCAATCATCTGGCATTTGTCGGGAAAACTCCTATAATCGCCGTTCGGCCCGCCAAAACGTCCTGGCGGGTTTTTTGTTTTAACAGACAGGGGCAATTGCGCCTGACACTTGCCGCGATTTACCCCCGGCGCTTTCACGGACTCCCGCCATGATTTCAGCCGACCAGGGATCGACAAATTCTGCAATTGGCGTCGCCGACCAAAAAATCCTCGTACTGGATTTTGGAGCACAATACGCCCAGTTGATTTCGAGGCGCGTGCGTGAACAGAATGTCTACTGTGAAATTGTTCGACACGACATTTCGGCAGAACGGATTCGTGAAATACATCCGCATGGATTAATCCTCTCTGGTGGGCCGAGCAGTGTCTATTCGAAAAACGCACCCCTCCCTGATCCGGCTATTTTTGACCTGGAAATTCCGATTCTTGGAATTTGTTATGGCATGCAGCTAATTTGCAATGCCCTTGGAGGAAAAGTCGAAAGTACTCCGACGCGGGAATATGGTCGTGCAATTTGCACCGTGACCGACCATAGCGGTTTGCTGGAAGGTTGGCCCGACGAGACTCCCGTTTGGATGAGTCATGGTGATCAGGTTCACGTCATCCCGGATGAGTTTATCCCCCTTGCGCAAACAAAAACCTGTTCGATCGCTGCAGTCCGACATATCAGCCGCCCCCTTTTCGGATTGCAGTTTCATCCCGAAGTTACGCACACTCCGCTTGGCGCCCAGTTACTCAGAAACTTTCTTTATAAAGCATGCCACTGCGATGGAACCTGGAACATTACAAATTATGCCGGCGAGACGATTCAAGCCCTGCGCAACCGGATCGGAAGCGAACGAGTTATTTGCGGATTGTCGGGCGGCGTCGATTCCTCCGTCGTTGCGGCCCTGCTGTACAAGGCGATTGGTCCTCAATTGACTTGCATTCTCGTCGATAACGGTCTTCTCAGAAAAAGCGAACAGGAGTCGGTCGTCGAGGAATTCACACGGCATTTCGACACGGATTTGCGGGTAATTGACGCCCGGCAGAAATTCCTGACGGCGCTGGCCGGCATCACCGAGCCACAGGAAAAACGCCGGCGCATTGGTCACACATTCATCGAATGCTTTCGCGAAGCCGCCTTGCAGATTAAAGGTGCAAAATTCCTGGCGCAAGGAACCTTGTATCCCGACGTGATCGAGAGTGGAGCCGCGCCCGACGGGCCTGCTTCAACGATCAAGATTCACCACAATGTGGGGGGGCTCCCCGAAGACCTGGGCTTTGAACTCGTTGAACCATTGCGGGACCTGTTCAAGGATGAGGTGAGGCGACTTGGCCTTGAATTGGGCCTTCCGGAATGCATTGTCTGGCGGCACCCGTTCCCTGGCCCGGGTCTGGCCGTCCGCTGCCTCGGTGAAGTCACTTCCGACAGGCTGGAAATCGTTCGCGAAGCCGATGCTATTTTGCTCGACGAGATTCGCGCGGCCGGGCTGTATCAGTCGACTTCCCAGGTCTTCGTAGTTCTATTGCCGGTACAATCGGTGGGAGTTATGGGAGACGAGCGGACCTACGAAAGTGTTGCGGCAATTCGCTGCGTTGACACCGAAGATTTCATGACCGCTGACTGGAGCAGATTGCCTTACGATTTGCTTGCCCGGATTTCTACCCGGATCATTAACGAAGTCGCCGGCATCAATCGCGTTTGTTACGACATCAGCAGCAAGCCGCCGGCAACAATCGAATGGGAATGACAACGTCGCGACAGACGACCATTATCCCAATACCCCCTTTTTCAAGTTCTCGATACGATTAATAAAATGAGCAATCCATACATTTTTACAATGACCGGCCTCGTCAAAAAAATTGGCCCTCGCACAATTCTTAATGACATCTGGCTTTCGTTTTATCCCGGCGCAAAGATCGGCGTTTTGGGACGCAACGGTTCCGGCAAAAGTACGCTTTTGAGAATCATGGCCGGCCTGGACAAGGACTTCGACGGCGAAGCTCGATTGACCGATGGTTTTACTTGCGGTTACCTTTCGCAAGAACCGCAACTTGACGCGACGACTGATGTATGGGGAAACGTGCAACAGGCGGTCGCTGATCGCCGGGCCTTGCTGGATGAGTACTATCTCCTCACAGCCAAATGCGGCGAAGACCTTGATCCCGATGCAATGCAAAAAGTCTACGATCGAATGGCTCGGGTTCAGGACAAGATCGATACGACCAATGCGTGGGAACTCGACCGCGAGATCGAAATCGCTTTCGAGGTGATGAACCTGCCGCCACGAGACTCCAACATCAATACATTGTCCGGCGGCGAGAAACGACGAGTGGCACTTTGTAAATTGCTGCTTGAAAAACCCGACTTGCTGTTACTCGACGAGCCGACCAACCACCTCGATGCGGATAGTGTCAACTGGCTGGAACGAACCCTGCAGGCCTATACGGGGACGGTAGTTGCCGTGACGCACGATCGGTACTTTCTCGACAACGTGGCAGAATGGATTCTGGAACTCGACCGGGGTGAAGGCCATCCCTTCAAGGGGAATTACTCATCGTGGCTGGAACAAAAGCAAACTCGATTGGGAATCGAAGAGCGTCAGAACGACGCCCGTCGCAAAACCCTGGCTCGCGAACTGGAGTGGATTCGCCTGGCACCCCGCGCCCGCCAGTCCAAAAGCAAGGCCCGTATCTCTGCCTATGAAAAAATGTCGGCAGAAACGTTTCGGGAACAAATCGAGGAATTTGAAATGCAGATTCCACCCGGTAAACATCTCGGCGACACCGTGATCGTTGCGGAAAAAATGAGCAAGGGGTTTGGAGACCAGCAATTAATCGACAATCTGGATTTCAACCTGCCGCCGGGAGGAATTGTCGGCGTGATCGGTGCCAACGGTGCCGGCAAAACGACCTTGTTCCGCATGATCATTGGCGATGACAAGCCCGATAACGGAGAACTTCGCGTGGGACATACTGTCGAACTTGGATATGTTGATCAGTCCCGTGATTCGCTTGACCCACAAAAGTCCATTTTCGAGGAAATCTCCGGTGGACATGACACGCTGGAACTCGGCGGTCGGAAAATTAATTCTCGGGCTTATGTTAATCGATTCAACTTCCGTGGATCGGATCAGGAAAAGAAAGTCGGGATTCTGTCGGGTGGCGAGCGCAACCGGGTTCATCTTGCCAAACTGCTCAGGCGTGGATCCAACGTGCTGCTTCTGGACGAACCGACTAATGACCTGGATGTGGATACGTTGCGTGCCCTCGAAGAAGCGATCCTTAACTACGTCGGCTGTGTGGTTGTGATCAGTCACGACCGCTGGTTCCTTGACCGCGTTGCAACGCACATTCTCGCTTTTGAGGGGGACGCGTACGTTCACTGGTGCGAAGGCAATTACCAGACGTACGAAAGCCAACGGCGCGAACGACTGGGAATCAAGGAAGGCGATCCCATCCGCTTCCGCTACAAAAAGCTTATGAAGAACTGACAAATGCAGCATCCGATACACCGCTCCGATTCCTTGAATCGGAAAAGGGAGTTATGCCGCGACCCTTGAAAGCGATAGTTGTAATAAATGTTCGACGGCTCGTTGCAATGGGGTATCGACTTCCAGCCAGTTGCGAAAGCTATCGGCATCGCTGTTCCCTTTGGGATTTGTATCGGCAGGTTCCGGAGACGGTTCACCAGCTTCGTTGTCCCTTGCCAAATGCGAAATGGCCTCGGTATCTCGCTGAAACCTGGCAACCCGGATTTCATTTCGATCATCTTCAGTGAGCGGTACGGTAAAACCGGGGTCCGGAACAACTCCATACTGACCTGGCTCAGGCAATTCCAGAACTGTTCGGTCAATGTTTTTCCCGGAGGGACGCCAATAACTGGCGGTTGTCAATCGGAGCATACTGCGATTAGGTTCCAGACTGATCAGATCCTGAACGGTGCCTTTTCCATATGTTTGTTCGCCGATAATAATCGCCCGGCCATGATCTTGCAAACAAGCGGCAACAATTTCTGATGCACTGGCTGAACGATCATTTACAAGGACGACCACCGGTGTTTGCGAATTCAATTCAGTTTTGCTGGTTGCGAACCAGCGATCACTTATCGATTTATCCCGCCGTCGTGTTTGAACGATCAAAACTTCACGACCGATGAACATATCGCTTATTTCCACGGCTGAATCAAGCAAACCACCGGGATTGTCACGCAAGTCAAAAATCAGCGAATCGACTTTCCCGTTGATCGTTTGCAATGCTGTCTGCATTTCATTAGTTGACTTTCGACCAAATTCCATCAACCGGATATAGCCAATATTCGGATGGCCTTCCAGGATAAAGTTCCATGTTCCATCGGCATTCTGCGTATCACCAAGAACTGACGGGACCCGTATTTCTTCGCGTATCACGCGAATCTCGATCGGTTCAGATATCAAATTTCGACAAATCGTGAACACAACGGATTGGCCAAGCGGACCGCGAATTCGTTGAATCGCGTCGTCGCTGGAGAGTCCTTTTGTTGATTTTCCATCGATCGCCGTTATCAAATCCTCAACCTGGATTCCTGCTTTCCAGGCTGGCGTTCCAGGTATCGGCGCTACGACTCGCAGGCCTTCTTTTTCAATATCCGGTCGAAAGTGCATTCCGACGCCAACGAATTGCTGGTTTAAATCTTCTTCCAGTGCAACGCGATCGTTTTGTGAGATAAACGATGAATTGGGGTCAAGTTGCTTGACCATGCCATCCATGGCGGCCTGGAACAATTGACGACGGGGGATTTCTCGCAGCGCTTCCTTTTCCACGATCGACATCGCCTGTCCAAATACGCTTGCGTAGCGATTGTGGATTGAGATCGAGTAACTGGCGAGGCAGACTGCAATGGCAATGCCAATGGTCAATATGTTTCGAAATGGCATGAGTCGTGACCGGGTGAAGGAGTTGCCTGGTCTTGTCAAATTCCACCGATTGAACCAATTCAAACGGACCGTTTGACAAATAATCCTGACCGCTTCATCGTACCGGCAGGGGAACCGCTTGAAAACAGAGACTTGGTCAGGAGAAATCAGGATTTCTGAGGTATTCCTGGATCGGCAATCGAAAAGGGCCGCGTCGAACTGACACGGCCCTTTTGAAATTTCATTCAGGAATTGAGATTGCTTGTCGATTAATTACCGACACCACCAGCACCACCAGCACCACCAGCGCCTCCAGCACCACCAGCGCCTCCAGCACCAGTATCACCCGTTACAAAGTTAAACGTGCTCACTTCGGTGATGTCACTGAACAACTGGAAAGGAGTGGAAACGATTACATACAATCGGTCGGCGGTTGTCGCCGTAACTGTCGCACCCGTTCCCACCTGGAAAGTCGTGATTTCCGGTCGGAAACCAGGATCACCCAACAGATTGTTACGCAAGCGTTCCTTGGCCGCGCCACTCTCCGGGTTATCGGAACGAAATCGACGCGATGATCCCGACCATTGATAGGAAGCCAGTTGTTCGGCAACGATTCCCCGGTCCGCCAGGAACTCTCCTGCAGCAGCACCTTGAATTGCTCGCGGATTAAGTTTCTCCAGCCGACGGCCTTGATCCAGATTGAAAAACACGATCGCTCCCGTGTCATCCATTTGCACCTGGCGTTTCATGCTGGTTTCATGGGGAGTCCGGTAATTTCGGAAGATCTCAACGGTGACTTTACCAGTAGGAACTTCGCCCCACACTCTCCGAATCGCCATCCGGTAGTCGCCGGAAAAACCCTTGGGCGAGACATAGTATTCGGTGACTTGCCCGGATTCGTTGGGACGTGATGCCTTGTCGCCCATCATCACCCCGCCGCACAAGGTTCGTTGATTTTCACGGGAGCAGATGGTACCACCTGGTTCCTCAACATAAAGATCCAGGTCAGCATCGCCTGTCCACGTTACCTTGATCACACAGTCGCGATAAAGGGATTCGACCAAATCCGCCTGGAATAGTTGCAATTCGTCGGACTTGCCTGCCCGTTGCAATTCAAGTTTGATTTCTTCTGCGGCCAGGAAAGCTCGCTTGCGCTCTTCGGGATAATCCGGCCATTCTTGACCAATCGCACCGACAACGGCCCATTTCATCCCTTCATGATCGTTGATTGCTCTCGCCGCTCGCATGGCCAGTGCATACGGTTCGTGACGGGCAGGATCCGATTCTGTTATGTATCGCAAAATCTGCAAGGCCCGTTTTTCCATGCCGTTTTGAGTCATGAACAGGGCAGCGTTCAGCAAATCATCGGGCTCGTCACTGTAATCAACTGCCGACATGACTGTTCGTTCAACGTCGGCTACCGATGCGCCGGAAATTTGCATTGCCAGCATTATGGCTTCGTACATCCATTCCTGGGTTTGTCCATGTCGCATGCATCCTTCGATGACAGCGATCACTTCGTCAGATTTTTTCTGTGTCATGTTGAAGCGAACGGTTTCACGAACGTCTTCAGGAGCCGCTTGATGATCGGTAAAGTACCGGTCCCAGGACTGCCGAAGGGACTCGCCATCAACAGTTTCGACGGAAAGGACAACTGGCTTGCGATCAGATTTTTTGATCAGGTCGGTGTTGTCCTGCACGCAGAATACACCACCACCTAATCCACCACCACCGCCACCGCCGCCTTGACCACCGCCGCCTTGACCACCACCCTGGCCACCACCCTGGCCACCCTGACCACCACCAAAACGGGTGTTTCGAGGGGCAACGAGATCGCCGACGTTGTAGATGTACGTCACCGGATTCTCGACTGCGTAATCCAGGGAAACGATCTTGAGAACTTCGTCTTCCACTGTGTAAGTACATTGAAATGGCTCAAGCAATATTCGCAAAGCCGATCGCAAACTGATTCCGTTGAGTTTTTTTGAAATCGGGGTATCGATATCGAGATTACTGTCAATCGCCGTCTCATGAAGCTCAATCTCAATGTCATATTCCTTTTCAAGCTCATCGATAACATCGCCAAACCTTTGATCGAAGTAATCAAAATTTACATCTCGATCGAGTGAGGAGAGAATTTTTTCTTCCCGGGGATTGCCGGCCATCCGGACATTTTGCCATTTCTTGCGTCGCAGTTTCTTCTCGACCCACTCATCAGCGTCCGGGAAAACCAAAGCCGGGTTACCGGAAAACGGAACGGCTGATGCTTCTACTTCATACAAGTTTGCCAGAAAGTTGCGGTTTTTCTGGTTGCGCAAATCCCAGTACAATTCCCAGTTAGTTTGCATAATCGACACTTCTTCTGCTGCCGCCGTATGGGGCGAGCGAGGGTCGAAATCGACAGCTTCCTTGACCGCGATCAAGGCACCATTAAAGTTTCCTTCATCCATCAAGGCATTGAATTGGCCCAGAAACTGGGCGACCTTCTCTTCGCGATCACGCAGCGTATTAAGGAAGTTGACCTGCGATTCGGAAATTGCCCGAGCTTCGTTACGCAATGCCAGTCGGGTATCAAATTCCTGTTTCTGCACGCTGGCCGAACGCAACGACGAACGAAGCTTGTTTTCCAGCTCCAAACGGATACCGGAACCAATGTCCGGTGCGCGTTGTACCGTGTCCAACATGGCTTTTAGTCGATCGATCCCCAGATCGGGATTGGTCGTCAACAATTCGCGTGAAATGCGCAATTCATTTTCAACGTACGTAACCAGACGTCTTTCTCCAACCAACTGGCGATCTGCAACTGTATCCAAAAACGTGTCGCTTCCTTCGGCCTCCTGGCGGAACTGGGCATCGTCAAAATCCTGATCAATAAGATTCAGTCCACCCGCAGCCGCGCCATCCTGAGCTGCCGGAGCCGGATCACCAAGCACAAGACCTTCGCCGCCGCTCACGTCTTCGACAGGTGCATCTTCGACCGGCGCATCACCCTCTTGCTGAACTGACCGTCTGGAACTGGCGAGAACCGCCGAACCGAGCTGCGTGATCTGGTGCGAGGATGACAGGATCACACGTGCTGCTTCCCGAAGTCCCAATGAACCAACCGTGGGCAAGGTCATTCCCAGATCTTCGCGGGCGTTGTCGATGAGTTGAGGAAGGAACCGGAATTCGCCATTGGATGCTTCCGGTGTTGCCGTCCAGGTGTATTGTTGCGTGTCGCCATTCAGGCTGCCGTTGATCGTAATCGAAACGGGCTGACGGGCACTCAATGAACCAACAAGAATTGAATCGCGATCATTGCGTAATGGTGGCGCTGTCGCCGGGAAGATCTCAACAACTTGAGACGATGTCTCCAGTTTCGATGGCCAAAAGACCGAACCGCGAACGGTCGCTACCAGGCCGGCTGCCGCCTCATCGGTTGAACCAACTTCATCCGTATCGACAAATACGTTGCCGCCAGTTCGGTTGGCCAATGTGGCCAGTATCTCAACATCGCGCTCCGGACCAATCGCAAAACTGGAAACTGAAATTCGATTTGAAGCAAGTTCTTCCAGCATCGTCTGAAAACGATCCGAAGCAATCGTTGCCCCGCGACAAATGCCATCGCCAATATAAATAACGTCTTTTTTGTTTTCGACTTTTTCGAAATGGGCCGAGACCGATGTCAGCATGGCGGCCATGTCCGTTGAGCCTAATGGCAATCGCTCATTAAGTCGTTCGATGGCAACATTCATTTCCGAACTGTGCGGAGAAACAAATCCGGTCGTCATGGCAACCGGGTCCAGATCCACTGCAAACAATTGAACCATGTCAGCAGGATCAAGTCCTTGCAACACGCTGTTGAGCGCTTTCAGCGAATGTTCGCGGAACAAGCCAATCTGACTTGCCGACGTGTCAAAGTAAATTACGACATGCCCTGACCCAACGGTTGAATCGCGATCCATTTGCGGTTGCAAACTCAGAGCGAACGAAATCTCACCTGCTGCAGAATCAAACGTCGCCAACCGGGCTCCGGTTTCCTGCGCCATCAAGTAATTTGGCAAGGCCAGAATTGTGGCCATAACCATGGCCCACTGGAATCGCACACCAACACGGCTGCTTTTCGACATAACAACACTCCAAACTGATAATTTCTGTGCAAGCGGCCGGGCAAGGTCAAAACAGACCCCGGGACGCCTCATCCCCTGCCTACGTGTTTTCAGTGATCGGCACAAACTGTGCCTTCAACGCATATTCTATTTTGGGGGATTCCCAAACGCTACCGAAAAAACGTGATTTTACCCGTATCGACTTGTAAATCCGCCGTCTCTTGCCCTGCTGAATCGACCGTCGCGAACGGAAAATCTTCAAGCGTCCTGACAAAGCAAACCGCATGCCCGTAGTTCAAAATCTCCTATTTTCGGTGAACTGACTGGCATAACCGGAATAATCTATCGTCCCAAAGTCGCTTTTTCCCGGCAATTTAGCAGGAATTCGTCGATATCCTTTTCCTTGCTCTCGATTTCACTCTGGACTTCGAAATCAGGACCTCGCCGCAAGAAAGCCCATGATGTTGCGAATTCAAACACCTATTTCATACGGCAATCCAGATCCAGAAATATTCGTCGCAATTAATGCCGAAATACAAATAAACAGGAGTCGCAGTCAGAAAATTCAAAGGAGAATGCCAAACGGGCTGACGTTTTGCCCCAAATAATCGGGCCATATTGTCGAAAAAATCCATGGCGGAATCGACTGAAGATGCTTCATCAAGTCCAAAGCCCGGGCGTAATTCAAATAGGGACCGACAAAGTGTTTGACTGTTCGGGCCAAAGTTCCCAACCCAGAAAACATCGATCTTGCTGACGAACTTCCAATCGCCTTTGACTCTGGAATTGTCAATTCAATACTGGCAGTTTCGTTCAATTTGCTTGAACTATCACTGCGACCCGAACTGTTCCCAAACAGGCATTTGTTGCATTCGCCAAAGAATTCGCATCCACCTTGTCCGGCCCCAACGAAATCACTAATTCGTTTTTCAATAATCGATGTCGGTCGTGAAATCTCCGAGGGGACTGATTCGATTAATAGAATTCTGTAGTTGGAACTTTTTGGGGATATCAAAGGCGTTCGCGATCGGACAGGCCTGATCGGGTTGACCGACGGTCGCGAAAAACCTGCGGAAATAACCGGGATGGAACGGGAATGTGCCGCCAACGCCGCCGGAACCGCCAGTCGACGCTCAATTTCCAATTCCTGGTTAGCACAGTATTCCAAAAACGGATTAGTGATATTCTGAATCCGGGCTGGCAAATCAACGCAATGTTCGACGATCGCCAGGTATGCTGAAGGTCGATCCAATACAATTCGACCGTAATTATTGGCTGTTGTTCTGGTCTCCGCTTTCAAAGTCAACCTGGAATCTGAATCCGAATTCAGAGGAGCAATTAAGCCGGATGCATCCGTTGCGTAAAAAGCCTTCAAAGTAAACTGACTGGAATGATTAACTACTTTTTCCGAATGCCGGTTTTCCAAGGCTTCGATAGTTCCTTCAAGCTCCATCAGTCGCAACGGATTAGTATCGCTTGCACGCTCCGTTTCAAAGGGCGTGCGGGTAATGGCCGATCGATCGATCCCCCCCAGATATCTGTCTGATTTCAAGCCGTCATTGGCAAAAGTATTCGCTGAATTCCCTGCCGTAATCAACAACCACCAGGCAACCACAGCTACCTTGCGAAGGAAATTGACGGTCATTTATAGTTCTCCGGATTGTCTCGTCCAATGGGCCGGGATTCAGCCGTCCACATCGTAATTCATTACGCCAATAAGTATCGGAGTTTGCCGATTTTGAGTATTGGCGAAAAAGGGAGAAATCGGAAACCTGCTCCCTTCCCTGACCATTAGTCCGAAAGGTAAAGGGGGGCAAGAATTAACGCTTTTAAGTCTTGTATCAGCGATAGCGAATAAAATTGGCCAGGCTCTTCCCGATAGAAACCAATGTTGCACGTTCAGAATCACGATCGATTCAACGACAAACGATCACCAATGCAAACGAATTAAACGACAGAACGAGAAAGGTGCGAACGAGAAAGGTGCCGCCCATATTTTGTGGGACGTAATCAATTCGATTCGCAACGCCGCAGGTGTTCAGCAACATAGCCTTGGGTCGCAAAGCGCACCCAAGGATTACGAACAAGCTCAAATCGCAACGCCGAAGGTGTTGAACAATCGACGATGTGGCGTTGTTTCGATTTGTTGAACCCGTTCCGGGTT
>JANNWJ010000090.1:0-13750 GCA_031414755.1 Pirellulaceae bacterium | reverse complement strand
CATTGGCTGGCTCAAAGAGAGTCGGCGAATCTTTTCGAGGTTCGAAAAGACCGCGATCAACTTCGGTGGCTTTGTGAAAATCGCGTTTATGCAACGCTTCCTTCGAATCCTTGTAAAATGAGTTTTCTGACAAAGCCTAGGCTTTGTCCTAAGAATGCTCTCTCGACGAATGATGTGCTGGGAGCGCGCGGAGGGGCCGGGTTGCGCAGGCGTGATGAATGAGGCTTCGCGGCTCAGAGGTTTGAACGCGGCGGTGCTGAAGCGGCGCGAATGCGGGATTCTGGTGTCAGCCGATGAGTTATAGCGCCTGATTTGGCGTCAGAAGCTTGGTTTTCGAGAAGAAGTGCCCGCGGAGGAAGCGTCCTATTAACTGTTCAGTTGCAATGTCAGAACTCCCGATTGGCCGAAAATCGAGGATACAATTGATGATGTCGATCGCGCATGTGCGTTCCATGATTGTTGTCTGCAAAGCATGTTCGAATATCTAGAAAAACTTGAAAAACATGTGACCGATGACGGCCTTGACCGAAAGTGACGCTGAGGCAGCCAGGTTTTTTTCTTTGGCCAGTATGCGAATTCAATCGGCTTTTCTTGCGTTCAGACGACTCAGATAACAGTCAGCCGCGCGGGAAAGTGTGAGGAGTTTCGCGTTTGTCGAGCGTCGGTGGTTGTCGTGTCGAGATCATTTTGATTCGTGAAGTGTCCGTGACCCATCCGTGAGGCTCCGTGAGCTGTCCGCGATGCACATCGGCGCAGCATTTTCATTGCCGCTTTCGGATTCTTTTTGAATAATCCTTCGCGGGTCATCACTGTGCTCGGTCGGGAGACCTTCGCACAACGCGTGTTGTCGCATACCTTCTCGCTGTGCGCGTGGTCTCCTGACCCCGCACCGAACATGGTTGCCGGGTGTTGCTTGTGCCTCGTCATGAGTCGTACCAGGGGGGACGATACTTGCCGTTCATCGTTATCCGCCAGCTCGGACGCTGTTGGGCTTCGACTTTCTGCATCACCCGCCCGCAACGGGGACAGCGCGGAGCGCGGGGGTCGAGTTGGTCGCTTCCCTCCGCACCAGGGTCGCGCGGCAAGTCAACAATACCATTGGTGCCAGCCATATTTCAAGGTGATATTTCAGGGTGGCAACCTTATTTCAGGGTGCCTCGGTCGGGAGACCGACCACAACTCCCGGCTCGTTCACGGCGTGAACGGCCACGTGGCTTTTCACTCCGACGCTGTTTCAGGATTTCCAAGAGTGCAAAACTGGACCTGAGCGAATCGATTGTTGGATCTTGCACTTTCGCTCACGATTATTTCGACGAAATTGGCGCCGTCCAGCCAGGTGGAAATGTCGTTGGCCCGATTCGTTAATTGGGGACTTATGGAATAATGGCCGTGATCGTTGACCCTGTATTTGCATCGATCACCATGATTCAATCTCCGACATTCTGAACCGATTTTAAGTGAGTCCAGCCAAAATGAGAGACTTCCAATTGTTTGCCCGTTTGTTTTCGGCGGTGATCGTCTTGATCGTCTGTGTTAACAACACGATCGCCGTTGCACAGGATCAGGCCGCTATCGCGAATTCTGTACAACAATGGCCCCAGTGGCGTGGCGCGAATTTGGATAATACGAGTACTGAATCAAATCTGCCCGTCGAATTTTCCAAAGACAAAAACATGGTGTGGCGATTCGAATTGCCGGGACCGGGGGGCGCAAGTCCCATCGTCTGGAACGATACAGTCTTTGTGACCAGCGTTGTTGATGAAAAAAGCATTTGGCTGCATTGTGTGGGGAAAGACGGCGTCGAAATCTGGCGAAAACAATTGCAGGGAACGAATCAGGCATCTCGCGATGGTGGAAACTCGGCAAGTCCATCACCATCGACCGACGGGAAACACGTTTGGGCCATGTCGACAGCGGGTTTTATCGAGTGTTTTGATTACGACGGAAATCTGGTTTGGTCAGTCGATCTTCAGGAACGATATGGCGAATTCAAAATCCAGTTTGGTATGACCTCCACTGCGATACTCGACGAGGGGAAACTGTATTTGCAATTGATCCACGGTGAAATGCGCGACAAGGACTCGACAAGTGTTGGGACGATTGTTGCGCTGGAGGCAGCCACGGGAAAGCAAATCTGGCGACACGACCGCGCGACAGAGGCTACCTTTGAAAACAAACATTCGTATGCATCCCCCATTGTTATTCATACTGGCAATTCGAGCTTGTTGGTCACTCACGGCGGCGACTACGTTATGGGGCACTCGCTCGATGACGGGACGGAGTTGTGGCGCTGCGGGGGATTGAATTCCAAAGACAACTACAATCCGACTTTACGATTTGTGGCATCACCGATGTTTGCAGCAGGGGAGTTGATTGTTCCTTCGGCAAAAAACGGCCCGGTGATTTCATTAGATATCGAAAAACTTTCGGGTGATGTGACCGAAAGCCAGGAAGCATTTAACTGGCGACTTGAAAAAGGGACACCCGATGTTGCGACGCCAGTCATTGCCAATGGAATGGTATTTCTGGCCCGCGAAAGTGGCGTGATGATGTGTCTTGATGCGGAATCGGGCGAAGAAGTATATTCAGAGCGACTGTTTGCTGACCGACATCGCAGCACACCGGTCGTTGCGGGTGATCATTTGTACCTGGCCGGTCGTGATGGAACGGTTTTAGTCCTGGCAACGGATCGCAAGGGAACGGTTCTTGCCAGAAACGAGCTTGGCGAGGAAACTTTGGCATCACCCGCTATTTCCAACGGCAAGATTTACGTGCGAACCATGAACGCGCTTTATTGTTTTGGTAAATAGATGCAGGCACTTAACGGGTTACTTAACAGGGTTTCATTGCCGGACACGTCATTCCTTTCCATTTTCTAAAGCCTGACCTGTCATGCTCGAAATTCACATCGGAGGCGTTCCAGAACACTTCAACCTGCCGTGGCATCTGGCAATTGAAAACGACCGGTTTCGTGCCGCTGGTGCCAACGTTATTTTTCATGACTTTCCTGGCGGGACTGGCGATTTGTCGAGAGCTCTTGATGACGGGAGCCTGGATATGGCAACATTGTTGTTCGAAGGAGCCATTTCGCGAATACTTTCCGGTTCGAAATATCGAATTGTCAAAGTCTATGTGGATTCTCCATTGATTTGGGGGATCCATATCTCCAACAGTCGGAAAATTGATTCTGTTGATGATCTGTGTGGCGGCAGCTATGCCATCAGCCGATTCGGATCGGGATCACATTTGATTGCCATCGTTGATGCGGCATTGCGCGGCTGGCCGACCGACAATATCAAATTCGTTGAGGTCAGGGATCTTGAGGGAGCCAGAAAGGCCCTGGCGGCGGGCAACGCTGATATGTTCTTTTGGGAAAAGTACATGACCAAACCGCTGGTCGATAATGGTGAGTTCCGGCGTATTGCAGAGCGAGTTGTTCCCTGGCCAGCCATTGTGGTAGCCGTCCGAAAGGAGTTTCTGGAAATGCACACCGACGTGGTTCGCAATGTCTTGTCGGCAAGCAATGTCGCCTGCCAGGAGTTTGCGTGCGATCCGGCTGCTGCCCAGGTGATTGCCGACCGATTTCAACTTGGATGGTCCGATTCGATTCAATGGCTGTCGCGCACGCGATGGAACAACGATTTCCTGATCCCGGTTGAGTCGGCTTTCACGGTTTTTGAAAACTTGCAAAAACTTGGAATCGTCAAGCAGGCAATGGTAAAGGTCGAAGACTTTTGGGTCCAGGTTTAGACTCGTTCACGCGCATTAATTCCGCGATTGAATGTTCGCTCACATGTCATCGAACCAGTGAACGGAGCGTTTCCAGATTGATTTCGTCAAGGTCGCGACCGTCTTTGTCACCCTTTTCTGTCTCGAGATACATTGGCGTCGTGGCAAACCGCTGGTCATTTAACAGATTTCGAAACGGCTCGAGTCCCATTTCACCTTGTCCGATGTGCTCGTGGCGGTCTTTGCGCGCTCCAAACGGTTGCTTGCTGTCGTTTAGATGAAAGGCCTTGATTTTCTTGAGTCCCACCGTGCGGTCGAGCAATTCAAACGTCCTTTTGTACCCATCCTGAGACGATAATTCGTAGCCGGCTGAAAAGGCATGACAAGTATCGATGCAGACACCGATTCGACTTGAAAAACTGCTCCCATCGATCATTAGTTGCAATTGTTCGAATTGCCAACCAAGGTTACTCCCCTGCCCCGCTGTGTTTTCCAGCAACAGTTCAACAGTAAGACCTTCGATCGATCGATAGACTTCATCCAGGGACCGGATGATGGCGGCGATGCCGGACGCTTCGTCACTGGTCGTAAATGAACCGGGATGCACAACGACGAATGGGATGCCAAATTGTTCGGCGCGTTGCAATTCAATCACCATACCGTCAACGCTTTTTTGGCGCAGTTCTTCATTGGGACTGGCCAGATTGATCAAATAGGACGCATGACAAAGTGGGTGAGATACTTCCAATTCGTCCAACGAGTTTCGAAACAAGTCCACGTCGTCAATGGAAATCGGCTTCGCTCGCCACTGATTGTTATTTTTCGTAAAGAGCTGAACGCAATCACAACCTGTTTTGGCTGCTCGTTCGACTGCCTTGTGCAATCCCCCTGCCGCACTGGTGTGTGATCCTAGAATTGGCATTGCGTTTCCTTGTCAATATAGATGTAAGGCGTGGGTTGAATGCCAGGTCGAATTGCACAATTTCGATAATAACCGATCGGAACGAATTCGATTACCTTCTAAAGGCAACGCAGCAACTGAGGCAGATCAGGACACCAATGCAAGTACCGACTAATCCAAGAATGTGTCCAATCTTGACCAGCAATTGCCCTTCCGATCGAGCTTCTCCCCGCTGGATGGCTCGCATTTCCGAGGCACCCATCGCCCATGCAATCATGGCGAAAACCGGAAATGCAAACATGATGACACCGAGAATTCCCATTGCAAGGACTGCCGGACCGTTGTTGCCTCGTTGGATCATCGGACCCGGTGCAACCCGGCGATTCGTTCCAACATGAGCACGTGGGTCGCGCGGCGGATTTTTTGATGTGACTGGGGCGGGCGAGGCTCCGGCCAAATGTGGATACAAAATAAGTGCGGATTGCCAATGCGATTGCCCGGCGCGTTGTACGAGGCATACAGCCGATAATCGCCCTTCGGATTCCCATTGGTCAAGATCAAAACGGGAAACGGGACCGTAAATTGCACCCTCTTGCGTTTGCATTAACCAGCGATCCGACTCTTCGTCGATTTGAAACCTGGGTTCCTTTTCCCCTGATGTTTCTGCCGTGAACTTCGGACCCATGGTGCTTTGTGTCGACGAACTGGAGACGCCAATCATGCCACAACGCGGACAGCGAATTCTTTTTCCCGCATCTTCATCGCGCACGGATAACCCCGACCCACATTGAGCGCAGTTGAATTCAATAGCCAAGGCAAAACTCCACTGGGTTTGCGCGCAATTTGATTTGGGTTGGTTGTTTCAGGTTTAAGTTTAGCCATCGGAACCGCAACTCACCGCAACCGAAATACAATGGTTTGGAGGCATGGGAACGATCATCCGATCAATATAACATTGCCGACCAATTTGGCGAACGATTACAGGACCCCTGATATGCACGGACTTGCGACTTCCAAAGGCGGAAAACCGTAATTTGCGGTTCGCGCGCAGGCAATCCGTGCTGGCGCGGATGCACGTTTCGTGGTATATTCTTCGCTCCAATCGGGCTCTTCTTTGTATGCAAATAACAGTTTTCAATCGGTTCGGCCCGAATTAGATTCGGAAAGTCATCACGAAATTTATGTCGAATGCAATTGAATTGAGCGGCGTCACCAAACTGTTTGGAACACAGAAAGCGGTCGACTCACTGGACCTTGTGGTACCCAAGGGATCGATTTACGGTTTTATCGGCCCCAATGGAAGCGGCAAGACAACTACGTTGCGAATGATCCTGCGGATCTACCAACCCGATAGCGGCACAGTCGCAGTCCTCGGCAATACGATTGGCAAAGTGGCTGACGATCGCCTGGGCTACCTTCCGGAAGAACGGGGGCTGTACAAGCGAATGCGCGTTGGCGACTTGTTACGGTACTACGCCAAACTCAAGGGGAATTACGACTCGAGAGTGTGGCTGGATGAGTGGCTCGGGTTTCTCGATGCGTCGACATGGGTGAACAAGCGAATTGATACGCTGTCCAAGGGTATGGCCCAAAAGATCCAGTTCATTGCCGCCATTTCAGGAAAACCGCAATTGGTGATTCTCGATGAACCGTTCAGTGGTCTGGATCCTGTCAATATGGAGTCATTGCGTGACGCGGTGTTGCTATTACGCGAACGGGGAACGACCGTTATTTTCTCGACTCACGATATGGATATCGCGGAGCAATTGTGCGACACAATTTTCATGATCTTTAAGGGGAAAAAGGTGCTCGATGGAACACTTGACGCCATTCAGGAACAATTTCCGGCCAACCGCATTCGAATTCGTTTTTCCGATTCGGACACTTGTCTACCGGCATTGCGGGAAGTTCGATCGGCACTTCAACACAACAAGTCGCACATTCTGGAAATGCATGATCCGAAGGATGCTCCGAAAATTCTTCACCAGTTGGCCCAGCATGGTCCACTGAACCATTTTGAGATTATTCGACCGACGTTGCACGAAATCTTTGTGCAAATCGCTCGTCCGACGGCCGAGGATCTGAGTTCATCATCGGTGGAACAGGGGAGCTTGAAATGAGAAAGATTCTCGCGATTGCGGTCCGTGAATACCGCGCCATGGTGGGTACCAAAGCGTTTCTGTTTTCCATTTTAATGATGCCATTACTAATGTTTGGCAGCATCGTCGCCATGCAACTGCTGAAGAACACCGGCAAAGTCGAAACGCTAAAGATCGTGGTGATCGATCACAGTAGAGAGATCTATCCGCAACTGGTGCTGGAAGCCCAACAAGCCAATGCAGCGGTCGACCAACGTGAAATGGCGAGAATTCAGGAGTTGAATGATTCAACGATCAGCAAAACTGATGACGAGCCTTTTGGAGATTTTTCTCGAGGCAAACGCTACGAGCTGGAATTGTGGGATTCGCAGGAAATCACAGATGAACAAAAATTTGAATTGTCCGAGCGGATCCGCAAGCAAGAACTCTATGCCTTCGTCGAAATTCCTGCCAACGTTGTTGAATTCCGCGCTTCCCGGACCAAGGCCGATCCAGACGGCGTTCCCGTTGTTTCGTTCTACTCGGAAGATTCCAGTTTTTCAGATGCCAAAAGCTGGATTGGGGGAGTCGTTAGCAAGTTTGTTCGAATCGAACGATTGAAGGCACAGGGGATCGATGCGAGTATGGTTGCCGAGCTGAGCAGCCCGGTTCCGATTCGTGGCATGAGCCCGTTAAAACGGACATCCAGTGGCGATATCTCAAAAGGTGAAATTCGCGATCCGTTGAAAGCAATCTTTGTTCCACTCGGGATTATGATGCTAATGTTCATGGTGATCTTCATGTCTTCTCAACCGATGCTGGAGACGGTCCTGGAAGAAAAGGCGGCTCGAATCGCCGAAGTGCTATTGGGTAGTGCCAACTCCATTCAGATAATGACCGGGAAACTGATTGGAACCGTCGGTGGTTCGCTGACGATTTTGGTCGTCTATCTGGCAGGCGTCTGGTTTCTGGCCTGGCAACGTGGCTGGATTGAAATGATACCGATGGACCTGGTCCCGTGGTTTGTTGTTTTTCAGATTCTGGGTGTTCTGTTTTACGCATCGATATTTATGGCAATCGGCGCATCGGTAAGTCAACTAAAGGAAGCGCAGACGATGCTGCTGCCAGTCTGGATGTTGTTGATGTCGCCCATGTTCGTCTGGATGATGATCATTCGCGAACCGAACAACCAGATGTCAACTTTGTTTTCGTTTTTTCCACCGGCAACTCCGACAGTCATGGTTTTGCGAATGTCAACGGACGCCACCGTTCCAGGTTGGCAGCCGTTTTTGGCCGCTTTCCTGATGGTCCTGGCCACGGCGGCTTGTGTGTTTATTGCTTCACGGATTTTTCGGGTTGGATTGTTGTGGCAAGGCAAGACGCCAAAAATCAGCGAACTGATCAAATGGGCTTTTACCGGTTAGGTTTTGCCAGTGCACGAACAATTGTTATACGTTCGATCGCCAGAACTCCGGCGGCTCGGCAATTACATCCAACCGTTTTCCCGAACCAGGGTCGATGATGGCAAGCGAGCGGGCGTGCAAGGCTATTCCTTTCAAACGCTCATCATCAATATTGGGACCAAAATTGATGGTTGACCCGTACAACCCGTCGCCGTGAATTGGGAACCCGCGCGAAGATGCCTGCAATCGGATTTGGTGCGAACGCCCTGTTTCAAGCTGTATCTCAATGAGCGTGTCATCGATGGAACGGCGAATAACGGAATAATGCAAAACGGCTCGCTGTGCTCCCACATCATCTTCCTGGCAGATTTCTGATCGGGCTTCGTCGGGAATCTTTCTCATACAGTCGCACCAGGTAGCCGATTCCAAAGCGAGACAACCCTTTACAAGTGCCCAATACGTTTTCTTGACCGATCGATTCTGAAACTGCTCCGCAAGATGTCGTGCCGCAATTCGGTCTTTGGCAAAAACAATTGCCCCGGATGCCGGTCGATCCAATCGATGCGGAACACCCAGGTAGACCATTCCGGAAACCTTTTCTGCATGCGCCAAGTGACGCCGGACACGCACTTCCAGCGAATCGATTCCGGAAGGGGCCTGGGTCGCCAGGCCAACCGGTTTATTGACGACTAACAGGCGTTCGGACTCGAACAGAACGACAAGCGGTTGAGAAATTTTGTTCATGTCGACCACAATCATTATTACGACGGGATTCGGGAAAAAAAATCGCGATAGTGGCGAACATAACAGATCAAATGATGACTGAAATGTCTGCAAGGTATTTGCGAATTCAATAAATAACCGAATCCATGTAAAACAAACTTCCCTAATAATCAAACAACGGTGTGTTTTTTAACTTAAATTAACGACAGGAAGTGACTTGTGTGGTTGAACCTTGAAAGAGTTAAGGGGGTGCAGCCTCAGTTCAACTATAATGGTGGTCAGTTTGAGGCATTGAATAGATTGGGTTGATCCCTGCTTTTGTTGGGTTTATCAATTCCTGAGTAGTAGCCGTGAATACACCTCACGATAAGAACAGGTCCAACTCAAACCGTAGGTGCCCCAAACGGGGCTCGGGAAGAAAAATGACTGAAATGGGCAGAAAACGACTGATTTTTTCGGCAAATACAATTATTAGAACAGCCATTATCTGGCTCGTTTTCGGCATTCTGAACGCCAGTTGGGGCCAGGATCTGCCTGAAGACTTTGATTTTCTGCAACTGGCGCATCCTGATATTGCCAGTCAATTGGAGTTGACCGACCCTCAACGGAACGAATTAGCGATACTGGTTTCGGAACGTGCCGAGAAATATGCAGCCGCCTCTGCAGGGGATCGAGCCCAGGTTCATTTGGATTATCTCTCCAGGATCCAGGCCCTTTTATCACCGGATCAAAAAGTAAAACTGCTGCAGTTACCCGAACTGCGTCAATTGGAGTTTAATTTTGGCTCGCAGGATTGGGAGGATGTCTTGCGTTGGTTTGCCAAGCAATCCGACCTTTCCCTGGTAATGGGTACGCCGCCAAGTGGGGCATTTAACTACACGGATAGCAACCGATACACTCCGGCTCAAGCCATTAATTTGCTTAACAGCATTTTGCTTACCAAGGGTTACACGCTTGTCCGCCGGGATAAATTGTTGATTCTGGTTGAGATTAAAGACGGCGTACCTGACGAGATTCTTCCACGGGTCAAAATGGACGAGCTCAACAAGCGCGGATCGTTTGAAATCGTGAGTGTTATGTTTTCGCTGGGGGACAAACCGGCCGAAGCGGTGATGGCGGAGATCAAACCGATTCTCGGCAGCTACGGCAAAGTCGCTTTGTTGCCGCAGTCAAAGCAGTTATTGGTCGTTGAAACAGTCGCCAAGATTCGTGCGATTGACTTGTTGATTCAAAGTGTCCCCTCGCCCGCCCCGCTTGCTGCTGCGATAGCCGAAGTGAAACCCGAGCCGCCGGTCCTTGAATCCTATCCGTTAGGTCAACTCGATTTCCCTTCGACGTTGGACACTCTGAAACAGATTGTTCCCGAGGCCAGGATAACAGGTGGCCCTGCGAGTCAAAAGGTCATCGTCTTCGCACCTGCTGCACAACAAGTATTGATCAAACAGTTGTTGGAACAATTAAGTTCCGGGGCCCCCGCCGAGTCATTGGTTCCGAAAATCCAGATCTATCCTTTGGATGCCGCTTTCGATGCCAAACAATTGCAAGAGCAAATTGCGATGGTCGCACCTCAAGCCAAAATTTCGCTCGATGTCTCGGGCAAACAATTGATGGTCGTTGCCAATGAACAGCAACAACAAGTGGTCAGTGAGATGTTAAAAAAGCTGGATATGTTTAGCGCCGGCGATCCGACCAGGTCAGTCCAGTTGTTTCATTTGAACCGCGCCGATCCAAACAAGGCCTCCGAGATGGTTTTGACGATGTCGCCCAAGGCGACTGTTTCCGTCGATGTTGATACCTCAACTATTCTGGTTCGGGCGACTGTCGACGAAATCGAGATCATCCGATTGTTGATTCAACAGCTCGAACAAGCCCCTGATTCCATCGCCAGTTTAACTCTAAAATCGTACGAAATCGGCACGACACCTCCGACCGATTTGATTGGAATACTTCAATCATTGGCTCCGCAAGCCAAAATCCAGGTCGATAGCGCCGCAGGAAAATTGATGATCATCGCTGTCGACAGCGATCAGCGACAACTGGAATCCTTGATCACACAGTATCAAACCGCTCGACAGGGTGCTGCAGGCGAACGACTGGCAACCTACACGGTTTCAGCCAGGCAGAAGGCACTTTTCCTGGCCGCGATCCAAACTCTCTCCAGTGAACTGGGGAGCTTGAACGTGATTGCCGACGAATCTCCTTCACGACTGACCTTGTGGGGCACCGCGCAACAACACGAGTTGACGAATTCGATCCTCGAACAACTGAAAGACGATTCGATGGATCCCTCCACGTTTTTGCTTCGGTCGTATGAAGCCAGCGTCGAGGATCCGACCGGATTAGTCACGATGTTGCAACCTCTTCATCCGGGCGTGAAGCTCTCTTTGAATGCGACCAGTAACCGAATCATGGCTTGGGGAACCGACGAAGAGCAGATTCGGCTTGAAACGACCCTGACCCGTTTGATCGCCGAATTGCCCCGCAATGAACCCCCCTTTTATGAATCGTATGAAATCAAGGGAGCTGACCCGGCGCAGGTCATTGCAGTTTTGCAGCCATTGGCTCCCACCGCAAAGCTCACGGTTGATCCACAAATGCAGCGACTGTTGGTTTGGGCTCATCGACTCGACCAGGAGAGGCTTAAATCCTCGATGGAAAAATTGTTCCCCGATGCGGCAACAACTTCGGCGAAGATGCAAATGTATCCCCTGACCGGAATCGATGCGGCCATGGCGACGAGTCTGATCAAGACGTTGGTACCTCGTGCAACCGTTTCGTCCGATCCTGCTTCCCAACAATTGATTGTCGTGGCGAAAGAGGCCGACCAGGCGGCTACGGCTCAAGTCCTTGAACAACTCCGTTCGGGTTTGACTCCAATGGATCAACCGACCGTGAAGTTCTATCCAATAGATAACAAACTGTCCGATACTGCCCTGGCATTGCTTATCGAATTGGTTCCGACTGCGAAAATCAAATGGGATATCAGCACGGGTCAACTCTCAGTTGTCGCTAACGCCCGCGACCACGAACGGGTCGCCAAAACCATCGAGGAAATCAAACCGTTTTTGGCCACTCGAGACGAAGCCAGTCTAAGCGTTTATGCCATCCAGCCCGATCTGAAGCCCCGATTCGATGCGATTCTCGCGACGTTGTCGAGCGAACTAGCCAATGTCCGTGTGATCGATGACAAGCGACCGGGTGAATTGGCCGTAATGGCGACGTCAACTCAACATCAATTGATCAAGGAGATCATAGCGCAATTGTCACGTCCCGTTGATGGCTCCGAACCGTTTGCACTGACCGCCTATCCGATCGGCGACTCGGACCCGAAACAAGTTGTCGAATTCGTACAGCAGCTTTTCCCCACCTGTCGTGTTTTGCCCGATGAAGCCGGCAGCCGGCTATTGATTTGGGCTCAAGCGTCAACTCATCAAGAAATCCAAAAAGCCTTGCTCGAGTTCAGCAGCGAGCCGCCATCTGCCGATGGCAATCGGCAATCGCTCAAATCGTACAAGTTTTCGAGTGTCAAACCGTCGACAGTGCTGACGATGTTGCAGCAGTTGGTTCCGCGAATGCAATTGGTTTCCGGCGACGAAAACGAGATCTTGTTGGCTTGGGGCCGTTCCTTTGACCACGAACGACTCAAAATGGCAGTCGAACAAATCAACCTGCCCGAGGACCCCAAGGGACTTATTGTAAAGACGTATTCTACTGGAAAAATGGACGCCCAAATTGCCGCCGTTGTCGTTGGAAAAATGCTTCCAGATGCGATCGCTGTCCCTCATAGTGGATCCAGAATGCTGGCTGTGCTGGCGCAAGTCGATCAACACAAACTCGTGCAGCAATCGATTGACCAAATGAGCGAGTTTGTTACGACTAGCCCTCCATCGGTCGCCCTGTATCAAGTGGAACGAGCCGGAAACACCGCCGCGATTACCGCCATCGGCCCGGTTGTTCCCCAAGCAAAATTATTGGCCGGTTCCAACCCCCGACAAATGATTGCTTTGGCCAACGACGAAGATCACATCAAGATTGCCGAACTTGTACGCCTGCTGGAAAGCGATCAACCTGATACCAGCGGCATGAAACTCAAGGTTTATCAATTGCGGCACGACCTCGCAGCGCAATTTCGCCCATTGTTACAAGCGGCACTTCCCGATATCAAACCGATTGGAACCGATCCATCCCTGTTTTCGGTTTGGGCGCGAGTCGAAGCACACGAGAAAATTTCCGCCTTGATCCAGGAAGCGGAACTGCAATTGATTGCAACCCCTAAAACAATTAAAGCCCACGAACTTCGCGGCGTCTCCACGGCTCAGGCAAAAGCCGCCATTCAACAACGATTGGCTCAGCTAGCCTACATCGAAATGGGTGACGACCAGGCACTCTATATCCTCGGAACGAATGAGGAACACAGTTCCGTCCAATCTGTTTTGGATGAGCTGCAAGACGCAGTAGTCAATCGAACTTCCGAAACAATCGAAACCTATCCAATCAAAGATGTTTCATTAGCCTTGCTGGTGAGTCTTTTGCCCAAAGATCCGGCCTCAAAAGCCAGCATAAAAACCGACATTGAGTCGAATCTGTTAATCGTTTCGGCGACTGCCGACGTCCATGAATTACTGAAGGTTGCGATTCAGGACTTGCAGGCGAAACTTCCCAAGTCAGACCTTCCAGTCCCGCGAATTTATTCCATGGGTGGTTTTTCCGGAATCGAATGGAAAGCCATTTTAGCTCAATTAACACCCACTGCCACGTTGGCAACCGATGACGATTCTGGCAGTCTGGTCGTTACGGCCCGTTCCCAGGTTCACGAGACGATTCAATTATTGATGGAGGAGTTCCGTAACACAGTCACCGTTGGGAAATCGGCACAAGCCTATCGAGTCAGCAAGGCTGACGTACAGACTGCGGCC
>JANNWJ010000089.1:0-24026 GCA_031414755.1 Pirellulaceae bacterium | reverse complement strand
GTCAAGTTGTTCTCTGTGGTGCCGGCTGGCGACTTGAAAAAACAGGCTAACCATTCGAGGTTTCCGATTTCGCCTGCTCGTTGAGCACGCTCGGCAAACCGAAACAAGTCCAGTACCAACGGGGCGGCGAGGATCGAATCGCAACCTTGCCAGGTGAATTGCATCACCATCGGAGTGCCGAGAAAACCCTTGAAGTGAATATGATCCCAGGCGGTTTTCCAGTCCCCAAGGCTGCGGATGTACTCGATGCTGATGTGCGACTGCGGCGTGTAACCAAGAATTTGACCGAGCATCTGGTCCTTGCTGGCGACTTTCGTTTTCTTGTTGGCCGGGTCATCCAAAATCTGGCCGTCCATGTTGCCGAATATGTTGTGCCCGACCCAACTCATGATTTGCAAGTTGCGAATGGCAAAGGCAGGTGCCAGGACGCTTTTGATCAGCGTTTCACCCGTCTTGCCATCCCGTCCCATATGTACGGCTTTGCGAGCGAGAGCCATTTCCTCGATCGCCGGGCAGCCGCAACCTAGTGAGGGAGTGAAGTTGACGAATCCAATCCCCAATTCGAGTGCCGCGATCGCGTACAAGGAGCTTGCAGGCAATGCACAATTAACCTGGTCAAGATTTTTGTCGAGTTCCTCCCAGGAGTGGGGAATCGAGCTCGAGTCAACCTGAGTCTCCGTGGATGATAAGTTGATCACCACCGCACGCTGAAGCTGATTTGAATCAATAAAGTGACGCAGGTCGCCTTGCAGTTGCCGGATTTTTTCGCGAGCTGTTCGAGAATCGTTGGCGATTTCAGGTGGGGCCAGTGCCGTGATTGCCTGCCCCGCATTGGCCAGGACTCCGGGGCGGATTCGCGCGTCGATTTCCGAAAGTTCTTTTTCGATTTGATCGATCAATTGCCAGTCGAATGCCCGACTCGATTGCTGAAATAGACGCACCTCATCAAGCAAACTTGTGGACCGGATCTCGTGCCCGCCCAAAACGATCGAATCCCAGTCGACCAGGCCGATGTCTTTGAATTCGGAAAGCGAACTGGTCAGTCCGGTATGTTCGGTCAACTTCTTCTGCAACGCGACCAATCCCGCCGCTACAACCGAGGCAACGCCTCCCCGCGCACCGATCATCCAAAGTCCAACGCGCTGTGACATAGGTTTGGTAATTTCCGGTTGGCGTTTTTTCAGGATGGAGTCCGAAAGCGATCGGCGGATTGGCGCAGCAAAACCAGGCGGGGACTCGCTGATCGGACAGGTGAAAGCTAAATTGATCTTCTCAATTTCGAATGAGGGTCGCAAGGTCCCTGGGTACCGTCGAATGCGTCGTTCATCAGTTTTCATTCAGGCCCGTCAATCCATGTTTCAAACACTTCCTGCAGTTCCTCCCGATCCGATTTTCAGTTTGCTTGACGAATTCGAGGCCGATCCCAATCCGGGAAAAATTAACTTGACGGTCGGAGCGTGGCAAAATGACGAAGGCAAAACTCCAGTTATGAATTGCGTTAAAGTCGCTGAAGAACGGATTTTGAAAAATGAATCAACAAAAAACTACCTTGGCATCGCCGGCATGCGGGAGTTTAACAACTTGACGGCCCGATTATTGTTCGGCGAATCGTCGACTGCGATCGAAGAGGGGCGAGTTGCCTGTATTCAAACGCCGGGAGGAACGGCAGCGCTTCGAATCGTGGCCGGTTTTCTCGATCGCGCGCGGTCCCAATCGAAATTGTGGATGGGTCAGCCGACATGGAACAACCATGCAAATATCTTTTCGCAGGCCAATGTGCAGATTCGTGAATACGATTATCTGGATGCAAGCAAGACGGCATTGAACTTTGATGCCATGGTTTCTGCACTCAACGAAGCAAGTGAAGGGGACGCGTTTCTGTTTCACACGTGCTGCCACAACCCATCAGGATTCGACCTGGCCGTTGACGAGTGGGAAATTGTTTTTGGCTTTATTCGCGAACGGAACCTGCTGGCGATTTTCGACTGCGCCTATCAGGGATTTCGCGAGTCCATTGAGTCCGACGTTTGGCCAATGCGACGCCTGGCGGAACTTGATACGGAGTTTCTGGTTTGTAGCTCCAATAGCAAGAACTTTGGATTGTATGGAGAGCGCGTTGGCGCCGTGGTTGGTGTTTGCAAGTCGCCTGAAAACGCCGGGCGACTGGGGGACAACTTGCAGTCATTGATTCGGGCGATCTATTCCAATCCACCCAAACATGGTGCCGCGATCGTCGCGACGATACTCGGCGATCCGGAAATGCGAAGCGCCTGGGAATGTGAACTGGTTGAAGTGCGACGACGTATCGAAAGAATGCGCGACTTGCTCAATCGTGAACTGGATCTGGTATGCGGTGCGGGACGGTTTGATTTCATGAAGCAGCAGTACGGCATGTTCAGTTTCACAGGATTGACAACCGGGCAGGTTGATCAACTTCGCAAGCAGCATGCCGTTTATATGTTGCGGTCCGGGCGGATCAACGTCGCCGGCGTTTGCAATGAAAACGTCGGTCGACTCTGTCAGTGCATCGCATCGGTGATCGGATAGGTAACAGATGGCAATCTCCAGGTGGCCCAAGTGTCAGGCCTCAGGAAGAATTCAGGCTCCGTTCAACGGCAAGCAACAGTCGCCGGCTTTTTCTTCACCCAGTCCCTTCTAACCACTAACCACTGACCACTAACCACTACCTACCGCCTGGGCCAGGTGGGATAAGCCGTAACGATTCGATCGTTTTCCAGGATCATTTTCAGCCGGTTGGTCGTCGGGAAATTGTCCCGCTTGCCGCTTTTTCCGCCCACGTACCCGATGGGATCAGGCATGTCGATCGTCAATTCGGTTCGGTCGCCGTCATCGGAGGATTGAACTTCACGAGCATCCTGTTTAACCATGGCGTAGCCCCGATCAAGTAAGGAAAGCACCGTATCCCGATCACCCGGATCAAAAACACCATGCACGTCGCGTGACGAATCGTCTTGCGCATGGAGCAAGATATGGTCGATGCGATGTTCGCGACTGGGCCCCATAACGTAAACAAGCCCTTCCGGTGATTGGAATGTATTGCGTCCAATCTCCTTGAGCCTGAATCCGGATTGGGAATCGCTGGACTCGGAAAAGTCCTTGCCGTTTTTTGAGGGAGGTACAGGCTCCGAATCGCCGTTGTCTGCCTGGTTTTGTTCTATTAGCGATGGAAGTTTGACGCCCAGCCATTTTTCCAGCGTTGGCTGGGCGACAACGTAGACAACGGCCAATATCAAAATCGCAACGGCAATTCCGATACGCTGCGATGCCCATTTTGAGTTCTTACTGGATTTGATCATTTTATCACGATACCTGATTTCTGTTATCCTTGATATCGCACGAAACGCATCTGCCCCTGCTCTGGCGAAGGGCGGATTGGAACATAATTTCAAGCAAGCAGCAGCGGTCCAGGTTTGTTGCTGTTGTCCTTTTTTCTGTTTCTGAAAGGGATCATGTCGACGCCCTCCTCGTTTGACGATAAGAAAAGGCAATTGGTCGGTCGTGGGACAAGTCTGAACGTTCCCAACCGGTTTGAACGCGTGCATTTTGAGCCGGAATCGGCCGATATGAGTTTCGATGACGAAGACGATTCGCCGCGACGAAAGATTGCAACCGAGTATTTTGTCGATGCGTCCGGTTCGGTCGTTAGCGAAAACAACAGCCCGGATTTGCGATTCCGATACAGTATCAATCCGTATCGCGGTTGTGCCCATGGCTGCAGCTATTGTTATGCGCGGCCCTATCATGAGTATTTGGGATTATCGGCCGGACTGGACCAGTTGATGGAACCCGTTCGCACCGACCATTTCCGCCGACCCCACGTTGCGCCAAACGACGACCCGCGCCAGTTGCGACTCTTTTGAGGTGTATCCTTAAGGGTTGTTACAATCAAAAATCATGATGCAAGAAAAAGTGGCAAGGCGGTTTTTTGCCTTGATTCTCGGTCCAAGGCGACCGAACCGCTTTTTCAATGAGTGAAAAGCAACGTGGTCGTTCACGCCGTGAACGAACCAGAGGGTGAGTCCTCGTTCACGTGCGAGCTAGCGTTTTCATTGCCTGCGTTTCATACCAGAATTTGCCGGGAATTCGTATGTTCTTGTACGCCAGAGCGTTTGCCCTTTTCACAATGTTTTGAAAACTTTACAAGGCTTCATCTCAAGTTGACCCGGTGTTGGCTTGCTGGCAAAAATTCGATTCCCGGCGAAGTTTGCTGCGAATTCATGAAGATAGTTGAAGTCGACCGAAACGATTGATCGTGGCACTTGAATTGCAAGTGCATTTGACCAATCAGACCTTGCCGAACGTCAGGAGGATGATTCGGTCGGCGTTGTTCACTCCTGGAAGTAACTGAACCACGAAAGGCCCGCAGCATGGATGCTCGGCTCGTTTCCGGCGCAACAGCGCTTGTTTTTATTTTGCAATTGATCAATGTCGGCAAGCATGCAGCCGCCCAGTATCGGACTCCCAATTTTGTTGTCACGGCTCCCGATCCGGCGTTTGCAAGGCAAGTCGGCGACGAAGCGGAGCGGTTTCGCAAGGATCTAGGCAAAATGTGGCTCGGTCACGAGTTGCCAACCTGGCCGCAACCATGCCCGATTACCGTTCGGGTTGAGCCGCACGCAGGGGGCGAAACAAGTTTTGCCTTTGTGCCAGACCAAAAAGGAGACTCGTATCCGATCGACTGGCGAATGACGATTTATGGAACGCCCCAGCGAATTCTGGATTCCGTTTTGCCCCACGAAATTACGCACACGATTTTTGCAACTCACTATGGGCGGCCACTGCCGCGCTGGGCTGACGAAGGGGCTTGTTCGACCGTCGAGGATGTGTCCGAGCGAGATCGCAGTCACCGGATGTTGATTGAGTTCCTGTCGACCGGTCGTGGAATTCCATTCAATCACATGTTTGCCATGAAGCAGTACCCATCGGACATTTTGCCGTTGTATTCCCAAGGCTATTCCCTGGCCAGATATTTAATCATGCAGCGCGGGCATCGACATTTTGTAGACTTTGTGGGCGAAGGGATGCAGCGCGAAGTTCCTGGTCGAGAATCGCAAACCTGGAACGAAGTCAGCAAAAAATACTACGGCTTTGGCGACTTGTCGGACTTGCAACTCAAATGGGTGAAATGGGTAAAGGACGGATGTCCGGAAGTCGATTCCAGCACCAACAACATCGCGCTAACGGAAAATGACCAGGCCCCGAAATACGCGCGACAGGAGCCTGACGCATTGACGACGCAAACAAAAGTCAACGCAACCGTCTCCGATGTGTCCAACGGCGAAAGCTGGTATGTCCTTCAGTCCAGAACCGGAGGAAGCGCGCTGATGCAACGACCGGGACAGAATGATTCTGGAGGGCCCGGTGGGTCATCCGGTGGTTACTCCCCCGGATCGATTGCACGGGAGAATCAGCCAGTCGGTACAAGTCCAGTCGATTCACCCATGCGGAACGGGACTGAAAAAACGATTTGGCGCTAGAGCCAACCGGGAAATGGCGTAAAATGGAAAAGTGGCATCCCGACCCAAACGCACATTCCAGATCGTCGAATTCCAAAAATGTCCTGGCTCCATCGCATCCTGGGTTCGCCGCTCGTTAATTACCGACCGGATTCGTTTACCCTGACTTCGGCAAGCAAATATTCGACGTTGCGCCAGTGGCTGAGTGACCTCGCCAAAAGTAACCGACCGGTAGTCCTGTTGTGTCATTTCCAGTCGACTTTTTCCGAAGTTCAACGCATGCTGGACCAGTTCGAATTCGACTTTGAAATAGTGGCAAAGTCGGTTACACGACCTGTCTTGATGCGCCAATTCGAGGACCCGACCAGGAGGCCACTGTTAACCATGGCGTCTATGTTGCAAGCCTGTGAACTCGCGCCGGTACGTCATTCCAGCCAGGATTCGCTGAACATTGCCATCATCGTACTGGAGCGGTTTCCAAACCCGGTTCGCGACCAGGCAATCGAACAATTTGCACGCAGCCTGGGATGTCCCGTTCAGCTTGGTTACTTGCTTTCATTCGATGATCCGCTGATTCGGAAGTTGCTCGGTCCGAACTTCATCGAATTGATGCAACAACTGGGACTTGGTGAAAACGATCTAGTCAGCAGTGTCATGTCGTCGCGCGCCCTGTCGCGGGCGATTCGCCGACGCGTCAAACGTGTCGTCAACGAAATCAGTGCGGAATCGCCGCTGGAGTGGCTGGATGTCAATAACGCCATGAAACGAAACTGACTGGACGATTGTTACGATCGTTTTCTTCTGAACGACGGGTGCGAACTGTTGATTGTTACGGTCGGAACAACCGTTAGCAAACCGAAATACGACAACGCGATGTCCCCATTCGCTGCAGCGCGGATTGTTTGGATTTGATTCCACAGTGCGTCAAAATGTCGGGTCGTTGTAAAAACGCCACATGCTCAAAGCGTCAAAAAACGGGAATTACAGCACCCTGCTTTCGAACCTGTCTTATAGTTCATAACGGGTTGTCTGTGGGTGGCTGTGAAGTCATGGCACATCAACGATTGCCTGAACAAAAGTCTTGAATGTCGCCGCTGTGCGGTTTGCAAGTGTTCCATTCCTGTTCCTGTGATGTGGAAGATGTCAGACGTGAAAATACTAATTGCTGACGACAGCAAAACGGTGCGTACCGTGGTTGCGAAAATACTTGTTGACGCGGGCTATGAGGTCTTTCCGGCCAGCGATGGAGTTGCGGCACTGGAACTTGCCCACGATGTGCGGCCGGATATTGCTATCCTCGACATCGTCATGCCGGATATGGACGGATATGCCGTTTGTGAAAAACTCAAGGAGATGGGATCGCCCTGGAGTGAAATACCAATCGTTTTTCTGACAAGTGTCAAATCGCAAGCTCTCGAAGTGCTGGGAAGTGAATTCGGTGCCTATATGAACAAACCCGTCAACCCGCTGTTGCTGCTGGCTACCATCGAACGGCAACTGGAAAAATGTCGCTAGACAATACACGTCGGCCAGGTACCGGACTGGGCAGAATATCAAATTTCGATGGATTCGATTCCACAAAAAGTATTACGGACGGGGTGAGTTAACGAAATGGCGAACGAATTTGATCTACAAGGCCCTTGCGACGATTCGAATCATTCGCGTGGACTTGATATCGAACGGATGGCAAACGAGCTTGACGAATTCGTCAATGAAGTCTCGCTGGAATTGTCCGTCATTAGTGGGCAGCTGGGCCAGACGCCCGATTTGCGAACGACACCGCGTCTCGATGCGACGCCACAAAACCCATCGTCACTGGAACGGACCCCATTGGCGGAACGTCGTCCGTTGGCGGAACATCGTCCGTTGGCGGCACCGTTGCCTCCCGCAAAACGAGTTGCCGATAGCAGTACCCAGGCATCTGAAAGCCGAATTCAGGCAATTCGCAACCGGCTGGCAAGGGTGAATCCCGACAGCACAGGCGACAAACGAGGAACCAGAAAACATGAATGAGTCCGTTGTTGAACAAGGCGACAAGTATTGCCTGTTTGATTGTTGTGGCAGGACATTTGCGGTGCCCGCATTGTCTGTGCGCAGCGTCACGCCGGCATTGGAACTTTCGAGACTCGCGAATTCCCACAGTTGCCTTGCCGGGCTCGCCACCGTTCACAAGGAAATTGTACCGGTGTTTGACTTGAAAGAGTTTGTTGGCAATCGGGACACTGCCACATCCCAGATGCTGGTTCTAAATTCAGATTCCGGTGCATGGGCCATTCTGATCGATCAGGTCCTTGGGCTGGAATCGATCGAAGTCTCGTTCACAGGTGCGCGAGGCGATTCCTGTCAATGGAGTACCGTCAACGTCGCATCTGCCTCATTTCTGGAACAGTTTGTTTCGGTCCTGGATCCGGAAATGCTTTTTGAGCTGCTTCGAATGGAACTGAATTCATTCTGGCTGGGGCTCGACGCCGAAATGGAATCGATTACTTCACCGGGCTGTCAGGCCGTTTTTTCAGCTACTTAAGGCGATTGTTATGAGAATTCAAAAAACGATATTTGTTTCTGCACTGGCCGCATTTGCGGCCGGATCGCTGGCTAGCGCGGTGTTCTGGCTGATTCCGTCGATCGCAATCGCATCCGTGATCGCCTGCGCTCTGCTCGTTGCCGGAGCGGTGGTTGCATGGAAGTCCGTGCTGCGTATCAACGCAGGACTTCGCGAATTGCAAAACGCGGTTGTCCAATTTGAATCAACGGATTCGAAACGCGAATCGTTTCAGATGCATCCTTGCGGGATCATCGAACTGGACGAACTGGGGCACACCGTCGCCGTAACGTTTTTGAAGCTTTCACAACAAGCCGCCCGCGGACGTCAAAGTGCCCAACAATTGCGACAACTCGTGGGCAAGATGGAGCGTCGACAGCTTTCGGAAAATGAAGCGGACGAATCGGGGCTTGTCGAACGAATTGCCAATCTGATCGGTGGAACCACCGAAGCTCTCAATTCGGATTTCGGCCAGTTTACCGCCTGCGGTCGCGAAATCGGGCGTTTCGCCGAAGAGATGACCGGGAACACCGAGAGTCAGTCGGAAGTCGTCAACGATACCGCCAGGTTGCTGGGCCAATTGTCAGAACAGATCGAAGCCGTTGTCGCAAACGCAGAAGCGGTCCAGGGACTGGCCATGACTGCCAGCCAATCATCAAGCAGCGGACTCGAATGTGTCGCCGGGTTATTGGTCGAACTGGAATCGGTTGCCGCATTGATTGTCGGCCGCGAGAAACGATTGCGGGTCCTTGGTGACAGCACCCACGAAATTGAAAAAATCGTCGAGACGATCGGTCACATTTCATCTCGAACAGATTTGCTGGCCCTCAATGCATCAATCGAGTCCGTGAGGGCAGGTCAACACGGACGTGGCTTTGCCATCGTCGCGGAAGAAGTGCGCAACCTTGCCGAGCAATCGGCACAAGCGGCTCGCGATGCCGCCGTACGCATCGAGTCCATTCAGGCGGAAGCGCAGCAATCGGTTGCGGTGATCACCGATGAGCAAACGCAAATCGAACAGATCATTGTTCGCCTGGAAATTGCCCGTTCCCTGCTGACAACGATCAACGAAGCGACACTCGGGACCATCGACAAGGCAACAACACTTTCCCAGGGATCGCGTCAGCAATTTGACCTGGCAGAGAAATTCATCGATACCGTTCAGCAATTGACAGATAACTTGCGCGATGGTCGCAGTCACGTGGAGGCCATTCGCTGGACGACTCGTTCGTTCGAAAAACTGGCGCAGCAATATCAAACGCGATTGTCCAGTTTGCGAAAGTCACATTCGGGCGGCTCAACTCGGGCAAATGCATCTGTCGACGTGTCATTCGATCGGGCAGATGCCCTAATCGAATCGGCCAACTGATAAAGCCAAACGGGAACAGGACTACGCAATCATGGCCAAAAAAACCAGCTTAATCACGGATATTCTGCAGCAGGCGTGTGAAACATTGAATCCACATTCTGATCAAATCTGTTCGCAGGAAAAGTTTTCGCAGTGGAACCTGCAATTGCGCTTACGGCTGGACTCTGCCCGAGCGGAAGAAAAATGGGAGTTGGCCGAAACCGTTCAAACACTGACGAATCTGGTTCAAGTCGCTGAATGCAGCATCGGTGATCCGGGTTCGATCGATCAGGCAGTCGAAATCATGGAGTTCATTGATGGCCAAATGCCGGTGCTAGTTGAGGCAAGTGTCCCTGCTACAGAATGGCTTGTCGAGATCCGGCAACTTGCCCACGAGTTGTGGGGCGAGGCACTGGAATTATTTGGGCAGGGGAACGCAGAATCCTTTGAATCCCTTTCGGGTTTTGCGGAAGCGAGCACAATCGACAACGGTTCGGAGCCTGCCGAAAATGCAAGTCAACAGATCGACCTGGTTCTTGCGCTGCTCCATGGGACAAGCGACGTTGCAGAACCGGCGGAAATCTCTTCGTCCAGCTCAGGAAAATCAGGGCAAACGGAAACATCCTTTAATAACAAGTCGCCCGTACCTGGAGAAAGGCCACAACCGCCAACACAATGGACGGTTCCTGATGAACTGGGAAACTGCCAGAATCTATGTGAGGCGTTTCTCGATGATGCCCACCGTTGCCTGGGCGAAATGGAAAGTGTGGCGCTGGAATCTGGCAGCGCTGCCACAGACCAGGATCGATCGCGGGCGTTTTGCCGTCAGCTTCACACGATGAAGGGGGCCGCAGCCAGTGTCGGGCTTGAAGTTCTTGCGAGCTACTTGCACGAAGTCGAAGAATGGCTCGATCACTCCGTCACTAACGGCAAGCAATCAATCAAAAACGAAATGTTGTTGGCGGCAGTCGATTCCGTTCGTCAGCAAATCGCCGTTCTTGAAGTCCGAAATGAAGCCGAACCGCAATCCGGAACTCCTGCTCAGGCGACTGCGGATTTGACATTGCCAAAGTCGGTACCTGCGGCGTCACGCCCCTCCAGTGGATCGTCCGGTGATCAGTCGATTCGTGTTCGCGCCCAGCAACTTGATCGATTGATGGATATGCTTGCCGAACTGGTGGCCATGCGTAATCGACGCGAAGTTTGCGGCAGCGATATGAAACGGCTTGGCGACGAACTGGGGCGATGCTCCAACCGCTTGCGCCGCCTTGGCGAAGAGTCATTCTCGGTCCCCCGCGCGAATCGAAGTCGAACAGCTCAATCGAACCAGCCCACCGTCTTGCAGTTAAACGCCGAGCCGACTGGCAAGAGTTCGCTGGACGAAGTTGCAACGGACATTTCCACAATCACACGCGAACTCAACGAGAAATTTCGGCCGCTGGCGGACGAAAATGCCGCGCTGACGCAGTTTATTCGGCATTTCCGGCAAGAGTTGATGCAGTTGCAACGCTTGCCGGTATCCGGCTTGTTTCAGCGTCTGAAGCGGGCAATTTATGACGCGGCCAGGCTGGAAAACAAGCAAGTTGAAATCCGTCTTGAAGGCGAGGATACGGGGCTGGAGCAATCAATGCAGGAACGGTTGTTCGAACCGTTGTTGCACATGGTGCGCAACTCCGTTAGTCATGGGATCGAGACACCCGACTTGCGAACCGCCAATCGCAAATCCGCGACCGGTACCGTGACACTGACGGCCCATGCCAGCGCAAGTATGCTGACCATAGTCGTCGCCGACGATGGCCGCGGCCTCGATTACGATGCATTGCGTCGAACAGGATTCGAACGTGGCTTGTTGACGCCGGGCATCAATGCGACAAAACGTCAATTGGCAAAATTGATTTTTCATCCAGGCTTTTCGACTCGCGAGACGGCAAGTCAGGTTTCGGGACGGGGCGTTGGTATGGACGTGGTGGCAACCACCATCGATCGATTGCAAGGACGAATCGAAGTCGATTCGCAACCGAACAACGGGACAAGTATACGAATCTCGATTCCCCTCACAACAGGAATCGAGCACGTAATGGTTTACCGCGCAGGCGGGCAACTGTTTGCACTTCCGATGCGTTCAATTGAAGCTGCCAATCGGACGTCGGATCGACAGGTCAAAATGGTGAATTTCGCCCGATCGATCGGGTCGCGAGATGGTTCGGCCGCTACGACTGGCTGCGAATCACTATTGCTTGATCCGGAAGTTGGAATCCTCGTCGATGAAATTGTAGGGCCAGACGAAGCGGTTGTTCGTCCCCTGCCTGAACTGCTTCGTCGTCATCCGCTGGTCAGTGGCGTTGTCCTTTCCGCGCAAGGTGAGATGGTGTTGTTACTCAACGCCGAACGAACCCGCGAATGGTGCTGGCGACACGCGTCTCTTCCGAACGAACAATCGGCAGAAATGACTGCTGAAAGCGCAGAAATACACAATCAGGATGATACAGGACAACCAAGGCTGCGGGCTCTAATTGTGGATGATTCCCTGAGCGCGCGAATGAGCATGAAACGCAAATTGGTACAGCGCGGTTTTGATGTCGCTGAAGCGGGTGATGGTCAGGCAGCGCTCGCTTGCATACGCACAAATCAATTCGATCTGGTAATTACGGACCTCGACATGCCGCGAATGAACGGATTCGATTTGCTTGGCGAAATCACCCGGGGAAACTTTCGCGAAATGACAACTGTTGTTTCCAGCAGTCGTGCCAAAGCGGATGTCTGGCAACGCATTCAGGAACAGGGAGCGGCAGGTTACCTGCCCAAACCCGTCAGTTCGTTTGCCCTGGACGAAATACTCCGATCCATTGGCTGCCATGCCTGAGAATCAACTCACGATAATCCAACGCATTTGACACACCCCCCATGAAGGCAAAATTGAATATGAACGAAAAAACAATACTAATTATCGACGACAGTTCCACGATTCGGCGACTGGTGGATACGGAACTGGGTAGCGCTGGCTATCGCGTTTTGATGGCGGCCACTGCCGAACAGGGTATTGCGACTGCACAGGAAGAGCTGCCGGACCTGATCCTTCTCGATCACCAGCTTCCCGGTACGACGGGTTACGAGGTTTGCTGTCAGTTGCTCAAGGATCCAAAACTGAAGTCAATTCCGGTCGTGTGCAGCTCGACGCTGCGCAAAAAGGCCTATGCCGAATATACGGAACTTCCCAATGTGATCGATATGCTTCCCAAGCCGTACTCGCCGGATTTGTTGCGCACGATCGTTGCCAACGCGCTGGAAACGGCAGCAATGGTAGTAAATTCCCAATCGGGCGGTACCGCTGTTCCGGAAGTCATGGAAGAAATGGCTGATGGGGACTTGTCCGGTTCGTTCAAGTGTTTTTCGGTGCGCGAGTTGGTAGATTTTTTGAATAATGTATCTCAAAAAGGCGCGCTGGAAATGGATTTTGGCCGCACCCGTGTCAGTCTTCACCTGGCAAACGGTCGAGTGCAGGCCGTTACGGCATCCGGCATTGAACCGCAATGGGTCGCAAGCAACCTGCCGGAAGCAATTTCTGATCTCGCGCCCATGATCAAGTTTACAATGCGCGGTAGCAGTACAAGCGAGATCGACGGACTGGTTGACTTGCTCGACAACAAGGTGCTTGACGCTCGACTGCTCAAGCAGCTATTGCGTCATCAAGCCGCTGCCCTTATCGGTTTTTGCATGGGAAACAAACCCAAGTCGTTTCGATTTGACACTGGCGGCGTGCTTCCGAAATTGTTCGGCAAACTGCCGCTGGATTCCAGCCTCGCTGCAACGCTCGTCGATGCCGCTATGCTGTCCAGCCAACCGGAATCGCCTGAACAGGAGTTTAGGGAACATTCGTTTGCTCGAGCGGTACAGCGTGGCCAAAATCTTGATCGATCGGGACTGGCCGCGCAACATATCAAATTACTGAACGCCGTTGCTCAGCCTTGCTCTGTCTCCGAGTTGGCCGAACAAACGGGGCTGCCACCACGCGAGATCTATCAAGTCATGCAAGGACTTGTTCACGCGGATCTCGTTGTCCGTGTTGAACAGCACAACACGCATTCTGTGATCGCTGTTACCGGCGATGCCCGACGGGCGCGGCAATGGGCTGACTTTTTCCGAATTCACAAGCAGGAAGTTAGTGGCAAAATTGTTCGCGATGCATTGGCGGTCAAGTTGCTGTCGCGGCGGGCGCGGCCCGACATCGTAGTGTTTGATGTCGATTGCCCGGCGACGCGCACGGCGTTTGATCAAATGCTCAAAGCGTGCCCGGTCGAGATGGAAAACTCCCGATGGGTTGTTTTGACAAATCAAAACGACAACGAATTCATTTCGCAGTTAGGCGAATTGGCAGACGTTGTTGGCGACGGCGATTCCATCGAAGCGATGCGGGAAGCCTTTGGGTGCCCGACCAATGAAGTCGCTGTTCGCTGATCGATCAACAAAATCCAGCAAGAAAACAAAACAGTCTTTTTCAATGACAGGGTTGAATTGTGGCGCGAATGACAAGTAACACGACGGAACAACTAATGGCAACCGTATTGATTACGGGTCCGAACCAGGCGGAATTGCAACACACACTCGAACCGGGCGCGGGAATGCTGATTGGCAGCGACCAGACGTGCGATGTGGTGCTCGAGTCGCCGTCGGTCGCTGCGCGACACTGTATGCTGCAATTGAATGGCGACTCCCTGTCGGTAACGGACTGGTACTCTGCCACTGGAACTTTGGTCAACGGAGAGAAAATTTACGCCGAAACCCGATTGGGTGAACGCGATAAGCTGACCGTTGGCCCGTATACGTTCAAGTTCCAGTTGAAGTGTTTCGACGCATGTGAAGAAGTTGAAATTACCGAAGAGCCAAAATCCGGGTCTTTGGTAGTTGATTCAAAAAGTTCGGTCAATGAGCCTGCAGGTGAGGTACTGCCTTTCAGTCCTTCAGGCAACCTGACCATGATCGCCTTGCAGAAACAGCTTGACGAAGCACTGGCCAAAACCGGTTGTCTGGCACGTGAACTGGAGTTTCAAAAGTCGCTGGCATCGATTAAGGAAGCAAATGATTCACCGTACGAGGATTTCGACGAAAGCGAATCGGAAATTCTGCGGGCAGAGATTGAGCACTTGCAGGCAGAACTGAGCCAGCGTGAATCGGAAATCGAAGAACTCCTGGCCCGTGATCACGCGGCAGCGCCGCAAACGGACACACTTGGGGAAAGCGATACGGCAAGGCTCGTTACAAGACTGGAACAGTTGCTCGATGAATTGCAACATTCGGACGAACGAGTGCGCAGCCTGGAAAACCTGCTGCAGATTTCAGAAGAAGCGACCGTGGCGGAACACGCGGAAAGGGAACAACTCTCAGGTTGGGTTTCTGAAATCGAATCGCGAGTGGCTGACCGCGAACAACAATGGCGAAGTTCGCAAGAGCGGCTTGAAGAGAGTTTGCGCGAGGCAACTCGACGATATGAACGAGCCGAAGGTAACGTTCGGCGGGTTGCAGAATCCAATGTCCAGGAACTTCAACGCGACCTGCAGAACCAGATTATGGAACTGAACGACCGCAACACGAAACTGAATGATGAATTGTCGGCTGTTAAATCCGAACATGCCGCTCTGGCCGAGTTGATCAGTCAAACCGGCATGTCCCGGTCCGACATCGAGGCCCTGAATGTACGACAGTCGGAAATGCGTCAGCACGAAATACAGCTGGCACAGGATCGAGCCCTGGTTGCCCGGCAACGAGCGGAGATTGCCAGTCTTCGCGAAGAACTGGATAAAGCCAACTCCGGACCTGCCGTTGTTTCCATGGATAATCCCGACCAGAGAATTCGGCAGTTTAGAGCGCACTTGCGCGAAATTCATGAATCGGAACTGGAAGAGAAACGGCAACGCAGTCTCGGCGGCAGGATTTCACGATTGTTTAAACGCCTGGACGAAAAGTAGTCAACCCGACCGGAATTGACCGGTCATTTATCGAATCCACTCATGAACCCAATGCAACTACAACCCGACCAGCAGGAATCGTTACGTCGATTGCGCGCGGTGACTCGCCGTATCGAAGCGTTTTTTGGTGCGCAAATGGAACGGTTGACGCTGGCTATGACTCAGGTTCAAAACATGCAGTCAGAATACGAATCGGCCCGCCGCCTGGCCATGGATTTGCAACAACAGCAAGGCACCTGGTTGGGCGAACGGGAATTTGAAATGAAGCGACTGGAACATGCCAACGAAGCGCTGGCCAGCTCGTGGAATGAGCTGGATCAGCAACGACGGGAGCTTGCCACTGCAACGATGCAGACAAAACCGTCGGACAACCGTGAGTCGTTAACAGCCTCAGCGGGCAAATCCGCTCCAGTCATGGAAACGCGTACGGTCAAAAAGGGGGTCGTTTCAGAAATGGACTTGTTTGTAATGAAGCAACTGCAAGCGCAAGTCAAACAACACCAACGACGAAAACGGTAACCATCGTGACATCACGGCAACAAGTAATATAGGAAGTGTACCCCGTAAGGGAGGAATCAAATCCATGAGCATAGCTACTTTTTTTGGCCTCGTACCGACAGAACCAGCGTCCAGTACAGCAGGTTTGCCGCCAATGCGACTAACGGGCAGCGCACAAACCGATGCGCGTAAACTGACTTTCTGTCGAAAGCTCACCGGAACTGATGGCAAACCATCCAGGGGCGAAACGAGACGCATGTGGAACTTTATGGAGAAACATATGGCGCTGGTCCCCGCCGGTTCCGTGCCAATGATTCCCGCCAGTCTGCAACGGGAACCGGATGGAACCGAGGGCCGGCAAAAGCGTCGTTTGGAATTGTTCGATGTCGAGAGTTTCTATGTCGAGCGGACGGTAGTTAGCAATGCGGAATTCGCTGTCTTCGTTCATGCAGGCGGTTATGCCGACATGGGGCTTTGGTGCAATGTCGTTCTGCCGTTTGTGCCTCAGTTCGTCGATCAAACAGGTAAGTCCGGACCGAGATTCTGGAGCGACGGCCGATCACCACGGGAACTTCTGAATCACCCGGTGACTGGCATTTGCTGGTATGAAGCCGATGCTTACGCACGTTGGGCCGGCAAGTCCCTTCCCTCTCCCGTACAGTGGCAACAAGCCGCTACCTGGCACACTGGCGGAGATGGCCGATACAGCATGAAGATGTTTCCCTGGGGGGATCTGTTCGATGTCCGCCGGGCGAATGTATGGGCAAGCGGCAACGGCGAAACAGTCCCTGTCGACAAATATTATGACGGCAGCACCCCTAACGGCGTTTATCAAATGGTAGGCAACGTCTGGGAATGGGTCGATTGTGGTTTTGTAAGCGACGATTTGCCGAGCGAAGGTACGGGTGGATTGTGTGAGATACGTGGCGGTGCGTTCGATACCTACTTTAACCGCCAGGTGAGTTGCCAATTCCGAACCGGTCAGCCCCGGTTGTCAAGAAGCAACAACACAGGATTTCGCTGCGTGATCAAATGCAACGAGATAAAACATTGGCCCCCCGGAAAATAAGCTCTCGCCACGTCATGGTTTGATTGCAATTTTCCAAATTTCACTTTTTTTTCGAAGACAGAAATCATGGTTACATCCACGGCCTGGCAACAGGATATTATCGAATTGTATTGTGTCGTTTGCAGCACTCAGGTGCTTGCATCCGGCCAGTGTTGTCCCAATTGCCGAACGCCCATCGCCGTCTCGCGCTCGGTAGCCAAGCAGGATCCGCGCAAGAAAAACAAGTTGTTTTCTGTGTTGGGCGCCAGTGGGGCCGGCAAGACAGTTTATCTGGGGATGCTGCTTGATATGTTGGGTAAGGGAATCCACGGGTTGCGGGGAATTCCCAACGGTTCCTTTTCAATGGCGGTTCAGGATCAGACCATCTCCGCGCTTGAGAACCGGAGGTTTCCTGAAAAAACACCTTCCGAGACAGACCAGTGGAACTGGATTCACTGTGAAGCCTTTCATCAGCAGCGCGAAAAACTAAGGATGGACCTTGTGACGCCCGATATCGCCGGCGAAGTGCTTGCCCAGGAAATTGAACACGTGGGAACATCGGCCACGATCTCCCATCTGGCGATGTACTCGGATTCGATCCTGATATTGCTTGACTCGACATGCGTTCGCGATGAAGCAAGCGCCGAAGACAGTTTTTCAATCAAGCTGGTTGACTATATTGCCCGCCAGCAAACCAAGGTTCGCGATGAACGGCGCGGGAAAATCCGACTGCCTGTCGCATTTGTCCTGACCAAAACGGATATCTGTCCTGAAGCGGAATACAGTACATTGCAGTTTGTGCAGTCAAATCTTCCGGGGCTGTACGAGTTTTGCAAACGGCGCTTTCAGTCGTTTGATTTTTTTCCGGCCAGCGTTGTCGGAACTACCTGGCATGACTATGACGAGGATGGAAACAGCTTCAACATCCCGCTACACGTTCAGCCGCGAGGTATCGTTGAGCCATTGCATTGGGCCCTGGGCAAACTGGAAAAGAAATGGCGCACCACGAAGTAGACCAGGCGATCTACACATCGGAAAAAAACTACAAGCGGCGCGGATACCAGTTGGTGGCGCGATCGACGGGTGTCAACAGCGATATTGCACGTGAGATTTCGCAATGGAGTCCGTCCCACGGGGCAATCCTCAGCACAGAACGCAACGCACATTGCGTTTCCTTTTTTCCAGTTACTCCCGACAAAATCGCGATTGGCCGAACCGTTTACGGATTGCCGGAATACAGCGGACGGGGTGGCTTGCAAGTTTATACACACTACCTGATTGTCAAGCGAGAACACCTGGCAGGCTTTGACAACGATGCATGGAAATTGTGGACGGTGGCGCGCTCCCAGGGACTAATGCAGTGGGCGCCCCGTCAGGATTCCAGCCTGCCAACGCTATCCCTTATCGATCACTGGGCGCTGGTCGATGCACCGCAGCGACACTTCGACCGTTCGGAACTGGTTTCCTCAGTGCGCGACTCACTTGCCTCGGGCCGCCGGGTTGCCGTGATCGATCCCGAGCGTCCTTTCGAATTGCTCAAACACATATTTGCCGCTGTCGCTCCTGAATCGCGTCTGGATGTCTCATTTGGTGTCGGACTTAAACCGTCGGTTGAACGTCCTTTCAAATTGCAAATAATTCCAAAAGTTGATTTGGATATTCGCACCACGCTATCCAGTGAACAAGTCGCCATTGTTCAGAATGACCGCTTGTGTCAATTGGCAATTCAGTAATCAGGTGCGAATCGCGCTAATATGCAGGCTCGGCGATTCCCTTGTCGTCGATCCGGAATGGCAATCCGGTTGGCTACTTTTCCCGTTTCCATTTTTTGATGTAACGGTTGGCGTCGGCCCGGTCCTTGTATTGAGAAAGCTCAAACCGGGCATGCTCTTTATCATAGGCCGACAATGATTCGACGACCGCAGTTTGCCATTCCATGACGCCGTTTGAATCGAGATAAAAACAGGCATGTTTTGTGGACCCGCTTACCCCCGGGATTTCGACCGTGCATACGAAATGCGGGAATCCACCAAACGGCGAATCAAAATCCTGTTTGGCCATGTGCGTGACCATTTCGTTTTCGAAAGCATTCAGGTCTTCGCTAAAGAATTTTTTAAAGTGAACCATGTTGCCGGGAACGGTCGGTTTTTGGCCCTTTTCGAAATCCTCCCGATTGGGCAACATGCCTTGCATGGGTGGCATTCTCGAAAGGTACCTCATGTACCGGTCAAAGTCTTCCTTGCGTTGTTCGGCGAGAAAGTGCGTGAGTGTCCAGGCGGAAGCATAACCCGTCGAATCAAGAACACCGGCATTTACGGTTTGGTCGACGGTGTCGCCATGAAAGCCCTTGATAAATTGTTTTTGCAAAAAGCCCTCCAGCTCCCACATTCGCAAGTCGTTGATCTTGCCCGCCCCCTTCCATGCGAACTTCAATCCGGGCTTTGTCGGTGCCAGGTATTCGGCGATCCCTTCACCCAGCCACATCGGCCATCGACTAAGCCGTTGCTGCACTCCAATATTATGCAGGATCTGATGTGCGCCTTCGTGAGCGATCGTTGACAGCAAATCCTGCCGCGCCAGTTTCTGATCGAAGCTGGAAAACATTGAATCTTCGTGCAAGACAACGCGGTTGGTTGTGATTTCATAGTAAGCCAGCACGCCAGGCGGTTTCTGGCCGTATGCCTGAAACTGCTCCTCGCGGTGAAACATGATTACGGGCAACGGAATCTCCGGCTCATGCACTTCCAGTCCCTGCGCCTTGCAATGGGCCAGCACTCCCGTCAACATTGTTTCCATGACTGTCGATGTCACCTTGGCAAAATCGGGAGTCGTGTTGTAGATGAACAGGAATCGTTCTGTCTTGAGAATTCGGAATCCGTTCAATTGACCCTGGGCAATCGATTTTCCAATTTCATCCTGAGTTGACGGAACGAATGCGCGATCCGTTGGGTCAGCCTTGTCAGCCGTGCGACCAACCAATTGGCCATCCGGGAGCAACACAATGAAGTTGTCGCCGATCTTGACGTACACTCGCGCCACACACCCATGGCCCTCCTCGTCGGTTGTGGCTATGTTCTTTCCAGCGAATTCCTCAATCGGGCCGTCCGGAATGTTGAATCCGAATTCCGATGCCTTGATTTCGCGCGAGTCCTTGACGATCACTCGCTCGTCGGTTTGTCCATTCAACCTGGGTTGTGGAATCGAGCTCGCTACAAAAACGGTAACGATCAGGCATGGCCAAGCGACGAATATTCTGGCAGGATGAAAGTGGATGCGGGGCATCGTTGTCACTTTGAAACCGGGTTTTGGAATGTGATGGCTTTTGGAATGTGATGGCAATTGTTAGTCAGGTCGCAAGTTATGCAAAGTACCGGCCTTGAATGGTGGTTGACCATGCTAACAAAATGTATTGCCGATTTCGAACAAGCTTTTTTTCCGACGGGTCATTTGGCATGGACAAAACGTCGGAAAGTTGATTATTGCCGATTGTTGCAGGGATAGTCAAATAAGCTTCAGGAATTGAGATGTTCCTGGAGGTGCCAGTCGATGGTTCGCCGCAATTTACATTGTCGAAACTTGATAATTTGTATGAAAAATGAAGACGCTTTTCAGGAATGCACAAGTTGTTACACCGATGGGTGTGATCGCCGGAAGCTTGCTGGTCGACGGCTCGCAGATCGTTGATATCGATGTCGGCTCGACCGTTTCGGCAGACACGGTCGTCGATGTTGCTGGTCGGTTTCTGATTCCGGGCCTCGTGGACGACCAGGTTCACTTTCGCGAGCCAGGGCTGACGCACAAGGAAGACATGCATCACGCAACACGGGCCTGCGCGAGGGGTGGCGTGACCTCGTTCTTGGAAATGCCCAATACGAACCCGACGACCACGTCGGTGGTGGCGTTGCACAACAAGCTTGAACTCGCTGCCACTCGCTGCCACGTTAATTACGGTTTCTATATAGGCGCGACTGTCGATAACTTGATCGAATTGCAGAAAGCGGAGAGAACGCCAGGGATCAAGATATTTATTGGATCCAGTACCGGCAACTTGCTTGTCGACGATCAAGCCGCACTCGAACGGATTTTCGCCGAAACGAGACTTCCCATCTGCGCACATTGCGAAGATGAGTCGACGATTCGGCAAAATACCGGGCGCTATGCAGGTCGCACCGATATGGCGGTCCATTCGTTGATTCGCGACGAGTCGGCGGCGCTCATCGCGACTCGTCGAAGTATCAACCTTGCGGTTCGGCACAAGCACCCGTTTCATGTCTTGCACGTATCGACGGCTGCCGAAATCGAGCCGATCTTTGCCGCGCGGGAATGGGTCACATCCGAAGTCTGTCCTCATCATTTGTTCTTCAACACGGACGACTATCAACGTCTTGGTTCGCTGGTGAAGATGAATCCGTCGATTAAAACCGCCGCCGACAATCAAGCGCTGTGGCGAGCGTTGCTTGACGGGAAAATCGAAGTCGTCGCCACCGACCATGCTCCTCATACTCTCGAAGAGAAGCAACTCCCTTACCCTCATTGCCCATCCGGCTTGCCTGCCGTTGAAAACTCCCTGGCCTTGATGCTGAATCAAATAGAACTGGGAAAGTGCTCGATCGAACAGGTCGTTTCCTGGATGTGCCAAGCGCCCGCCCGAATCTGGAACCTGAAAGGCAAAGGCCGAATTCTCCCGGGCCACGACGCCGACCTGGTAATCGTTGACCTTGAGCGATCGGAAACCATTTTGAACGAACAACAACAGACGAAATGTCGCTGGAGCCCCTGGCACGGCAAACGCCTGAAAGGCTGGCCCGTTCAGACCTGGGTCATGGGTCGCCAGGTATTCCGCCGCAACGAGGATGGAACCGAGTGGTTTTCGCCCGAACCCACCGGCCAGGAAATTGAATTTAACCGCGAATGATGGCAGGGTGCCGTAGCGATTCGAATTTGCATTTCAAGCAAATGGCCCGACAAAACAATCGATAAATACCGGTAGCCAAAAGGCTGTAATTCGCTAAAATCGCAGTTCGGCCGATTCGCCAATTCGGCCGATTCGCCAAGTCCGGCACCAGGACATGTCGAAACAAATCTAACCGGGCGGTTAGCTCAGTTGGCTAGAGCGCCACGTTGACATCGTGGAGGTCGTTGGTTCGAGCCCAATATCGCCCACTCGATAAAAACCGGGTAGTCATGAATACTACCAGTCGAAGACTTTGCAAAGTGCAGAGAAAAATGCAGAGATAAGAGCTTACGGGACGCAACCCCGTAAGCTCTATGCGAACCTTTCAGTCCGCGAACTTGTTTTCGTAACACTGTCTGGAGGGTTCGCGATGCGTCAACCAAAACCATTTTTCCGCAAACAAACAAAAACGTGGTACGTCCAGATTGGCAAACGCCAAATCAACTTGGGACGGAACAAACAAGAGGCGTGGGCCAAGTACCACGAATTGATGTCCAGTGACGTCGACCTCAGTTACTTTGAGTCGACAGTTGCCCAACTCCTGGACACCTACCTTGATTGGTGCCAAAAACGCCGCTCCAAAGGCACCTACGAGAACAATAAACGATATTGCGTATCCTTTATTGACTGCGTTGGAAAACGGCTTCGTATCCGGCAACTCAAGCCAAAACACATAACCGAATGGCTTGACTTGCATCCCAATTGGAGCGGCAGTTCGACAAACGATGCGATTTCGATTATTCAACGGGCGTTCAACTGGGCAATAAAGCAAGGTCATATCGACCGTTCTCCGATCACCTACATCGAAGACAAGCCGGCTCGAACACGTCGCGATGTCTGCTACACGACCGATCAATTCCAACTGATTCTCGACACAGTGAGCGATGACATTTTTGGAAACCTGATCGAATTCATGTGGGAAACGGGCTGTCGCCCAATTGAAGCCAGGATAGTTGAATCCAGCCACATTGACTTGAAAAACAAAATGGTGGTGTTGCCCGAAGCGCAAAACAAAACCAGGAAAGGAAAACGGGTCATTTTCCTCAATGATCGGGCGGTTGAAATCCTTATTTGGCAATTGGGGCAAACTGAAGAACCCGGACCAGTTTTCAGAAATCGTCGTGGCAATCCATGGACTAAGGATGCAATAAACTGTCGCATGGTACGCCTCAAAAAGAAGCTTGGGATGGATCGATTGTGTGCCTATGGAATTCGTCATTCGTTTGCAACTGAGGCGTTGAAAAACAACGTCGATCCAGTGAGCCTTAGTGTGTTGATGGGGCATTCTGATGTGACCATGATCTCTCGCACGTACCAACATTTGGCCAGGAGTCCTGAGTATTTGCTGAAGCAAGCAAACAAGGCTACAGGTGCTTGAGGACTCGCGACATCCTTTCCTGTCTATCGAATTTTGACGCGGAAGTGTTCATGTACTCGTCCAGCTGTTGTTGGCTGATACGAATCGATTTTCCGAACCGATGACATTCTAGGTCGCCAGCACTGATCGCCTTGTAAACTGCACCAAGCGAGATTTTCAGTTTTGTCGCCACTTCTTTAACCGTTAACATTGACCCACCGTATATTCAATTTCCTAAAACTAATGAATTGCATAAAAACCGATTTAATCGAACAACGTTATCCGTCACCCGTGTTTGGAGTTTTCTCCTGTTTTGCGCTGGACTGTTTGGATCGGGCCTTAAGCAACTTTCGGAAGTCAGACCAGCAAACGAAGCCACTGATTGATCCGTCGTCAAACGTGACAACAACCCCTTCCTGTTCTTTTGCACACCACACGCATTTGTCCCGTTTCAGTGATTCCACAGTGACCATCAGAAAACCCTTTCCGAATTGAAATGGACGATATCGAGAATCCGCGCAAATCAGCGCGGTCATTACTTGAAGCGAAGGCGGCGGAACAGTGGAAAGGGACTGAACCGCCTGGAAGTTGAAATTCTTCGAGAAAGACTGGTTGGTTACTTGTTCAGCAACGCTGCCAGTCCACGCTTCGAGCGCAGGGGCTGTCAGGGCAGCCCCCACATGATTTAGGCATCCGGATCCGATAACGAAATTCGGAAGGTCTGGATGTATTCGTCGGCTTGCTTCAACAAGTAACACAACTTGTTGATATCGTCCGATCCAAAAGTCTGAGTCCGCAGCGTTTCGTCACCTTTCTTGTACGACTTGGTAGTCGTCAAA
>JANNWJ010000088.1:0-8776 GCA_031414755.1 Pirellulaceae bacterium | reverse complement strand
GAGTAACATTATGAGCCCGGATCAGCGCCTGCCGCCTCGTGTGCAGGCAGGTACACGCCCCACTGCCAACAGGCTGTTTGAACGCAAACATTCCACCGTATCGGTATTGAACCAGCCATGTCGGAAATTATTCCACTCAATTTGCTTCGCTCGGGAACCAGGGGGGCGATCGATCTCGTCTCCGGCCTGCCCAACGAAGTCCAGCGAATGGAAGAACTGGGGATCAGCGCCGGTAATGAAATCGAAGTCTTGCAAGAAGGCTGTCCTTGCATCGTTCGTTGTCGGGGTGCAAAGTATTGTTTGCGCGGCAAGGAGTGCAGTTGCATTTGGGTGCGGGTGGATAGCGCTCAATGACGCCGACAAAGTCAATGACTCTGGATCGGGTTGGAATCGGACAAGCGGGCGTTATCGAATCGGTTAGCGGCGAGGATTCGCTGGCCGTTCGCATCATGGAAATGGGCGTCACTCCCGGAGCGCCGTTTCTGCTGATCGGAACAGCACCTTTGGGCGATCCGATCGAAATCGAAGTATGCAACTACCGTTTGAGCTTGCGAAAAAGCGAGGCCAGGCGGGTCGGTGTCCATCTCATCGACGATATGCAATCAGTTGGCCAACGACCGGATGCCTGAAATGGCATGTTCAGCGATACCGGGTCGACTAGAATAGACGATGGCGTGAGTGGAATCCCTTCTGCTTCGTTTTTTATTGTTTCGTATTTCGAATGGGCTGAATGGCAACCCTGCAAATTCAAAAGGCGATCACCGTAGCACTTGTGGGGAATCCCAACACCGGCAAGTCGACGTTGTTCAATGCGCTCAGCGGCATGAACCAGCGGGTCGGTAACTACCCGGGCGTTACGGTCGAGAAAAAGATCGGCATTTGCCGGTTTGGTTTGCAGGAATTGCAGATCATCGATTTGCCGGGAACGTACAGCCTTGCCCCGAAGAGTCCGGATGAAACGGTTGCCTTGCGGGTGCTGCTTGGTCAGCAGAAGGATGTCGCCGAACCCGACGTAGTTGTTTGCGTTGCCGATGCCAGTAACCTTGAAAGAAACCTGTTCCTGGTAAGTCAGGTCACGGACCTCGGCGCTGCCGTAATACTGGCGCTGAACAAAGGTGATGTGGCTCGAAAGAATGGAATCAACGTCGATCCGGAATTGTTGTCAAAATGCCTGGATGTACCAGTGGTCGAAATCCAGGCCAACCGAAAATTGGGTTTGGAACAGCTCAAGCAAAAAATCATGGAAGTTGTTGAAAGCGGCGTTGTTTCGCAAGGGCACACCTTTCCCGAACTTGTGGAAAATGAAATTGATTCATTGAGCAAGACCATTGACCCGGTCGGCTGTAATCCACGATCACGTTTTTTGGCCCAGCGACTACTGCTTGACGGCAGCGGACTTGTTGGCCAGTTGATTGGGCCGAATCCGAAAATCAGCGGGGCCGTTAACAAGGCTCGGCAGCGACTGGTGGATCAGGGACTGCAACTGGCCGCCATCGAGTCGTTGTCCCGCTATTCCATCATTGGCCAATTGACCCACAAGGCCATTGCCCGACCGGCCAGGCGATCGACCTCCTCGTCCGACCGCATTGATCGTGTACTGACGCACAGGGTTTGGGGAACACTGGTCTTTGTGATTGTGATGATTCTGGCGTTTCAGGCAATCTTTACCTGGTCAGCTCCCTTGATGGACTTGATCGACTCAGCGGTGGGCTGGCTCGGTGGAACAGTGGGAGCCTGGTTGCCGGAAGGGGCGGTTCGATCGCTGGTCACCGATGGAATGATTGCCGGCGTTGGCAGTGTAATAATCTTTCTGCCGCAAATCATGATCCTCTTTTTCTTTATCGCATTGCTGGAAGATTGTGGCTACATGGCGCGAGCGGCCTACTTGATGGACAAGTTAATGTGCCGTGTGGGGCTGAGCGGCAAGTCGTTCATTCCGCTTTTGTCGTCATTCGGCTGTGCGATTCCGGGTATTATGGCCACGCGGGTTATCGAGAATTCCCGCGACCGGTTGTTGACCATGCTCGTGGCACCGTTGATGAGTTGCAGTGCGCGATTGCCTGTCTACATTCTGCTGATCGCCGCCTTTGTTCCCGCGACCGGGTTGTTGGGTGGCTGGATTGGCCTGCAACCGCTGGTGATGTTTCTGATGTACGCGGTCGGTGTGGTAGTTGCGATGGCGGTCGCATGGCTGCTGCGAAAGACCGTGTTGCGTGGTGAAACGCCGGCGTTTGTAATGGAGTTGCCGGATTACAAGATTCCTTCATTGGTCAACGCACTGCGCCGCATGTGGGAGCAAGCCTGGGCGTTTGTACTTCGCGCCGGGACATTGATCTTTGCCGTTTCCATTGTCATTTGGGCATTGAGTTACTTTCCTCATCCGGCCAGCATCGAAAATGATGTCCGCGAACGGTTAACGGCGGCGGAATTTGCCCAGCAAGGAGAGGAGCTGGAAAAGGCCATTTCGCACGAGACGAGCAGGGTTTATATGCAACAAAGCTACTTGGCCCGGATGGGTCGATCGGTTGAGCCTGTCGTTCGCCCACTGGGCTGGGACTGGAAAATCGCCAGCGCCGTTGTAGCTTCATTTCCGGCCCGCGAAGTTGTTGTTGGAACACTCGGTGTCTTGTTCAATGTGGGCACGGATGCCGACGAGCATTCGGATTCGCTGCGTGAACGACTCAAAAACGCCAAATGGGATGGCACTGATCGGCCATTGTTCAATTTGCCGATGGCGCTGGGGCTGATGGTGTTTTTCGCCTTGTGCGCCCAGTGCGTTTCTACATTGGCCATCATGGTGCGGGAGTCAGGCGGATACCGCTGGCCGATTTTCACATTTGTCTATATGACAACTCTGGCTTATGTTGGAGCGTTGGTGACGTACCAGGTGGGGATGTGGGTTTCGGGAGGAAGTATGTAATGGACGGACAAGTGGTGATTGCGGGCTTGATTGTCATGGCGGCATCCGTTTACCTGATTCGGCGATGCTCCCGGGTTTTTCGCAGCAAGAGTGGTAGTTGTGGAAGCTGTCCCGGGTGTTCATCGCAACCGGAAGCAGATCAACTACCCGTTCGAAAGCAATTGTACACGCTTGGATCGAGTCGCAATCCTGCCAGGCCCCATTGATTGACTTGCGCGGACAGTAACCCATGCCAGGCAGTTTTCACGATCGCGTCACGACCTTTCTCGGTCAACTCAGGCAATCGCGACATCTGCGCGAGGCACAGCCACTGCCCGGTGGCCTGGTGCAAGTCGGCCAGCAAACGCTGGTTGACTTTAGCTCTAACGATTACCTGGGACTAAGTCATGACTCACGGCTGATCACCGCCGCACAACAATGGGCCGAGCGATACGGGGCAGGAGCAACCGCTTCGCGTTTGATCACCGGCAACCATCCGGAAAGTGCCCCCCTGGAATCGAAGATCGCACACATGAAACGGACAAGCACGGCCCTGTTAATGAATTCCGGATTTTCAGCCAACAGTACGGTCCTGGCGGCGCTACTGGATTCCCGACTGCATGGAGGTGGCACAGGCAAGCAAACCGTTAACGTACTGACGGACCGATTGGTACATGCCAGTATTCATTTTGGAATCGCAGCATCAGGTGTGCGCCAACAACGATTCCACCACAACGATCTTGAACACCTGAGTTCGTTGCTTCAGAAATGCCAGGGCAACGATTCTGAAACGATCATCGTCACGGAGAGCGTTTTTTCAATGGACGGCGATTGTGCGGATATTCCGGGACTGCGTGAACTTGCCGAACGATTCGATGCCTTGCTGTACATCGACGAAGCGCATGCGACGGGCGTGCTGGGACCGCAGGGTGCCGGATTGACGGCGGAAACCGCTTCGAAGCGATTTGACAAGGATCGCGAAGTCGTCATCGGCACTTTCGGAAAAGCGCTCGGATCGTACGGTGCTTATGTCGCTTGCAGTCAACCGGTTCGAGACTACCTCATTAATCGATGCAGCGGTTTGATCTATGCAACGGCCTTGCCACCGTCGGTACTGGGATCGATTTACGCGGCACTCGAGTTGCTACCGGCGCTGGACAACGAAAGACGACATTTGCAGGAACTCGCCGCTCATTTCCGGCAACGAATGAAGGACCAATGCATCGATACAGGCGGATCAAGTACGCAAATTGTCCCGGTCGTTATCGGGGATGATGACAAGGCCATGAGCATGGCAAACGAGTTGCAGAATCGCGGGTTCCTCGTTGGTGCGATTCGTCCACCAACTGTTCCGGCAGGGACATCGCGACTGCGGATTACTTTTTCTGCAGCACACGCCAGGGACCAGGTCGACGCACTGGCAAACGCCATCGCCCAGGTGATTTCGTGAACGAGCGGGTTGTCAAGGTTTTATTTGTGCATGGCTGGGCATCGAGCGCCGCGATTTGGTCCCGCTGCGCTGAGCAACTTGAACAAATGCTTCAACCGGTTACCCTTGATTGCGACGTTGTCGATCGAGGGTACTTTGGTGATCGATGCAAGGAGTTTCCCAGGGGCCATTTCGATTTAGCGGTTGGACATTCGACGGGCTTGTCATGGTTGATATCGCAGCAACACGCTTCGTTTGACAAGCTCGTTTCCATTTGCGGATTCACCCGGTTTTGTTCGGGTGAGGGTTTTGCTGCCGGATGGAGCCCGGGAATCGTCGAACGAATGTGTCGGCAGCTTGCCAAATCACCCAACTCGGTTGTCGGGAATTTCTGGCAAAAAGCGTCCACAACGCGACCAGGTCACGCCCATCCCCCCAGGCCGCTCGAAAAACCCAACGCAGCCAGACTTCAGGAAGACCTGCAAGCCTTGCCAAGCATCGATTGTCGACAACAATGGACATCGTTGGCGGGCGCGCAACTCGTAATTGCCGGAACTGCGGACCAAATCATCACCGCCGAACATTCGCAACTTTGTTTTGGCAACCAGCGAATGGAATGGATTCAAACGGACAGCCACTGGATTCCTTGGACCTTTCCCGAAACATGTGCCGCACTGCTACGCGAAATGATCGAAGTGTCATGAGGAGCAGATGCTCGTGGAGCGCACAGGTCGCGCAGCATTTCAACGCTGCCGCATCCGAATACGACGCAAACGCGCGGATCCAGCAACAGGCCGCCGCTGCGCTCAGCCGATACATCGAACGTCACGTTGGCAATTCCATTGTGCAAAACGGCCTGGAAATTGGTTGCGGCACCGGATTTTTGACCCGCCTGATTTTCGAGCGATGGCCAGACGCCCGCTGGTTGATTACCGATATTGCTCCGGACATGATCCGGAAATGTGAACAGGCACAAACGGGATCCAGTTTGAGGAGGCAATTCGCTGTCGATGACGGACAAACCATCGACGTTCCGGCAAACTCGCTCGATTTGATCGTTTCCAATTTGACATTCCAATGGTTTTCCGAGTTGGCCAACTCCGCCTTCCGATTGCTCAAGTTTCTCCGGCCCGGTGGTTTGCTGATTTTCTCAACGCTCGGTCACGGTACTTTCGGTACTGCTCGCCAGTTTATTGAAAGTGCTTTTTACGAATATCCGACACGGGCCCAATTAATACACGACCTGAATGCCGCCAATGCCAGGTGTTACATTGAAAGGAATTCGTATCTCGAATCGGTGAGCGATCTTCGTTGTTTGCTTCGGCGACTGGGTTCGATAGGTGCCGGTACGCCGGCAGCAGGCCGTCGAATCCGCCCCTCTCTATTGCGGCGGGCGATTAGAACGTCGGCAGCACAGTCACACGACCTTGTTGTTGAATATGAAGTGTTATTCGTAGCGATGCAAAAATGCTGAATTTGGAATCGCAAGCGGGTGATCAACAAAAGCGATTGCTGGCGCTGGATCGCCGACACATCTGGCATCCGTATACACGAGCCGATGCCGCTGAGCCATTGGTCATTGCTTCGGGTAGCGGCGCGGTGTTGCGAACGGCCGACGGTCGGCAAATCATCGACGCGATTTCGTCCTGGTGGGTCAACCTGTTCGGGCACGGGAATCCACGTATTGCCGAGGCCATTGCCCGACAGGCAAGCGAACTGGAGCACGTCATTTTTGCCGGATACACGCATGAGCCCGCCATTCGCGTTGCGGAACAACTGGCGGCCATGTTGCCCGGCGATTTGAATCGGGTTTTCTTCTCCGACAATGGTTCAACTTCCGTCGAAGTTGCACTCAAGATCGCCTGGCAATACTGGCAAAACATCGGTATGCCCCAGCGGCAGCGAATCATGGTTTTTGACGGTGGATATCACGGCGACACGTTGGGTGCGATGTCGGTTGGCGCAAGCAGCAACTTTTTCGAGGCCTGGAAACGACAACTTGTCCCGTGCGATGTGATGCCGTACCCGGCAACGTGGATCGATGATGCGGACGTCGACTCCCACGAAGCCGCGTCACTCGCGAAGATCGACGAATTCCTCGATCGACACGGGAATGAAGTGGCAGCCATGATTCTCGAGCCGTTGGTGCAAGGTGCCTCCGGCATGCGCATGGCAAGGGCTTCGTTCATCGCCACCGTCGTTGAGCGGCTTCGCGCATTCGATGTTCTGGTGATCTTTGATGAAGTAATGACGGGATTCGGTCGAACAGGAACGAGGTTTGCTTGCGAGCAAGTCGGCGTGGCTCCCGATATGATATGTCTGTCGAAGGGGCTGACGGGTGGTTTTTTACCGATGTCAGTGACCGTCGTCAGTGATCGCCTGCATGAGACTTTTCAAGGCGTTGACCCGGCGTTGATGTTTTGTCACGGGCACTCGTACACGGCTAACCCGCTGGGCTGTGCCGCCGCATTGGCGACTTTCGGATTGCTCAATCAACCGGATACGACCGAGAGCTGGAAACGGATCGAAACAGCGCACCGAACCGGAATTCAAAATGTGCTTTCGGTCGAAGGCGTCGTTTGCGGTCGAGTCCTTGGAACGATCGCGGCGATGGAATTGCAAGTTGATGACCCCGGTTATCAATCGCAAATCGGCCGGAAACTATCGGCCTGGTTCCGCAAGCAAAATGAAAACCCGGAAAGCGTGCTTGTTCGACCGCTTGGTAACGTTATTTACCTGCTTCCACCCTATTGTATCACCGACCAACAACTTGAATTGGCCTGGCAAGCGATTAACGATGCTGTCCATGAATACCTTTAGGGTTTCCGGATTCGCGTTCAGACATGCCATGGAGCGTGGACGTGGATTCCGTGTTCAGTCAGAATGAGGGTATGGGCACATCCAACGATCAATCGCAAAGCGCCTCCGGCAGCGATCGTTTTCGAACGACCAGTTGGAGCATGGTCTTGGCAGCTCGCGACAAACCTGTTGGTACCGACTCGACCGATTGGCACGAGTCGCTGGAATCGCTTTGCGGGACCTACTGGTATCCGCTGTACGCTTTTCTTCGCCGCAAAGGGTACTCGCCCGATGATTCGCAGGACCTGACGCAGGATTTTTTTGCGACGCTGATCGAAAAAGACTTCTTGAAAGCGATCGACCCGGAGCGCGGCCGTTTTCGCTGGTTCATGATGGATGCGATCAAGAAGTTTGCGGCCAGCTGGAATGCCGCTCAGTCGGCGCAAAAGCGAGGGGGAGACCGAAAAATTCTTTCGTTGGAATTCGAAAAGGGGGAGAATCGATACCAGCGCGAACCCGTTGATGGCTGGACTGCTGAAAAACTGTTTGATCGACGTTGGGCATTGGCTTTGCTTGATAATGCGATGAGTACGTTGCAGGAACAGTATCGGGCGACCGGCAAGCAGCGGCACTTCGAAGCGTTAAAGATATTCTTGACTCCGGACAGTTCACCACCTGCCTATGCTGACGTCGCACAGGAACTTGATTTGAGCCTGACGGCAGTCAAAGTCGCCATTCATCGACTTCGGGACAAATACCGGGAAGTCGTGCTTCAACAAGTCGCCGATACTCTGGATAATAATGAATTGCTGGAGGACGAATTCGATCGGCTGTTGAACTCGATTTGAGAGGGAGGCAAAACCGCAGCGATTGGATTCCGGGGGACTTTCACAAGGATGTTCAGGCGATTTCCGGTTCGGGCAGGTTTTCTGCGATCGAAAAAAAGCCTGTTATTAATGGTTTTGGAAGCAAAAGCAGGAAAATTCGAGTGCGAGCCAATTTCGGTGTAACTTGTAAAACGCAATCGCTATTAACCATTAGGAAAACAACCGGCACTTCACATTCAACCGCGATCTTTTGCACCGAGTCCAGCGATGATCCAGTCCATTCACTGCCCAACCTGTAATACGGTACATGATTCGGGACAAATGTGTCCCAAGTGCTTGTTGCGTGGCGCGCGGCCCGATGCCGGTTACACCGGACACGAATCACCGATCAACTCGACCCGAGCCTGGCAATCGTCTGCACGTGCCGAAGGTGTCATGAAGCCCCATGAAGTGAACAAGCTGTTTCCGGAACTGGAAATTCTGGATGTCATCGGACACGGCGGCATGGGAGTCGTTTACAAAGCCCGGCAGAAAAATCTTGGCCGGGAAGTTGCCGTCAAACTTTTGTCGGGCAAGCTGATGGACGATCCAGCCTTTGCCGAACGATTTTCTCGCGAAGCCCGGGCCATGGCGATGCTGAATCATCCAAACATCATTTCCATTTTCGACTTTGGTCAGCGGGGAGCCTGGTACTACCTTGTTATGGAGTACGTGGATGGATTGAATCTGCGACAGTTGATCCAGCAGACAAAGATCGAGCCTGCGGAAGCAATGCACATCGTTCCAAAACTTTGTGATGCATTGCAATACGCTCATGACCGC
>JANNWJ010000087.1:0-3872 GCA_031414755.1 Pirellulaceae bacterium | reverse complement strand
AGGCATAAAGGCCATGAGGACTTGACGTCATCCCCACCTTCCTCCGGTTTAACACCGGCAGTCTCTTCAGAGTCCCCGACATGACTCGCTGGCAACTGAAGATAAGGGTTTCGCTCGTTAAGGGACTTAACCCGACATCTCACGACACGAGCTGACGACAGCCATGCAGCACCTACGTAAAGGCTCCCCGAAGGGCACTCTCTGCTTTCACAGAGATTCCTAAACATGTTAAGCCTGGGTAAGGTTTTTCGCGTAGCCTCGAATTAAGCCACATCCTCCACCGCTTGTGTGAGCCCCCGTCAATTCCTTTGAGTTTCAGCCTTGCGACCATACTCCCCAGGCGCTGTACTTAACACTTTCGCTACGTCCGAGAAGATGTGGAAGTCTCCACGGACTAGTACAGATCGTTTACGGCCAGGACTACCGGGGTATCTAATCCCGTTTGCTCCCCTGGCTTTCGTGCCTCAGCGTCAGAAGAGTCCCAGTAAGCCGCCTTCGCCACCGGTGTTCCTGATAATATCAACGCATTTCACCGCTCCACCATCAGTTCCGCTTACCTCTGACTCCCTCAAGCTATGCGGTTTCAAGCGCAGTTCCACGGTTGAGCCGTGGGATTTCACACCTGACCTTCATAGCCGCCTACGCACCCTTTAAGCCCAGTGATTCCGAATAACGTTCGCACAGTTCGTATTACCGCGGCTGCTGGCACGAACTTAGCCTGTGCTTCCTCCCAGGATCGGTCAAAATTTCCTCCCCTGCGACAGCGGTTTACAACCCGAGGGCCTTCATCCCGCACGCGGCGTCGCTCCGTCAGACTTTCGTCCATTGCGGAAGATTCTCGACTGCAGCCACCCGTAGGTGTCTGGGCAGTATCTCAGTCCCAGTGAGACGGGTCATGCTCTCACACCCGCTACCCATCATCGCCTTGGTGAGCCGTTACCTCACCAACTAGCTAATAGGACGCAGACCGCTCCAAGGGCAATAAATCTTTGGTCCGGAGACTTTATTCGGTATTACCGGCAGTTTCCCGCCGCTATCCCGAACCCCTGGGTACGTATCTACGTGTTACTCTCCCTTTCGCCGCTTTCACTTTCATTTATTGCTAAACAAAAGATCACGCTCGACTTGCATGCCTAATCCACGCCGCCAACGTTCATTCTGAGCCAGGATCAAACCCTTCAATTTGTATGATTACCACAAAAACCATTCCGAAGAACAATCCCCATGGGTGTCTAGCCAAATCAAAGCGCAATTGAATTTGATTTCCGAAGAAACCATCTCCAATCACTATTTTATGTTTGAACCAACATCGCCAGTTACTGGAATAAATGTAACTGCGATGGCTTGATTCCATGATCAAGTGCTGACAACAACTCGTGGCCGGAAAACCGGCCAGAAATTGATAAATAAGAGATCACTACTAGATTGTCAAAGAACAAGGCGAACGCGCAGTTGCACGCTCGCCGCTTCAGTGGGGTGAATTCTAACGCTGTATCCGCACCCGTCAACCGCTATGCAGAAAAAAACTGCGGAATTTGACTAGTGGCTCGTTTTCCCGCATTTACCCCCCCTCCCGTGACGTTTCCTTTCCTTCAATCGGGCGGCGCCCAACACATTCTGAAAAATCCTCCGATTTCCCGCGCGAAAAACTGTCACCTTACTCGTTTTTCAGTTGAAAGCTCCCCGAACGCGCAAGAAACTCCGTTTTTTCCAGGAATGAAGAATGAACATTCAATAAAACCAAACGCAACTAACCATTACGAAAAGGAATCATCCCATGCCAAGTCGCATTTTTCTGTTGTTGGTCGTAACCTGTTGCCTGGTCGCAGCGTCGGCAAGCCCGGGCGTTTACCCCACCTTGAACATCTTGTTGCGGTACCGAAAAGGACGAAAACCAGGTCGGTTATTGACTAGCTTTCTAATGAAAATATTCCGGGTATATTGGAATACCATCCCCCGCACCAAATCGTTTGTAGTGGCTTCGATTTATTGGCGGGAGAAAGCAATATTTCTATCGCTTGTCGACATTCTTGATGAATACAACTCCCAAAAACGACAACGCCGTTAATTGTGGAAATTGTGACGGGCTGTACCGGCTTCCGCCCGGTATTTCCGGAAAGGCGACAATTGTTTGCCCGCATTGCGAAACCGAAGTAAAGATTTCCGATTTGATCGCGATGCTTCCAGTTGCCAGGATATCCAGTGATTCGGGAAATGAAGACGAATCACCCGCTGAACAAGAATCCGGGAAAGATGTTGTTCCGCGATCCAAATACGCAATCGACGAACAGAGTTATTCGATTCCGAAACCATTCAAGACAGCATTGCGAAGTCGGCATCACCGGAATTCGTCCGACAAAAATCAGTCGCAAAACAAATCTTCCAAAACTTCGAAGTCCACCAGGCGAGTGCCGTTTGGAAAGAAAAAAACCGGTCCCATGGATTTCGTCAAGATGGCGTGTGGCGGACTTCTGGCAATTCCCATTGCCCAAATCATTTTATGGTGGGTCTTTGCGGTAGATCCGTTCCAGATGGTTGACCGTGTCTATCCCTATGTTCCGGCAATTGTGCCACAGAAACTCGTCCCTGTTGGCGAACGAACCATTCGTGATAATTCCATCGACGAGAATCGCGATATGCCACCCGGTCAAACTCTTAATGACATCGGCGTGCCTCCCCAGCTAAAATGATAGTCCGCTGGCGAGACGCGAGACCGATCGGCCAAACTATACGGGGCCCATAGACGATTCAGCCAACTAGCCTGGTTTTCAAAATGTTAGCCGGAATAATCGTTAGATTTCGCCAAGTAGAATAATTTTTGACTTATTCGTCACCGTCCGGAAAAAATCATCGTACTGTTGATCGCGTCGTCGACGAATTGCTTTTTCGAGCGGACTGCAACAACGCCAGAACCGTCCAGGTCAGCTAAAATCGTCGATTGGCAACGCTTTTTCAAAAAAACAAGGCATAGCGTGACCATGTCACACACGTGGGTGGGAGACTTGACGTTTTGGCTGGTCGCTCCCAATGGTGACGACGTACAACTATTTCGCCAACCGGGAACCGGAACCTTTGGTGACGACTCAAACCTGGGAGGCGTTTACACGTTTCTGAATTCCGGCGCTGCCGGCGGCGACTTTCACACCGCCGCGATTGCTGCTGGCGCTGTGTTGGCTCCCGGAAGTTACAACCGATCCAACGTTTCGGGAGTAACGACCCCATTTACGGGTGCGGATCCAGACGATTTTTCGGTATTTAACCTGGATGGTATCAGTGGCACGTGGACTCTAAACTGGCGTGACAATGCCGGTGGCGACATTGGTAGTGTCACATCCTGGTCGATGGACATTACAAGCGTTCCAGAACCAGGTTCGTTTGTTGTTTTGAGTCTGCTCGGCTTGATCGGTTTGCGATCGCGGCGGAGATAGATTCTCCTGAATTAATTTACATTATTCAAACGGCCCGAAAAATTCGGGCCGTTTTCGTTTAACAAGCCCGCTTCAACGAATGGCCTTTGATCCCCAAAGGCATTCAAAACTGGCCGCCGACCTGGAGACTTCACGAAAGGAAGCGGCGTCCAATCCGGCCGATCCGCACAAGTGAAACACAAATAGTGACCGGCGGCTGCATTCTGAGTCAATTGAAACCCTGTTTCCTTCCGAAAACCGCAGGTTTTTCGCCGTTTCCCGGGCTTTTCCGAAATTGCTGTCACAAATACCGCAGGGACTTGTGTGTCCGTTCCGCGAACCGCAGGTGATTGGAATTCGCGGGGCGCGATCAGGATGTCGGGATGGGTTCGGCGGCGTCTTCGCGTTTCCAGTTGTCGGGGAGGAATTGGTCCAGCTCATCGGGTGGCGTCAGGTGAATTTTGG
>JANNWJ010000086.1:0-16750 GCA_031414755.1 Pirellulaceae bacterium | reverse complement strand
GCATGAAAAAACCAAGCCCCGGATGGGGCGACACAAACGGTTACGTCACGTTTGAATCAAAATCACCACCAAACCTGTGTCGACCCTGCCGGGTCTTTGGCATTCACTCTCACAAATACCGGGCTCTTACGAGCCCGGCTGGGGCTGTGCCGACCCTCCGGGTCTGTGCGTTGGATTCAAAGGTTCATGGGGTCGGTTCGGATCAAAAGTTTCCGGTTATGAATGGGAATAAGTGGCATTAGGGAGAAAGAAATGGGCAAATTGTATTTAATTTTAATTGTGTGTTTTTCATTGTTCGTTGCAATAATAGGCGGCTGTTCGCCAAAAACGTGGGAAATCGAGGTGGAAAACCAAAGCGGGCAAGAACTCTACGAAGGAACGGTTTCGAGTTCCGGAAAATCGTTTTTGTTTGGCGCACTTTTGACAGCGGGCGTAAGCGGCTACGGAAACGCTAACAACTTGTTTGGAAAGGACATTCCAAATGAGATGGTACTGAGTTTTGAATCAGCAAGCGGGGAAAAATTTAGTCGTAGGGTCGTAATGTCAGGCTCAGGAAAAAATGGCTTACGGCTGGTGATAAACACCAAACTGGAAGTAACAGGAAAGTACCAATGATTGGACACGTCAAAAGAACGTCAAAAAGTTCCAGCCATAAATGGCGTGGTAAAGAATCAGAAGGCCCGATTGGTGCCACCCACGAATAGCAACCCCCAGGACGACCACCACGAGTTACCGAACCCGAAAGGTGTCCTCCGCCGTCCCACCACCGTCCCACCTGTTCCATCCATTTTTTGAATTTTCCGCCAGTTTTTCTTCCAGATTTCAGGCGCAGTGGAATCGTTGTTGAAAACGCTGCCGCGAGGGCCGACAATGATCGTGGCTTGGGAATTTCTATGTTGGAGGCGACCGTGAATCTGTTTCATCGTTTTGTTCAACGGATCATGATTGTTTCATTGGCGAACTTGGTCGTCGCCGTAAATTCGACTGCCGCATATGCCGACGACGGGTTGACGCTTTCTATTTCAACGGACTTATCCATTGAGGGCGTGCCGGCGATCGATCTCGAAAAGCCATTTCAGGTTATTTTCAGGAACAACAGCGATGAGGATATCCGGCTTGGGCGTTCGATGTCACAGCATGGAAATTTCTGTTTGACGATTGAGGCAACGAACCTGGTGACGCGCGAAGTCTTTTTGGCGAAACAACGCAAGGATGAAGACGACGGGTACCTGGATACGAGTACAACGCATTCGGAAAACGGATCGTCGATTACCATTGCCCCGCACGAGACTTTTACAATTCACGTCGACCTGACCTCTGTTGATTTCGAAGACGTACCTGTGTGGACTGGAATTCCGGAGCCCAATAATGACCAGAAGTATTCTATCCAGGCGAAATATCAAGTACTTCCCGAAAAGACCCCGGAGAATTCCATTTGGACAGGCAGCCTCAGTAGCGATCCGCTCGATGTCTTCGTCATAAGTGAACAAATTGATACGCCTCACGAATACATTGAGTTCGACCTTACTAATCTTGCCATACGGGTCATGGCGAATGACCTGGATTGGATTGACCGAAAGGACGAATATGAGCGAACACCGTTGCACATCGCCGCCAGGCATGGGCGTTTGGAGGCAGTAAAATGGCTATTGGATAATGGAGCGGACGTCAATGCACCTGGGTACAACAAGTATACGCCATTACATACGACAACGGACCCGGAAACTGTAAAGTTGATTCTTCAATACCATCCGGACTTGACCATAAAATGTGGGGGCGATACGCCACTGCGAGCTATCATCGATCGTTTGTACAGGGCCCGATCTGAAGAAGAGGAAGATCGTTGGCATTCGATCATTGCGATGTACCTGGAGGCGGGAGCCGAGTACGACATCATCACGGCGATACATCGAAACGACCTCAAACGGGTAAAGGTCATTTCGGACAATCCAGTCAACCCAATCGTCGAGCATTACAACGACAGTCCGTTGAGGCGCGCCGCATCACTTGGTCGACTTGAGATTTGCAAATACCTGATCACCGAAAAAGGTGAGGACGTAAATCAATTCGAGCAGGGAATCGGTTATCCCATCATCAAGGAAGCATTGGCTCGTCCGGAAATCGTGCGTCTACTCATCGAAAATGGGGCAGACCTGAATAAACGGATGACCTGGCGAGGAAATAGTACAGGTTTCGTTCACTTTAGAGTTGGTAACGAGGCAACCGCATTGCATTTTGCTGCAGTAGGCGGTGGTCCAGAGACGATCATACTCCTGATCGACGCAGGAGTCGATATTTTCGCCGAGGCCCGGGATTGGTTTACGAATGAGGAAATCAAACAAACGGCTCTGGATATCGCAGCGTATTATGGCGAAGCAGACAATGCGGAAGCAATCATCAACCACCCTGCATTCGATGAGGCCAAACCCGATCTGCGTCAGAAGTTGCTTGACAAGTGTCTGATTGCTTCGGTTCGTTCCAATCCGGATGCTCGCAAACCCGATCGGTCCAAGCTGCTCAGAGTCCTCTTGAAAAAAGGTGCCGATCCGAATGCCACTGATGAAACCGGACATACGGCCATTCAATTTGTGGCGTGTGAAATGTTTCCAGGACGGGATGAAGAGAACGAGGGGCAAAAAAAGTTAATCGCGATTCTCCTCGAACATGGTGGAAAACTCGATTTTTTTTCGGCGGTCGCAACTGGTGACGAATCTGTTGTAACTCGAATGTTGAAAGAAGATCCGCTGCGGGTAAATTCGAATGGCCCAAATGCCTTTCCGGTTTTGCATTGTGCAGTCAGCAGGGATTACCGGAATATCGTTGATCTACTATTGAACGCCGGCGCAAATGTGGAAATTCGAAACGAAAGTGACGAGACAGGCGAAGGAAATGGTACGGCGCTGCACATCGCGGCGATTTGGGGGCGAGACGAAATTGCCAAACGGCTGATCGAGGCCGGAGCCGATGTCAATGCCCGCGGCAGACTGAAACGCACCCCCTTGCATGATGCAGCTCGATCGGCCAACGTCCAAATGATGCGTATCCTGCTGGACAATAGTGCGATGATCGACGCGAAAGACAGTGAAGGAAAAACACCGCTGGAAGGATGTCAATCATTGAAAGGACCAAGGGCGGACGAGGTATTAAAAGTCTTTCAGGAACATGAAGGCAAATAGACGTACATGGTTTGCTCAATAAATGCGGTGCAATAAAAATGATTGGACATTAGGGCAAATAGTTGCCACCCACGTTTTTCCATAACCGGCCGACTGTAATATGTCAGCCTTGGGACAGGCTGACCTACGTGAGTACATGTCCAGCGTCCTTTTCCGGTGCCGCTTTCTGGCTGGTCCGCCGGTACCCTCTTCGCATGCAGGTTCGTTTGTCCCCAAATGAACGCGTCCTGCTAGCGGAAAGTGCCGTTGGAGGGGCACGCTGCGGAGAATTAAGATCCGGGATTGATTCGGGTTGTGCGTCGTTGCAAATGGAGTTGCCAACGTGGGGCGAGTGCCTTTTCATATTTGCTTGCTGGTTGCCGTCACGGCGATCGTGATGTTCACCAAACTCGGTTCCGCCCGGTTGTGGGATCGGGATGAACCACGCAACGCGGGATGCGCTGTCGAGATGATGCAGCGCGGCGATCTCATTGTCCCGATGTTCAATGATGAACTGCGCCATCAAAAACCGGTGTTGCTTTACTGGTTAATCATCTCCGCATATGAGGTGTTTGGTGTCAGCGAGTTTTCGGCTCGGTTCTGGTCGGCCTTGCTGGCGATCGGCAGCGTTTTGGCGACCTATGCGATTGGCAGACGGTTATTCAGTTCTCTGGCGAGTGTATACGGCGGGATCGCGCTGGCAACCAGCATGATGTTTGTCGTTGCCGGGCGAGCGGCGACCCCCGATTCCCTTTTGATTTTCTGCAGCACGATGGCGATGCTGTTTTACGTTATGGGAACGTTTTCGCCGCGCAAGAACGAAGGGGACGGGCCGACGTTGCGTCGGGAGGGGAACTACTTTCCCGAGCGATATCAATACGTCGTTGGCATGTATGGCATGTTGGGGCTGGCGGTGTTGGCCAAAGGCCCCGTTGGGTTCGTATTGCCCTGTGCAATTATCGGAATGTTCATGCTGCTGATGCGACTGCCGGCAACGGATGTTGAATCGTGGAGTCGCCAGGGGTGGACAACCCGCTGGGTGATGGCCATTTTGCGACCGTTTGTTCCACGACATTTTCTGGCAACTTTGTGGACGATGCGTCCCGTCTCGCTGGCGGCGATCGTTTTGCTTGTCGCTGCCCCGTGGTACATCGCGGTGGGAGTTCAAACCAACGGCGACTGGCCGAGAATTTTCTTTTTGAACGAAAACCTGGCTCGGGCCACAACGACGTTTGAGAGTCACAGTGGTGGCTGGTGGTTTTATCCTCTGACGATCATCGTTGGCTTTTTTCCGGCGTCGATTTTCTTTGGACCGATGGCCTTGCAAATCGATCGACAAATCATGGCCCGGCATCCGTGGACACCCGCGTATACATTGATGCTTTGCTGGGTCGGCGTTCAAGTGGTTCTATTCTCATTTGCGAGTACCAAGTTACCGAGCTACATCACCCCTTGTTATCCGGCGATAGCCTTGTTAACTGGATCTTTTTTGGCCCAGTTTGCCACGCTAAAGATTTTGGACTTTTCACGAATTGATCGATGGCCTGCCTGGGGACTATTGTTGTCAGGAATCGGGACGACAGTTGCCCTGGCAGTGATCGGCAATCGTTATTTGAATAGCAATTCACAAATCGCCATCGCGGGATTGATATTGATGGTTGGAGCCGCGGGCATGTTATGGTTCGTACGACACGATCAATCGATTCGCGTTGTCAACATGTTTTTCCTGACGGCAGTTATTTTTGCCGTTGGAATATTCGGATTTGGTGCGGCATTTGTTGACGGCCATCGGGACGAGGACCGAATCCTGCAGCACATAGCAAACAATCCGTCACCCGTTTGCGCGGCATTCGGTTGCCTGGAGGCGAGTTGGGTTTTTTACAGTGGCAAACCGGTTTACGAGTTGACGCCCGAATTTCAGGAAAGCCCGTGGCGCGATTCTCGAAGTAACGACTGGCTCCGGAAAAACTGGCCAAGTCCCGAACAGTTTTCGCAAGCCCACCCGGCTGCGCTAATTATTACGACTGATAAACGGCTGGAAGAGTTGCAAACGCGATTACCGGGTTATGACGTCGTCGCAAGAACAAAGTATTTTCTCAAGGAAAAGGAACTTGTGTTATTGGGGCGGTCACTGGAACAAGCGAGCAATCGATCGACGAAACTTCCCGAGGAAGCGAAGTCGTTCAAATAGTTGTCGTGACCCGGTTGTCCCAAAACCGGTGCCCTTTCTGTGGTCCGTATTGTGTCAGGGTCAGAATCTCAGGACCGGTTTCGGTCATCAGGATCGTGTGTTCAAATTGGGCCGATAGTTTTCCGTCGGCCGTGCGTACGGTCCAGCCATCCTGTTTATCAAGAATGGTTCGATGCGTTCCCAGGTTAAGCATGGGTTCGATCGTAAAGCACATGCCTGGATCGAGTCGCTCTCGCTGGCTTTGCGGCGTTGGAACGTGCGGAATATTGGGACGTTGATGAAAGGCAGTTCCGATCCCGTGGCCGACGTACTTGTCAACAACGCCGTAGCCGTAATTGGCCTTAACGTATCCAACAATGGATTCGCCAATTTTTGAGACGCGGCAACCGGGCGTGATCGCTTCGATAGCGAGGTATAAACAGTCAAAAGCGCATTGTGTTAGTTCGATTGCTTCCGGCGACGGTTCGCCGATCAGGAAAGTCTCCGACTGGTCGCCGTGCCATCCATCAACAATTGACGTAATGTCAACATTGACAATGTCGCCGTCCTTAAGGAGATAGTCTCCGGGAATGCCGTGGCATACCACTTCGTTTACGCTGATGCAACAGCTATTGGGATAGGGAGACGACTCGCCTGGATAGTTAAGGCAAGCGGGTGTGTTCCCCTGTTCGATCGTAAACTTGTGGGCTTCGTGATCAATTTCTGCTGTCGATACACCAACCTGAATCATCGGACGCAAATGATCCATCAAACGGGCATTAAATTGCCCGGCGACGCGCATGGACTGACGTTCTTTTTGAGTTAAGCGAACACGGGGGTTTCTTCGAATCATGGCTTGACGAGTTAGAATTCCCGGGAAGCGGAATCAACAGCCGCAGGGTCGCCGGGATTGGCGTTGATAATGAACTTGGGTGGGCGTTATCTGTCATACACGAAGTTGCCAGGAATCAGTATGATTGCCTATCAGGCTCAATCATGCCAGTTCAGTCGAGGGTTCTGGAATGTTTTGTGAAAACCTTACCCGCATAACCCGTACGGTTTTCCTTGTTTGCCGATTTTCCCGGCAAGCCTGTCAGTTGGGATAAACTTGATCATTTCGGCAACATCAGTGGCAGGTTGCCCGTGAATTCGTGGAAAATTCAGGCAATATGAGCGGAAAAAAACAGAGAAACGAGAAGTAGTTAGATGCCCCGTTACAATCCGGCAACTATCGAGCCAACCTGGCAGTCTTATTGGGAACGCAACAAGACGTTTGTGTCTCCCGAAATGCCGACGGGTGAAAAACTGTACGTATTGGATATGTTTCCCTATCCGAGCGGCAGCGGTTTGCATGTAGGACATCCCGAGGGTTACACGGCAACCGATATTGTCTGTCGTTATTCGCGAATGTTGGGCAAGAGCGTTTTGCATCCGATGGGCTTCGATTCGTTTGGTTTGCCGGCGGAAGAGTACGCGATCAAGACCAATACGCCGCCGCGAGAATCCACGGAACAAAATATCAAGACGTTTCGCCGGCAACTTCGGATGCTTGGCTTTAGTTACGATTGGGACCGCGAACTGGCAACGACCGACGTCGAGTACTTTCGCTGGACGCAATGGATATTCCTGGTCCTGTTCGATACATGGTTCGATGTATCGCAACAAAAGGGGCGGCCGATTTACGAGCTGCCAATTCCGGACGACATTAAGGCGACAGGAAACTCCGCGATTTCAAATTATCGCGACCGGTTTCGATTGGCGTATTTGTCAGATGAACTGGTCAACTGGTGCCCGGCCCTCGGCACGGTTCTTGCAAACGAAGAAGTCTCCGATGGGAAAAGTGAGCGTGGCGATCATCCCGTGCATCGCATTCCGCTAAGGCAATGGATGCTGCGCATTACGGCGTATGCTGATCGACTCGAGAACGACCTGGTGGAACTCGATTGGGCTGATGGAATCAAGAAACTGCAGTCGGACTGGATCGGACGAAGCACCGGTGCGGAAGTGGATTTCTTCGTCGGACCGGTCGATCAGTTTGAAAAATGGAAAGCACACCGTCAGGGATCGGTGTTCCCGTTGGATACACTCGATCAGGTTCTGCGAATTTACACAACGCGTCCCGATACCCTTTTCGGCGCGACGTACATGGTGATCTCGCCCGAGCATGCGCTGGTTGCGAGCCTGACGACCAATGGACAACAAGTGGCCGTGGATGCTTATCTCGCGCAGACGGCCGCTAAAAGCGACCGGGAACGACTGGACGCAAAAAAAGCAAAAACCGGCGTTTTCACCGGTTCTTTTGCAACCAATCCGGTTAATGGCGAACAGATTCCGATCTGGATTGCCGACTATGTGCTTGCATCCTACGGAACGGGCGCGATCATGGCCGTCCCCGCGCACGACGAACGGGATTTTGAATTTGCCAAAGCCTTTTCCCTGGCAATTGTTCCCGTTTACCAGCCGACGGACAACGCCGATATCGACCGGCAAAAACTGGCTACAGGAAATGCTTGCTATTGCGGAGAGGGAACGGCCATCAACTCGGGTGCTTACGACGGCCTCAGTACCGACGAGTTCAAAGAGAAAATCATTGCCGACCTGGTTTCGTCTGGAACGGGTCGGGCGGCGGTGAATTACAAGCTGCGTGACTGGCTGTTTAGTCGTCAGCGATTTTGGGGCGAACCGTTTCCGATCCTGCATGAATTGGATGACGAAGGCAAGCCAACAGGCGTGCTTCGCGCGGTGGAAGCCGACCAGCTTCCGGTTGACTTGCCGCACTTGAGAGATTTTAAACCCCACGGACGACCGGAGCCGCCGCTGGGCAAGGCTCCCGACGATTGGCTTTACCCGGTCATCGACGGCGTCCGCTACAAACGCGAAACGAATACGATGCCGCAATGGGCTGGTTCGTGCTGGTACTATTTGCGGTTTATTGATCCGCGCAATAGCGTTGCGTTTGTCGATCCGAAAAAGGAACGGGCCTGGATGCCAGTGGATTTGTACATTGGCGGGGCCGAACACGCGGTGCTGCACTTGTTGTACGCGCGGTTCTGGCACAAGGTCCTGTTCGATCGCGGGCATGTCAGTACGCGCGAACCGTTTCAGCGACTTGTGAATCAGGGAATGATTCTTGGCGAAATGGAATTCACAATGCCGGATGGCGAAACGAAAGTCCCTGCCGAGGAGATCGAGAAACTGGGAGAGGTTTTTGTTTTGAAGGCTGATCCCTCAGTACGTGTCGACAGTCGCGCTCACAAGATGTCCAAGAGTCGGGGGAATGTCGTCAATCCCGACGAAGTCGTTCGCGATTATGGTGCCGATTCGCTTCGTCTGTACGAGATGTTTATGGGTCCGCTGGAACAATCCAAGCCGTGGAGCATGAACGGGGTCAGTGGTGTGCGCGGATTTCTCGATCGTGCCTGGCGGATGATTGTCGATTCATTTTCCGAGGAAATGACTGTATCACCATCGATCTGCGACGACCGGCCAACGCCCGAACAACTGGTGGTGCTGCACAAGACGATCAAGGCGGTGACGCATGATCTGGACCATTTGAGTTTTAATACGGCGATTGCCCGATTAATGGAGTTTGTCAACTTTTTTACGCGCGTCGATCGGCGTCCGCGAAGTGTTATCGAACCGTTTGTTCTATTGCTGTCCCCGATGGCACCACACATTGCCGAAGAGCTTTGGAAATTGCTTGGGCACGAACAGACGCTGGCGTACGAGCCGTGGCCGAAGTTCAATGAGCAATTGACTGTCGATGCGATGGTCGAGATTCCGGTTCAGATCAACGGCAAGATCAGGGCAAAAATCGAGGTACCGAGAGGGACGGACAAGGCCGAACTTGAGAAGATCGCGCTTAACGACGAACGGATCAAGCCGCTGCTGGTATCACCGGTCACGCGAACAATTTGCGTGCCCGACCGAATGGTGAACATCGTTATTAAATCGTAACGCCCTGTCGACGAAACGAAAAACGTCCATTAACTGCCGGAGATTCCGCTTGCAAGAGTCAGCAGTTCGATCGCGGTTTCGACGCCGTTTGCTGGCGTGGTTCGATCAACACCAGCGCGACCTCCCCTGGCGTCGCAAGAAATCGCTATACCGTGTTTGGGTCAGCGAGATCATGTTGCAACAGACTCAAGTGGAGACGGTGGTTGACTATTTCAAGCGGTTTGTAAAGCAATTTCCGGGTGTTCGGGAATTGGCCCGGGCCGATGAGTCGGCCGTGTTACGCGCGTGGGAAGGACTGGGCTATTATCGACGCGCAAGGCAAATGCATGCTGCCGCCAAAAAAATCGTCGCCGATCATGGCGGAAAATTTCCTGTGGAGTTCGAGCAAGTCCTGGCACTTCCTGGAATTGGGCGCTATACCGCCGGCGCGATCCTTTCGATTGCCGATGATCAGCAACTTCCGGTTGTGGAGGGGAATACCATTCGCCTCTATGCCCGTTTGATGAACTTGCGAGACGACGTAACAACTTCGACAAGCCAACGAATGATGTGGGAGTTTGCCGAGTCTATTGTCAGTCGGCATCGGCCCGGCGACACGAATCAGGCGTTGATGGAACTGGGTAGCCAGGTCTGTCGAACGGGAACGCCCGAATGTCACAACTGTCCGGTAAAGGCGTTTTGCAAGGCGTTTTTGGAGGGCGAAGCCGCGGCATTGCCGAACAAAGGAATTTCAAAAACACGTTACGAATCGTTACAGCAGTCGGTTGTGATTGTTCAACGTTTCGGGAAAGTCGTCTTGCGCCGTTGTGGTCCCGATGAGCACTGGAGCGGCCTTTGGGACTTTCCCCGTTTTACAATGGTCAGTCAGGATACATCCATTGGCGTTGTTTCCAGGTTGGAGGCTCAAGTGAAAAAGCAAACAGGATTGGGCGTGTCGCTTGTTGCCACGGGATTGCCCGTGATCAAGCATGCCGTGACTCGATTCCGTATTTCGCTGGAAAGTTACCGAGCTGCGTCAATCGCCGGTCGGCTTCGGACAATTCCCGAGCAATTGCTGTGGGTGCCGATTCACGAACTCGGCGAATTTCCCATGAGCGTGACGGGCCGCAAGTTCGCGCGTTTGTTGATGATGCAATCAGAAATGAAAAGACGTCCGACGTAATCGTCCGCGAATCGCGATGTTACTTTCTCGCCGAGTCTTCTTCCATTTCGAGAATGTACTTTCGCAAGCGTGCGTTCTCGTCCGTCATTTCCTTGATTCGCAGCATGTTCTCAACACGCTTCATCAACTCGACCCGGTTCACGGGTTTGGAAAGAAAATCGTTGGTCCCGGCGTCAACCGCCCGCTCGATGTCGCCCAGTTCATTCAATGCGGTAACCATCAAAATCATGATTCCCCGGGTCGCCGGATTTCCTTTCAGTTTCTTGCAGACTTCAAAGCCGCTCAGTTTGGGCATCATCACATCGAGCAGAATCAGATCGGGACAGAATTTCGCGACTTTGTCCAGCGCCTGTTGGCCGTCTTCCGCGTATTCAAGTTCGCAGTCGAGACCAATCAAATGGGCTTCCAGCAACTCCCGGTTAGCCTGGTTGTCATCTACGATCAGGATTCGATGGTTGGGCTGGTTCATGCAACTCTGTTGGGTGAAAGGAACGATAACGGTCAAAATTCTGATTCAGGATCATCGGACCAAACCACCATTGTATTGAGTTCTTCAAGTCTTGACAGCAAGTCATGGTCATTCAATCAGATAATACAAAGCCTGGCAACGAGGCATTTACTTTCGATCGGCAGGGTCTAAAAGAGGAATTTTCCAAACGGGTTGCCCGACTCCTTCACTAGTCAGCCATAATGATTTTCGGTCCAGCGAAAAGCAGATTGATTCACCTTGTAATTGAAACGGCACGATTGTAATTGCCGATGGCGATTTGGAAAACACATCCCGCCAACTTTGTTTGTCGATTCGATCAAACAAAAATGCCTGGAGCGGTGTCCGAACTACAGCAACCCGGTCATCGGCTGAAATATCCATGTCCGTTACAAATAGGGCATTGAATACAGTATCGATTCGCGTTGCCGTAGTAGTCTGGTTCGATTCCTGGCCCGCCGCTGGCCAATCGAGAAAATGAATTACCGTCGATGCCAACACGCTGTTTTTCCCGCCGGCAATTTTTTTACCGGGGCCGCCGGGTCGTTGCTTTGAAATAAACCAAAACCGGTCTCCCGCTGCGTCATATGCCATGGCTTCACAGTCCTGAGGTCCATCGGGATAGCGAAACGTAATCGTCTGATCGAGACGAATGGAAAGTTTTTCGGGCGAGTTTGCTTTCAGGTCAATCTCCATGTCAGGTTCTTCGATCAAAAAGATCTGGCAAGTTTTGTGCTCCGCAGAGTTGTCGCCAATGTTCCCGATTGCAATCAGATTTCGATCACCGCGCCGCACATTGGCGATGGATTCCCAATCCCGGTCATCAATTTTCCTGATTTGAACGGTTGCCAGGTGTTTGCCATCCGGGCCAAACAGAAACAAACCTGGATGCTTGCCATTGTCATTGTGCGTCCAGAAACAGCCTTGGTATTGAACGGACGGAATCAATCCACTGCTTTCGTCAATCTCCTTCGCATCGATCGAAAAAACGGATTCTGCAATTCCGAACCGGTCAGACTGCATTGCCTCGGCTGGTTTTTCCTGTTCCCGATCAGGATTGATCGAACAATAAACAACCGCTCCGGCGATAACCAGCAATATGACCGATGCTGTGCCTCGTGGTCCAAAAAGTTGCAAAAGGGAGATTGGCTTCACGATACTAATCCATTTCCGATTCGTTGCCAGGCCAGTTATCCGGATCGTTAAAAGCGGACAGAACACGACGCCCTTTGTAGATTGACCAGGCCAGTTCGTTTCGTCCGGGCGCCTGCCCTGAGTTTGGATCGAACCAGATCACTTCGTCTCGATCGACGAGCAGGCTGCCATGCTGGCCATGACGAATTCCTTCGGCGACCAGAACCGGGTCGCCCATAAACTCACCGACAAAAACAGGTTCCACTTCGTTCATAGGCAATCCGTCGAGTGCTTCGCTGGAAAGTCGCGACATGAGTCGGGGAACCAGACCCGGGTGTTGCCGTTCTGCCTGATCAATCGTCAATTCGTTAATTTCATCATGAAGGCACTGCCACCCGGCAAAGGCGGCATAGATATCGGGCAATGGCAACGGAACCAGGTTTAGCGAAAACGCATGGGTCACCGGGCCGACGATGCCAACATTTTCAATTCGCGTATTTCCAAGTTCATATTCGTATTGAATCAGGAAACAATCGACAACGTCATCAAATCCAGGCCAGGCAAGCTCTCGTTGATCGATCATAAACAGCTTTGTCGGTGCCAGTCCCATGTTTGCAGGATGGGCCAGCCAGATCGCAAGTTCGCTTTCAGCCCTGGCGGCAGGGGTCGAGTATTGCTCGTTAACCTGATCCGCCAGGCCAAGTTCGTCTGCGTAATTCAAAACCCGCAATCGGGCAACGGGTTCGGCAGCCAGGGCGACCAGGTCCTTGCCCGCTTCTTCGTGCCCCATTCGAATCAAGGCCGCAAGTGCCTCGGCCCGAATTCGCCGATGCTTCAAATCAGAAGCCCGCGCGAGCTTTCCCATGGAATTTTTATCGCCGATTAACGCCAGCGAATCGCACAGTGATGCGATCAAGGAAACGGTGTCGTTGATCATGCGACTCAACTCCGTTGGCGATTGTGTACCCGGCAAGTTCCCTTCTTCAATCATCGACAACTGCTCGGTCAGCAAACCGAGCATGTTGGCAAGCGTTTCGGAATTCCTGACCGCAGGATGCTGGTCGACACGCCCGATTCGCGTCACGAAGTTCGCCAGATCAAGAATCGCTGCAGCGACCGTTCGATGTTGCAGGGCACCCAACAAATTCGGGAACAATACCTCGACGGGAAAGTTGCGGTCGCGTCGCAACAAAGGGGCAAAGGCGACAACGATACTCGTTTCACAGGTTGGAGGATCGGCCACCATCAGTTCCGCGAACTTGTTTAACGGCGGTGCTGAATCACTTTGAGCCAACCAGTTCAACAAGTAATTTCGGGTACGTGTCTCGGCAGGAATCGCGTTGTACAACTCCGAGATCACGTCGAGTATTTCCGGTGACGCAACGTCAGCCCGCAAATGCTCATTTGCGGCAATCGTTTCGGCCGCTAACGGGCCGGAAGCTGTCCGCTTTGTCAATCGTTGCAAAATTACTTCGAGGCCCCGATCGAGAACTGTCGGATTGATCGACGGAGCAAGCTGTGCCAATTGACCTAGCAGAGTGACAACGTCATCTTCGTCGGCCCATTCCAGCTCGGCCGCCAAAGTTGAAATTCGTTTCAATTGATCATGATCGTCTGCGAGGAGGGCAAACGCATGAAGCACATTATCGACGCATTGGTTCACGAGCAGGGTACTTTGTTTCCGGGGTTTAGTCGTGTATTTGGAGTATTAAACTCCGGGTTCGCCGGCAATCCCCAGTTTGGTCGTTGACCGAATGCAACAAGCGTTGACCTTTTCGCCAGAAAAAACTAGCCTATCCATCAACAAACATGAGATTATTAGTATAGCGGCCGTCGCTTGTTCGAAGTTGTATCAATAGTTGTAGTTTCAGATTACCGGATTCAACGAGCCATAACCCTTCAAATTTCAACCGGCAATCTCGGTGTCCGGTGGAGTTGTCAAAGTCATAATTATGCCACTTGCTGTGCAAGACGAAAAGAAAAATAACAAAACAAGAGTAAAGCAACAACGTTGCTTTGAATCATTGGGTTTGAGCCAACGTCGTCAGGACATTCTCAAACAAATCGGTTTTGAAAAGCCGACGCCGGTTCAAGCGGGCCTGATTCCGCTTGTCATGGCCGGTCACGACCTTATCGGCCAGGCTCGAACGGGAACGGGCAAGACCGCCGCATTTGGTATTCCGATTCTGGAACGACTGGAAGCACGTGCCCAGCAGGCCCAAGACGCCGATCAAAAGACCAGCCGCTTTCCGTCTGCATTGATTCTGGTTCCCACCCGCGAACTTTGTCTTCAGGTGCATCTCGAGATTCAGAGATTGGCGGGTGATACCGAAACGCGTCACGACGATGAAGAAAACAGGCCGGCGACAAAGAAAAAAACATTGGATCAAAATCCGCTTTTGATCAGGTCCGTGCCGATATACGGAGGCAAGTCAATTCGGTGGCAAATCAACCGGCTTGCCGAGGGTGCCAATATCGTCGTTGGAACACCGGGTCGTATCATCGACCACTTGCAACGTGCCACCTTGCTTGTGGACCAGATCGATACCGTTGTGCTGGACGAAGCCGACCGGATGCTCGACATCGGATTTCGACCGGCGATCGAAAAGATCCTGAAACGGATTCCCAACGATCGGCAGATGCTGCTTCTGAGCGCCACGTTGCCGCCGCCGATTCTGAACCTGGCGCGCAGGTACATGCACGCGCCAAAACTCGCGAATTTTTCTCCCAGATCGATCGCACTTGATACCATCGATCAATATTACATCACAGTGCACGAAGAAGACAAAGTTGACGTGCTTGTTCAATTGCTTGAACATCAATCACCCAGGCAGGCAATCGTTTTTTGCCGAACGAAACTGGGAACAGAACGACTTTATCGCAAGTTGCTGAAGACCGAGAATTTTTCCGGTGCCCGGGCCATCCATGGTGATATGAACCAGTCAGCCCGCGATCGTGTCATGGCGTCCTTTCGAGCAGGAGAAACGAGAATCCTTGTGGCGACGGATGTGGTCGGTCGCGGCATCGACGTCTCGCACGTCTCGCATATCATCAACTTTGATATCCCGGAGCTGAGCGACGATTACGTGCATCGTGTCGGCCGGACAGGACGAATGGGCCGCGAAGGTGTCGCCTACACACTCGTTACTCCGATGCAAAAGTCGGAACTCAAACAAGTCGAAAAGCGAATCGACAAGGAACTTGTTCCCTGGCAACTAGACGGTCACGAAATGATCGACATCAAGGAACAAAAGGCCAAACCACGCCGTGTGAAACGTTACAAACGGGGTTTGTAATGAGCTGGATTGACCGTAGATAAACGCAAATCCACGCAGAAAAGAGATGCGGGGAATATTGCCTTACGAAATTGGCCTGGAAGTCTGGTTCATTATGCGATCGCAGATTTCGCAACTGCAAACCTTGAAGCTGCCTGGCCAGAATTTTCCTGTCGCTCAACGGAGCCAGCGTTTCTATGGAGGCAAGCATTTTGAAACAGAAGCAGTTACTCAACTCTTTCGGCCGGCCTGACTCGCTCAAGCCGTCATCAACTCACGCGTCTGGCGTTTGGTTTTGTAACGATGGCTTCCGTTACGCGAACGGTGGGCGTCAACTTCATGCGGACGACCTGCCACCGCGTAAAACAACTTGCCAAAATCTTTCACCAGCCCGCACCAGACTTCGCCACTGATCCCCAGCCGTTCAAACACCGGCTCCATCCTCGCCGGAGTTGCTCCCCGCTTGTCCGCTCGAAATTGCCGAGCCGTCCAGTCCAGCAAATCCACATAAGCCGCCGTCGTCATCGGCAAGAATCCCTTGTCGCTCGCCCGCCGCCCGTCGGTGTGACAACATGGCCCGATCGGATCTCCGCCAGCCGCTTTGGATTGTTGACAATCGTATTCAGCTCTGCCCCGGACGGCTCCTTTGGCTGGCCCTGGTCGTCTTTTCGAAGCGGACATAACTTCAACCAGCGTCGGGCAACCTCCTCGTCATCCCACACCGCCACAACATCCGGGCGAGATCGCAACACCAGATGGAAGTGATTGGACAGGATCGCCTGGCACAGAAGGTCAATTCCAAACTGAGTTGCCAGCCGTTTCAGCTCCTCATCCAGCCAGGTTTTTCGATGGTCGTAGCTCTTTCCAGTCAACGGATCATTTCCCAACAAGAAACAACGCCGGACCGTCCGATTCATGACATGAACAATGGCGATTTCGTCAGAAGCAAAGATTTCGACGCGGGACAGCCGGGCCATAGTGATCTCCGATACAAGAAAGGCGATTCATTTACCCGAAAATCCCACCAAATCCGAATATCCTGTCAACAATATGCTGTGTCCCCAGCTTCGGCTCCGCCAGCTTCGGCTCCAGCTTCGGCTCCAGCTTCGGCTGCAGACCCGGAGGGTCGGCACAGCCACAGCCGGGCTCGTAAGAGCCCGGTATTTGTGAAAACGAATGTCAAAGGCCCGGCTGGGCCGACACAGGTTTGGTAATGATTCTAAATCAAACCCGACACGACCGTTTGTGTCGCCCCATTCGGGGCTTTATTTTTTTATCCGACGTTTCCCGGTGGTTTACACCCTCATTGTTATACACAAGTTGATCGATATGGCATTTCTCATTTCAATCGGTTAATTAATGGATCGGTGGAATGGGAGGGGGTAAAACTGTCAGGGATCGACATTTATG
>JANNWJ010000085.1:0-24467 GCA_031414755.1 Pirellulaceae bacterium | reverse complement strand
TTTGGTGCGGCTCTACAACGACACCTACAACAATCTGCGTCCCCGCTTGTTCGATGGTTCCCATCTCGACTTTCCGGGAATGAATCAGGCGATTCACCTCCGGCCCCACCAGAACGACGCGGTATGGCGGGGCATGAGTTCCGGCAACACGCTGCTGGCCCACGTCGTCGGAGCGGGCAAGACCTTCACGATGGCCGCCACCGGCATGAAGATGAAGCAGGCCGGTCTCACCAAGAAGTCGATGTACGTGGTTCCCAACCACCTGCTGGAGCAATTCTCCCGCGAGTTCATGCAGCTTTACCCCAATGCCAGGCTACTCGTTGCCGCCAAGGAAGATTTGGGCCGCGACCGTCGCAAGTTTCTAACCGCCAAGATCGCCAGCGGCGAGTGGGACGGCATCATCGTCACGCATTCCTCTTTCGAGCGGATCGGCATGTCGCGGGACTATCAGGAGAAGTTCCTCACCGAGCAGATCGCCGAATACGATGCGTTGCTGCTCGAACACGCGGGCGCCAAGGGAGCAAACCGCAACCTCATCAAGACCATCGAGAAGCAGAAGGCCGCAAGATGCGAACGCCTGAAGGATTTGCTCGCGGGAGACAAGAAGGATGACGGGCTGGTGTTCGACGAACTCGGCGTCGATCACGTCTTCGTTGACGAAGCCCACTATTTCAAGAACCTGGAGACGCCCACCAAGATGGAGCGCGTCGCCGGCATTCAGACCGGCGGAAGCGAACGAGCGTTCGACGTGTTCATGAAAGCCCGTTACCTGGATGAGCAGCACGCCGGCCACGGGGTGACGTTCGCCACCGGCACGCCGATCAGCAACACGATGGTCGAAATGTACACGATGCAGCGTTTCCTCGACCCCGAAGGACTACGCAGCCGAGGGCTGGAGCATTTCGACGCCTGGGCAGCCACTTTCGGCGAAGTCATCGACACGATGGAAATCTCACCCGACGGCGCGGGCCTGCGGCCGCGAAGCCGATTCGCCCGATTCACCAACTTGCCGGAACTTCAGCAGATGTTCCGGGCGTTCTCCGACGTGCAGACGGCTGAAATGCTGAACCTGCCGCGTCCCCGCCTCGAAGGCGGCAAGCCCACCGTCGTTGCTTGCCCGATGTCCGATGAGCAGCAGGCCCTTCAGCAAGAACTGGTGGAACGCTACGAACGCTTGCGGTCACAAAAAGTCGATCCGAGAGAAGACAACGCCCTTGCAATCACGACCGATGGTCGCAAACTCGCCACCGACGCCCGCATGTTATCCGCTACGGCCCCAGACTTCCCAGAATCGAAGGTCAACCGCCTTGTCGAGAACGTCGCAGCTACCTGGAAGAAATCCGCCGCGACACGCGGCACGCAGATGATCTTTGCCGACATGGGCGTCAATCCGACCAAATGGGGTTACTCGCCCTATGAGGAAATCATCGAGAAACTTATCGCTGCCGGCGTTCCGGCTGAGCAGATCGCCGCCATCGGCGACGCCGAATCCGACGCCAAGAAACAGGCACTCTTCGAGAGGGTCCGCAATGGTTCCGTTCGCATCCTGATCGGCAGCACGCAGAAGATGGGCACCGGCACCAACGTCCAGAAACGCTTAGTTGCGCTGCATCACCTCGACGCCCCCTGGAAGCCAGCGGAAGTCGAGCAGCGCGACGGTCGCATCCTGCGCCAGGGCAACGAAAACGAGGAAGTGGCAATCTACCGCTACGTTACCGAAGGATCGTTCGACGCCTATATGTGGCAGGCGTTAGAGACCAAGGCCCGCTTCATCGGCCAGGTTATCACCGGCGACAATGCCGCCCGCCGCGCCGAGGACATCGGCGGCCAGGAACTCTCCTACGCCGAGGTCAAAGCAATTGCGTCGGGCAACCCTGCCGTGTTGACGCTGGCGGAAGCAGACGCCGAACTGCAACGACTCACTCTACTCAAGAAGAATCATCTCGATGAACAATACGTCGCCCGCCGAAGCGTGCGTGACTTGCCTGCCACCATCGCCAGCCAGAGCGAGCGAATGTCGAAGCTCATGACGGACGAGGCGACCGCCACGGAGCATGCCGCCGATCCGATCACCATCGGCAGCCGCACCTGGTCACGCGAGGACGCGCCCGCTGTCCTGGACGGCAAACTCGAAGGTTTGCCGAAAAACGTCCGTGACACGACCCGCGTGCCGCTCGGCACCTATCGGGGATTGCGCTTTGGCCTTGTCCTTCATCCGCAATTCCCGGCCGATGTGTATCTGGAAGGTGCGATCACCCGTCATGCCACGCTTTCACGCGACCACCAGGGACCGCGTGCCGTCCTGAATGCACTGGAACGACTCGCCAGCGGATACGGCACCGAATCCGTCCGCGTCCGGCAAGACCTGTCCATCTCCGAAGCTCAGCTACGCGATTATCAGGCACGCCTTGGCAAGCCCTTCACGCATGAATCCTATCTGGCTGAACTGACCAGCCTGCGCGACCAGCTCAAGGCTGGCCTCTCCAGCACAGCCCACGAGTCGGACAACGAGGAGGGACCGAGTGCTTCCGAACTGGCCGAGAAGATCAAGGCGATCAAGGCTGCGAACAGCATCGAGGCCACGCCTCAGCGAGTCCGCCAAAAACATTCCACTGCCGAAGAACCCATCACCGCCCGCATCCGCCGCCGGGCTGAGTCAATTCCCGCATCCGAATCAGCGATGGAAGCCGATGCCGCACCCGAAGCAGGGACAGCGCTGAAGCCAGAACCTTCGCCGACTTCATCTGACAAGCCGCCGATGACGTTTCAGGAGCGCATCGCGATGGAGCGGCAACGCAAGGACCAGGAACCAAGCCTGTCTTGAGTCCTGGTCGCGGAATTCGTTGGTGAAAATCCACCCGTCCCCGGAAACCATCTGGGGGCAGGACCAGAGGCCCCAGTTCCCGCCCCCAGGCCCCCACTCTCTTCCCTCTTTTCTGTTCCGGTTTTTCAGAAGCAAAGGAATGCTGCAAGCCGATCCGCCGTAAACTCTTGCCGGGCATGACCTACGGAGCTTGACAACTCTATCACTGGCCGATAGACCATACAGGGCCAGCAACCTCGGACTGGAACAAGAGACGGAAGGGCAGTGAACTCAAATGACGAAAGGGGCGAGCTAACAATGGCAAAGTCATCCAAGCTCCGCGTCATGATTTCGAGCCGATGCCTCGACTTCTTCCCAGCAGGACAAACGGCAACCCGGCTTTCTGATATTCGGAAAGAGTTGAAATCCGAAATTGAGGCGATGGAGATCGCCGGCAAAAAGCCATTTGAAGCCTGGATCAACGAAGAAACCGCGCCGCAGGGCGGGAAATGGGATTCGTGGGATGTCTGCATTGAAGCCGTCAAAGACTGCGACATCCTCCTTGCTATCAGCAATGGCAATGCCGGATGGGCTAATGCGGCTGGAGATGTCGGGATCTGCCACGCAGAACTGATGATGGGCCTTTCGACGGCACCGGCAAAGGTTCGTCTCGTTGCTCTCGACAATATACCAATTACGAAGAACGCAGATGGGATTCGCAACCAGCGGTTTCAAGAGTATGTCGGCAAACAAAGCCTCTTCCGTGGAGGCACAGTGAAGGCCGTCGAAGAGTTGAAGAACCGCGTGAAGGAGTCTCTCTACGATGCGCTGGTTTGCCTGGCCCAAGCCGGAGTGCGCGAGGCTTCAAAGGGCAAGTTCCACAGCGGCGAAGCACTCGATTGGTCCCGACTCGATTTTGCCGCCCGGCAGACAGAGATGGTTCGTGTGCTTCGGGATTCGATTCTTGCTCGCTCGGGTTCGTTGGAAGACTCCGGTAAGGTTTTCGTCCGCATGAATGGCCATGAAATCCTGTGCGAACCACATGCCATCCCGGCAGCGCTCAGTGTCGGACCTGCGCGTGAATTGGTCGGTCAGCCATTCCTCCGTGACCATTTGCTCGCGGCCAACCTCACGGGCAAACGAGGTGGGCCACTGCACATCATTGCGTGCCACAAGACGGCTACGGAAAGCCAAGCCGCAAAACTCCTCGGCTTTCCAGACGCCACTTTGGTCACTGCACCGTTTGGTGTCTTCGTAGCAGACCAAATCCAAAAAGTTCAGTTCGCCTTCATTACTAATTGCCGCGATGACACCAATACACGGCACGGGCTTCAACGCTTTTTGGAATGGCTTACCCAGACAGGCGAGGAAGCACTCTTGGCGAAACGCGCTATCGCAAGAGCACGAATCGTGCGGGCAATCGCGAAGGAGGTAGCGGGATGATCGAGGAGCTGAAATCAGTGAAGGGTCAGCCGAGGCGTTACAACCCCATCCCTACGCCTGCTTGGCACGTCTATCACCGGCCGATAGACAACACATTGAACAAAAAGGAGCGCCGAAATGCCATTTGAGCGATCCCTGGAGATCGAACGACGGCTGGACGACGTTCTCCGCCTGATTCGCACCGGGCGGTTTTCGACGCCCATGCTGGCGGAGGAAGTCGGCGTCTCGATACCGACGATTTCGCGCTGCGTCACGGCTTTGCGGCTGAGGGGGAATGACATCCGGGCCGAAAAGCACGGCGAAGGCTGGCGGTATGTTGACGAAACGAAGGAGTCCTGAAGCATGGCAACCCGAACAATACCGATCCCGGAAGTCGGGCAAGCCGTGCGAGTGCGCAGCCGTCTGGCGACGGTCAGAGCGGTTGAACCCTACGACAGCCGCACCGTCCAGGGGCGGCTCCACGTCGTTGATGTCGAGTACCTCGATGATTGCCGCTACCCGGAAGCCGAACAACTGTTGTGGGAAGTCGAGGCCACGGCGTCGATTCTCGGCAAAACGTCGTTACCAAGTGTAGATGCTAACCGGCCCGACGATCCCCAGGCGCTTCAAGCCTTCGTCAACGCCCATCGGTGGACCCGCCTGAACCGTCTTCGTGAGAAGGACGGGCTGGAGGACGAACCGCTTCTTGGCGTCTGGAACTCGGCAATCCAGGTCCATCCGTACCAACTGGAGCCGGTGATCCGTGCGCTGTCGATGCCTCGTGTCAGCCTCCTCCTGGCCGATGGGGTGGGCTTGGGCAAAACGATCCAATCGGGTCTTGTGCTGGAAGAGTTGCTCCTTCGACGGCGTATTCGGCGCATCCTTGTTATCTGCCCGGCCATGCTCCAGCGGCAGTGGGAGTACGAGCTTCGCCGCAAGTTCAACCTTGATTTCAAGGTCATCGACTCCGACTCGACCTTTCAGCTTCGCCGTCGCCTTGGGATCGACACGAACCCGTGGAAAGCATTCCCTCGCATTATCACGTCGATGGACTATCTGCGGATGCCCGACGTGTTGCAGCAGTTTCTCCAAGCATCGGGAGCCGGGGCTGACGCCGAGGCCAATGGGCACCGAACGATGCCGCACGCCCCGTGGGACTTGTTGATCGTGGACGAGTGCCACCACTTCGCTCCGCAAGGTGGCAACCGGGCCAGCCAGCGAACTCGGATGTTGCGTGAGGTCCGCTTCCTGTTCGAGCATCGAATCTTCGCTTCGGCCACACCACACAACGGCAAGACGGTCTGCTTCACTGGCCTGCTGGAACTGCTCGACCCCATCCGCTTTCAAATGACGGTCGAGATGGACGACAAGGACAAAAGCCATCTCACCGAGGTCAGCATCCGCCGTCTCAAGGACGACATCAACAAACAGACGTTGCACCCGCTATTCGCAGAGCAATTGCCGCCCGTCGAGTTGCCGATACGTCTCACGGCACAAGAGTCGGCTCTGTACGACGCCTTGCGGGAATATCGCAATAAGGGTCAAGCGGCCCTGAGCGGCGCATCGGCAGGCGAGCGTTGGTTGTGTCAGTTCATCTATTCCTTGCTGACCAAGCGCCTGCTGTCATGCCCCCTCGCTTTCGCACGGACTTGGTGGCGGCACTTGGAGGACGACCCCGAAACCGACGCCGACGCACCAAGGCTGTTCGACATGGCCCGTGTCTCTGCGGAGCGTGCCGAAGAACAAACTAAAAGCGACGACGAGAAGACGATCCTTGAAGAAGATGCGGCCCGTTACAGCGGTGCATACTTTCGCAGCCAAAACCAAACCGTCGAACACCTTCAGAGTCGTGTGAACAAGGCACTGGAGGCCCTTGGATATGACCGACGAACCGTCGAAGACCCCGGCAAGCTCGCTGCTTTGGCCAAGAAGTCCGACTCCAAGACCGAGGCTTTGGTGGCGTGGATCAAGAAGAACTTGTTCGCTGGCGGCAAGCTGCGTGACGACGAACGCCTCATCGTCTTCACCGAGTACAAGGAGACGTTGAGCTTTCTCGAACAACGGCTGCTTCAGGAAGGCTTTGATAAGAACACGCTCCGAATCCTCTGTGGCGGTATGGGCCTCGACGAATACGAGGCGGTCAAGGGCGAGTTTGAGGACAAGGACGCTCCCGTGCGACTGCTCCTGGCGACCGATGCCGCCAGTGAAGGCATCAACCTTCAGGAACAATGCCGGTGGATCATCCACTACGACATTCCGTGGTCGCCATCGAAGTTGCAACAACGAAACGGTCGTGTTTCCCGCCACGGCCAGGTCCGGGATGTCAGCGTTCACTATTTCCGCTGCAACGAAGAAGAGGACATGAACTTCCTTTTCCGAGTTGCGGAGAAGGTCGAGCAAGTGCGTCAAGACCTGGGCAGCGTGGAGCGCATCTTCGATGCTGCCATCCAGCGTCATTTCCAAGGCAAGAAGACTTCCATCGAACAGATCGGCCTGTTCGTCAACAAAGAGATCGAAGTCAGTTCCGCAAACAGCGATCTGACTCACGAGTCACCGGGCGAAATTAACGACTTGACCAAACGAGCCAGCGAGCTTCTCGAAATGACCGAAACTCGGCTCGGCATTTCGCCCAATGCCCTCGTGGAAATTTTGCGTGCCGCTGTCATTGTCGAGGGCAATGGTTCGATTGAGGAAATCGTCGGTAAGCCTGGCTTCTATCGGCTCAAGCCGCCAGCACGATGGGAAGGACTCGCCCGCCAAACGCTGACCGTTAGCTCTCGCAACGACCGCATGGAGTTGGTGTTCGATGCCGCGTTAGTGGAAAAAGAAGAAGCCCCAGGTCGCCGGGTAATGCGACTCAAGAAGCATCAGGTGCTTCTACGGCTAGGGCATCCGATCATGCGACAGGCAATGGCCACGCTCAGTCGGCAGTTGCACGACCCCGAAGGACACAACGCCGTCTTTCGCTGGTCGATTGCAGCCTTGAAACGCACTGGTTTCGAGGCTCTCTTGATCTTCCATTACACTCTCGCCGCCATCAATGAACTGCGGGAGCCGCTGCACGATGAAGTTCTGTCGTCGGTCTTCCGTATTGAGGGCGGCAAGCTGGAGCCGGTCGGAGACGAATTCGAGAAGATCGTGTTAGGCAGTCAGTTGCACCCGCTCAAATCGTCGGCTCGACGAGATGATTGGGTTCGCACCGTGCGTGGCCATTGGCTCCAACATAAGGCCGAATTGGAAAGGTATCTCGGTCGAAAGGAGACCGACGTGCGAAAGGTGTTCAATGGTCGTGCCAGCGCCGCACTAAAGCGAGAACTGGATGCGGCCAAGGAAAGCTACCGCTACCGGCTGAAGGAGTTGCAGGACCGCAGCCGTGAGCAAGAACTGACCAAGATCGCCAAGGAATTGGTTCGAGAACAGGCCGAGGCCATGCAGCCGACGCTGTTTGAGGAAATCCAGGAAGAGGCCAAGTTCCGGGTCCACGAGCTAGAAGAACAAATGACCGTCTTGCGGCAAGATGTGGAGCGGACTCGTGAGTTGCTGGAGAAGGAACGCAAACACCGTACCGAGATCGTGCTACCCAAGCGGTTCCAGATTCGTGAAGTGCGTGTGCTGCCATTGGCGCTGACCTACGTTGTCCCGGCGACTACGGAGGATGTGCAGCCATGAGCCAAACCGACACGGCACACGCATGGTGGTCCCGATTGCGACACCAAGGGCTGCTCCTCTCGCCCGTGGTGATGGTCGAGCGTTATCCCGACACACCACCCGCAGCGAAATTTCCAGCACTGCCGAAATTGCGAGACGCTCGTACTCGCTTTGCATCGCATATCGACGCCGGGAAGCAAGGCACTGACTTGGACCAAGCGGCGATTCTTGGCTTTACGGATGCACTCCTGGAAAGTTTTGTTGGCCACACAGGAGGCCGACTGGCCAAGCAGCCCAACATCCCGGAGAACCTCACCACCGTCGTGCGGATCGGCAGTCGTTCGGACACCATTCGTCCGCATCGAGTCGTGTTCGCCAACGAAGCGGGAACCACGCCTGCACTGCTGGTGATGGCCGACACATCGCCGCAAGTGGGGCGAGGCCGGGGTCGCACGGTTTATTCCCGCTTCCTCGAACTATTGCGAGGCACGGGCCATCGCCTTGGCCTGCTCACTAACGGTCAACAGTTCCGGCTGGTCTACGCGGGCCTCGACTTCGAGTCGTGGTGCGAATGGGAAAGCGACCGCTGGTTCGATGAAGGCGAAGGGACCGAGGAACTCTGCGGCCTGCGGCAACTCTTGTCGCCCGATTCGCTCAAGCCGATCAAGGAAGGCGTCTCCGGCCTGCTCGACGGCGTGGAAGAATCCCGTAAGCGTCAGGCCGATCTGTCGAGCGTATTGCGGGAGAATGTCCGGCAAGCCGTCGAGCTTCTGCTGGAAGAAGTCTCCACCGCCAACCGGACCAAGCCCGATCTCTTCGCCCTCCTGGTGGCTCACGGCGACGACCGCAAGCTCACGGATGCCGAAGCCCATGAGGCGATGTTCCAGGCCACGGTGCGGGTGGTCATGCGGCTTGTGGTCTGTCTTTTCGCCGAGTCCCGCCAACTGTTGCCAGTCAATGATCCCATTTATGCGCAGTCCTACGGCGTGCGTTCGCTGTACGAACTGCTTGATGAAGTTACCCGGTACGAAGGCGGCACGCACGCCTTGTTCAACCGGCAAACGGCGTGGCATCGGCTGATGGCCTTGTTCCGGCTGATTTACAGCGGGTCGGCCCACGGTGCATTTCCGATGCGTGCCTACGGGGGCGTCTTGTTCCGGCCAGGCGACGAGAACAGCACCGACGCAGTGGCTCGTGCGTTGCAGATCCTGGAACACAGCATCTCGGTCGGCGATGCCACGATCTACCACGTCCTGCGCAAATTGCTCCGTGGTCCGCTGCCGGTCATCAAGGGGAAGTCGAAGACGTTTGTGGATGGGCCGGTCGATTACACCGATCTTCGCACCGAGTTTATCGGCCTCATTTACGAAGGTCTGCTCGACTATCGCCTCAAGCGGACGGACGAGCAGATTGGCCCGCAAATCTTCCTGAATCTTGGTCGAGAGCCAGTCCTGCCGCTGGCCCGCCTGGAAGACATGCTGCAAAACGACAAGAAGGGCCTCAAAGACCTGTTGACCACATTGCGAAAAGAAAAAGTCACCGTCACGGCAGCGGATGAAGAAGAGGAAGCCGAAGAAGACACGGACGACGAAACAGAAGCAGATGAGGAAAAGACCGAGGAACCCGTCGTCGAAACCGAAGAGGGTACGGTCGCCATCCAACGCACGGGCGATTACCTCGACTCGGTGGAATCAGCAAAGCGCTGGGCCAGGGAAGCTGTGATTCTGACCGGGCTGGTCCGAAAGCAAGGCAAGAAGGAAACCGACAGCCAGTACCAGCAGGAAGTCGAAGCCGAGGCCAGTCGGCTTATCAAGAAGGACTCGTTCGGAAACTTCATGGTAAAGGCGGTTGGCGAGTTCTATCTGGTTCGGGCAGGCAACACCCGCAAGGGAACTGGCACGTTCTATACCCGGCCTCAGTTGGCCGTGCCGACCGTTCACCGCACACTGGAGCCGCTCTGCTACGAAAAGGCCGCAGACGGCACGCTCACGCCGAAGAAGCCTGAAGACATTCTGGCATTGAAGGTCTGCGATCCGGCGTGTGGTTCCGCATCGTTTCTTGTAGCGGCGCTACACTACCTGACCGACGTACTGTACAAGTCGCTCTGCCATCACCGCAAGCTCGACGACCCGGCACAAACCAAGAAGATCACGCTCCCCTACGGTCGGCCACGCACGAACAAGGAAGGCGAGGAACTCGTGCCGTTCCCACCCAACGATCCCCAGCGGGGCGATACGTTCGCCGATCGGATCAAGGCGCTGCTCCGAAGGCATGTGGTCGAACGCTGCATTTATGGTGTGGACATCAATCCGCTTGCCGTCGAATTTGCTCGTGTGTCATTGTGGGTGGAAACGCTCGATCCCGAACTGCCATTTTCGTTCCTTGACCACAAAATCAAAGTCGGCAACGCACTGGTTGGTTGTTGGCTGGACCGGGTGGAAGACTATCCGCTCAAAGCCTGGGAGCGAGAAGGTGGTGATGGAAAGGACGGCTCCCGCACGCAGCGCATTGAGGAATTTCTCAAAGGCGAGAAGATCGGCAACCGGCGCAGCGGCGATGGCCGGATCAAAAAAGAGATGCGGCAAGTCATCGACAGCAAGTTTAGCCAACAACCTCATTTGTTCCACGATCAAGAAACAACTACTGAGGGCGTTGTAACTCTGGCTCGTGCTGAATACGAGCAGTTGCATGATCTACCCATCGGCGATCCCGATGAGCGAGAACGCTTCTACCGGGAACACATCGAACGTAGTCAGCCGCTATGTACGCTGACGGCGGCGATGGATGAATGGTGCGCCGTCTGGTTTTGGCCCGCTGACGAGGACTCGTTTAAGCACGTTCCGACGCCATTGACGTTTCACAAGTCATACGATCAGAAAGATGCCATCATACGACGCCTGGAGAAAGAGTTTCAGTTCTTTCATTGGGAATTAGAATTTCCTGATGTGTTTACTGCATCTCGCAGTGGTTTTGACTGCGTGTTGGGAAATCCGCCTTGGGATACCATTCAGCAGCAGAGTGTAGAGTTTTTCTCTGAATTTGACCCACTTTACCGGACTTATGGCAAGCAACAAGCGCTTCGCCAGCAGCAAGCCCTGTTCGCATCAACCTCGAATGTGCTGTCGGCATGGCAAATGTACTGCGAGAATCTTTCTGCTCTAAACAACTGGTTCAAGGCGGTCGGGTCGCCGTTCGACTTAGAACTCGAACGTGGCCGTAGTGCTACCCTCACAACTGCTTGGTCCTCGGTTCGTGAAAAGCGAATCACCTATGCGAACCGCTCGCATCCGTTTGTGCTCCAGGGCAGCGGAAAAACCTACTCTTACCGAGCATTTCTCGAAACCTCGTGGCATTTGCTGCAAAGTAATGGCCGGTTGGGAATGGTGATTCCTACGGGCTTCTACTACGACCTTGGCAGCAAGGACTTGCGAGCCGAATTCCTCTTCAAAGGAACGATTGACCTTCTCTACGCCTTCCAAAACGAGAAGAAGGTATTCGTCGGCGTTGACCATAGTTACAAGCAAGCTGCAATCATTGCGGTCAAAGCACTCATTTCAGTTCCAATGACGATAGTGTTCAGAATGGGAATTTACAATTCGCCATCTGGACACGAAATACCTCACGACATTATGGCAGCCTTGGACAAAGGCATGACATTTACAACTTCCGACATTAAAGCCATCAGTCCCGACACGTTTAGCCTTATTGAAGTTGGCAGTAGCCGAGAGCTTGCTATTTTCAAAACGATTTATCTACAGTCCCGACGACTTGGAGCGGTCGATGATGGCGTTGCCTTTGAGTACGGCCAAGATTTCAACATGACAAGTGATTCCAAGTATTTCTTGACTGTTGAACAGGCCCAAGCGTCCGGAATGAAATCGAATGACTTTGGCCAATGGTACTCCGATTCCGGAGATGTGGCATGTCCGCTATGTGAAGGCTCGATGATCCATCAGTTTGATGCCTGCTATCAGACATGGGAGAGTGGGCATGGCGCTGGGTCTTTATGGCGAGAGATTCCACACGATGCAAAACGCATTGTTCCACGATACATTGTACGACAGAAGGATTTGGGGGCTAAGGCCGACTCTATATCCACCATTCGTATAGCCTATCGCACGGTAGCTCGAAATCACGCTCGCCGTACTATGCTGTGTGCGCCAATTGTCGGTGTGCCGTGCGGCAACTCTATTTCAACACTCACTGTAGTACCTTTCACTGAAGAAGCTACATTGGCCGTTGTTGCGTGTTTGAATTCGTTTTGCTTCGATTTTGTCGTTCGCATACGCAATACTGGACTTAACCAAAACTGGTTCATCATTAAAGATTGCCCTTTGCCGAATGCGATTTTCGATGCACCGATATGCGGTACGCTTGCCCTTGCTGCTGCACGTCTAAGTTGGTGTCACCGGCGTTTTGCACCGCAATGGTTGAGACTGAAATGCGTACATTCAGAACTAAGTAACATCGAATGGAAGCACTGGTGGGCTGTGACGCAGGCTGACCGCGTTCGTTTAAGAGTGCAGATGGATGCTCTCTGCGCCAATCTGTATGGACTGTCACCAGATGAGTTTAGTTGGATAGTACGAGACGACCGCACAGAGCCTCGCAGCTTTTATCGTGTAGACTCGACCTTGCCGTTTCCTGAGCGATTGACCGGCCTCGCCGCCGCTGCGTTCCGAGCGTTGAAAGATGGCAAGTGGTCCGCCGATTCCGCCGCCACGCTCTCGAACGATGAGTTCTTCGAGATCATTGGCATCCCCGACCTGACAGCCGGGCCAGAGCCGCTGATTCGCAAACGCACCGGCTGCCACGTCTGGAAGCCCGAAGAATTCGGCAAGGACGACCCCCGCCACGGCTGGACCTGGGATCACTGCTGGCAAGACGCCGTGGCCCTCCTCGGCAGCGAGGAGGCAGTGCAAAAATACATCGCAGGGAAGACCGACGAACCCGAATCCGTGAGCGAGGATGAACCCAGCAACGAGGGTCCAAAAGACCTGTTCGGCAATCGGATTCCCACCGACCTCTTCGGCAGCGAGTTGCGGACGAAGCCGAGGAAGAAGAAACAGTCGTGAAAGAGAGAAACATGCCGATCAACCCAGTCCAATTTGCTCACGGCGTCTGCGACGAGTTCCTGCGGTACTTGTTCTCGGCGTTTCCGCTGTCCGACCCGGAACTGGCCGACCAAGCCCGCAAACTCCTGGAGCGTCCGTCGTCGCTCGACATCCCGCTGGTCAAGGGGCCTTTCGTCTCGCTCTCGGAATCGTTCGCCAAGGGGGAATCGGTTCAGAAGTTGGCCAGAGACGGCATCCTGCATTCCGTGATGCCAGGGCTGATCGGCTACCCAACGATGTACTTGCACCAGCAACAGGTATTCGAGGCCGTGCGGAGTCATCAGCATGTGCTAGTCTCCACCGGCACCGGATCGGGCAAGACGGAATCGTTTCTGTACCCGATCATCGACGACCTGTTGCGCCAGCGGGATCAGGGAACCACGACCGGATTGACGGCGATTCTCGTCTACCCCATGAACGCCCTGGCCAACGACCAGTTAGACCGCCTGCGGGACATGCTGGGCGGCACGGGGATCACCTTCGGTCAGTGGGTCGGCACGACCCCTCGCAATGAAAGTGATGTGCAGGTTGATCGCTTCGAGGGTTCTTCGCGGCAGGCATTCCTTGACGCCCGGTGCAAGCGTCGAGAAGAAGCCCAGGCCGAGGACCGAGCCGTGCGTCCCCTAGCCCCGTCTGAAGAGTGTTGCTCCGAAGAAGACATCCAAACTCGACAGCCTCGCATCCTATTGACCAACTTCCGACAACTGGAAGTGCTGACGACTCGTCTGCCTGACGTGCAGATGTTCGCCCAGGCCCCGTTGAAGTACCTCGTGTTTGACGAGGCCCACACCTACGCCGGGGCCACGGGTGCGGAAGTCGCCTGCCTTGTGCGACGACTGCGTGCATTGGCTGGCAAAACGCCCGATGAAATCACCTGCATCGGCACGTCGGCCACGCTCTCCGATCCCTCCAAAAAAGACCAAGACAACGACGAGACGGCCCGGCGCTTTGCGTCACGGTTTTTCGGTGTAGACGCAAACAAGGTCAAGCTCGTCGGCGAATCGTATGTCAGCCGGGAATGGCCGAAGCAACGCTATCGACCCGTGGCTCCTGGCGGGGACGGCATGGCCCGCATCGGTCGTGTTCTGAGCGCCGTGACCGAGCCAGTGAACGTCGCCGTCATCAAGGGCGTTGTGGAAGAACTGACTGGGCAAATCTTCGAGCCGGGCGAGAATTGGCGGGAATCGCTATTCGATCACATGGTCACGAACGAATATGTTTTCCAGACGACCCAAATCCTCAAAACTCCCAAGTGGCTCAACGAAGCGGCATGGCAGACCTCGCAACGACTTGCGCTGGGCCGCTTGCCCGAAGGGGACCGGGCAAGTGCCGAGCTTCTGGCTTATCTTGTGCTGGGAGCCGCCGCCCAAAAAAGCGGTGATTCTCTGCTGCGGCCCAAAGTGCATTTCTTTATCCGGGGCCTTGATGAGATGGTCGTGGCGCTCGACGGGATCGAGGATACGCCAGAGATGAAGCTGTTCCTGTCGCTTGCTGAGGCGAAGGAGCATCATGCCGGTAGGCACGACGATTCGTTCTTCCCGGTGCTGACGTGCCGAAGCTGCGGCCAGCATTTCTTCGAGAAGTGGTACAAAGACCTCGAATGCTCAAAGGGGGCCAAGAACCAACTAAAGGACTTTGACCACGGCAACGCCACGCAGAACGACGACGGCAGCGACAATGCGTACTGGTCCACTTCGCCTTCTGAAACCGGCACTCGACTGGTGATCACGAACCGGCTTCTCGAAGAAGCCGATGGTGGTCCTTCGGTAAAGTCATCTCGCTGGCCGAGAGCATACTTCTGTCGCCAGTGCGGCGCGATGCACCGAAGCCCCTCGCCACGCTGTCTGGCCGATGGCTGCGGCCACAAAGAGCCGTTGCTGTCGCTCATGGCGTTTGGTTCCGGGTTGTCGTCGTGTCCGTCGTGCAGCTCGACATCGTTCCAAATCGGTGGACGAGTCATCGAACCCGCCCGAAAGGTTCAGGCCGTGACGGTGGCCGACGTTCACATCTTGGCCCAGGCCATGATTAACGCCGCCCCGGATGGCCACAAGAAGCTCATCATCTTCGCCGACAGCCGCCAGGATGCGGCATTTCAGGCAGGCTGGATGCAGGATCACGCTCGGCGAATTCGCCTGCGACACATGATGTACTCCGTCATTGATGCGAGCGACAGCCGACTGGCGCTGGACGGCATCACCGACAAGCTGATGGAGTTGTTCCGCAAGGATCAAAACTTGATCGACGCTTTGCTGCCCGAATTGACCGGCGAGGAATCCCCGGCGACCTTCGGCCACAACAAATGGGTTCCGGTCCACAAGGCCCTTCGCTACATGGTGCTGCGTGAGTTCACAACCGGCGTTCGCCGCACGGACTGTCTGGAGTCGATGGGACTGGCCAGAGTTGTCTATGACGGCGTGTCGGTGCAGAGCAAGGGATTGAGGCAGTTGGCCGAGGCGGTAGGTATATCACCGGAAGAAGCGGTCGAAGGAGTTTGTTTGATCCTCGACAACTGGCGACGGAATCGAATTCTCTACGTCAGCGGCGATCCGATCTTCTCTCGCTACCACGCCAAGGACGACCCGTACATTCAAGCAGGCTTGTTGCCGTTGCGGGAGTTTCGCCCCGAAGGGCTGATCCTGAATGCGGACCAATCCAACCAATATGCCCGTGGACTAATTGCCCAGCGGGGAGCCTCAGCAGTGCAGGCCCTTTTCAAGAAATGGGCAGCAACCCCCAACACGTTCGATGCGGACGCAGCCACGGCGATCCTGTGGGAGTTTCTGACACAGGAAGCCAAGGTGCTCCACAAGGTCACGCTGCGCTCACAGCGAGAGACGCCCTTGGGGGGCGATGTCTGGCAAGTACATCTGGAAAAGCTGGTGGTGGAACGCTGCCAAGTGCGAGAGCGCTGCACGACATGCCAGAGACTTGCCACGAGGCAAGCACCGAATTCCACCTGCACCCGCCACAACTGCCACGGAACCACCACGACCGAACAGCCCAAGCAGGAAAACTACGACGTGTGGTTGATGGGGAGACCGTTCGTGATGGTCAGCGCCGAAGAACACACGGCCCAGGTTCCGGGCGAAATCCGCAATCGAATTGAAAACGATTTCAAATCTCGAAACGGCCGCACCAACTGCCTCGTGGCGACCCCGACCCTGGAAATGGGCGTGAACATCGGGGCACTCGACATGGCCCTAATGCGAAACGTGCCACCACGCCCGGCGAACTACTGGCAACGAGCCGGACGAGCCGGACGTGAAGAACGCATGGCGGTGGTCGTGACGTACTGCCGCCGCTCGCCGCACGACCGTTACTTCTTCGATGACCCACTGCGCATCTTGGGTGGAGCAATAGAAGCTCCGACCTTCAATCTCCGCAACCCGCTGATGGTCGCCAAGCATATCCGTTCGGCGATCCTGTCCGAGTTGCTGCTGCGCTCCCAGCAAGAGAATGGCCAGACCGAACGAATTCGTGCGATCATCAAAGGGCTGTTTCCCATCTTCATCCGCAATTACCTGTTGGATGAAGACAATCACTTCCGAGAAACGCCGACCAGCACGGCCCCCTTGGGTGAGTTGCTCCGAGAGATCAAGGATTCCATGACAGATCGACTGATCGTGCTTTTTGCCCAGCATTGGCCTGAAGAAGCAGCGGAACTCGGATCACGTTCGGCCATCGAGAAGGCGATTGTCGAAACTGCCGACGAACTCGATGTCGTCATCAAGCGATTGCATCGCCGACTGAGTTGGGCCAGAGCAACACGCTCCGACCTGCATCGCAAGAAGGACACGGGCCTGATCGACCGAGAAGAGGAGCAACTGCTACGGAGATGCGATGAGTTCATCAACTCCATCGTTACCTCCGACCGGGCCACCTACACGCTTATGGTCCTCGGGGCCGAAGGTTTCCTGCCCGGCTATGGCGTGTACGAAGGTGGCGTGAAGGCATCCGCCCGGCGTGGTTTCGCTCGTCAATCCGGCCCTCGTAGTTTCGATCTTTCACGCAACAATGTGGTTGCCCTGCGAGAGTTCGTTCCCGGCAACCGACTCTACGCCAATCGTGGCACGTTCTATGTGAGCCGGTACCACCTGGGGGCCGATGAGACGGCACGCATTCGCACTCTCCACGTCAACGTCGAGAAGAAGTACGTCACGGAACACGCTGGCGATGCGGCCTATGGACAGTCAGGGGGCGTGCCGATTGACGCTCTGCCGCTGACCGACCTGGACCTAGCCCACGAAAGCCGGATCACCGAGGACGAGAACTTGCGATTCTCAATGCCGGTCTCCGTGATGGGTCGGCTCCGAAAACGAAACCGTGGCGGCAAGGCATTCAAAATCGGCGATCAGGAAGTCGGCTACGTTCGGGGACAGGGGATCGAACTCGTAAATCTCGGTGAGGCTGGCCGTGTGAAACAGGGTGAACTCGGCCACTGGATTTGTTCGGTCTGCGGCGCTGCTAAGACCCCGTATGCCGTGCCTGCGGAGGTCGCACAGTTCTTGAAGATTCACAAAGAGCGTTGCGGCAAAGATGTGGCCCGCCTCGCTCTTGCCGTGCAAGCCGAAGTGGACATGCTCCAGTTCCACGCCGTTGCCGACGAAGCCGCAGGCATCAACATCGGCGAGGCTCTCCGCACGGCGGCAACACGTCTGCTCGACATGGGGCCGGATGACCTGCAACTGCTGATCGTTCAGAAGTCGGACGACAAACTCGATCTGTTGATTTACGACCCGATGCCGGGTGGATCAGGCTTACTCGAACAGATGCTCGCCCGCTGGCAAGAACTCATTGCCACGGCCAAGGACTTGTTGGCCGGTTGTGTGCAAGGGTGCGAGACGGCGTGCTACTCGTGTCTCAAGACCTTCCGCAATCAGTTCCACCACGAGATGCTCAGCCGCCACAAGGCCCTCGAACTGATGGAGCAGTTGGATCGTCTCCCGGAAGGCTATCGAGACATCATGCCATTGTTCGAGGAGGAGCGCCTCGAAACCGGTACTCCCTCCAATAATCCAGAGGCTCGTCTCCTGCGGTTGCTCCACGATCATCATTTCCCATCGGGGGAATGCCGCAAGCGGATCACAACGTCGCTCGGCATCGCCACCGAACCCGATTGGGTCCACGAGCCAACGAAAGTGGCGGTCTACCTCGACGGAATGAGCCGTGGTCTACATGGCGATCCGAATATCGCCCGCAAAGATCAGATCATTCGACAAGCCGTGGAACTCGATGGCTACAACGTCATCGTCGTTCAAAGGCGTGACCTGGATGACCCACAGGCCGTTCGCTTGCACTTGCGCAGCATCGCTCAGGCGATGGGGCGGAACGATCTAGTGAATGAATAGGGGTTGATCCATGCGATTCAAACCTGACGACCGTTTGATCGACCTCATGGTGGGTCAACTCTTCTATAAAACGCCGGAAGTGGCGATGCGAGAGCTGTTGCAAAACGCTGAAGACGCATGCTCCCTCCAAAGAATCAAAGACGCCGATTTTGAGGCGCTCATTATTGTAAGTTACTCGGTGAGCGAGAATTGGGTGGAGGTCATCGATAACGGGCTAGGGATGAACCGGGAGGCAATCGAAAAGAGCTTTGCCGCCGTCGGTGCCTCTAAGGAAAACGTGACCCATATCAAGGAACTTCTTGCTCACGCGGTCGGTGATGTGGGTCGGCAAATCGCCTTCTTCGGTGTAGGCATACTCAGTTGCTTCGGAGTAGCACAGAGCCTTACGGTGCAAACGAAGATGGACGGGGAGGAAGGGCTTTCTTTTGACATCACCGACCATCACAAAGATTTTCAGGATCGGGTGGACGTTCCTACTGAGCGCGGGACGAGGCTTCGGCTGTTCCTTAAATCCAGCGGTCCGATGCGAGCGGACCAAGTGCCAGGGGCCGTGGCGCGCTACGCCCGTCACGCCGGACACGTTCAGATTGAGAATGCCGACTCGAAGGAGCGCCTTCCGGTGCCTGAGAAGTGGGTGAGCAATACCCTTCCCGGAGCCATCACAATCGTAGATCCGGGCATCCGTGCAGGATTCCTCGCGCTCCAGCCTAGTTGGGACCAACCCGGAAGCACCTTGCAGTCGGACCTGCTTGTATGCAATGGGGGATTTCTCGTCCGGGACCGTGAAATCGGTCTGCTTCCAGCCCAGGCCGTCGGTTACACAGGGGAGATCGATGTTAAACCCAATGAGCTGACCATTCAATTGAACCGCGAAGGGTTTCTCACGGATCAGAAATGGCAGGACATGGGTCGTCGTCTCACAGCCACATACAATAGGCTGATCCGTTCAAAGGTTGATGAGTGGGAGCAGATTGTCACGAATGAGCCGGACAAGGTTGTCGGACAAGAGATAGAGCAGGGCGTCCTTGTCCTAACGCGAGGGCCGACGCGAGGCATCCTTGAGCCAGACATTAACGAACGGCTAGATCGGCTGGTTCCTTCCGTTGTCTCCATAAAAATCCGCGCGGCGGCAGTTCCTGTTCCCATGGCGCTACTCCTCGCAAAGGTGAAGGAAAGCCGCGTGATTTATTACACAAGAGAGGACGCTCAGCCCCGGCAGTTTCAGCATTCCGTGCAGCAAGTTGGGGGGACCGTCCAGGTGACCGAAGTCGCCCAGACGGAGGCTCTCCGCGCTAGCCACTTGCAGGCCAAAGGGGCTTTGGTACTGTCCTGCCGCCCGCGGAGCTATTCAATTGTGGTCGGGGAGTCAAATCAAAACCTGACTTTCCACGAGGCGGACCTTATCAGTCAGGAGTGCCAAAAGTCGGGAATTCGTTTCGTGGAGGTCAACGCCGCTTCACCGGAAGAGGTGGCTCTCAATGGTTGGCCTGAAAGTGCTCTGGTGAGTGACCTACTTGGGCTTGGCGAACAGCTAAAGCTCGTAGCTCTTGATGGATTTCAGGAGCGGGTGCTGCGTGACTTTGCTGGCCGACTCCTCAACTGTCGAAACCCCGAAATCCGAGAAATCCTACGCTTTATCCCCGATGCCATTGGAAATCCGGTTCGTCGCCTCTTGCTTCAGATTTACATGGATTTGGATAGCTACCGTCTGGAGGAGGCTCGGGAGAAGACACGGCAGCTCTTGACCATGACAGACCTCGCCGAGCAGGCCCAACTCAACACCGGTGAATTGCTGCGTGTCTTCTTGGAGGAAAAGCTAAGACCACTCATTGATCCTGCCCAGGAGCCACGATGAATAATCCCGTGGCCTTCCTAATCGGTGCAGGCGCCTCATTCCCCTATGGGGTGCCCATGATGATCGGATTCTACAACGAATTCCGGGCGCATATTGAACGTCGGCATCCGCATTGCTTTCAACTCTTGCGCACACTGGAAGAGAACGGGAAGCACCCTCGCCCGGATCTCGAAACTCTACTAACCGACATCCATTCGGTACTTGGTGTTGAACAGGGGCTTGCCGTTTTGGGCGGTGACAGCAGTGCTGTAGCCGCGCAGATTGAAACAGCTCGTGAACTGCATGGATACCTGGATGCCTTCATCGTGGATCGGTGCGAACGGTTTGATCACGAAAAGTCCGCCCGTGATTTGCAGTCGATGCTGGCGTTGCGCCAGCTCGCGCCTCTCTGGGTGTTCTCCACGAACTATGATCGCATCATTGAGAATGCCTGCGACGCGCATGGGATATCTTGGTGTGACGGGTTCGAGCCGAATTGTCCACGGTCTGTGGCCAATTGGATCGGCTGTTTTGACATGGAAGTCCGCATTGTGAAGCTGCACGGCTCGGCCAACTGGTATCAGGATGATCCAGGTGGGGCACTGCACCGTCTCGACCGGGGCTACTCGCTTCCTGCCCACGACTTCCGCCTGGTACGCGGGGCTCAACAACTGCGGCCCCTGATGATAATTCCCACGTTAGAGAAGCAAGCGCTCGGCGACCCGTACATCGGACTTGCTACTCGCTTCACCGACGTGCTGAAAGAGACAAGAGTACTTATTGTAGCGGGAAACAGTCTTCGGGACCGACACATCAAGGCTTATATCAAGGAAAGACTTCCAAATTTGTATGTTCTGCTTGTCAGCCCGTCTGCCGGCCAGAATCGACAAATCCTTGACCAGCCCGAGCGGACATTGGCACTCAACGCTGGTTTTTCCGAATTCCTCACACTTGGTGGCCCTTGTCTATTGCGCCTCGCCCAGGCAGCCTTGGAGGCAACCGACGACCTCGGTGTCCGAAACGGCGTCGAACAGTTCATCGCAGAAGTTTCACGAGGTGTCGAGGATGAGGCAGCAATTCTCGGCGATCCCGAATTGCAACGACTCTGGACAGACCTTCAAGCGGAAAAGGTAGTCGCTCGGATCAGTGCAGTTAAGGCGCTGGAGCAACATCCGCACCCAGCGATTGTACGACGGCTGATGGCGGTACTGCGTGTTGATCCGAATGCCCCCGTTCGGGTGGCAGCCGTCGATGCCCTGGTGCGACTAGCGGGCGTAGAGGCCACTGAAGTGCTCGGTGATGCACTGGTTCAGGACGCCTCACCCGATGTTCAGATGGAGGCAGCGCTTGCCCTGATGCGTCCCGGGATTTTTGGTTCGGGCCGAGCGTGTCTGCAACGTGGCCTTGAAAGGACGGACATCCGCCCTGTGCTCAGGACTCTGATCAGCGATGGGTTGACACGATTGGACGCTGAGCACGCCAAAGACGATTCGTAACGCTCAATCCTGCTTCGACTTACCATTATCCATCCGCCGCCGCAAACCGGCCTCCCAGCCCTGAATGCCGGCGATAAAAAGTTCAATAGCCGTCTTGTCGCCCCGACTGTTAGAGCCTAACGAGCCAGTTTCCCCACTGGTAACAAGCAATGCTGCCGAGTCGGAATCGTCTGCCTCGGCGGTTTTTCGTATTGCCGCTTCGGCCTTTGATGTTGAAATGTTGATGCTTGAGGAACCGGTAAGATCGATCACCGGCGATTTGGCGGTGGCACATTGTTCGAACGTCCGGGTGGAGGCCGGCTGGTCCTTCCTGGCCAGTGACCGCAGGTGCTCCCGATCCGTTGGCCCGGTGTATTTGATGATCGGTGGGGGCGCCGTGCCAAAAGTGATAACTCCACCAACGATACGGTTGAGTTCCCGCTTCCCACAACGCTCCTTACGAAATCTCGCAAACATCTGCGCATTTGTGGCTTCAATGACCTCTCGGGCCATCGCGGAGTCGTCAGCGTCGTCGAAATCCATTTGCCAGAGGTTTTCGGCGTTAGCGAGGGCAAGGCGAATCTCGTCATCGACAGTTGGCCGTTGAGCGGATTCCTGAGTCAATTTTTCAAGTTCTCCCTCCAGTGAGGCTTTCTTGGTATTCAGGCTGTCAAACACTTTGGCCACGGCAGCAAAGTGTTCTGGCTGTTTTGCCAATGCCATGTTGGTCGATGCCTGTTCAAGATTGTTCTGAAGTTCGGCAATCTCGGATGCTAAGCGGGACTTCTCGGCCTGGTGCAAATCTAGCGAGCGGTCTTTTTCGGCAATGGCCCGGATCCTGGATTCCAACTTTGTCCAAACACCAGGCTGAATTATTCGTTGCTGGATTGATTTGAGCACAAACGCAATCGCGGCCGGTCCGTCTACGCAATTATGCTCACACAGGTCTCCTTTACTTTTGTCATAGCATCCGCACCTGTACTTGAACGTATCCTGATTGTTCTTTTTGCAATTGGTCTTGTACATTGGCCACCCACATGCCATATCGGTAATGTGACCGCCAAGCGGATTATTTTTTGGATTCTGACATTTTCGTTTCCCACGCAGGGATGCTCCACGACGATCAAGTTCTTCCAATAATTTGTCGTGATCTTTTTGATCAACAAGAGGATTGAAACTCGCCTTGCATCGAATGTGTATCGATCGGGGATTCTGAACTACTCTTGGTCGTCCGTTAGGCAAAAACTCATCTTCATTTAGTTCCCGTGGACCATTTGGCGTCATACGACGTTTTTTTCCCATTGCACGTTTGCCATAAACCAGGCTTCCGACAAAAAGTTCATTTCGTGCGATTGCATTAACCGTCGAAACATTCCACTTCCCACTTACCTTTCTTTTGCCTCCGTTCATCTTTTTCAGACGGCCGGCATCCGGGCTTGGTATGCACTCGTCATCCAAAATACGGCAAACTTCGGACGCACTAACTTTACTGAGCATTTCGCGAATTCGTAATGCGATTTGAAGTTCCCCATCGTCAGGAAACAGTTCCACATGGTGCCCGTCTTTTCGCACGATTTCGCCATCATCTAATCGGCGCACCTTGGCGCCGCTTTCTTCAACGAGCCAACGTCGGAAGCCGAACGGTGCCCGTCCGCCGGCCCACTGGCCTTTTTCAGCTGATTCAGTTTTTGCTGATACCATTTTTTCGGCATGGTGATCGAGGAACTCTCCGGACCGGTGAAAGTCATATGCCCGACCGATGAATTCGCCAAAATCTTGTCGCTTACCTCGGTTTGACGGTGCGATTGTTTTCGTCTTGTAGACAATTGAGACACCAAATCGGCGAATTCTATCCTCTAGCTCAATCCCTTCTTGAATGCCATCAGGCCGCATTAACCGATCGGGGTCAGGAATGAAAACGTGCGTTATACGACCTTTGCTATTTTCTAACCGATCGAATAGTGCATCCAAGGCAGGCCGCGAAACGCGATCCCCTTCGACTTCATAGTCGAAAAAAATGTTTGCGTCGCAGGGTGTCCGTGACTTCATTAACTGCCGGATGTCATCGGGCTTACCCCGAAACGTCACGCCCAACTCGTTGGCGCGATCTTTCGCCCAATTTATGTATTGAGGTGGCGTATTCTGGTGTCTGCCTCCCGAGTCGCGAGAATAAAAGACGCCAAGACCCTGTTTTTGTTTCTCAGATTTCATTTGCTATTTGCTGCCCTCACAGTTCGGTCGTAAATAATTTCCGCGAGTCGATCCAATACCGAATCAATTTCAAAGGGATCGGCATCCGGCATCAGGAAAAGTTGAGGTAACGCACCGGTTACGTCTTCAGGTTGTCCCCAGGCGACATTGTTCATCTGGAAGCGAAACATCCGACGGGATAGTTTCGCACCTTCAAGTGTAGCAAACGAGGCCGGCGCGTTTTGGATTCGAACCAGCAGCTCTTCTTCCTCAAGCCGGTAATTCGGTAGTTCGGGTAAGTCCAACCCTGACGACTCAGCACAATGGTTGAGCCAATCAATATAGAAGAGAGCCCCAAGTTCCAGCATCAACGCAGGCGGTCGCGAATTCATCTGATCTGGTGTTGCACCCCATTTCCTCAACAGGAATTCAGCGCCATTGGCACAAAACCGCGCAAACTCGATCGTGCTTGTTAAAAAATCCCGGGGGACATCTGCGATAGCCCAGTACTGGTGGACTCCGGTTTTGTTGTTAAGCAGCTAGAGCTGCATGGTACATTCTTTCGAATTCGTCGGGGGTCTGATAATCCAGAGTTTGATGGATTCTTTCTGAATTGTAAAACGTTTCGATGTA
>JANNWJ010000084.1:0-5655 GCA_031414755.1 Pirellulaceae bacterium | reverse complement strand
AATTTGCGCTGCCTGGTGGTTCGACGGACCCACGTATCGCGCGAAGGGGTCTTTCGTTTACAACAGTCAGTTCCCAAGTGCTGGATATGGTATTAACGACTTGGGAAAAAACGATTCAAACCAGGCATCAAGAGGCGAATCAGCATTAAATGAAATCGTCCAGCCATGATCGTGTCGGACTATTGTTTGCCTCGCCGTGGATGGTTGGATTCGTTTTGCTGGTGGCGTGGCCGTTTGCGGCCTCGATCTACTGGAGCTTTTGCGAGTTCGATCTGATCAATCCGCCACAGTGGATCGGTACCGAAAATTACTCACGCTTGATGAGTGAAATGCGTGACGGAACCGGATTCGCGGTGGCACTTCGCAATACCGCCTGCTATGCCATGTTGTCGGTACCACTTTCGATCGGTCTGGGGTTGCTTTTGGCGATCATGTTGTCGTGGAAAGTGCGCGGGCAAGCGATCTACCGGACACTTTTCTATTTGCCGGCAGTCGTTCCGGTTGTTGCCACAAGTGTCCTGTGGCTTTGGCTCCTCGATCCCGCTGACGGGATGGTGAATTATTTGTTTGGGTGGATCGGGCTTGCCGATCAAAACTGGTTAACGCAGGCTCGTTCGGCTGTCTCGTCCGAAGGACTTGAAACTGTTCGAGGCTGGACCCGGGGCGAAAATACACTCACACTCTTCGGTGCCGGGGACGCGTTGATTCTGATGTCCGTCTGGGCGGTGGGAAACGCCATGATTATTTTTCTGGCGGCGATCGGCGATGTGCCGAACTCACTGTACGAAGCCGCCACGATCGACGGGGCGGGGTGGTGGAGCAAGTTTCGACATGTGACACTTCCGATGTTGTCGCCCGTGATCCTGTTTAATTTGATTATGGGTTTGATTCGCAGCGTGCAAATGTTTGCTTCGGTCTACATTTTGAGCGAAGGGACCGGGCAACCAGGGAATTCGCTGCTGATGTTTTCATTGCACTTGTTTTTGTCGGCATTCGCGGATCTGGAAATGGGATACGCCTCGGCAATGGCCTGGGTGGTGTTTGTGTTGCTGGTCGTGTCAACATTGACACTGTTCCGCACGTCACGTTACTGGGTCTACTATCGAAACGTGGCATAATTACACCTCTGGATCAGGGAGACTTAAATTGCGATTGGGTCACTTGAAAAGTGCGCTATTGATCGCACTGTTGGTCCTGGGACTTGCAGTGAGCGGCTGGGTTGCCCGCCAAAATAATCCGCGGGCATCGGCGCTTGATTCTCGCAAGGAAGTGGTATTCTGGCATTTCTGGGGTGGGGCTGATCGGGAAGTGGTCGACGGTGTTGTCAGCCGATTCAATGACTCACAAAGTGAGTTCCAGGTGCGGGCCGTGGCTATGCCTGGAAACAACTTGCAAGCAAAATTGTTTTTGTCGATTGCCGGTGGCGACCCGCCCGATATTGTGAACCAGGACGATCCGGTGATTGGCGAGTGGGCGTCGCGCCGATTTATTTTGCCGCTCGATGACATCGCTTCGGCCGACGACGTACGTCGGATCGAGTCGTTTCTGTTTCCGGCAGCGAAGCGTCTGGGTCTGGTCGACGACAGGTTGTTCGCCGTTTGCAACGGGCTGGATATTCGCGCGTTGTACTACAACAAAACGGCGCTGGATCAATACGGTTTGAAAGTTCCCGTTTCGATTGACGATCTGGACGCGATTGCCCGCCGAGTTTGTCCGCCGGAATCAACGGGGAACGAGTCGAAGACATTCGGGTACTTGCCCGATTCGCGCCGCCTTTGGGCGTGGGGTTATGTATTCGGGGGAAGCTTCATGGATGAGTCCGGTGCGCAACCGACGATCGATGATCCGGCGATTGTGGCAGCAGCCAACTGGATGCAACAGTATTCAAAATGGTACGGCGCGGATTTGATCAACCGCTTTCGGGCGGGAGATCAGTCGCTGCCTGGCAAGTCGTTTCCGATATTGCCGGTGGCCGACGATGAAATGGCAGGTCGTTACGTCGTCATGATGGACGGCCAGTGGCGTACGCGTGACATCGCTGCATTGGTGGAGCGGCGAAATTCGAATTCCATTCCTGTTCCCGAATTTGGTGTCTGCCCATTACCACCGCCGGCGGGGGGCCGGACAGATGCCGGCTGGGTCAACGGCAATTTTTTCGTGGTCCCGCGCGGCGCAAAAAACGCGAAAGGGGCGGTGGCGTTTATGAAGTTCTGGATTGGGCTCGATGACGCCGGGCAAGCGGCCAGGACGTGCGTGGCGGGGGGCTGGATTCCTGTTTCGGAATCGGTGGTGCAGCACGATTCGTTTCAGCAATTCCTCGACGAGCAACCATTGTTTCGCGAATTCGTGCGCCTTGCCGCAAGCCCCAACCAGTACCCGATCCCTGTTGTTCGCGGTGCACCCTTGCTCAAACGAACCGTCGAACAAGCCGCTGCCGAGATCATGACCGATGTCGAACTGTCACCGGAAAATGCGCTGAAAGCGGCGAACATGCGATTGAAACAAGCAGGTGTTGGCCGGTAAACCGGACAGATTTGTCAATCGATCCTGGAACACCACCGACAATCGAAACTCGGCATTACGAGGTACTGGAAATCAAGTCGAATTAATATTGAAACAACTCGGCCAACATTTGCAGAACGTGCTTATACACTCTAACTAACGACGACCGAATCAGTTTTCGCTGTTAGCCAGGATACAGCGATTAACGTCGCAAAACCTAACGGAATTGTGACGATGCCCGGCTGGCTGAATGGCATGGGCGACAGAGCTGCATCCATGCCATAGATTTTCGCAAAGCTATCTGCGCTTAACAAAATCCACGCCAAAGAACTGATCATGCCCACCGATACAGCAGCGATAATCCCTTGCCGCGTGGTTCCTTTCCAGAACAGCAGCATCACTAGCGATGGCAGATTGGCTGACGCGGCGACACTGAACGCCCAGCCAACTAAATAATTCACATTCATTTCCTTGAAGAGAATCCCCAGCACGATCGCTATCGCCCCGACAACAGCGGCAGCAATCCTGGCGACTCGGACCTTTTCGGAATCGTTCAGCTTTACCCCAAAAAAACCGGTCAACAAATCGTGAGTGACCGCACCGCTGGACGCAAGGATCAAGCCGCTGACAGTGCCAAGCACAGTCGTAAAGGCGATGGCCGAGATAATTGCGAACAACCACTCGCTGATACTTCTCGCCAACAATGGAGCGGCCATATTACTATCGGACACATCGAGCGCGCCGCTGGTCATCGCCCCCAGGCCCATATACAAAGTCAAGATATAAAAGATCCCGATGCTCGCAATGCCAACGATCGTACTTTTGCGTGCGCTGGACTCATCCTTGACCGTGTAATAACGAATTAAGATGTGCGGCAAGGACGCAGTGCCACAGAAGAGAGCCAGCATTAGCGACAGGAAATTCAACTTCTCGGAAAATTGATTACTTCGAATGCCCTTGAACACAGGGTGTTCGCCCGGGCGAAGCACCTGGCTGCCCGGCGCGATCCGAGGCGCAAAAACCTTAACGGTTGAGCCATCCGTATCCAGGACTTTAATCTCGTTCCACAGTACGACTTCACTTTTTTGAAGAGTGCTAAAAAACGAAATTGGCCCCAGTGGCCCCGTACGCGTTTGACCGTCAGGCAGACTTGCCAGAAATCCCGTCGGATGCAACTCGGCCTCCCCTTTCTTTTGACCTTTCACTAAGCCATTGACGTAAACGATACCGTCGATGGTCGACAATGTTTGCGATTCAAGTAACACGATCTGCCCATCGGCCATCGTTTGCTTGTGGAAAATCTTTATCGCATTATTCGTTTGTACGCGAACCAGCGGATGTTTCCCCCAATCACCGTCGTCCGCCAGTATCCTCCCTCCTGATAACTGCGGCAGCTTTAATAATTCTTCCTCCGCCGACTCGACCGTAATCGGGCCGACTTTCAGAAATGCATAACCATCGATCCCACCGGGCTCAACGGTAAAGCCTCGTTGCAAGACCATTGCGGTCAACAAGATCGAAAACAATACAAGTAGAAACCCTTTAAGGAATTGGACGTAAGTAGTAGACACCATCCCGGCGGTCACGACTATCAAGACAACAATGGTGCCAACGAGTACGACACCAACCCAATGCGGAAACCCCAACAACGGTTGAATTAATGCTCCAGCACCAACCATTTGCGGAATCAAGTAAAAGATGCTGACCGCGAGCGTACTGATCCCCGCCGCCAGCTTGATCCCGGGCGAGTTAAACTTTGCATCCAGGGCATCCGCAAACGTAAATTTTCCCAGCCGCTTCATCGGTTCGGCAATGATGAAGAGCGCGACGATCCAGCCGGCAAGGTAGCCAATGGAGTAGAGGAACCCATCGTATCCGTAAAACGCAATCATGCCACAGATACCAAGGAACGATGCCGCCGAGAGATAGTCTCCCGCAAAGGCAACTCCGTTTATAAACCATGGTATTTCCCCATGGGCTGCAAAATATCCCTGCGCCGACTTGGCTTTTCCACCAAAGTAAAAGCTGATCGCCAGTGTCGTGCCTACAAACAACATAAAGACGGCGACGGCAATCCAGGAAGGTTCATGGATCATGGACTAAGCTCTCCGCCTGGAGAGTTGCCGCTCAGAGGTGTGTCGATTGCTCCGACACAACCAGCCATAGACAATCGCTAACATGAATGCCGTGGCAATCAGCGCGAAACCGTACCAGATAGCCAGATTGACACCGAACAAAGGCGTCAGCTCCATGGTCTTGGGCGCGAATGCGTTGAGCAACACGAAGCCGAGATAGAGGACGAGATAAACAGCGAATAATATAAGGCCGACACGAGCGTTGTAAGTCATGTTTAATCTGCAGGGGCTGATGAAATACCTTACGAGGCTCTAAGTTGTATCACAGACACGCGGTTGTCTGTGCGTACCACCGACAGAAAAGCTGTTACCTGAGTGGCCGGAGGTAAAGTCCCGGCCGCGAAACAGGCCATGAGTTCCGAGTACCGCCAAGAGGAACCGAAACTCTCGGCATGTATCACGGACAAGCCGATCAAGGCAAAACCAGAAATAATTCGCTATCGAAATAGGGTCCAAAGGCACCAGCCATGAATGGCACACTTTCCAGGCCCGGCGGGCCGACAGAATCTCAGCCGGTGGTGTCAACCTCCGTTAAACATCGCGTGAAAAAACCAGGCCCCGGATGGGGCGACACAAACGGTTGAACCACGTTCGAATCAAAATCATCACCAAACCCGTATCGACCCTGCAGGCCTTTTGATATCCACTCTCACAAATACCGGGCCCTTACGAGCCCGGCTGAGGCTGTGCCGACCCTCCGGGTCTGTGCGTTGGGTTGGCATCGGCCGGGTGCCAGTACCACCCAGCCTCCACTTCTTGCTACCCACCCGATGCCGCCGAAACGTTTCTGCGTGACGTTGTCCGAATGGAATTCGCGGGTTTCTTGTGTTAAAACCAATCAATGACCCGTTCCACCAAATCAAAATTCGTTCGACGTTGGTTGGGCCCGATATCCCGGCATGGGACGTTGATTGGGCTGGCGGCTTTGTTTTCGTTGCCGCTGCTGGTTATGTTATTTTCGTCGTTAAAGACACCCGAGGAGCTTGCGCGAAACCCGTACGCATTGCTTCCGGAAACC
>JANNWJ010000083.1:0-43504 GCA_031414755.1 Pirellulaceae bacterium | reverse complement strand
TTTGTCTTGATCCAACCAAAGTTCCAGAATTCGTTCCCGAAGTCTTTCTGCGTCGCCGGATGGGACAACGTATCCTGTTTCCCCATCGATAATGTAGTCCTCAGCGGCGATGCTATCGGCGGCTATCACTGCTTTCCCATGCCACATTCCATTGCAAAAATTCGCTTCCCCCCCCCCTTTTAGCCCTGTAAAAATCATCGGGATCACGACAAACGCCGATGCGGCCTGAAGCTGTGCAAAGGCTGGTTCCGGTGCACCAACGACGATCACGTTTGGGAGGTTCTCAATTTGGTTGCGGATATTGGGATCGGTGGCGCTGATTATTAGCGGTATGTCCGTGCCGCGTACAGCATCGATCAGGCACGGATAGTCACGTTTCCCGTTTCCTCCAGCGAAAACGAATCGTCCGATCGGCAGATTGTAGACTTCATTCCGCGAATGGTTGGACTTGTAAGGCAAGAAAAGGAATCGATCTTTGGGAAGCCGCAAAAACTCCGCATGCGACTTGACCTGCGCGGAAGACCAGACAACAGAAACGGCAATCCCTCGCATTGCGACGCGGACCATCGTTTTTTTCCACCACGAATCTACCTCAACGAATACGTCCCAACAAAACACGCGCCGGCGCCCACGGAAAATCATCAGGTTCAAAATGCCTGCGGCAATCCAGAGTTTTCCTGAGCCGTTTACGACAAGCACACAATTCCGATGGCATCGGACGAGAAGCTGAAGAGCATAAAACAGGCTGTAGGCACCGGGAATCAGTCGAAGTGCCCGGCAAACAGCTCCAGGCGCAATGTATTTTACTTCTTCTCCGCAATGCGAAAATCTTTCGTGGGATATCAACTCGACGTTCAATCCAAGTGCGGAACGTCCATCCAGCGACTTCCAATTTCGCTGGATTTCGGCGAGGGTTGGTAGAGCAGCATCTTCCATTGACTTGCCTGAATTTGTCTTATCGCCATTTTCGGTCGTTACGCCGCCAATGCCATTTTCCACACGCGGTTGCGCTGATTTCATCGATTTAACCTCAGAAAACGACAGATTGCAAAAATGGACCGCACATTTGTGTCGCAACGCTTCAGCTTGCAGCTCATTCGGCCCTTTTCAAGCCCATTGATCGGCACACCCACGCCAACATCCTGGTTATTTCTCGCGCGAGTCAACATCCCGGTTCGTCGCCGACTTCTGATACAACAAATGGATTGAGATTCGATGGCAAAACGACGCTGTTGTACAGAAGGGTATTGTGCCGCTCCATATTGCAACCGAATTGCGATTCTAGGAGCGGGTTGTTACCGGCCACCAGTTTTTGCGCGCATAGACAAGTAAACGCCCGGAAAGTCCGCGAGGTGCAACCAGTATTTGTCCAGCACGACAGGTGTCGAACTTCCACATTTTCATTCCATCTGACAATCCGCCAAGGTTATCTCGCCGTCGAATTTCCGGATTGTCAAAACACATTTTCAGGATGTGTTTGTACAACAAATGTCCTGGAGCTGCTGTTTTGAACGCAGAATCGAAACCTGTTTTGCAGTCGTGGAATACTCCTTTTGCGACATAACCATATTGAAATGCAATCGTCTTGCCCTCAGATTCCAGAAAAAACAAAGCCAAGTGCCCCATTTCGTCCCCAACGACAAGGAACCGCGTCGCCGGAAAGTCCTGCAATACAATTTTTGCTGCCCGCAAAAACGTTTCATGGTCTTTGACTGGCCGGACCGTGGCGACAATCACGACAATCTTTTCCTCGCGGGCAATTCCCAGTGCTTGTCGCGTTTGATCTTCGTCCGACAGGATATTGCATCTGGTCGGGTTGAGCGGGTTGAAGATGACGGAAATCCTGTTGCCATCTATCCACTCCTGGTTCATGGCAGCCTGTTTGGCCGCCTGGCAATTGGCGATGAAGTGAGACACAAATCGCGGCGCAAGCCATTCCTGGATCTCGAATGGCCTGTGTATGAGCAGCCACATATACCCGGCTATGAGCCACAGGATCATTCTGATGGTTTCCCTGTCGCCTTGCGCCGTTGAAGTACCGATCGGATCTTCGGCCACCAGCGAGCATGAGCGCGAACTGTCAAAGGGCCAAGCCACCCGCGCGGTGCAAGCAGCAACTGGCCGAGACGATACGATTTCGTGTGCCAGATACGTGATGCTTCACTGACTGCGCCAAGGTTGTCGCGGCACCGTATCGCCGGGTCATCAAAACAAAGCCGGGTTATATGCTGATAGAGAAGCTGTCCCGGGGCCAGGTGCTTGAATTGCTCATCGAAACTGGTTTTGCAGTCGTGGTAGATGCCCTTGGCAATGTAACCATACTGGAACACGATTAGCCTGTCGCCGACGTACATCAGAAACAGGGAACAGTGTCCCAAGGCACGCAACGCTTCGGCCTGCCGGAGAAAGTAAGGCAAGACCCCACGACCGACCACCGAACTGCCGTTTTCACCTTTCCAGGTGGCGTGCTCCAGAGCAAAGGACTCCTTCATTACCGTCGGCAGATCGAGCGACGTTCCGTTCGGCCATTGCACGATACGCACCTCTGGTTCGCTCTCGTATTTCCGCTGCCACCTGTTCAGGTTCTTTCTGGTGTTCGAACTCAGCGCGGCGCAGTAATCGGACCAGTGCCCGGTTGTCTCGACTAGTCCAACTTTGTACTGGCTTTTTGACGACAAGGGGATTTCTGCTCCCGCAACGGTTTGACGCAACGCCGTGTACCCGGGTGAATCGAGTCGTACGCATTCAAACCACAACAGTGACCATTTGAGCCGCCGTAATTGCCTAACCAGCAACTCGATCGCCGACGTCACATCGATATCCTGGCGAAGCAATAACCCCGCGCCCTGCGCCCAACCATTCGACGGCACGTGCCCGGTCAGCACCAGCTTGCGAATCCTCTGCTCGACCAGCGGCAACGCCGCCAGGAACGTCCCGTTTTCTTCGATGACAATTGCGCAGAATCGCCGGTTTGCGGCAAAATGCTCCAGCCAGATCGCCAACAACTCGGCCCGCGCTGTCGGATCCGTTACATCGCTTTGTTGCCACAAGTCGTCCCACGGAGCGGCTACATCGCGTAGTTCGGCAACACTTGAAATCGTTTTTACTGTCAGCGCCATTAACGTCTCGTCAGTTGCTGACTGTAAACGGACAGATAGGACTGGACGATTTTCTCCGGATCGTTCCATTTCAGTGCATGCAGGCGGGCGTTGGAACCGATTTTCGCCCTCAAAGACCCGTCCGAGAGCAAAAGACCGATTCGATCCGCAAGCCGTTCCGGCGACCCGGCCGGAACCAGGTATCCGGTGTCGCCGTCGATAACGACTTCCGGCAGTCCGCCAACATCCGTGGCAACGGATGGCAGGCCGGCTACCGCGTATTCCAGTAGCGCGTTGGAGAAACCCTCCGAACTGCTGCAAAGCACGCCGATGTCGGCAATGCGAAGTATGGGAAACGGATTGGCGACCGGGCCAAGGAAGCTTACCTGGTGTCCGATTCCCAGCTCACTTGCCAGGCTTCGGATCTTTTTCGGATACTCCCCCACTTCGTCGCCGACAATGAGGAATCGTGTCGCCGGGAAATCCTGCAATACAATCGTTGCTGCCCGCAAGAACGTTTCATGGTCCTTGACGGGCCGGACCGTCGCGACAATCACGACAATCTTTTCCTCGCGGGCAATTCCCAGTGCTTGTCGCGTTTGCCCTTCGTCTGACGGGATATTGAATCGGTTCGGGTTGAGCGGATTGACGATGACCGAAATCCTGTCGCCGTCGATCCACTCCTGCTGGAAAGCAGCTTGTTTGGCCGCCTGGCAATTGGCGACGAAGTGGGAGACAAATCGTGTCACAAACCGCGCCCGCCAGCGCGTTCCGGGGGTGTGCCAGTATCCGACGTTTCTCCGGCTGCCGATGACGGCTCCCCGGCCGGCCATCCGCGTCGCCAATGCCGCCGCAAATTCGCTTACCGGGCAGAAAGCATGAACAATATCGATTTGCCGACTTTTGATGATTCTGGATAACCACCAGGCCTTTTTCAGGAAACCCGCCCCCCAAACGGACTTCCGCGATTCCGGAGCATGTACCGGAATGCTGATCAGGGAACTGATTTCGCTGCTCAAATGCGAAAGCGCGGCAAGTTCAACTCCCGCGCCGGTTGCGGGGAGTAGATTGCAGAGAAACAGGAGGTTCTGCTCGGTTCCTCCATGCGGCCCCCAGAACTGATCGATTGCCAACAGTACCTTGAACGGCGGATGGGGCAATTCTCGGCGCAGTGCATCGGAAGCTCGTTGACGTTTCTCCATGGCCATGATCATCGCCGATCAGCGGCTTGAGGGACAAACCAAACCGGCTCATGGCGAGGCAACAACATCCGGTCGTCGGCCGGACTGCATTTCCGCTCAAAGGTGGTGCAACCCAGCGAATACCCCACGCCCCGGGCTATGTCGAGCACCCGTTCATCGAAATTGCCATTCGGATAGGCAATCATATTGACAGGGCGCCCGACCAGGGACTCCAGCCTCTGCTTGCTGTCAACAAGCTCTGAACGGATCTTTTGCTCGGGCAACTGGTCCAGCAATGGATGGGTACAGGTATGAGAGCCAATCGAAATACAGGATCGCGACATCGCCACGATTTCCGCTTCGTCGACGAAGCAACGAGGTACGAATTCCTGCTTCGCAAACCCGGAAAAGTTTCTTTCGATGACGTCGTCTGGAGACCCGCCGGTCGTCTTGAGCCGAGATACGGTCTCGCGAAACGCCTTGACTGAGATGGGGCCCTGCCGACGGATCCCAAAAACATCGCGAAGACGTTGCGGCAGTTCCCCGGCGTCGGCGTCCTGCCCGGATGCCATCCGAAAAAGCTCCCCCAACCTCTGCTGCCAGAACGGACACGCCTGGGCGATTTTTCCTGTCGTCACAAACAAGGTCGCCGGAATCCCTTTTTTCTCCAGGTACGGAAATGCGATGTCGAATGTATCCCGCCAACCATCGTCGAATGTGATTGCCGCCAGCGACTTTGGGCCGTCCCGGCGATCGGCAAGTTCCGAAAGTCCGACGATTTCATGCTCCCGGGCCAACTGTTCAATCGCGTGCGAGAACTGGCCCATCGTGTGGCAGGGGCATGTATCAAACCATTCGAGTGGTTGTCGATCCTCGCGAATCCGGTGAAACGTCAATACACAATGGCGACGTCCGGCACTTCTGGAGTCTAGCCAGGAACGGCCAGGCACTGGCCATTGTTCGGCGAAAAGCCGCCTGGCAAAGCGCCGCAATCTGGCCGGATACAGGGCGCCGGCAATATTCACAGGCGGTTCCGGCCTGAAAAGACTACAGCTATGCCAGTTTCAGTCATTTGTCTCGATGCAATCGATTGAATCATTGATTCTGGTTGCGAAATCAGATTGCGGACGATTTCGGTCACCGGTCCGCGTCCCGGAAACGGTACTCTTTCGGTTATTGCCGGTCCGGTCAAGAAGTCACCGAACCGTTTTTCAATTCGTCGAAGAGTTGCCGGTAACTGGCTGCCTGTCCTGCAAATCCGAACCGCTGGGCAATGGTGCAGCGGCCAGTCTGTGCATATTGCGCGCGGCGGTCCGGGTCATTCATGAGTTCGATCATTGCCTGGGCGAGCGAAGGTGCCGAACCAGGAGACACGTGGTCACCGTTCATGCCGTTGTCGATGATCTCAACGGTTCCCCCGACGGATGTAGCAACAACCGGAACCCCTGCAGCAAGGGCCTCAAGTATGACATTCGGCATCCCCTCAGTGTGGGAACTTTGAACAAACAAATCCAAATGGGGTAGCAAAGCGTCCAGATTCGAACAAAAACCAGCCAAAATAAAATGATTCTGCAGGCCGTGGAGGGAGATCTTTTCCACCAATGATTCGCGCAAGGGGCCCTCGCCAAACAATATGAAACCAACTTGCGGATGCTTTGCGCTGACAACTCGGGCCGCTTCGATCAATATGTCAAAACCCTTTTCCGGACTGAGCCGGCCAGCAGACGCGATGACAAATTTGATATTTGGTCGTTCGGCTGTTGGGAAAAACTCCAGTAATTTTTGGCGAAACGCCGGGTCAACGGTAGCAAATCGATCGACATCAATGGAATTGTGTATGACAACGATTCGCTCGGCGCTTACGCCTGCGGAGCGAACCTTTTCGGCCTGTGCTTTGGAAACACATACTACCCGGGCTGTCCGCCGCAACATCAAGCGGTCCAGCAATTCATAAATTCTGACCCTCACGCTTTCACGCGTCCAACCTCGGGAAACAGCAATGACCGGAATGCCGGCTTTTTTCGCTGCAAACCAGCCTACCATGCCCGCCTTGTATCCATGGCAAATGAGAACATCGATCTTGTTTTGGTTGACCAGTTCAAAAATTTCATGCCGGGCCGCCAGCAAGCGCGGTGTGTCATACCTCAAACCAACACCCGTGAATCCAGAATGCCGAGCCTCATCGAGAAAGGATTTATTCAGGCCGCTCTCCGAGAAAGAAGCGAAGACCGTTTTCACGCGCAATCGTAACGCACGTGCCAAACCGATCATTTGACGTTCAGGGCCACCATAAAAGCGGGAAGACGTAAGGTGCATGATTGTCAATTCGGGTTGCATGTAGCCGATCGCCAAATGCGGGCTTGGGCATTTGCCAATGCGTCCCAGTCATAGTCTCGTTCCACAATCTCGCGGGCGTTTTTGGCGGCTAAACAACTCGCTTCCCTGTTTCGCAAGGCATACAGCACCGGTTCCGTCATTAATTCAATAGTCTCAGCAACGAAATAATCGTGACCTGCACGAAATCTCAATCCTTCGGCACCCACTCGTGTACTGACAACTGGCAATTCGTTGGCTGCCGCCTCGATGATTTTCAATCGCGATCCGCCGCCGATTCGCAGTGGGACGACCATAATTGCCGCGTTTGACAAGTATGGAATGACGTCCGGTACATTGCCGTGAAGCTCAATATTCGGATGTTGCTGGGCAAGCTGAATCAGCCATGATGGGGGGTTGCGGCCGACAATGGAAAACACTGATTCAGGTTCCGCCTGGATAATTTCCGGAAAGGCGGTTTTCAGAAAGTGCTGTATTCCGTCCAGGTTGGGCCGCCAGTCGAGACTGCCGAGGAAGATCATTTCCTTTGCACGCCGTTGAACACCATCGGGCTTGTAGCGGTCAATGTCGACGCCGTTTTGAACGACTTCGACATTTTTTGCACCGAATTCCTGCTCGGCCAGTTGGGCATCCTCGTCACTCACGGCGATCGTTTGGCCGGCCCGATCAAAAGCCCATCGTTCAAACCGTTGAAATTTTTTCCATTGTTGCCGTATATACCAGCGCTTGACCGGATTGGATTCCGTTTCGGTATATCGTTGCCAGATCAGCGATTCGACGTTGTGAGCAGAAATCACCAATGGATTGGCTTTAAAGTTCCGAAACATCTCGGCATAGGGAGTCCATTCGCAATGCCAGATATCGATTGCGACTTCCGTTTCCAGTTTTTTCAATTGGGCCCGCATTGCTGAACTGGAATGCGAGGACACGGAATAGGGGAGGCTGGAGAACAGGTTGGCAGCCAGTTTTCCATAAAAAGTCAAACCGGACCTGGGCGAGACGCGCCGCGGTACTTCCACCGTCGTGATCCCAATCGATTCAAAGTGTTTTTTCGCAACGTCCAGTTCATCCCGATCGGAATTTTGGTGGGCCACGTAATAAATGTCGTGATCCGCTACCAATCGCTGCACGAGATTGAGCGTGCGAATACGCTTGCCGGAGTTGGCCGGGAACGGAAATTCTTCATCGACAATCGCCACTTTCAATCGAGCTGTGGGATCGCCATTCATGCGCGGCTGCTCGCAGTCAAGTTTGAAAACGCTTCTGTCAAAATACCCCATCCGGAAGCCAAATGGATCACGACGAAAACTATCGGCAACCAAAGGGCACTGAGACAATCGCCGCTGGATATTGCAGCACGCACCGAAAAGCCCAGAACAGTGGCGGTGTATGTCAGCAGAACGCCAAAATATGCGTACCACAAAACAGGCACGAAATAACAAATGACTGGACCGAAGACACAACCCAGCAAAAACAAAGCAGGCAGAATCGAAGTCAATGAAAGCGAACTGGAATGCTTGCGCGCCAACCGAAAGCGACCCCGACCGTAACGGGTCAATTGCCGGAAAAGACCGGTTAACGAATTGCGGGGCTGGTAACGGATTGCCAACTCGGGGACCAAATAACAACTCATCCCCGCCTGATCGATCCGGTGATTGAGCTCGCAGTCTTCGCAGGCATCAAATTGAGTATCAAACATCCCTACCCGGTCAAATACCTCTCGACGGTAAGCAACCGCGACGCTGATCGCCGGTACCTGGATCTCCCGATCCGAATAAATAAACGAGTCCGGATGATGGCCAATCGAGGACGAGCGGGCTAACCCAATCGCCTTTTGCAGACGGGATGCATCAGTTACGTCCAGTGGCTGGGGTCGGCCAAGACAATCTGCACGCGTTCTTTCAAAGGCTGCGACCAAATCGATAAAATAGCTTCGACCTGGAATTTCGCAGTGCCCGTCGATAACGACGAGGAAATCACCACGTGAGTTTTCGATACCGATATTGCGGGCTGAACTGGATAATCGACCGGGATTGTCGATCAGCCGAATTTGCGAATGCTCGCGAGCCAATTGCTGAACGATTTCCCGTGTTCGATCGGTTGAGCGGCCATCAACCACGATGATCTCGACGTCGAGGTTGTCCTGCTCCTGATCCAGCAATTGTTTCAGCGTGTGAGAGATGTACGCTTCTTCGTTGCGGACCGGCATGACGACGGTGACGCTGGCGAGGCGGGCGCCGGTTTTGGAGGAACAGGAATGGAGGGTTTCAGTGGTCAGTGGTTAGGATCAAAGATCAAAGATTTGAGATTTCAGATCAGATTTGAAAGTTGCTGGTTGTGTGCGTTAAAAGGATTTTGTTTCTGTTGCCGAATCGGGGATCAGGGCGCGTGAACGATGGTTTCTTGCTTCCCCGCCTTCGATTCGAAATCCGGTCCGATTTGTTGGGTTCGAAAAACGTCTCCCATGGAGCCAAACCGAAAATCCTGCAGCAATCGCCGCAATCGGGACTCGGTCGATCGGAGATTTATCCGGTGTCGCTTTCGGGATGCAAATGACGATCCGCGGACAACTGGTTGCTGCGGGTCAATCTCCCACGGATGGAGATAGAACATCAGCGGGCGTCCGGAACGATTAATCTGCGACAACAGTCGTTTGGTAAACGAATAGGGATAAAGTCGAAAGTAACCTCCACCGCTGGCCGGAATCGTGGCACCGGGCAGTTTGACGACCGACATGGGAAACTCCCACAAGGTTCCGGCCGACGTTTCCAGAGGATGGATTTCGCGAACTGCGTTTGGGATCCCGTAACGATCGTGACGGGTGGGGAAAATACTGGAATCGAAAACAATCCCTTCCTCGACGAGAATGTCCAATGCCCATAACGAGTGGCGAGTGATCGAAAACGAAGGGGCCCGATATGAAGTGACCGGTTTGGAAATGATTTCCTCGAGCACCTGCTTCGAACGTCGCAGGTCCTCACGGAATTCGGCCGGTGTCAGTTGGTAAATTAAACGGTGCCAATAACTGTGGGATCCAATCTCGTGTCCGGCATTATCAATTTCCCGAACGAGAAAAGGAAATTTTTCGGCCACCCATCCAAGTACAAAAAAAGTTGCCCTCACCGAGTGTTCATCGAAAATGCGGAGTATGCGGCGTGTATTCTCAACGACACGCGACGGATAATGGTCCCAGTCACTTCGGGATACGGCAGCCTCGAATCCGGAGACCTGAAAGTAGTCCTCGACGTCGATAGAAATTGCGTTGATCAACACCACTTCGGACTTGACTGACACCTGACCGCGAGAATAGGGCACACGATTACAAGAAATTCCTGAGCCATTTCTAGCGGGGAACATGGGGGTGGGCGTTTCCATTGGAACTGGCGGAAATGCCGTTGGGAATCGCATGGGCTGGATCATGTCGGCTATGCCCGTTTTGCCCGGTCCCGACCCATTCCGCTGAACGATTTGCCGTCCCGTTTCGATACGAGCACAACGATTCGTCCGATAAACCGTCAGTTTCACTTCCAATATCGCTGCAACGTTTTACCACGCCCAAAAAACGTCGATCGAGGCCAAACCATCTCGGTCCCCGGCCTTTTCGCAAACCCAGAATCCGGACAATCGTGCAGAGCCAGATTTGCACATCAACCAGAGGAGAGGCGGCAATGATATAGGCACGATCGACACAGACTTTCTTGCGGACGCAGTCGATCGTTTCATCCGGTGGCAAATAGATTTGCGCCAACCCCGTAATGCCCGGCTTCACAACCAGGCGGCTGGCATATTGGTCGACTTGCTCGAGCAGGACAGTAACAATTTCGGGCCGTTCCGGGCGGGGGCCGATAATCGTCATGTCCCCCGCGACGACGTTGGCAAGTTGCGGTAGTTCGTCCAGATGCAACAATCTCAATAAGCGACCGAGGCGGGTTACGCGCGGGTCGTTGGAAGTGCTCCATTTCGGTCCGCAATTTGATTCGGCATCCACGTTCATCGTGCGAATTTTGAAAATCGAAAAGACACGTCCATTCAGGCCAACGCGTTTTTGCCGATAGATCGCCGGACCTCGCGAAGTGGCGCGAACGAGGCAGGTCAAAATGAAAATGACGGGCAACGCCGGTATCAATAATAACGCGGCAATGATGCGCTCGATTGCATATTTGTGACCAAAATACGTCGAGGGCTGAACCAATTCATTCGATTGATTGACAGCGAGAATCAAATTGACAGGACTTCGACGTTTCCTGGATGAGGAAACTGTCTTTTGCGTATTGACGGAAATACTTTTTTTGGCGGGTTGAATCATGATTGTGCAAACATGGTGAGAGTCGCTTTCAATAGTCGAAAGCAGCAGGCAGGGAGTACTTGGCGGGGTCTTCGAGGTGGGAATCAGCAGGACCCATTGTACCAATGATGGCTGAATGTCCAACCGGTTTTTCAAAAAAAGTTGACAGTCGGCCGACTTTCAAAACACGCTCGACCGAAGGTTTTGTTCAATTTCGGCCAGAAACTGACGCATAACCTTGTCGTTTTCCATGGTATCGAGATCGGGATACCGGGCGGTGATTTGTATTTTGAACAGGAATCGGCTGCCAGCAAAATAATAGCGGGCATTCTCCGGCGCTTGCCAGTCACCATCGATTGTCCAGGCGTACCAGGATGTCAAATAACTCCCGCTCACATCGCGAGACTTGAAATTTGTTTCAAAACACATTGACCGGGACGAGCGATCCGGGTCGACGCTAACCACCTTCCGTTTATTGATGATTGTGAATTCACGGCTACTAAAACAAATATCCGGAGTGTGTACAGCCGTTGGTCCTGTCGGCCCCAACAAAATAAAAACGTTCGTTTGCATTTTCAGGGCATCATTAACGTAGCTTCGATTGATAAACCCCAGCGGTTGCAACTGGTTGGCGGAAGTCTTGCCCAGCAATTCATCGGATATGCATCGCCAATCGCCGATTTGTTTGGGGAAGGTTTCAAGTCGAGATGCCAATAAGGTAACTTCGGAATCTTCGCCCCATCGAAATCGGCGCTGGCCGTCTTTAATGGCTGGGATCAGAGTCAACACGAGTACGGATATTGTTGCAAGTATTAATGCAGGTTTCATATATGGATCACAATCGAATTGTCGGGCACGATTTGCGGGGCGATTGCTGCGTGGTTACAGCATGGTTGTTGTTCGCTCCGCGAACATGACGTTACCGCGTGTTCTGTTCGCGGAGCGAACAGCGACATTAAAAGATTCACGGCCTCGGGGCGAGCCCCGATTTTTCGCGAGGCGAGGTTGTCCTTCAATGTTGACAGCCGTTGCTTCTCACCGGGAGTCAGAATCTGTTTTTCCAGGCCCATCCGAATCGATTGGTCGAAGGCCGATTGCGCCTGGCTGAGATCTGCAGGATTCCCGGATTGTTCGTAAAGTTTCCAATGGACCTCTGCCAGGTGCCAATAAAAACGGGAATCCGAAATTTGATTGACGATGTCCGTCAAAATCTTTTCGGCTTGTACGAGATCGTTTTGTTGCATCAATATGACCGCTTTGGTGTCCAGCAATCCAGGAACATTTCCGTATCTGGCGAGAGCCCGATTGATGGTTAGCAGGGCGTCGGGCAACCTCTCCGGCAACTCGGTGTAGGCCGTTGCCAGGTTGTTCAACACCATTTGGTTGTTTGGGTCAATTTTCAAGGCTCGTTCGTACAGGCCAATGGCATCTTCAATTCTGTTTTGGCCGGCGATTCGGGCATTTCCGATGTTTGTGATCAGGGCCAAATTTTCCGAATGTTTTTCCAGTGCCGACTCGAAAACATTCTCTGCCTGTTGGAAATGCTCGGGACTTCCGTTTTCTGTCAAAAGGAATTGGGAAATCAGAATAACGAAATCGGGCAGGCCTGTTTCCTCATAACCCTTAATGCACTGTTGCAAGGCTTCATCCAGATTGCCATTCTTTGCCCTTTCAAGGGCCAAATTCAACAAAAGGTTGGTGTCCATGGCGGCCGCTTTCTCGCGCCAAACCAATGCCTGTTCTTTGGCCTCAATGCCATCGAGAATATTTGCGATTTGCTGTAATAAGCGGGCTTGCACATTCCTGGCCTGCGAACGACTTTCCTGCTCGACCGATGCCCCGTATTCCTCAACAAACTGGATAACGCTTTCAGGACTCTCCTTGCCTTGCGCCAGACGAAGCCGGGCCGTTAACGAAATGATTGGAGCATTATTGAGAATGGAACTCGATGGCATGTTTTGCAATTTTTGAATCAGGGAATCTGCCACTTCCCATTTTTCTGGTTCCGTTTTTCCGCGCTCCAGAAAGAACTCCGTGATTGCAACGAGTTGGGCGGCCGTAACGTCTGCAGCCACCGAAGCTTTGCTGAAACAGTTTTCCGCTTCGTCCAGTTTTTCGTCCCGCAGCGATGCCTGTTCGCTGCCGGACAACAACAATGACCATGCGCGAAGGATTTGACCCGTCAATATCAGATCCGTGGTGGATTGATGGACACGAATCATTTCGTAGGCTCTCTGCAAGTTGCCAAGCCGTTCGGAGTTAGGAACATTGGCCCGCGTCAACAACAGGATTGCCATCATGCGCTGGTTTTCAATCGAGTTCGCCGTTTCGAAGTCTTTGCCGCCGAGCAGTTCGTTAATTCGGACCCAGTCATCTCCTGTACCGCGTTTGAACAAGAGTCTGGCCAATATTTGTACGTATTGGGAATTGGCGGAATCCATGCTGACTAACTTGTTTGCGAAATCGATGGCCTGATCGAGGGCTCTCGTTTGGGAACGGTTTTCTGACCCAAAATACCGCAGCGCCCGTTCCAATACCATTTTATCTTCGGGCGACTTGTCAACTGCCTGAAGGTACAAATCACTTGCAGCATCGTCTCCCAATTCTTCCAGCAATTCCGCATGTAACAAAAGTTTCATCGGTGAATCGGCGAGTTCAAGAATTCCTGGAATCATTGAGCGGGCTTCGATCCCCCATGACTGAACGACGTCGTCAGATGCGGAAAAAAAATGTGCCGTCGAATAAAATCGAAACAGGTTCAGCATCGTTTGCAAGCGATTATCACTTTGGTCAACGAACAATTTCGCTTGTGAAATGGACAAAACGGATTTATCGATGTCACCGTTCATCAATTCGATGCGTGCCCGGGCAATCCATGCCAACGGATCGGACGGTCGCGCTTGAGTCGCGAATTCCGCCATTTTTGCTGCATTTTTCAGATCGTTGCCCGCAATCAACGCGGCCATTTGCATGTTCGAAAGATCCGGATCGATTGCAACAAGTTCCTGGTCAAACTCTGCCAACAGGCTTCGTCGAATCTCAGGATCGGTTTCCAGATCCGCCAGTCGAACAAGGATGGATGGACGTCGTTCTCCGAGCTCAATAGCGAGTTGATATGACTGTTTGGCGGGAAAAAGTTTTTCCGCCGAGCGCCGGATTTCATTGGGCAATTGCGGCGTTGTCTGATTCAATTGGGCTTGCTGTATCCAGGCATTCTGTTGCAATTCCAGAACCAATCCGTGCAATGAATGAACAGGGGCCCAGCCCGGTCTGAGAAACTTGATGCTTCCGCACAGGGCACTGGCACTTTTCAGTAATTCCTGTCGACGTTTCAGATCTTCGGTGTTGTCGTACTCCGGCAGCATTCGAAAAACCGCCAGCATGGAGGCAAGCGGACCGTTATCTCCTTCGAGTTTCGGTAGACTGCTTTCCCATTTTGCTGGCTGAGCCTTGATCAGGTTGGGAAACATGATCGACAGGTCAGCAATATTGCTAACCAGTTTGGTTGCAAAATCGTTTTGCTCTGCAATTTTTTCCAATTGTTCCAGAGCGGCGTCAAATTCACCTTTCCTGAGCAACAGGCTGACTTGGGCCAACTGCAACGGAAGTTTTTCCTCTTCCTTGACTCGAGACAATCCATTTTCCAGGGTAATCCCCGCTGCGTCGAATTCCTGGTTCCCGGTTTGCAAGCTGGCTACAAAAATAAACCGATCCGGATTGTCGCCGGCCAGCGACTCGAATTTTTGGATCAATCGCATCGAATCTTTCTGTTGCCCAGCCTGTTGGCAAAGGGCGGAAAGTACTTTCAACAAATCGGTATCGGTGCCGAAATCGCTCTCCAGTTGGGTGGCGAGCGTTTTGAATTCCGCGATGTAATCAGGAACCAATCCGGGATCTTTGCTGGAATCAGGACCACCAGCCAGGATGATTTGAAGTTGAACGATATCCAGTCGCCAGGGTCGCTCAACAGGTTTTTCGATATTTAGTTCCCTGGCCCTGGCAAGAGCATTCCGGATTAAATCCAGATTCCGAAATTCGGGCGTTTTGCGGCGTTCCCGTTCCAAAAGTGTTGCAGCATATTCCAACCAGACGTCCGCCGAGCTGCTGACCTTGACAACCGACTCCAGCGCTTCGGCTGCCTCGACAAATCGCGCGGCGCGAATGAGTGCTCGACCAAGCAGGTATTTGAACTCGACGCTGCGTCGATCATTTTCAATGGCGATTTTATAGGTTTTGACGGCCAACTCGGGCCGGTCCAGTTCCAGATACATCCCTCCCAGCAATCGGAAAACCTCCAGCGTCCATGGACCCATTTGTTCTGGCTGGTCGGGAAGAAGTTTTTCGAGAATCGAAATCGCTTCACCGTATGCACGCGATTTATATTTTAGGTATCCCTCGAGGAATTGCTGCAAATAGATCAAATCGGCAACCTGCTCAGGATTTCCTGCCCGTTTGCTGAAGTTCGCATTATAGTCTTTCATCGCATTCAATTCGATCTGCGCTTCGTCCAGCCGATCGAGCTGAATGAGCTGCGAGATTTTGTGATGTCGCAAGGAACTTTGAATCGGTTGGATGGCTGTTTCGAATTCCGGCAGTTCCATCGCCCGGGACCAGGATCGCAACGCGTCTTCGGGTGCTCCGAGCAACGACTGAACTTCACCCAGGCTTAACCACGCGAGGGACATATCAGGTTTCACCTGGATGCAGTTTTCCAAATGCTCACGGGCTTTTTCCAAAATGGTCCGCTGCTCGTTGGATAAGAGAGATTGCTGTTCCGAAGCAAACGAAAACGTTTCGCGGCACTGCCTTTGGAGAAACCGTCCCATTTGCATGTTGATTACCGGATCATTGGGGTCAATTTCCCAAGCCCGGTTGAGATCGAGTTCGGCGGCGATTCTCAGATTCTCTATGTCCGAGATGTTTGCAGCCTCCGTTTGCCTGGCAACTTGCATTCGATAATAAAAACGTTGCAAATAGGCCGAAGCCAATTTGTCATTCCGCTCCACCATTCGATCAACAATTTCGTCAGCTTTTTGGAAATGACTCATGTTGGCGACAGCCACTTGCTGTCGTTGGGACTCGCTTAGAAATTCGTGATAATCCTTGTTCCGATAAATTTCGGCCAATAAAACGGGAAGTTCCGTGTTTGCAGGGTTTTTTTCAATAGCGATGTCGAAGGCCGCACCAAGATCTGCCGACCCGGTTCTGCCGACTCCCTGTCTGAGTTGTCCGAAGAGTGCCGTCGCATAGATTCTGGTACCGGTCGCCATGGCTTCTGTCGCTTCCGCGTTACCGGTGTTGCCAACTTGTACAAGCTGTTGACCAATTTTCGCGGCCTCGGCGAAGTCACCAATTTCGAGCATGATATCGCCAACCGACGTTTTCAGCTCAGTCCGTTCCGGCCCGGTTGAAAGAGCGATCGCTTCGACATAAAGCTGCGCCGCGCGGCGCCGGCCAGCGAGTCCGGCACGACCCTTGGCTGATCGATCAAAAGTTCTTGCCATCAGCACGGCCGAAGCCTGGTCCATGGGGCGGGCACGTCGAAATTGCCAAATCATGTCAACGGCCTTGTTCAACACATTCTCCGCTTCCCTGGCCTTGTCCGGATCGGACTCGAGTTGCTTTGCTTCCTCAATTAGAGAATTCGCCTGTTCAAGAAAAGCTAGAGAGATCCTCGTGAGCGAATACCCATGCCAAAAATAAATGGCTGGAATGGAAACAGCCAGCAAAACAAAAGTGACGGACAGCAGCCGGACATTCACCGTGTGACGGGTTGGACCAGGACTGCGTTTGCCTTCGGCGACAAGGTTCATTTGTTCAACGACTTGATCAGCGGATGGAGGGAAACGTAAATCAAGGCAACCGGGAGTTAGCGGCTGCCGCGACGTGAGTCACGTGGGAATCCATGACTACATGTTGTAATCGTAGCTACCGTATCGGTAAGCGTATTCATTTTGAGGAACGCCACTAAACGCGCAACCCACGACATTGACGTCCGCGGCAATCAGGCGGTCGTGGGCACGTTTTACAGAATCGGATCGACTCACGTCGCGCATCACGCACATCAGCGTGTTATCACACTGCCGTGAAATCTCAAGCGATTCGCTGGCCGCCAGTACGGGAGGAGTATCAACGATGATGTGGTCGTATTTTTGCCGGGCTTGTTCCAGTATTTTGGACCATTGATCATTGGAAAAATAACGTCGCGGATTGGTACGAAGTTTTCCTGCTGTCAATAGATCGAGGTTCTCAATAGCGGTAGATGTGATCGCATTGTCCAGCGTGACCGTATTTGACAATACATCACCCAGTCCGACGTCCAGTGAGCCGCCCAGTAATCGATGCAAACTGGGTGAACGCAGGTCTGCGTCGATCAAGAGAGTTCGACCGAAATTGGAACGTGCCGCACTAATCGCCAACTGGGTTGCCAAAGTGGTTTTTCCTTCGTTGCTTGCTGCGCTCGTAACCGAGAAAACGAACGGTTTTTGCTGAGCGGCAACGGCCAGAATCGCGCTCAGGTTGTCCACACTCTCTTCGTAAATACGAAGCTGTCTGATATCCCGTTTGGAACCAACGACGGATGCTCGACCATTTTGCATTGGCAAATCGGCGATTTCACCCAAAAACCCGGTGGGTACCAGATGTTTGAATTGATCGGAACTACTTATTCTGCGCCAGCGGATTTCGAGTGCGAATGCGGCAGCAAACGGAAGCGCCAATGATATTACAATAACAATTCCCAGAATCTTCAGTGGATATTGTTCGACCGGTTTCGTGGGGATGGCAACAACTCCCGTACCCTCGATGACGACCTGATAGGCTGCCATATCCTTGGATTTATTGACATCGCGATATTGTTTCCACTTGTCCAGATCATTTACGGCCCATTCCTGTTCCCGGAGTAACTGCTGGTATTCGAACTCGATTTTGTTTGTCTCCTGAAACTCACTTTCCAGCCGTGTGACTTCCGATTCCAGCTCAGCCACCACGGTATCGATCCGCTCAATATTGGCATTTTTTTCGTCGATGGTCGCCTCAATCGTCCGTTTGCTTTCAGCGATTTGACTGGACTTGTAGGTGAAAAGCAAACGGTCAAAGTTTGTTTTCCGCGATTCCTGGAGACTGGAGATTTGTTTGTCAATGTTGGCGATATTAGGATGTTTGGGACCCTGTCGAAAAAATTCTTCACGATCCATTTTGAGTTTCTGGATGTCGCTTTCAATGGCGAGAATCGCGGGTGCCGAATTAACGGTCAAGACTATCGTTTCCTCATCAAAGTCCGTTTCGACGTTTTCAAGCGACCGGTTCAATTGATCCAGTTCCAGTTTGAGAAGATTTTTTTCGGATAACCGGTCCTGACGCCGGATAAGCAACTCCCGGTAAAACGAACCGTCGGGATCCGACGGTTTTGCTTCTACGGACGAGGCGTTTACGCGTTGGTCATTTTTCTCCACGAGTTCGTCTTTTATTTCAACGAGCCGTAATTGGGCGTCCTTGATTTCGGATTCGATGTCCCGCGCCCGGGCGCCCAGGTTTTGATCGCGCCATTGACGATGATAGTCGACAAATTCGTCCCCCAGTTTTTGAGTTACGTAGGCAGCGAATTCCGGCGACATGTCCCGGCAAATGATGGCATACTGTTCTCCCCCACCTGCTTCAAAACGAACGATCTCTTTAAGTTTTTCCAAATCAATATCGGGTCGTTTTCGAATATTTTCATTGAGCAGCAATTTGTTCAACAAGGGCTCGTTTTTGACGGTGGCCATAATGCTCTTTGGATCCGCTTTGTTGCGACTGTTATCGTCGTCAACATCCGTGAATTCCCGGTCCTGAATCACGCGAACAAATTGCTTGGCCTCATAACTTGGCTCCCAACGCCAAATCGTCAGTGCGATTCCACCACCGGCAATAATAAAGCCAACAACCGAAGCCAGCAGCCCCCACCTTCGCAAAACGATTTTTGCCAAGGCAAGTGCTTCTGTTGGGGATTTGGCTGACGAGCCGGACTGGAGATTTTTCATAAAGTGATTATCGGTCCAAAATGGGGGGGTTAATCAGGAATCTGATCGCAAGCTGGCTTGTCGGCGCACCAGACTTTCGACGTCCATGCTGCGAATCGGTGGGAACAGTTTGTCAAGGTACAACAGGCACAATGCAAAAATTGCGGCAGCCAACGGGATCATAAACCAGCCTGCCATATCGTGACTGATGTGTTTGGCCGTTTCACTGAGTCCCATCTGGTACAACAACCCGGTGACAACAATACGCATCGAATTCGCCAACAAAGCGATTGGCAGAACCGCAACCAGCAACATCAATCGCGTCCACATCGGACGCTTGTACAAAATCATAAAGGCGTATGCGAGCGCGGCAATCCCAAAAAAGATCCGCATTCCGGAACAAGCTTGCTCGACTTCCAGTGTATTTTCGCCCAGCAATATGGTCGTTCCTTCGGCAACGGCTGGCTGACCCAAACATTGCAAAACAAACAAGCTCATTTGTGTGGAAATCAACTGAAGTGGTCGACTCAGCATATTTTCAATTGAGTAGGGGATGGGAACCATGAAGAACAAAAAGGCGACTGCAGGCAAGGCCCATCGAATCGCTTGCCTTCCAAAAAATGTCCAAATGTAACCGGTGATCCAAACCGGGATCGACCAACCCTGAAGTGCCTCCAGATAATACCACGCCCCAGCAAAACGGATCGCGCCTGCCACGATGATTAACAGGAGTCCCGCCCAGGAGATTTGCGGCTCAACTCCAGGAAACGTGTCGCGGGTGATCCACAAAAAACAGGCGGCCAAAGGCAAAACAAGAAATCCGTGCGAGTAATCGGGCACTCGATTCCACTGGTCAACCAGTCCGAGCAACACGGGCCAGTAGGACCAAATAAACGACGCGACGACAATGCATTGCAATATCAGCCAAATGGGCGTTGTTGCAGCGCGAAACGATTGAACCGCTGGTTCATTTGCCCCCCGGTCCACCCTCAAATGACGAACTGAATTTTCAACCAATCGTGAATCACTTCCTGAATCCGCTGTTCGGGATCGTGAAGGCTTTGTCTTTTTTCTTGTGGAAGGGTTTTTCGACATTTCTGTTTTCGCAAGCTGCCGTCAAGTTGACCTGAGGTTGGGGCGCACTCCGTTCCTTTGGGTGACCGGAATGAATTCCCTGGAATCAAATCCGAACACCTGAATCGCTTAGTCGATGCCGGGCAAAAGTTTGGTAACATCCGATATTTCACGGTGTCTTTTTTTACGGCAACAGCATTGGTGGGGTCGATTTTTGTTCAGGATCGATATCCTGTTTTTTTGCGAAATTTTCCTCAACCAGGACTGCTGCGAGCAAACGGAACGTCGCGCGGCAAATGCTTTTGGATTCAGTCCACCCTTATTCTGTCTGATATTTTGGCGAGGAACCAAGGTTATGGTCTGCTGTATTTCGCAAGAACTTATCCTAGTCGTTTCGAGGAATAAGGCAACCAAATAATTGAAAGAGCAACGAGGTTGGGACCCGCAGTGGTTTGGGACGATTTCAACGATTATGCAAGGTTTTCGTTGATGGGTGCCGAAACATGGCAATCGCAATATGTCGACGCTCCATTCTTGTGAAAACCAATATCTCTCCGGGTGTCCTGGTTCAGAATCGCGCCATCGGATTTAAATGTTCCATGGGGAAGCAAGCTATACAGCCTCAGCGCGATTCAAGCGGAAATTGAGTCGGAACAGAATTCGATGATGGTATTGGAAGGATATCGCGCAGTTTCGATTGAAACCCATTTTCAAAAAAACCACTTTGAGCGCCGGTGATCCTCGAAAATCGAGGTTGCTGTCTTGTCAAACTGTAGGCTGGCAACCGATCATCTCGACCGATGAACGGCCGATTTTTCGCCAGAGGATGATCGGCGGGCAAGCCTTTGGCCGCCCGGAACTCGAAAATCGCCGGAATTATCGCAATTTCAGCCTCTGATTTGCCGTTTTTAGGCCAAATTGTTGACTTGGGGAATGGTTAAAGCAAACAAAAAAAATCCGGAAAAAACGATTGCAATGTTTGGATCAGTCAAGGATAATCCTTGGTGGTGTTATTTACGTACGACGATTCAAATACTTTTCTGGAACCAGTTATCCACTGAACCGCAGTGATGATTTCAAGAAAAAAACTTTTTGCGATAGTTTTGCTTGTGGCCGTGTCTGTTGGATACGCCGTCAAATGTGGTCATGCATCCCTTGTGTGCGTTGCTGAAAGTCATATTGATGAGTTGGATTTTGGAGTGATTTCAGAAACGAACTCCTCGCAAGAACCGGAAATACCGAAACAATTTGACAAATCGGTTGACCGGAGCTTGATGAACACCTCGATGACCGTTTCGAATACGATTTCGGGGTCGGGAAACGTTTCGATTTTGATGGCTAACATTTGTTTCTGCGTGCCGCGGTCGCATTCTGACCTAGTTTACATGCTCGGTTGGCTTTGGTTGCCCCGTCCACCCTGTGATGATTTGTTGAAAGTGCCGATTTCAGGTTAATTCGCCCGATTCGAATTCGTATTTGATTTTGAAATCTATGGAGTTTTAACATGATTAAGAGAATTGCATTTTTATTTGTCGCTTGTTCGGCGATGTGTGCCCAACAGGCCGACGGTTCGCTACTGATTTTTGTCGACGATTTCGCCAGTGGTGGTATCGAAGTCATCGTCGAGGACGGGTTGGGAGCAGGCGTATTGTCGTCATATTCTGGTCTTTTTACGACTCATGCCGATACGAACGGGACTTCCGGGATTGTTTCTTTTGGTGGCGGGGTCGGTCCTAACATTTCCTTTGCATCGGTCACCGGTTTTGGGAATCCTGTGATTAGCCCCTACATCATTGATACCTTGGCAGCCAGTATAACGGCTTCGGCAGGTACATACCGGATTGCTACTGCTCAGACAGGCTTTAGCGGTCTGGTTGCTGGTACTTATGGAGTAAATAACCAGATTGGCGGCACAAGTACTGCCGGCGCAAGCTTGACAACCATGTATGGTGCCAACTCAGCAAACACGATGTTTGCCGGGCCGGCTGGGACTGTAGGGCCGTTGACGGGAAGTCCGTTTTCTGGCACGGGCGATTTTTCAACAGGCTTGGGACCAGGACCGTTTTCGATCAGTCAATGGGTTACTATTGGGCATTCAAGCAGTGGAATCACCACTTTTGACATGTCGACTCAAGTTGTTGTTCCCGAGCCGGGAACGATCGCCATTTGGTCGGTTTTCGCAGGATTGGGTCTGGTTGGCGGACTCCGTCGGCGACTCAGCTAGTCGCGAAATCGTAAAATTGGTTCAAAGACCCCGGTGGATTAATGAAGCCACCGGGGTTTTTTTGACAAATTGGTATCTCTAATTCATCAACCTTTTCTCAATCCACCTTCCGCTGTTTGATACAGCTCCAATGTCTCCCTCCTTTTGTTGAAAAGTCATCATGATTACCTCGAGAATAAGCCGAATTCCAATGGCGGCAATAGCATTTGTGTTTTTTCTGTATGGTCAGGCGGACGCATCCATCGGTGTGGGAAGCATGATCAAATTTTATAACGGACCTGGAGGCTCTGGTGGCGAGTTTGGCATTGGACTTTCTCCCGGGGTGAACAATTCGTTGAACGTGAACAGTGTCGAACAAGTTGTTTTTTGCGTTGAAAAGGACGAATTCCTCAACTTTTCTTCGGAGTACTACGTCGAATCGATCGCAACTTACGCCAGCCTCGGTGGGGCCAACACAAATTTGAACGATCCGCTCGATGCGAGAACCGCCTGGTTGTATTACAACTTCCGACAAGGAACGTTGGCTAACTATACTTATGGTGCTCTCAACGTCAGCAACCAGGCGAGGATCGACTCTGCAAACGCACTTCAGAACGCCTTTTGGTTTTTGGAGAACGAGCAAAACAGTGCAGGAAATGCAGCCGCGACTGCCTATGTCGCGTCGGCGAATGCTGCCCTGGCCAATTACAATAGCAATTCCAGTTGGGGAAACATGCAAGCCGCAATTGATCGCACCCGGATCATAAACATTCGGAAGGATAATGCTAGCGGCGCCTATAGTCAAAGCCAATTGTTTCTGGTTCCCGAGCCGACAACTGCATTGACTTGGACTGTTCTGGTTGGCGGTTTTGCCGCACTGGCACGCCGCCGAAATGTGCGAATGGGATAATCTCGTTCTCCAATCAGTTATTAATCAGCAGAACGGCTTGGCATTTTTTGCCAGGCCGTTCTTGTTTGATTGCGAATTGATGCGCGCTGTTTCCGGCTTCTTCCTCCGTACCTTTGCTGTTTGCCAGCTCGTGCGTTACGTGAAGTGCCCGGAAACGGAACTTGTCAATGTAATGGCGCTGTCCCAAGGAAAGGCGGACATTACCGGCGTTGACGGCTGAGGCCGAGTTATTAACAATGCTTAACAATGTCTGGTGGCTTGTTCAATTGCCAACCGATATTGAGCAAATCAGGTTCCGATGGATTCGAACTAACTGTTTGTGTCGGGAAGGACTCCATGCCAAAGACCCCTGAATCAGACTCTGCCTTTGCAAGAACAAAACAAACGCTCGCCAATTGCCCAACTCCGCCGCAGCGTGAAGAAGCAGTCCGCCTGGCGATTCAAAATGGCATTCCCTTGTTTCAGATCGAGGCCTTGCTTGATTGGCTGGAACTCCTGTTGCAAACGGAATCCCCAGCCCCCGTTTCAATTGTCCCGCGTATCCCGGATTTGGCACAACCGCCTTCCAGTCCGATATCCGGATCGGGGTAATCAGTTGCCGCTTAAAAAATCGCACCGGCCCAGTCTGGAGGGGGTTGCGTTGCCGTGTTGCCAGCCACACCCCACAAGAATGTCCTGTCGATCCCCGTTTTTTGCATGGGCTACGGTAGCGTTATTTCGGCAGACGAGGGTTTGTTGCTGCGGTACCAGTTAACGCAACAAGCAAGTCCGGTTGCCAGGTCCATCTGCGGTTGCCAATCGAGCAGTCGGAGCGCATTGCTGATATCGGCTAAGGTGATTTTGATGTCAGCCTTGTGAATGGGCTCGTGGCGCAATTGCGCCCAGCGGCCCAGCAAAGCCTCTAACCTGGAAATGATCTCAAGCAAACTGACGGGTTCGCCGCCGCCGCCCGGATTGATGATTTCGTAACCGACTTCTCGCAACGCTGCAATTGTCCCCGACGCAATGTCCGTGACATAAGTAAAGTCTCGTGATTGGTTGCCATCACCAAACAACTCGATCGGCTCACGGCGCTATGCGTGTGGTTCTTGGCATCCTTCCCGTCGAACCAGGATGTTGTGCCTGTCAATAACTGGACCTGTCCCCGTTTGTCTCGTTTGTCTCCAGGAGCAGTTCGGCGACGGCCTGCAATGCTTGCTTGTTTTTCCAGTTTGTTTTGTCACGATCTCCGGCAAGGTTGCTGATTCCACGGACGATCGAAACAGGCAACGATTTCTGTCGTGCGGCCAGTGCGACGGAAAAGCCCTCCATGTCTTCGCAAAGGCATTGCGGAAAGCGTTGCCGCCGCCGACTCGCTTGTTGAAGATTTTCCGATGACGACGTAACTGTCAACAGTCCGCCGGCGATTCTTGAACTGGAACGCGGTTCGAGTGCGATCGTCTCGAAACATACTTCTCCGTCTTCAAAAATCAACTGAGGCAATTGCAATTGTGACGGAGTCTGCAAATTCGCTTCCGGGCCCGCACCGACACCCCACAATGAGACATGCCGGAAGCTGGCAGCGTTACCAACGGGCAATTGCTCCGCATCGAAGGTCCCGCCGATGCCAACAAGGATTACTTGCCGAATTTCCTTGTATTCCGGGCGGCAGATGTGACGCATGGTCTCGATTCCCGCAGCGACAGGTCCAAATCCACACAATTCCAGATGCAGCACATAGGGAAGATGGTCTTGCAGAATCTGCAATTCCAATATCGTCGGAACGAGAAACAAGGTTTGTTCGAACACGTCGTTACCCTTACTTTCCATAGATGCGTCGTCGCCAAATCACGGCCTCCCTGCCGAACAAGTAGCAACCCAGGGCAGAAACTCCAAACATGACGCCTGCCCAGGCTGCAGCGCGTGTTTCGTGCACCGATGCCAATTGCAAAAACCGTGCAATGACGCCATCGTTGTCACCGAGCCACAGCGCGATGCCGAAGAAACCGTAAACGCACGTCACCACCAACAGAAAAACGGCAAGCGACTGCAGCACGCTGTAATCCTCGATTTGAGAAACGTAGAACGCGTACAGAAAATGCAGTCCGCCGGCGAATCCAAGGAACCAGGCCCAGCGTGGCACTGCCTGAAACTCATCGCTTTGGCTAATGACAACCCACTGCCAGACGGCAGGCACAACGGTTGTCAGTCCAATCATCAAGACGCAGGCGCCATAGAAGCGTAGCAGAAATCGGTCGTCTTCACCCCGCCTGGCAACCGTCCGATCAATCTCGATCCTGAAATCCAGTTCAATCGCCGGCGCTCCTTCCTCACCAGAGACTTGCCGAAAGAAATCGGAATCGCTTGTTTCATCGGGCACATTCATGGCAACAGATAATCGATGCGGGGATTTAGACTACCGCTTCAACGGCGGTCGCGCGTGCTGGATCTTTTTCATCTCCATAACCTTGAACTTTTTGCGCCGGCGCGGAATACAGATTGCCAGCAAAGCCAGAAGTACAAACAGGATGACAAGCGCGTAGGCCATCGAGTAACTTTGCGATTGTGCCAGCAAATTCATTTTCTACACCAGAATTGATGGGAGTCGACCAGAGCACCAAAACACCGTTTAAATGCCATGAACCAATCGTACCATGCGATCCGCAGTTTAGGCGATACTCAGCGGCGATTTCGTCGAATTCGTTATGACGCCTGGAGAGTTTTTATGCAGGTCAGCATTTAACCCGAAATTTGCAAGATGGGGTATCGAGATGCTTTGGACGTTGAGAACCCCGATTTTCAGGCTTCCGATTTCAGCCCTTCCCTAAGTGCGGTCACAACGGAGTGGGCGTCGGGTTCCAGGAAGACGTCGGCTTGTTGGCCGCTTGTCATCCACTTTAGTTTGACTTGTTGCCGGGCGAGTTCGTCCCCGCCCGCCACAAGACAAACGGCGTAGCCCCGCTGGTCGGCGTACTTGAATTGCTGTCCCAGTTTTCGATCGTCGGGATAGACTTCGACACCCAGCCCCGACATCCTGATTTGCCTGGCGATTTGTAAATATTTGCCCAGGTGCTCGCTGCCGAAGTTGACGATTAATACGTCGGCGGAAGTTCGAACTCCGGGGAGCATTTTCTGGCGCTCCATGGACGCCAGCAGCCGATCCAGACCCAGCGACGCCCCAATGCCCGGGAGTTGTCGATTCGTATAGAGTCCGGCCAGGTTGTCGTATCGACCACCCGAGCAAACGCTGCCAATTTCGGCGTCTGCTTCAAGGATCGTTTCAAAAACCACACCGGTGTAGTAGTCGAGACCGCGTGCAATCGACGGATCAATTTGAAAATTTTCTGCGCAAGCACCGGAGGCCCCGATCAAGGTTGCGATTTCACGTAACTCGTCCAGCCCCTGTCGGGCAAATTCATTTTCGGTCGCGATGCCGGCCAGTCGATCGATCACCTGATCGTTGGTTCCGCGAATCGACACTAAATCGATAATCTGGCTGATCTGTTGGTCGCCAACACCCGCAGCCTGCAATTCGACAGTAACTTTTTCACGACCGGCCTTTTCCAGTTTGTCGACCGATCGCAAGACTTGTGCGGTTTTGTCGGCGAGTCCAAACTGTTCCAGCAATCCGTTTAACAACTTCCGGTTGTTGATCCGAATCTTGAACTTGTCAAAACCAATCGCCCGCAGCAGATCGTGGATCACCATTGCGGTTTCCACATCGCTGGCTATCGACGTCGAGCCGATGGTATCGAAATCGGATTGAATAAACTCGCGATAGCGACCAGCTTGTTGCCGCTCGCCGCGCCAGACTGGGCCAATATGATACCGCTTGAATGGCAATCCGAGTTTATCGACGTGTTGTGCCACGAACCGGGCCAGTGGCACGGTAAGGTCAAATCGCATTCCGACGGCGCGGCCGCCGTTATCGACAAAGTGGTACATTTGCCGATCGGTTTCCTCGCTACCTTTTCCGGTAAGGATTTCCAGAAACTCAAGAGCAGGTGTGTCGATCGGAGCAAAGCCGTAGGAGCGAAAAACGTTTCGCGCCGTTTCCATCAGGCGTTCCCGAGGAATCATCGCTTCGGGTGGAAAATCGCGAAAGCCTGGCAGCGTCCGCGGTTGAATAATATCCTTGTTCATTGGTCCTGATCAGTTCTGACGCAGAATCGGCAACAACGGGGGTCGATTCGAACGAAAATTTGCGTCGCCCGGTTTGGCAAACATGGCGTCGGTATAGTCGCCGATTTGTTCGGGCGTTTCAAAGTAACGGTCGTAAGTCCAGGTGTCTTCGTATTCGCAATCTTTGGTCGAATAGTCCCGGCAAATTTGGGGGCGGGTTTCGTAAATGCCGCATCGATTGTCGTCCTGCAAATGGCGACAGACGGTATGCACCAGTAAAAACCACGACTCGTCCTCGATAAACACGGTCGCTCGTTCATGCAGGATAAACCAGCGAACAAACTCGAATTCATCAAAAGTCTCTGGCGTATCAATGGGCAAGGCAAAGTATCGGCAGCATTTCGCTGTGCAGAATTCGCACAGAATTTGGCCTTCCTTTAATTCTTCGCGTGATGGTTTGGTTCGTTGAATCATTTCAAATATCTCATGAGGAACCATGATAATCGCCAGGACCATGAATTGGCCAGCAGCATGGACAAACAAGGATTATTTTTTTGTCCAGTCGCGCCGTTGTCGAGAACTCGGAATACCGAGGTTCATACGGTACTTGGCCACCGTTCGCCGGGCGACAGGGAAGCCTTCCGAGCCCAGTCGTTTGACAAGTTCGTCATCACTGAAAGGATGAGCCTTGTCCTCGCCATCCACCATTTCCTGCAATTTAATGCGGATCTCATCCCACGTGACGTCTTCACCGGTTTCCGTTTGCGTCCCACCGACAAAGAACTTTCTCAACGGGAATATTCCGCTGGGGGTATCAATCCACTTGTCATCGACGGCCCGACTGACTGTTGTCAGGTGTACGCCAACACGTTCAGCAATCTGTTGCATCTTGAGAGGTTCGATAAAGCGGGGCCCTTTATCGAAAAACGCTTTTTGGTGATTGACGATTTCCTGGGCTACCCGGGAAATCGTATTGCGGCGTTGTTCAATCGATTCGATCAGCCACTGGGCTGCCATGACTTTCCGTTTGATGAACTCTTTCTCTTCGTCCGATGCCTGGCCACTGGCCAGGCGCTTTTGGTAGTACTTGCTGATATACAGGCCGCGTCCTGGACCCTCATCGATTTTTATTACGTAGTTTCCGTGGCTGTCGAGTTCGACTTTCAGATCAGGCGTTACTGACTGGACAAACCGGTCGGTAAAATGCGATGCCGGACGGGGATTCAGTTTCCGTAGTTCGTCCCAGGCGCGCTGGATCTGCTCGAACGTGTAACCGGTTGCCTTTTGAATTTGCGGCAGCCGGTTGTCGCGCAAATCTTCCAGGTGCCCGTTGACCAGTGTTTTAACTTCGTCCACAAAGGGAGTTGAACTGTCAATCTGCATCAACAAGCACTCGCGCAGGTCCCTTGCCGCAACTCCACGAGGCTCCAGCGTGTGAATCAGAGAGAGCGCCTGTTCGGCCAAACGCAGGTCGTCCTCGTCGGCCCCCGGCGGCAACAGGTCCCGTAACGAAATTCTCAGGTAGCCCCCGTCTTCGGGAGCCAATGCGGAAATGATTCGTTCACACATCACATCCAGCGGCTGTGAGATTTCCATCTCCCCGATCTGATGCAACAGGAAATCCTGCAGCGATTCGCCTCGCTCGGCGATATTCGAGATCATATCGTGCTGGCGATTGGCAACGTCGTCCAGACGGTTGGAACTGGAACGAGGCCGTTCGTCAAAATAATCCGGCACGTCATTGACAAGGTTCAGTAATCGTTCAAAGTCGTCTTCGTTCTTGCCATCGTCGGAGACCACCATCTCCCGCTGTTCCACGTCGCCGGTTTCGGCAATTTCGTTTTGAGATTCGTCAGGCAAATTGGGATCGTTATCCTGCAATTCGAGAACAGGATTCTCAATCAATTCCTGCTCGATTCGCTCCTGCAATTCGGAGAGCGGCATCTGCAGAATTTCCATGGACTGGATCATCCGTGGCGCAAGCGTCTGCATCTGCTTTTGCTGCATATGCTGACCAAGATTGAATCGCATGCTCACGTTATTTGTTCCAAAAAAATACCGAACCAGTCCATTGAAAATGTGACCGTCCGACCGGTGGATTCTAGCACTTTGCCAACCATTTGCGACTCCTTGCGAAAAATCGCTGGCGCAACAACGCCATGAATAGCAGCACGATGAATCAATTCAGAGACTTTCGCCAGTTCCGGAAATACGAGAGTTGCATTACGATGGTTCAACGTAACACAAGCGTCCCCCACAAACACGATCAATTCCGGATTTTGGCGGACGGCGATTCCCGGAAAGGCGTATTACCGCTTGCCGGAACCAACCAGGGCAACGGATCAGCAATCTGAACAACGATTTTCTTGCGCTGGCCATCAGAAATCAATTTAAACACCTCTTGAACTGCGGCAGATTTGATCTTGCGTTTGATCTCGTACCAGCGGCTCGTCCCCGCTTCAACCGCCAGGCACTTGATCAAGTGCACTCCGAATGAGGATTGTACCGGAAGTGATATCTCATCCGGCTCAAGCGCAAACGCCGCCTGAGTGAACTCCCGTGGCATCGGTCGATCGTATTCGATCCAGCCGAGTTCGCCCGCCGCTTTTGCCGTAGGTGCTGATGAGTGTTGCTCCACTGCGGCGCTCCATTCGAGTTCCCCGCTGAAAATCTGCTGGCGAATTGCTGTCGCTCGTTCGGACAGTTTCACCAGGTCATCAGCCGTCGCACTACCCGGTACGGGCAATAACAAATGGGCGACATTGATTCGTGTTCCGTCAAATTCACGTCGATGTCGATTAAAGTATTTCTCCAGGACATCATCCGTCATGGTCGCATCGGTAAAACGCTTCCAGGATATCTGCCATTCAAGATTGAATTGCAAACTTCGCCGGGATTGTTTGTTTTCGGCAAGCCATTCGTCCAGTGACGAGCCGTTTCGCGCCGCTTGTTCAGCGAGCCGGCTGATTTCCAGTCTGACTTCGTCTCCCGTGGCAGCAAATTCATCGCCCGACAGTTTGGACAGGACAAGTTGTTGACGAACGAGTTGATCAAGGATCCCGGTCCGTAAATCGTTCGCCAGCGAATCCACCACGTCGCGGTCACCAAATGTCGACTGAAACTGCCACTCCACCTGCGAGAGGCAGATTTTATCGTCGCCGACATTCGCCACAACAAGATCGTCGATGGGGGGCTCCGTCGTTTGTGCCAGTATCGAATCCGTAACCGGGGGTACAACGCAGACAACGGCCAAAGCCAATTTCAGGAAACAGCCGATTTTTGAAAAACGCATGAATGAACTTTCCAAAACTTCCCCGTTTGCGGCAATTATCAGCATTTTTCCGCCAAACACAACTGTTTCACGCCAACTCGAAATCGCTAAACCCGGGATTTGGTCGTCCTGCCTCGTCGCAGCGCACTAGATTTGAATAGTCTTGTTCATTGAACGCACTTTGCAACCCCGGACAATCTGTCGTGAAAGTACCACGATTCCGATTTCAAACAATGTTGGCGTTCGGATTAGTGCCCGATTTGTCGAAAGGCCGATCCTGGATTCCTGTTTGTTTTGTGCTCGCAGCGATCATACTTTCCCAGACCCTGTCGGCCTGTAATCCGGAAGGAACTGTACGCGTTGTCGTTGGAGAGAAGTCCATCCTCGGACGACCGATTGCCTTGACCGATCGAGAACTAATCTTGTTGCGGCGCGATGGTCGAATTGTTGAGGTGACGAAAAGCGAATTGACAAGTGCCGACGAAGTTTCAACTGTCTTTACACCGTACACATCGTTGACAATCCAGTCGCACTTGCAGGGCCTGTTTGGAAAGCGTTACGAAGTGTCGCGAACCCCCCATTACGTCGTCGTGCATCCGCGCGGACTTCGTCAGCAATGGGCTGATCCCTTTGAAGCGTTGTACAGCCGCTTCACTCAATATTTTGTGGCACGGGGTTACACGCTGGCGGAACCGGAGTTTCCAATGATCGTTGTTGTCCTCGAATCAACAACCGAATTCAATCGGGTCGCTGTCAACGATGGCATGACGGATCCCAATCTTTATTCGGGATACTATTCGCCGACCTCCAACTGGATTGTAACGAAAGTCGACAAAAACGTTGACGCCGGTTCCAGTACGCTGATCCACGAAGCCCTCCATCAGTTCGCGTTCAATCGCGGGATTCACCAACGATGGTCGGCGACTCCCAAATGGTGTGCCGAAGGAATCGCAACGATGTTCGAAGCGCCTGGCGTCAACAATAGCGGGCGACACACGTCGGCCAAACAGAGAAGGCACGAATATTATCTGAAGTATTTGAAAACCCGGGTCGATCAAGGGAACTCCGCTGATTTGCTTGAATCCATCGTGGCGGGCGATGAACTATTTGAGCAAGACCTGGAGTTGAGTTACGCACTCTCCTGGGGATTGGCCTGGTACCTGGCGGAAACCAGGCATTCGCAATTTAATGCCTATTTGCAAAAAATCGCGCAACGTCCGGTTCTGCAATCCTACTCACCTGCCGATCGAATTGCCGATTTTCGCGAATCGTTCGGTACCGACTTCGTCATGTTGGAAAATCACTTTCTCAACTATGTCGCCGAGGCGCAATAGGATTGTTGCCCGTTGGAATACAACATCCTGCTGCAAACAGTCGAACGAACGAAATCGTTACAGGATTATTTTCTCATATTCGGCAGGCTTGCAGCATGTTCCGACAAGTGCCTTTTCAGAATGTCCATCAGACCTGCGATGCTTTCGGCGTGTTGGGGCAACGACTCATGTTTTTCATGGACGCATGTTTCGCTGACGACCCCGGATTCCTGCGCACTGGAAACGGGAACGACCGAGTCGGAGTCTCCGCTTCCAGGCATCCAATATCCATGCCCGATGATCGAGTGTCGTCGTATGCCCATGTCGATCGGCAAGCGGTCAATACTGAGAAGCAAGGGACTTTCGGGCTTTAACAAGTCAATGCTGGTCGGGACGCGTCGAGTAAATTCCGCTGAGAAAACGCCTGGATTATCGTTGATCAGTTGTTGGTGCATTTCCTCAAGGGACGACGTTTGCTCGACCAGTTTGGCACCCAATTGCCCAATCGGCCGATTCGCCCAGGGCGATCCGCGATGCGGGGTACCGATAAAGACAACGCATGAAACAAACGGCGATGGCTCGAAATAGAACGACTCAGCCAGGGCCAATCGTGTTTCGGGAGTGGTTACGATGCTGTCGAAGGGACAGCAGGCGACGGCTTCCCAAAGCTGGTTGCCGCTATGGGTAATCTGCAAATTGGAAACCAATCCTCCCATGCTGTGTCCGACCAGGACCATTTGTGATAATGCGGTATCGGAAAGTGTTGGGTCCAGCAATACCCGCGCCTCCTGCAATTGTCGTCTCAATTTTGCGGCGCTTTTCAGAAACGGTTCACCCGTTGCGTATTCGAAAGCCCAAAGTTGATATTTTTCCACAAATTCCGGACAGGCCCGAATCTCATTTGCCATGTTGGCCCATGCCAATGGATCCGACAACAAGCCGTGAATAAAGACGATCGGGATCTTGCCAGGCTGGTAGGGTTCAATCATGAACAGGCCGTCGTTCACAGACGTCGAGCCGGGTTGCAAGAACCCTTCCAGGTAGTCACGTTTTGTATTGTTGATTCGCCACGCAATGGGTGCCGTAAGGTCCCGCTCCAGAGGGACTTGAACTCCATCTTTTGTTATCGACGAAATTCGCGATGGGTCAAACAATTCCAAAACAAAAGCGCCGTCCGATTTGTTACCAAAGTCGGGATGGGGTCGCAACAAAACCGTTGCAGAAAAAATCTGCTGGCTCTTCCGGAACGGTTCGTTCGTCGTGTTGTAGTGAAAGGCAATCGTGGAAACACCATAACCGCGATACCGGTACTTGTTGTTCAGGTCTCCCATGGAATATTGATCGATTGGAATGAGATGATCTATTTCGCCAGGTTGCCACGGAAATCCGTGATAGTGCGCTGGAACGATACAACTGCCGGTACTCGTCCGGATGACAAGACCAAACCTCGGGTCAAGACGACCCAATCGCTGTCCTGCACTGACAAGTTTGCTCAAGGATGCGTTATATATTGACGCAGCCTGGCCACAAGGTATTCCCTGTTCGTCAATTTGCTGCCCAACTTCGGGCCATGCCAGGGTCGCGGCCTGAAAGTAATAATCAACGCAAGTGGTATCGCAAATGCTCTCAAGTTTCACCCCCTGGGCATAAGCCGATTCAGCAATTGCCAGATTGGCACTCGAATTTTCGGCGACGCAAATCGGCGCAGCTACGAACCCAACGTTTGTGACGCCCGTGAAGCGGCAACCGATCGACGAAACAAGCAGGAGTATTCCTGCAAATAAACGATACTGAACTGACTCCGGCACTCTGCGATTCCTCAAACGCGAAATGCGTGAAATTGGCAACTCGCCCGGTTTTTATCGGAATTCCTGTCGATCGCGTGAAATCCGAAATCGCCAGTGCCGGTAATTTTCAACCTTGGACTGCAACGGGCTTAGGGATTGCGGGACTCGTTTCGAAAGTCCGTCTCCGATGCCTCAGCCAGGCCGACCGCCGGTAAAACAGGAACGCATCGGTATCCCCATGGAAAGTCACCCTAATGGTTTCTTGAATTCAATTGTTGGGCGACTGGATTTCTGTCGAGTCCTTGACGAGAATCGTTTGTTTACAAGAATTGGATCGACGGCAGAAAACAACTTTGTTCATTCGAAAAGTAAACGATGAAGCCAAATAAACGCAAAGTGCCAAACAAACAACCGGTGCCGGTTATTTTTTGGCGGAGCTGGCATTGGAAATTGGGATTGGTTCTGGTCAGCGCGTTCATTGTAGGGACGATCGCGCGATGGCAAAGTTTTTCCCAATCGCCAACAAAACTTGATCAGGTAACACGTGCGCCGAATCCTGACATTCCTGTAGTCCCAATCGATGGCTTTGGCAAGTCCCTTACTGACACGGCACCGCCGCCTGATTCGGCACCGGAGGGGATGGTATGGATTCCGGGGGGTGAGTTCTCGATGGGTTGCGAAGACCCGACCAGCTTTCCTAACGGCGGACCCGACGATATGCGCGACGCGCGACCCATTCATCGCGTTGCCCTGGACGGTTTTTGGATGGACAAGTCCGAGGTCACGAACGAACAATTCACGAAGTTTGTATTGGCAACAAATTACGTCACGATTGCCGAGCAAGTCCCCCGTGCGGAAGATTTTCCTGGCGCTCCGCCGGAAAATCTGGTTGCCGGGTCGGTTGTGTTTTCACCTCCAGCACAATCGGTTCCACTAAACGATCACTACCAATGGTGGTCGTATATTCATGGAGCGAACTGGCGACATCCTGCGGGACCGGACAGCACAAACGTTGGACGCGAAAAATATCCAGTCGTCCAAATCGCTTACGACGACGCAGTCGCCTACGCCAGGTGGGCCGGCAAGCGATTGCCAACTGAAGCCGAATGGGAAATGGCTGCGCGAGGGGGCGAGTCCGGACTGCTTTATCCCTGGGGAAATGAACTTAAACCAGGTAACAAATGGCAAGCCAATATTTTTCAGGGAGCGTTTCCAGTGAAGGACCTTGCCGAAGATGGCTTCGCCGGGATCGCGCCGACTGCACAATTTCCTGCTAACGGTTACGGACTTCACGATATGTCCGGCAACGTCTGGGAATGGTGTTCCGATTGGTATCGGCCTGATTACTACGTTGAACTGGCAAAAGACAAAGTCGCACGCAACCCGCCAGGCCCATCATCTTCCTACGATCCAGCCGAACCCACCGAACGAAAAAAAGTCCATCGTGGCGGTTCGTACTTGTGTACCGACCAGTACTGTACGCGGTACATGATCGGCTCACGAGGAAAAGGGGAAGTCACAACCTCCAGTAATCACGTCGGATTCCGCTGCGTGCAGGTTGCCAGGTAGTTGCCGACTTGTTAATTTTTCGCTTTTGTTTTATGGTTCGCCGAACCGTTGAGACAACGGTTCTACAATCTTTGACAAGTTTACTTCTGCCGATCGCCCTAACGGAGTATCGACCTCATGCGTTTAAAGCAATTTCAAGTTCTGTTTCTGATCGCGCTGGGTGCGCTGATTGGGTACGTAGCGGCGACCGCCGATCTGACGCCGGAACAGGTCGCCAATGCGGCTCCGGCGAGTCTTCAACCAGCGAACGATTACCGCGTGGAATCAACACTGAGATCGCCATGCTGCGCAGATGGGTTGAATAGAGAAATGCAATTGGTCCAATCAGCACCAACGCAGCAAACCGTGGCTTTTGTGCACGGAACAAATCCGACACCCGCCAGGAAACCCAATATCCTCATCATCTGGGGTGACGATATCGGCCTTTGGAACGTCAGCGCCTACAACCAGGGGGGGATGGGCTACAAAACTCCGAACATCGATCGCATCGCGAAGGAAGGTGCCCTGTTTACTGACTGGTATGGGCAGCAGAGCTGCACCGCCGGGCGAGCCTGCTTTATCACAGGTCAGGTCGGATTCCGGACCGGGATGCTCAAGGTCGGTCTGCCGGGAGCACCTGAAGGTCTGAAGGCACGCGACGTCACCATCGCCGAACTTCTCAAGGGACAGGGCTACATGACCGCCCAGTTCGGCAAGAACCACCTTGGCGATGCCGACTCGACTTTGCCGACTGCGCACGGGTTCGACGAATTCTTCGGTTCGCTCTACCACCTTAATGCAGAGGAAGAGTTTGAAAACGAGGACTACTTCAAAGATCCCGCATTGATCAAAAAATACCAAACACGTGGCGTGCTTCACTGCTGGGCTAATCCGGATGGCACGCAGAAAATCGAGAGCGCCGGCCCGCTGGGCAAGAAACGCATGGAGACGATCGACGAGGAAGTCACCGCCAAGACGCTCGACTACCTCGAGAAGGCGAAGAAAGCAGACAAGCCCTTTTTTCTCTGGTGGAACTCCACCCGCATGCACATCAACACGCACCTCAAGGCGGAGTCAAAAGGAAAGACCGGTCTGGGCGTTTATCCCGACGGAATGGTCGAGCATGACGGTCACGTCGGCCAAATCCTGGACAAGCTAAAGGAACTCGGCCTCGAAGAGAACACCATCGTCATGTATTCCACCGACAACGGTGCGGAAAAGGCCAGTTGGCCCGACGGCGGCGTGTCACCTTACCGCGGCGAGAAGAACACCAACTGGGAAGGGGGCTACCGCGTTCCCTGCGCCATCCGCTGGCCAGGTGTCATTAAGCCCGGCACGGTGCATAACGACATCTTTGCGCATGAGGACATGCTCCCCACGCTGCTCGCTGCCGCCGGTGTACCGGATGTCAAAGAGCAACTTCTCAAAGGCATGAAAGTTGGCGACAAGACCTTCAAGGTACATCTTGACGGCTACAACGTCACCGACGCTCTGGCCGGCAAGTCTGCCAGCCCGCGCCACGAGTTCTTCTACTTCAACGATGACGGCTCGCTCGTTTGCTTGCGCTATGATCAGTGGAAGATCGTTTTCGCCGAACAGCGAGCTCATGGCTTCGACGTCTGGGAGGAACCTTTCGTGACCCTGCGAGTCCCACGCATCTTCAATCTCCGTTCTGACCCTTTCGAGGAAGGGACGCATAGCTGGGACAATTGGAAGTGGCGGGCGGACCGTCTCTTCCTGCTGGTGCCGGCACAGCAGTACATCGGGAAGTTTCTTTCCACATTCAAAGAGTTCCCGCCGAGCCAAAAACCGGGCAGCTTTTCACTCGACGCCGTGATGGAGTCGCTCCAAAAAGGTGCGGGCGACAAGTAACTTTCAACTGAAAATCTGACTCAACCAACCGGGCCGCACTGCCGCACTCGTAGAAACACGGGTGCGGCCATTTCCAACTGTTGTGGCACGGTCTCCTGACCGTAACTGTTGTGGCACGGTCTCCTGACCGTACCACTCAGCCGACCGCAGGTCACAGCGTCGCGGAAATGCGGGAGTCCTTCGGTCAGCGGCGTGTCGCGGTCGTGAGACCGCGACACAACAACGGCGGTCGTGCGACCGCGACACAACAAAGTGGTCGCGGCCCGACATTTTGAATGACCATTCTTTGGCGGATGCGACCAGCATCCGGGTGCTGTTAATTTTTTTTGACATTTGGCACAATATCGAAAATGGACTCGCTCTGGCCTTGTTCGTTTGGACTACTCGGCGGATGAAGGTGAAAATGTATCAAACCAGGAAAAGAGTAAACATGAAAAACCAATTCAGCTTTCTACATCACTTTATGGCTTTTTTGGCGGCCAGCGCGGCACTTTTTGCCATTAGCGTTCCAGCCGATGCACAGACAAGGAAGCCCAACATACTCGTCATCTGGGGCGATGACATCGGGAACCAGAACATCAGCTTCAACAGCCGCGGCATGATGGGCTATCAAACGCCGAACATTGACCGTATTGCCAGGGAAGGCGTGGCGTTCACCGACTACTACGCGCAGCAAAGTTGCACGGCCGGACGTGCAGCGTTTATTGGCGGTTCCGTTCCACTCCGCAACGGCATGTTAAAAGTTGGCTTGCCCGGCGCGAAAGAAGGCTGGCAAAAGACCGACGTGACGATGGCCACGGTCCTCAAAAGCCAGGGTTACGCCACGGGTCAGTTCGGCAAGAACCACCAAGGCGACCGCGACGAGCATCTACCCACAATGCACGGCTTCGATGAATTCCTCGGCAATCTCTACCATCTCAATGCGGAAGAGGAGCCGGAGAACCTGGATTATCCAAAGGATCCGGAGTTTCGGAAGAAATACGGCCCGCGCGGCGTGATGAAGTGCAAGGCCGACGGCAAAGGGGGCCAGACCATCGAGAACACCGGCCCGCTGACCAAGAAGCGCATGGAGACAATTGATGATGAAACCGTCGCAGCAGCGAAAGACTTCATCACACGCATGAATAAGGAAGGCAAACCCTTCTTCTGCTGGTGGAACGGGACTCGAATGCATTTTCGCACCCACGTGAAGGCGGAGCATCGCGGCATTTCCGGTCAAGATGAGTATAGCGACGGCATGGTCGAGCACGACATGCACGTCGGCGAACTGCTGAAACTGATCGACGACCTCGGCCTCGCCGACAACACCATCGTTCAGTATTCCACCGACAACGGCGTGCACTACAACACTTGGCCCGACGCCGGCACCACGCAATTCCGCAGTGAGAAGAACACGAACTGGGAAGGCGCCTATCGCGTCTCCTGCTTTGCGCGCTGGCCCGGCCATTTCCAGGCGGGTGTGACGCTCAACGGCATTGTCGCGCACGAGGACTGGCTGACCACCTTCGCCGCCGCCGCCGGTGCGCCGGACATCAAGGAGCGGCTCCTCACGGGCGTGGAACTCAATGGCCGCACCTACAAGAACCATCTCGATAGCTACAACCTGCTCGACTACCTCAGCGGCAAGTCAAAAGAGTCACCGCGCCAGGAGTTCATTTATGTGAATGACATCGGCGAGATCGTCGCGGCACGCGTCAGGGACTGGAAGGTCGTCTATATGGAAAACCGTGCCGAGGCCATGCCTCTGTGGCGCGAGCCATTCGTCGAACTACGCGCCCCGCTGCTCTTTAACCTGCGCCGTGATCCGCTCGAAAAAGCCCAGCACAACGCGAACACCTACGATGACTGGTGGTTGGATCGCGTCTACCTCATCTCGCCAGCCACCGACGTGGTCGGCAAGTTCCTCCTGACCTTCAAGGACTACCCAGCCAGCCAGACGGCGGGTTCCTTCAACCTCAGCAAGATGCAGAAGCAGATCGAAGAAATGGGCAAGGGCGCGAAGTAGCCTCCCCAGCCTTTCGATTGTGAAACACGCGGGCCGTCTCTCACGGGGCGGCCCGCGACTTTATGCCCAAAACATACGTTCGTTGACAAGAAAGCACACACCCTGAAAACCAAACGCCGCCAGCCCCTCCTCGCAGCCGCGCTTCTCGCTGCGATGGCTTTCACAACAACCATCACCCGCGCCGACGACCCGTTGCTGTCATGGAACGACGGCCCGGCGAAGAAATCCATCATCGCCTTTGTTGAGAAGGTGACGAAGCCCGGCTCACCGGACTTCGTACACGTCGCCGAACGCATCGCGACCTTTGACAATGACGGCACGCTCTGGTGCGAGAAGCCTCTGGCCGTTCTCGCGACCCCGCCGCGTCGCCCGACCGCAGGTCTCCTAAAATCGCGGGAGACCTGCGGTTGTCCCCCGTGCCGGGCAGGAGACCAGCGCACAGCGCAGAAATGTCGGCCACAGCTCGGTCAATATTAATGTTCGCTGGCAAGCGTCGGTGTCGGCGTGGAGGTTTCGAGGGTACAATGATCCGCGAACAGCCGCCCCTATAGGATTGGTATGCGCTATGCGACCGACCGACCGACCGACCGACCGACCGACCTGCGCAGCGCACGGCACGAGGCGGGGAAAAGCAACGCATGACGACTTCACAGAAATTGTGGCTGGGCTTCGGGGCGCTGACGGCCCTGCTGGTGCTGTCGAGCGTGGCGATCATCGCCCGGGTCCGGTCCATCGAAGGACAGCTGAGCGAGATGGCGAACGCTCGCAACCTCAGTGCGGCGGCACGGCAGTTGGAGATCAACACTCTTGGCTACGTTCTGAACGTGCGGGCTTTTCTCCAGACGGGTGAGCCGCAGGCTCGGCAGGATGCGGTCACTGAAGCCGCCCAAGTGGAACAGCAGTTGAAAGAATACGAACGCCTGACGACGACCGACCGGCAGCGGGATATGGCGTCACGCTTCGCCCCCTTGTGGCAGGAGCTCCAGAAACTCGGCCAGAGCCTTTTGCTGGACGCCGAAAACCGCCCAGCGAATCTGGAGGACTCGAAAAAGTTTTACCTCCTGCGCACCGGCCTGGAGAAGTTGTTGGACGATGAAATGCAGGTCGATGCCGTGGAGACGTACGACGCCCGCAGGGTTGCGGCCCAGCAAGACGTGCAGACCATCGTGGGCTTCGCCTTGATCCTGCTGATCGTCGGCATGGCCCTCGCCGTGACGGTGGGCGGGACGGTTGGCAGGGCCATCGTTAGCGGCGAACGGGGCATTGCCGAGCAGGGCGAGCGGCTGCGGACGACGCTCGCCTGCATCGGGGATGGAGTCATTGCCACGGACGCCGAGGGCCGCATCACCCAACTGAACCCCGTGGCCGAGTCGCTGACCGGCTGGACGACTGCCGAAGCGCTGGGCCAGCCGCTCGACACCGTATTCCACATCGTGAACGAGGACACGCGCCAGCCGGTCGAGAACCCAGTGACGAAGGCGCTAGCCGAAGGCGTCATCATCGGGCTGGCGAACCACACGATTCTCATCGCCAAAGACGGCACGGAGTGGTTCATTGATGACAGTGCCGCCCCGATCCGGAGCAAGGATGGCGAGATCGTCGGCGGCGTGCTGATCTTCCGCGACGTGACCGAACGCAGACGGCAGGAGAAACTCGTCAGCGACAGTCGCGCCTACGCCGACAACATCCTCTCCACGCTGCGGCACGCCTTCCTTGTCCTGGACAATGATCTGCGGGTGGTCACGGCCAACCGCGCGTTCTACAAGGGGTTCGCGGTCACGCCGGAAGAAACCGACGGGCGGCTGGTGTATGACCTGGGCAACCGCCAGTGGGACATCCCCAAACTGCGGGAACTGCTCGAAGAGATCCTGCCCAAGCACGGCACCACCATCGAAGGCTTCGAGGTCGAGCACGAGTTCGAGGGAGTTGGGCGCAAGATCATGTCCCTCAACGCCCGAAGGGTCAACAAGCCGGGGAACAACTCGCAGCTCATCCTGCTGGGTATCGAGGACATCACCGAGCGCAAGCAGGCGGAAAATAAGTTGCGGCAACTCGCCGCCGACTTGTCGGACGCCGACCGCCGCAAGAACGAGTTTCTGGCGACGCTGGCTCACGAACTCCGCAACCCGCTGGCCCCGGTGCGGAACGCCGTCGAAATCCTGCGCATGAATGCCCCAGACATCCCGGAGTTGAAATGGGCGACGGAGATCATTGACCGGCAGACGCAGGCGATGGCCCGGCTGATCGACGACCTGATGGACATCAGCCGCATCAACCAAGGCAAGCTGGAACTCAAGCGGGAGCAAGTCGAACTGGCGAAAATCGTGCAGGGGGCCGTCGAGACGAGCCGCCCGCTGATCGAGAGCATGGGCCACGAACTGACGCTGACCCTGCCGCCCGGCCCCGTGATCGTGGACGCCGATCTGACTCGTCTGGCGCAGGTGTTCCTGAACCTGCTCAACAATGCCGCGAAGTACACCGAGCGGGGCGGTCGGATCGACTTGCGTGCCGAGCTGCAAGGCAGCGACGTGGTGGTGTCGGTGACGGACACGGGCATTGGCATCCCCGCCGACAAGCTGCCGACCATCTTCCAGATGTTCTCGCAGGTCGAGGGGGCGTTGTCCCGGTCGCAGGGCGGGCTGGGCATCGGCTTGTGTCTGGTGAAGCGGTTGGTCGAGATGCACGGCGGAAGCGTCGAAGCCAAGAGCGGCGGGCCGGGCCAGGGCAGCGAGTTCGTGGTCCGCCTGCCGATTGTCGTGGAGCAAACCTACCCGCGACAGGCGAGCGACGACGGCGACAAGGCGCAGCCGACCTCCGACCTCCGCATCCTGGTGGTGGACGACAACCGGGACGCCGCCAAGAGCTTGGCGATGCTCCTCAAGATGATGGGCAACAACGTCCACACGGCCCACGACGGCGAAGAGGCCGTGACCGCGGCGAGGGAGTTCCAGCCCCATGTTGTGCTGTGCGACATCGGCCTGCCGAAGCTGAACGGCTACGAGGCGTGCCGCCAGATGAAGGCACAGGCTTGGGACAAGAAAATGATTCTCATCGCCGTGACGGGCTGGGGGCAGGACGACGACCGGCGGAAGTCGGAGGACGCGGGGTTCGATCACCACCTGATCAAGCCGGTAGACCCACAATCGCTGATGAAGCTGCTGGCCGAGCTGGAGTCCGTGAAGGCGTGACAGCGCACAAAACGCGGAAGCTACCGACTGCACGTCCTGGGCAATCCCCCGGCCAACCAGTTCTGGTCTGTGACGGCCAACGACGAGAGCACTCGGTCGTTCGTTGTGTCGCCAACGAAGAAGACCGACCTTTCCTCACGCAAGCCCGACATCATGAAGAACGCCGATGGTTCGGTGGATGTGTACTTCGGCCCGACCGAGCCGAAAGGTCACGAGAAGAACTGGGTCCAAACGGTGCCGGGCAAAGGCTGGTTCGCTTACTTCCGGTTCTACGCTCCGACCGAAGCCTTCTTCAACAAAAGCTGGTCGTTACCGGATTTCGAGAAGGTGAAGTGAACGACATGGTCAATTCGAGACCCAACAAAGCCACGCCCGCAATCAAAGAAAGTATTGAACGATGAAAATCCCGCACACGCAAAATCTCATCACCGCCGCGCTCCTCGCTGCGGTGACTTTCACAACAACCATCACCCGCGCCGACGACCCGTTGCCGTCATGGAACGATGGCCCGGCCAAACAATCCATTATCGCTTTCGTCGAGAAAGTGACGAAACACGGCACTCCGGACTTCGTGCCCGTCGCCGAGCGCATCGCGACCTTTGACAATGACGGCACGCTCTGGTGCGAGAAGCCGCTGCCCGTGCAACTCTACTTCGCCCTCGACCGCGTCAAGGCACTCGCGCCGCAGCATCCGGAGTGGAAGGACAAGGAACCGTTCGCCTCGCTGCTCAAGGGCGATCTGAAAACCGCCGCCGCTGGTGGTGAACATGCGCTCATGGACCTCATGATGACGACGCACACGGGCATGACCACGGTGGAATTCGAACAGATCGTGAAGGACTGGATCGCCACCGCGAAGCATCCGACGACCGGCAAACTTTTCACTGAAATGACCTATCAGCCGATGCTCGAAGTGCTCGCCTATCTGCGCACCAACGGCTTCAAGAACTACATCGTCTCGGGCGGCGGCATCGAGTTCATGCGCCCATGGGCGGAAGCGGCCTACGGCATCCCGCCGGAACAGGTCGTTGGCAGCAGCGTGAAGACGAAGTTCGAGTTGCGCGACGGCCAGCCGGTGATCGTGCGTCTGCCAGAGTTGAACTTCTTCGACGACAAGGGTGGCAAGCCCGTCGGCATCAACCAGCACATCGGCCGCCGTCCGATCGCTGCGTTCGGCAATTCGGATGGCGATCTGCAAATGCTCCAATACACCGGCGCGGGCAGCGGCACACGTTTTTGTCTCTACGTTCACCACGATGACGCCGGGCGCGAGTTCGCCTACGACCGAACGGATCATCTCGCCAAACTCGACAAGGGCCTCGACGAAGCCGCCG
>JANNWJ010000082.1:0-8080 GCA_031414755.1 Pirellulaceae bacterium | reverse complement strand
GCATGCGAGTCGGCCAAAACCAGCGGGTTGTTCGGGAAAAACGTGACTACCCCTTTGTAAAATGAAAAGACCTTGTGAAAGACAGTGAAGCAATTGGGGTCTTCGGGTACAAAAACAATTGAATACTTGCCAGCCACGCATCCCAGGTCCAGCGGCAGCGTGTGTGGTCCGGCACTCAAATCGGGAATCGGTCGGCCATCAATGCGATATCCCAGCGAGGTAGTCCCCGGATCGCAATGACGGTAAAGCATGAAATAGCCACCGTTGTTGCCAGCGCAGCCGGCGGTCGGGTAATTGGCGGCCAGTTCGTAAACGAGATTAACGGTGCTGTCGCTGGTCGCGGTGATGCTGACGACTCGGTTGACGAAGAAAGCGCCTGGACCTCGTACACTCACTCCTGCGCCATCGGGATCAACGAACGGCAAGAAAGACGCTACGGATTGGTGAGCCGTGAGTGGAGAGGATTCAGAATTGAAATTTGATATTTGAGAGTAGGTTCGGAAGTCTGACGCCGTTGGTTGACCGGCAGACAGCGACTGTCGAACAAGCACACTGCGCGCTACGCCGGACGCGACCGTGTTTTGACCAGCATTGTCTCCGAAACCGCCAGGCGACGCTGTTGCAACGGTTGCCGCAGCAGGCGTCGGTTGTTGTGGTTGAGTCGCATGGATTGAAATGACCAGGGAGGTGTTAACCAGCAACCCCAACACCAAACGGAAAGATAACATGGCGATGTTCTCCCGAGCCAGGATGATTTCGAAGCTAATTCAATTCGCAACCCGATGCACCAGCGAGGGAATCCTGTAGCTGAAACTCATTTACAATCATATTCGATTTTCGGATTCCACGCCGCAATCCAAGATTAGAATCTTGCCGGTTTCTGTCAACGGAAGGCAAATAAAAAACAGCATTTTCAACGAAAACCAACTGAATCAGACCCAATGCAATCACCGGACATGTTCCGATTCAACGTCTGACTTGCAAAAAAACAGAGTTTATTTGTGAACCAAATCCCTATTGTAAAAAACAAATTTGGGGTTTTCGAATGCGTTGTTGACCGACGAATGCTGCGCCTTCTGAAGAAATGGTCAGTGCCAGAGTCTCGAAAAGTGTTTTCCTCGACGAATTGGGGGGCAAGATGTTCAAATTCCTGTTGTCTTGAAGGGGGGTATGGTACCGTTCTGATCGGATGGTTGACATTGATGATGAGCTGGCAAAAAGGCAGTTCGACTTCCAGGAGTGGCGGGAAGTCGTTCTCGATCCGGCAAACAAACTGAGTGAAGGGGAACGGTGGATTCGTTCGAAGGATGGAAAAACGACAATTTGTTACGAGATCGCTCCCCTCTCTGAATTAGGGTTCGCCGTTCGATATCAAATGACATACGGCGGCGGGACAATGTCGGGCCGCGCAAGCCCGTGGTCTGTTTATGCCAACCGACAAGAGTGTATCGACATCGTGCTGACAGCAGCAAAGTGCCATTTTGGCCGCGAGCTGGTTGACAGCAACTGCAATGCGACACAGCAGGAAGCGCGAAATCAGATGCTTGAATTGCTTGAGAGTGGCCTGTTTGGATTCATTGAACCAGATGTCGAGGCAACGAAGAAATAACTTGTGCGTCTTCACTCGTGGGGGCAATGCAACGGCCTGCTCATCGACTGGTGTCAGAAACAGGTTCAAGTTGCGGAAGGCCCATGCTTTGACGAGCCAACTGGCATTGATCGTCTCCGGCCTGCATCCCAACGCAACTGTTGGGCCGAGTGGGATAAATCGTGCAACGGTTTTCACAGTCCAGCAGTGAACAGGGTCGATTCCTGCCAGCCGCCAGAAGGATGACTCGCATTCCATCGGAAAGCAAATTCCGCGTCTCATCAAGCGATTTGTCTCGATAATACGGGTCACAATCCTTGATTGTCGGCTCGCGTTCAAAATCCAGTCCGTCTGCTTCGACAATGAACGTCCCCTTGCAACAAGCCCCGCATTGATCGCACTTGAATCGCTCACTCACAATCGGTGTGGTATGGCTCGATGTTTCGCGGACTGTATTCGTTGCTCCAATTGGCCTGGAATTCCTTCTGCAGTTTGTTGATACGCACTCTTGTTTCGCGTGGCAAGGAGTATTCGATAAAAAGTTGTGCCTGCCGCCTGACGTCAAAACGCGGAGCTCCTTCACGAACCAGTTCGGGATCGGTCGAATCCAGCAGGTCCTTCATCAACCCTCTGGCGGCGGCCAATTCAATTTTCAGAATTTCGATCCGACAACGTTCTTCTTCAAATCTCCGGTTCAGCAGATAAGAGATTTTCCGCCTGTCCGCAGAGTCTTTGGCAAGCACTTCATGTGGAATCAAATACTTGACCCGCGTCTGTCGGGTCGGTTGAGCTTCGGCCAGATCATCAACCCGAATCCCGCCGGTCTTTGTCTCATTTCCATGCACCATGTTGCGGATTTAAGCACAAGGCAACCCTCCGCGCAACAACATCAGCATGGCAACCCCTTCGATTTGGCACCTGGTTCGTTAACCTTGTCCGGCACCTCGTCGCAGATTCAAGATCGCATTCACGATTGCGAGTTTCTTCGCCAGTTCGCACGATTACGAATTTCTCTCTCCACTCCGAATTGCGCAGGTCGTGGTCAATTTGCTTGACCATGCCAAACTGATAGTCTGGTAGAATGTAGCCTGATGTCTCGACTGTTCGTCGTTCGCAAAACAAGATTGACGTATGCAATTCATCACGGACGCGATTCAGAACGGGGACTATTGTTCTCTTGTATTTTTCAGCTTGGTCGCAATTTTTGTGGGCGACCGCATGATCAATAGTCAATCGACTTTGCGAGTATGGGGCTTGAGAACTGCCGCACTTGCGTTTGTTGGATTCGCCGTTTCACACTTGGCACAAGTAGGCAGTCCCTCGGCAGAAGATCTGGCAATGGCAGCAATCGTTGGATTGCTTGGCGGACTGGTTGCGCTCGGCCCAGCATGGATTATTCTGTCGATCCTCGGATTCGCTGGTGGATACTATCGTCGTGCTTCGGCATCCGCTGATTCGGTAGCACATCGTCGGCAATTGGATCGGGAAAAACGGGCTGCTGAAAAGAAAAATCAGCAAGATCAAATCGAATGGGAACGTCGTGCTCCGGAACGAGAACGCGCAAATCAGGAAGCGAGGCAACTTCGTGAGGCGGAAAACCGTAAAAAGGGAGAGGCGCAAAAACGGCGAAGCGATGCGAGAGCCGATTGTGAAATGCTTTTCCAGTTATACGCGGTAGACATTTCAAACCGTTTCTCGCGAGAATCGCTTGACGAGTGGATTAAGAAATACATGGGGGACGACCAATCTCCAGACGACGTAGAGCAGCGTGCCGAACAACTACGAAAAATGATCATCCACCACCGCGAACAAGTCAGGCCCACGCCAAAATTCGCGACTCTTCAAGAACTTGCAAACTGGTTTCAATCGCAAAAAGAACAAATCGACCAACTCCCCGTTGATGACCGCCTCAAACGAATGCTTACTGCCAACCTGAATGTTCGAAACGCTGAGCTAATGAATCAATTACTTGGAGAAGTGTAAAGAGCGATTGTTGTGTCTTGCCCCTGAAGGAAGTGGAATTCTCTAAATTGGGTTAACATAATCCAAACCCAAGAGGAATTCCATGTCCAGAAATCGAAGAAAATTTACGGCCCAACAAAAGGCCGACATTGTCAGGCGGCATCTCAAAAACAAGGTTTTCCCATTAGTTCGTATCCGATGAGCTAACCGTCCAGCCCACCCAGAATTACCAGTGCCTCGCCATGGTTTTTAAGTAAGCCGAACGGGCGTACGAAATAGCGCATCGACCCAAGTCCGCTTTAAGACATGCCGCTGCAAAAATCGCAGATTTGAAAAAGCAGCGGACCAGGAATTTCGAATAAAAACTCGTTCAAGAGAACGAAAAACGGCTAACTTCGAACAGTTTCATTTGGGAGCCTTAGGATTCGACGCGATGATATTTTTTGACGTCTTATGAGCCGTCACGTCTCGCGCTGCGTTGCCATGTTTCTTCTTCGCACGCTCTTGATTTTCGCTTTCGGCAAACGTTACTTCCAAGTTGAATTTGAGTTTATCCAATTCTAGTCTAGTATTTCGGTTGCTCGCAAGTAACGATCCCAACTGCAAAATACTTGGACCAAGGACTGTCGTTGCAATTGCAGCCATTCCCCAAGCGTCCTTTCCTGCCTCAAGAAGCCTGTAGCAAACGTATAGCAGTACACCCGCGAAAGCAAACGAAAAAAACTGGAGATTTTGTTGCAAGCGAAAATTGCGATCAACCGTAAGCCGACTAAGTTCCATTGTTTCAATAACGTGTCGGCGCCTATCGTTGCGCATTGTTTCCTGCTCCTCGTTCCAATGCTTAACCATAATGTCAAAGAGCTCTGGAGAAACCTCCTGAAGCTCTTTGATCCTAATCGGATCAGGCAAGTCATAAAAACTGTTCACTCGCTTCTCCTAGCGGATAACGCATGGTCGTCCAACACAACATCTTGCGCGGCGTATTGTAAAAAGTTCTATTTCACGCGTTCGCTCAAATAGTCAACCGCAAAGCGCAAAAACTCATCCCGATAGGATTCGATCGAACGCGCTCCATTCTCCTCGACATTTCGTTCAATTGACATCAAACCAGGTAAATCCACTGACGACCCAATACATCGGTTCGCCAAAAAGCCAGTCAAGTCAAAAACTGGTTTCGGTCCAATTACGTCGAGAACCCCGGGGATTTTTGGACTGGGCGATATCGCGACCGGATGGATACCGGAAGATTCTCGTGAGCTTGTTGCTTCTCGCAACTTTGCTAATCGTTCTTGTTGCTCGTACTTGCTCAGCTTAACCCGCAGCTCTTGATTCTTCGGCTCTTTACTCGCAACTAACACCCCTCCATTCTGTGTAATCAATTCGCGAATCAAGGGCGTCTTGAAAAACTCCTCTTTGTCCGTCGACGTTTGAAGGGCCGTTTTTCTTACCGCCTCAATTGTCGCCAAGACAACTAATCCGATGCGACCAATCGATTCGTCGTTGATAGATTCTGTACAAATCGACCGTATCTGCGTACTGATCGCTTCGCAGGAATGTCGTATCGCGTTAATCGCATTTTCTCGACAGCCATTGTCGTTTCGTTCCCATGCGAAACCTGTAGAGTTCCCGCAACTCTCCACGCACAACAAAGTATTATGGACAAGGCGATTTCTTAAACTGGTTTTGCCAGTGCTATAGTAGTTACTGCCTATCTTGTCGCGCACTTTCTTTGCTCCAACATTTACAGTGCGTACCGCACTCAGCAATGCTTTTGGCACTTTAGGAATTCGCCTAGATGTGCGGAAAGATTCTTCGTCAAATCCGATCGCGGAATTGATGATCAATCGGCATTCATTGAGGCACGGCAACCGGTTTACCGAAAGATCGACGGCATCTGCAGCGGCCTTTCCCGCAAGCCAAACAACATTTTGAACAGGCGATGCGTCCAACTTAGCCCGAAATGCGTTCATGCGACAATCCTCACTCTGGAGTTCCAATCAAAATAATGGAAAGGGATAAGACCGTGGCCGCCATTAAGGGTTGACGGGACGTAAGGCGCGAGTATTTTGAGGCGCGCAGCCTGGGTTGTCAAGTCGTGTTAGGGTACCTATTCAAACCGAAATCAAGAACGACAATGTTACAGGGTGCCTCACCCTTCAACCTGTGGTCGACCCACTTCTTCTGAGATTCATTGCCGCGGGAGACTTTTTTTGTTGGTGTATCCGGAATGTAAATAACTTTGTTTCAAGCGTAAAAAAACATGAAAATTATAATCGTTCAAATGTCAGATAGCCATTTCAAAACAGATGGAAACAAGCTATTCGACAAATTTCAACAACTGAAAAACGCAATCCATTCGAAAACAAGTTCAACAAACAGTAATCGTTTGTTGTTATTCAATAATGGCGATCTAGCCAATCGCGGAGAGGACGAGGAGTTTCTAGTTGGTGAGAAATTCATGAACGACCTAGCCGATTCCCTAGGCGACTTTGCTCCTGTGTGGTATCTGGTGCCTGGGAACCATGATTGTAATTTTTCACGAAGTCAAACGATAAGAAACAAACTGCTTGACGACATCTCGACGGAAGCTCCTGAGACCGAAATACAAGAGAACATCCTGTCTCCGCTCACTGAGTACTTTAAAATGGTTGCTCGGAACCCAAATTGGATTTGCATTGAAAAATCGACACCACTGGTACGCCAGGTTGTAATTGAAGTCGACAACAAACCCACCCTCGCGATCAACATGCTTAATTCCGCATGGATGTCGTTAGAGAAAGAAAAACCTGGGTCACTTCGCTTCCCCCTTGAAAAATTGTCGGAATTTAAAAACAGAGACTGTTTCACCGTTTCTATGTTACATCACCCAATCAACTGGTTCGAGCAACCTAATACAATGCGCCAGTTGGCAGGAGGCCTGGAATCAATAAGCGACTTGATTCTTACTGGGCATGAACATTGTCAACGAATGATTACAAAAACATATGACACCAACGAAGTTGGCCGAACATCTTACTTCGAAGGCGGGGTGCTTCAAGTATCCGACAATTCAAACTTGTGTACGTTCAACTTATTCGTTGTTGATACCGATTTAAATTACTTAGACGTATTCAAGTACTCATGGAACGAAAATGGCTTTTTCGACGAGAGTAAATTATCGAAAATCGAAATGTTTCCGGTCAGGAGATTTCGACAACAGACTCGTCGCAGTCTGAAATCGCAGTTTCTAATCTTTCTAAATGAAATTGAATTGCCCTTCACATCCGCTCGAAAGAGTCACCTAAAGCTTGATGATCTTTTTGTATTGCCAGATCTTCGAGAGCGTAATCCAAAATCGCCAAATTGGAAACGAATCAAATCACGCGATGTCTTGGAGGCGATTATGGAGGCCAAGAAAACGCTGATCACCGGACCTGAAATGTGTGGCAAGTCGTGTCTTGCGAAAACATTATTCAGACGGCTTCATGCTGACGAAAAAGTGCCTCTGTTGATTGACGCTACCGAAATTGGAAAGATGTCAACGGACAGTATTCTCACTAAAGTGCTAACGCAACGCGTCAAGAAGCAGTACGAGTCTATGCAATACGCAGAATTCGAACAGCTCGAAAAATCACAGCGTGTTGTTATTGTTGATGATTTAAACCGTTGTGAGATGCCTCTTAACCAAATTGAAGAATTATTGAAGTTTCTCGATAGAGTATTTGGAACCGTTATCGTAATTGGCGGCGACGAATTTTGGCTTTATGAAGTAAATACTGGACTTGACTTTGCAGGATTTCGCAATCTCGAAGTTTGCGAGTTTGGCCTTGTCAAGATTGAAGAATTAGCAGCCAAATGGCATGGCCTTGATGATGATGTCAGCCATTTGGAGGAGAAGGTAAAGAAAGCAACACGTTTGTTGGAAACTGTCCTTGCTTCAGAAGTAATACCTCAATACCCGTGGATAATCGTAGCCCTGCTACAAGAATCTGAGACATCCGAGGAAATTGCAGCCAAAAATGGATCCTTTGGGCATCTATATCAGTCCTTAATGGTTGCGGCACTTGCTAGGTCAACGACTTCGGAGCTTGATGTGCCCGGAAAGATCACCTATTTGGCTGAACTCGCCTTTTGCCTATACGAAAAAAATCAAGTTTTTGTCGACCAAAATGAGATTGAGCAGTTTCACAAAAACCATTGCACTAAGTTCGCACTCAATTTGGAAAAGAAAGAAACGTTGCGAGAATTCACTGATTCGGGGGTCCTTTCGGATCGCAATGGGGAAGTGTTCTTCAAAGCGAAATTCAGCTTTTGCTTTTTTGTCGCGTGGTATTTTTCGAAAAACCTTCACAAAACAGCACTTCGCAGGAGACTGAAAGAAATTTCACATGAACTTTCGCACGTTGAAACTGTCCTGCCCCTCAAGGAACTGGAATTTTCTGAATTGGGTTAACATAATCCAATCCCAGGAGGTATTCCATGTCCAGAAATCGAAGAAAATTCACTGCGCAGCAGAAGGCCGAGATCGTCAGGCGGCATCTCAAAGACAAA
>JANNWJ010000081.1:0-2151 GCA_031414755.1 Pirellulaceae bacterium | reverse complement strand
CCGTCATATCCATGATCAAACGCAGGCAGGGTTCTTTCTGCAAAGGAAGAACTTACTGGAGCCGCTGTCGCGAGCTGCACTTGATGGCCCTGACGCACAATGTCATGATTCTTTGGCGCATAGAGGTTTTCTACAGAGCCGACCTGACCCCTTTCCTCCCTCCCTTTCCTCCCTCACCAGCTATACGTACAACGATCGCGGCTTACGCTCAAGCGAAACGTATCCCGATCATGCCGGTGGCTCAGTACCTGGTGATGCCAACTGCGGACAGTGCTTCTTCCAGTACGACGGTGCCGCGCGGCTTAAGCACGTGCAGGACCAGGCGAATAACTGGCAGACAATGCTTTACGACCTGGCAGGACGAATAACCGATCGCCAGTACCGAACGGGGGGTCCGACCGGATCACCGATCGACAGCGACCTGTTCGTTTACAATCGTGTCGGCCCAAATGACCTCCGCGATCAGTGGCCGTTACGGCAATACCGTCTCGATGGCATACGACACTATCGGCCGGACGAGCAGCGAAAGCCTTGCCATTGGCGGGCAGACGTATGTGACAGCCCGCAATTACGATTCACGAAGTCTGGTTAATAGAATCGTTTATCCATCTGTACGGGAAGCTGAATACACTTACACAAATCGCCGAGAGCTTGATTTGATCGAATGGGATCAGTCTCAGATCGAAAATCGCGGTTACGACGTTGGTGGAAGACTGACAAGTGTCGACCGGCCACATGCGGATGAGACGCGGGTTTACGACTTGGCGAATCGGTTGACTTCGATAGCCAACACCGCCAGTGTCGGGACGCTCAGTTACACGTGGGACGCGAACCGCAACAAGCTCACCGAATCGTGGACCGGAGTGATGACCCCATGGAGCTTTACGACACAGAAGCCGGGGGCGGGAACTTTTGTGGATGGTTACGATGCCGAAGACCGTTTCCGTCGTTTCATCCGAAACGGCCAAAGCCAGGACATTTACCTTGAGCGCAGTCTGATTGGCAACAATACGGACGTAGCTACCAACGGGACAAGTTCCCTGCGCACATTCAACGCCGTTCACGAAATGGTTTCAGTCGGCGGAAATACGCAGCAGTTCGACAATCGCGGGAATGTAACCAATACCCATATAGGTGTTGGATTGAGTATTGATTTCGACAATCGATTGCAACAAGCAACTCCAGTGGCAGGCAAAGTGGTCGATTACCAATACGACGCCCTTGGCAAACGGGTCGGCAAGAAAATTACCGAAAACAGCGTCGTAGTCGAGGACACGATCTACGTTCACGCCGGACCAAACTGCATTGGCGAATACACGCGAGGCACAGTCCCGTCATCACCGGTCCAGGAATACGTTTACGGCAACGAGATCGATTCGCTGGTAATGCTTGTTCGCAGTGGCGGAACAGAAAAACTGGCCGTAACCCGCAACCAGCAATGGTCGGTTGTCGCGTTGGTGAACAATGCCAGCGGCAGTGTCGTTGAGCGATACAGCTACGATCAATTCGGCAAACGAAGAATTCTCAACGCATCCGGCTTTGAAATCTCAAATACGCAATTCGCAAATCCCTACGGCTACACTTCCCGTTACCACGATGCCGAAACCGGCTTGATGTACTTCCGGACAAGGTACTACGACCCCACCACCGGCGAATTCACCTCCCGCGATCCGCTGGAGTATGTTGATGGGATGAGTTTGTACAGGGGGTATTTCTTGTTGTCATATACAGATTCGACTGGGGCGTGTAGTTGTGCAAACAATGTTAACGTCCAGGAAACAAACGATGGATTGCCCGTTCCCGTACTTCCGTCGTGGCTGCCTCCACCCCCAAGAAAAAGACTTGAAGCCGGAAAAGCAATGGCGCAAACCCAAAAATATTGTTGCGCTTGTGTCGAGGAAGTTAAGAGTCAAATTGAATGGAATAACTATATGAAGGGCATATACAGAGAGTCTCTTTCTGTCCAAACAATTTTTTCGGCTTCAGATCTAAAGAATTGGAAAGTGGAAATGTCCTGCCCCTCAAGGAACTGGAATTTTCTGAATTGGGTTAACATAATCCAATCCCAGGAGGTATTCCATGTCCAGAAATCGAAGAAAATTCACTGCGCAGCAGAAGGCCGAGATCGTCAGGCGGCATCTCAAAGACAAA
>JANNWJ010000080.1:0-53082 GCA_031414755.1 Pirellulaceae bacterium | reverse complement strand
GCCGTGTGCAGCGAATGCTCGGTCAGCGACTGGTGCATCGCTTTGGCCAACCCAAAGTCGATCACTTTAGGAACCGGTTTGCCATCGTAAAGACAGATCAGGATGTTGGATGGTTTTAAGTCGCGATGGATGATCCCCTTCTGATGCGCATGCTGGACCGCCTGGCAGACCGGCATGAACAGGTTGAGGCGTTCCTTGAGCGAGAGCCGCGCCTGATCGCAGTATTCCGTCAGCGGAACTCCCTTCACGTATTCCATCACGAAGTAGGGCCGCCCCTGTTCGGTCATGCCGCCATCAAAAACTTTGGCGATGTTGGGATGATCCATCACCGCCAGGGCTTGGCGTTCGGCATCGAACCGGGCCAAGACCTGCTTCGAATCCATCCCGGCCTTGATCAGTTTGATCGCGACTTTCCGACGGACCGGTTCGCGTTGCTCTGCCAGCCAGACGGACCCCATTCCCCCTTCGCCGATGGCTTCAATCAGCTTGTAGCGACCTGCCAGGAGGGAACCGGGTTGTGCGACCTCCGGCGCAGCGATGGTTGCATCGAAGGCGGGCCTCGACGATTCGACGCCAAAGCCACCTGCCGCATCATGGGCTCCCAGCAGGGCTTCCACTCGCTGCCGCAAAGCGGCGTCCTTGCTGCATTCACGGTCAAGTAATTCCAGGCGGGCCGCCGGTTCGGCCAATTCCAGGGCAGCCAAAAACAAAGCCTGAGCACGTTGCGGATTGATGGTCATAGTGATTCACATTCTCCTTTACCAATCAGTGCGTCGCGCCTGCCGATTCTGGTGAAAAAATCCGAAAAGATTTTAGTGCTCCAGCGCCAGTCGTAACCAGGCCCGCGCGTACGCCCACTTTTGGCGAATTTCGTGGACGGAAACGCCCAAAACGGCAGCAATTTCGTCGCGGCCTAATCCAGCAAAATACTTGAGTTTCACGACTTCCGCCGCTAACGGATCTTCCGCAGCTAATCGCGGCAGGGCGACGTCCAGGGCGAGGAGTTCGTCATCGGGATCATCAGCCGCCGGATCCAGTAATTCCGCCCTCAGCAACCCGCCCCCATGCTTGTCACGTCCCTTGCGGCGAGCCTGTTCAACCAGAATCCGCCGCATCGCCTCGGCGGCCGCGCCAAAGAAATGTCCTTGGCTGTTCCAGCGTTGTACCTTTTCTGCGTCGATGAGCCGAACATACGCCTCGTGCACCAATGCCGTCGCTTGCAACGTCTGTCCTGGTTTCTCCTGCGATAATTTCGCGGCCGCCAGCTTTCGTAACTCGTCGTACACGAGTGGTAGCAACTGTTCCGCCGCCGAGGGATCGCCGGATTCGATTTGCGACAGGATGCGCGTGACGTCGGACATGGGAAGTTGGTTCGATATTCAAGAAGGCCTTTTTCATCTCACGTTGATTCTAGACGACACTTCGTCAATACACATCACCGCCCGGTTCCAAAAAAATAGAGGCCATACTGGGCCTAAGACGACCAGCAACAGAGAGGGAATTCGTATGTTGTTAATTGGCGAGGTTCGCGCAGCGACCTTCGGAATGACCCGGAGACCGGATGCAGTTTCGTTACGCGCTGTATTCTTGCGCTGCCAACACGCCGACCACGTATCGGGCCGGCACCTCAAACGTTTATTTTTTCGGAGATTATTGTGCGATTGGCGCGCAAATCTCCGAGTTTTTTACGAGCGTTTTTTACCGGAGGGGAGAGGAGCAAACGCTCGTCGCAAATCTTAACCAATTCTTTACTAAAAATTCGTCAACTCGTCACGTGTTCTTCACAATCGATCGATTTAATGACGCTTGTTTGGAAACCGAGGCTTTAGCGATCTTGTGTCAAGAGAACTTGTATCGCACCGCCTCATCACTCTTTTCGATACTTTTTTAGGAGTTTGGAAGATGCGTTATGGAATCAAAGGCCTGATAGGTCGCTGGGCACGGCGAGCGCGATTGCCGGTTCTGGTCGGATTTTTGGTAGGGCTGAGTGCTCCCCTGATGATGGCCTGGCAGACCCAAGAGCCTGCTCAGATGCGCGGAGACTTGCCGGGAACAACCGGAGAATTCAGCTCTACGCCATTGTTGACGATCGGCGAAGGCAACGTCGGCAACAGCTTTAATTTGCAAAACTATGGTTACGAGCCGATTGGGTTGCTGGATGGCATGGGAGCGTACCTGAAGGACGAGTCCACAGTGCGCGTGCTGGCGAATCACGAAACCGGTTCGAGTGCAGGCTATGCGTATCCGATCGGGGCAAGCGGCCCCATCGTCACTGGCGGTCGGATCAGCTACTTCGATATCGACCGCGACACGCGCCAAGTAGTCGGCACTGGCTTGGCGGTGGAAAGCGTCTACGACCGGGCTGGCGCGCTAGTCACATCGGCCCAACAGATCAACGAAACATTGAGCACCACTCGCGGTTTTGACCGCTTTTGCTCCGCCAACTTGTTTCTGGCCGGCGAATACGGCCTGGCGGATACGATCTTCATGACCAACGAAGAAACAAGCGTTGCATTCGGTCACCCGCAAGGTGGCTCGTACTGGGCGTTGGACGTTGCGACTGGCGCATTGTGGGCTTGTCCAGATCTCGGCCGTGGAACCTGGGAGTCGGCGACCTTTGTCAAAGCGCCTCGAGGGAACCAGGTCGCCTGTCTGTTGGCGGACGACTTCGGTGCCGCCCCGATGTACTTGTACGTCGGCACAAAAAACAAGAAAGGCAACTTTCTTCAGCGGAACGGCCTGTCGGGCGGACAATTGTATGTATGGGTGGCAGACGATGGCAGCATCGAACCGATCAACTTCAACGGCACTGGAACGACCAAAAGCGGTCGTTTTGTCCCGCTGAACGCACGGAATATCTTGATGGCAGGTCAGCCGGGCTACGATGCCTTGGGATATAAGAATGACCTGACGCTGCGAAGCGAAGCCCAGGCACTGGGATCCTTTCGATTTTCGCGGCCCGAGGATCTTGACACGAACCCGAAGAACTTCCGCCAAGTGGCATTTGCTTCGACCGGAAATGACGCAGTCGATGGCGATTTGTGGGGAATAACGTACCGCATTGATACCAAGTTTGCAGGACGAAACCTAAAAGCCGACTTCACGATCATTTGCGATGGAAACGAAGCCCCTGATTTGTCAATTCGCAGTCCCGACAATCTGGCGTGGGGCGATGATGGCTTCATTTATGTCCAGGAAGACCGTGCCGTCGACGGGTTCGGTTTGCTTTCGGGGATCGAAGCGTCGATGTGGGAGGTCAATCCGTTCACTTACGAGAAAGCTCGAATTGCGGTCGTTGATCGGTCGACCGTGCCGACGAATCAGATCGACCTGTCGCCGACGGATGTCGGTAACTGGGAGAGTTCAGGCGTGATCGACGTGACCAATTTGTTTGACGTCGAAGATGATCAAACGCTGCTGCTGTTCAATGTGCAAGCTCACAGCATTCGCGCGGGCGGCTTGATCGCTGGTCCGTTGCCGGGTGGCCGCAACGCCAACCTGGCCGAAGGCGGGCAGTTGTTATTCCTGGAAAGCAACTTCGATGACTATGATGAAAATGATGATGAGTAAAGCTGTATAGGCGAATTCGGGATCGCTAAACGCATTTACCTTTTTTGTGATCCTGTCATCTCCTGGAAACTGCAACCAAACATTGGTCTTGAGACCAACGACCCGCTGCTCATACCAGCGGGTCGTTGCATTTTTGCTCACCGAGTTTAACGCCATTTTGACGGTTTCTTCAAAGCAAAGTCGCGTGAGCCCCTCTATGGCTCGTCGAACGCTTTCGAAACGGCGTTTATGACATCGGTTCGTTTTTCAGCTGATGATTTTTTGTCGTCTGCGGGCAATTACTTTCAAGGCCGATTTCGCGGGAAGCTTACGGTGATCAGTGAAATGATTCAGAAAATCGACGGCAAGAAACTCGTTGCCGCCGCCAAAGTTGCCAGCGACGTCCCCAATGCCCAGCGCCTGGGATACATTCTCGATCACGTTCGTGCCCGCCAGTTAGCGGAACCGTTGAGACTTTGGGTTGAACGACCGTCGCCTGGCGCTGTCCCTTTGCATTCACATCTTCGCGGGCGCCAAGCCAGGGAGAACCGGCGCTGGCGAGTAACGTGGTCCATGTGGCTAGTTCGGCCTTCAGCCAATCGAGGGCTTGTTGGCGCAACACGGTCTTTGCCCCGTCGTCCGGAGCGGGATCGTCGTTTCCCTTGCCGCAGCCGGCCAGCGAGGCGACACATGCAGCGTTGTAACGAATCTGGACCTGACGATCGTCGGCGAGTTTCGGGTCGGCCGCGAGCGCTTCGGCAAAAAGGCGAGCCGCTGTAATGTGGAGCAATTTCTCGTAGGCTCGTTGCGCGAGCGCAAGCCGCTCGGCATTGTCTTCCGGCTGTTGATCTCCGTTGACAATTGAGGCCAGCCGTGCGTCGAGAGCCTTTATTGCCGGGTCCGATTCGCGAAGTGTCGCCAACTCACGCTCGGCCTCGGCCGCGCCCTCGGCATCATCCCGCCCTCGGGCCGCTTCGATCAAGTTGTGCAGGTGGTTGGTCAGGAACTGCCGATAGGTTGGGTTCCTCGGGTTGGCGGCCAGGGCCTTCTTCTGCAAGTCGATCGCTTGCTCAAGCCGATCGCGGGCCGCGTCGAACTGCCTCGCGTCGATGTCGATATGGGCCATGTTGTTGAGCAGAGCGCCCAGATTGCTGGCGTAGTCGGGAGACTCGGGATGCTCCCGTGCCAGCCGCTCCCGGACCGGCAGCGCCGATTCGAACGCTTTCAACGCCTCGCCCGGCTTGCCGGTGTCGCTCAGCAAGACACCGATGTTGTTGTGGTGATTCGCCAGGAACATCCGGTACTGCGTGACGGTAGGATGAGCGTCGGCCAGCGTCTGTTGGATCGCCAGGGCCGACTCGTACGCCTCGAGCGCCTCGACCGGCTTGAGGGTGGCACTCAGCAAGTTGCCGAGGTTGTTGTGGCTGGCTGCCAGCACGCTCTGGAACTCGGTGACGGTGGGGTTGGCGTCGGCCAGCTTCTGCCGGATCGCTAAGTCCGACTCATACGCCTCAAGCGCCTCGCCAGGCTTCCCGGTTTCGCTCAGCAAGTGGCCGAGGTTGTTGTGGCTGCCTGCCAGGTCGCTCTGAAACTCGATGACGGTGGGGTTGGCGTCCGTCAGCTTCTGCCTGATCGTCAAGGCCGATTCGTACGCCTCGAGCGCCGCGTCCTGATTGCCCGTGTCGCTCAGCAAGCGGCCAATGTTGTTATGGCTGAGTGCCAGGGCGCTCTGGAGCTCAATGTCGGTCGGTTTGGCGTCGGCCAGCTTCTGCTCGATCGCCAGCGCCGACTCGAACGCCTCAAGCGCCTCGCCAGGCTTCCCGGTGTCGCTCAGCAAGTGGCCGAGGTTGTTGTGGCTGCCTGCCAGGTCGCTCTGGAACTGGGTGACGGTGGGGTTGGCGTCGACCAGCTTCTGAGATATCGTCAGCGCCGACTCGTACGCCTCAAGCGCCTCGTCCGGCTTGCCGGTGGCGCTCAGCAAAAAGCCAATGTTGTGGTGGCTGCCCGCCAGTTTGCTCTGAAACTCGGTGGCGGTGGGATTGGCGTCGGCTAGCTTCTGCCGGATCGCCAGCGATTCGCGATATGCGATCAGCGCGTCTTGTTTGTCGCCGATCTCGTTGGTCAGATTGCCCAAGTCGAAGCTGGCGCTGGCCAGGCGGGCCAGGGATTCGGGGCGGGTGTCGGCGTCGCCCTGGCGACGTTCGCGCAATTCTTTAAAGAAGGCCAACGGCTCATTCAAAAGCGTTTTGCGAAGCGATTCCAGCGCGGGGTTGTTCTTGAGTTCCTCGTTGTTCGACACCGCGTCGCCGAATCCCTTCACGGCGTCAATTGCCTGCTGTTCTCGCTCTTCGGCGCGAGTTCGTTGCTGGTCAAGCAGGGTGTTGGACGACACGAGGTCGGTGTTGGCCTGGTCGAGTTTGGTGTTAACCAATCGCAGGTTGGCGTTTGCCCGGGTCTGGACGGCAAGTACCGCAGCGGTGCCGGCGACCAGCGCAAACAATACCAGACTCGCCGCAAGCACCGTCCCCTTGTTACGCCGCAGCAGTTTTTTCATTCGATAAGCAGCACTTGGCGGACAAGCCTCAACCACTTCTTCATTCAGGAAGCGGTCAATGTCACGGGCCAGACCGTTGGCTGTTTCGTAGCGTCGACTCCGTTCCTTGTCCAGCGCCTTCATCACGATCCAGTCCAAGTCGCCGATGAGAGACTTCTTCAACTGATTCGGTTCGATGCTCCTTTGAGCAGCGATGCTCGGCAGACTGGCGCTGCCACTCAAGCGGGTACTCGGTTTCTGAGGTTCCACTTCCTTGATCAGCCGCAGGATTTCGTTGAACGCCGCTTCTTTCAGTTGCAATTTCTCCAGCGGGGTGCTGCCGGTCAACAGTTCGTACAGGATCACTCCCAGAGAATAGATATCGGTTCGGGTGTCGATGTCCAAGTTGTTGTGCTCGGCCTGTTCGGGTGACATGTACAGCGGTGTGCCGACCATCACGCCATGCGCCGTGTGCAGCGATTGTTCGGTCAGGGATTGGTGCATGGCTTTGGCCAAACCAAAGTCGATGACTTTGGGGACTGGCTTGCCGTCGTATAGACAGATCAGAATGTTGGACGGTTTTAAGTCGCGATGGATGATCCCTTTTTGGTGCGCATGCTGTACCGCCTGGCAGACTGGCATGAATAAATTGAGACGTTCCTTCAGCGAGAGCCGGGCCTGATCACAGTATTCGGTCAATGGAACACCCTTGACGTATTCCATTACGAAGAACGGTCGGCCCTGTACGGTCACCCCGCCGTCAAAGACTTTGGCGATGTTTGGATGATCCATCACCGCCAGCGCCTGACGTTCCGCTTCGAACCGGGCAAGCACGGACTTCGAATCCATCCCAGCCTTGACCAGTTTGATAGCGACCTTTCGTTTGACCGGCTCCTTTTGTTCGGCCAGCCAGACCGACCCCATCCCCCCTTCGCCGATCGCTTCGATCAGTTTGTACCGACCGGCAATCATCGTGCCGGGATTTTCCGACGCCCCTGTTTGTGCCATCGTCTCCATCAACCGCCGGTCGGCAGGTTTGTCACCCGACTCGTGCAAAAACGTGGCCGATTCGAAATGGGCGTTGATCAGCGCCTCAACCTGCCCGCGCAGTTCCGGATTGTCTTTGCAGGCCAAATCCAAAAACCGGGCTCGCTCATCGGCCGACAACTTCACTGCCGCATTAAAAAGTTCGATCTCGTTCATCGCTGACCCCAACCAATACTTGCCGCGCGCCTAATTCCTACTATCACAAGCGAGAAAATCAGCCAAAAACCGACCGAAACAACCGTTATTTCAAAAATAATTTAGGGGCGTCCGGGAATTCTGATAGTTCCAAATCGATCATTGGTGAAAACTCGGGTGCCACTGCTGGCTCGTCCAGCAGTGCTTGCGGACAAACACTGTTTGACCAGCAAACAGTGGCACCCCATTCCTGTTACCCTCTATTAATTAATGACTCTCAATGTTTTGTCCCCATTCACGTCGCAGCCAGGCACGGGCAAATATCCAATCAGATTCGGCAGTGTCCGCTGACAGACCGAGAAGGTTTCCTATTTCGACGAACGTAAATTGCAGGTACAAACGTAACTTTGCCACTTCCGCTTGCCGAGCGTACCTGTCGGCAAGAAGGTCAAGCAGTTCATGGACAGCCATGGTCTGTTCGACTTCCTGATCGATATCGGGAAAGTCCGGTAGCTCGTCAACTCGTTGCCAGTCACCTCCATGCCGGACGCTTAATTTGCGTCGAGCCTGATCAACCAGGATTCTGCGCATGGCTTCGGCAGCCACCGCAAAAAAGTGTTTTCGGTTTGCAAAAGAAAGGTCGGCATCGCTGCCAACCAAACGCAAGTACGCTTCGTGCACCAGGGCGGTCGCCTGCAACGTTTGGCCGGACTTTTCCCGTGCAAGTTTTGCCGCCGCCACCTTTCGCAATTCGTTATAAACCAGTGGCAGCAGCTTTTCGGCGGTATGGGGACCACCGTCGTCAAACATGGCCGCCAATTCCACACATTGCGACGATGAATCATTGCCGCCGGCGTCACCGCGCGTCGATTCGGTCATGGTCGTTTGATCCGGGAATTTTGATTGCTGTTTGTGAATCAGAAGATGGGTATTCTGTCCGACAAACTTTGACGAATCAAACAAAATCCCGAAAGATAGTCGAGCGAAAGCGCGCAGACTAACGCGTTTGCCGGGCAATAAATCCCCGGCGAGACAATGCCACGCGGAACCTACTTCTTTTTCGATTTCGACGATTTGCTTTCGCCAGTGGATGGCGAGCTGGGCGCGGGCTTATCGGATTTGTCGGGTTTGGCTGTAGAAGGAGTTTCGGACGAGGGTGCGCCTTCCTTTTTTGAAGGCGTTTCGGAAGATTCCGACTTGGCCGAATCGGCACCTTTTTTATAGGACTCGCTAGGGTAATCGGTCTGGTAGAAACCGCTTCCCTTGAACATTACGGCGGCTCCTGTCCCGAAAAGACGGCGCAGTTTTTTCTTTTTGCACTTGGGACATTTCGTCTCCGGTTCTTCGCTGATTCGCTGAAACAGTTCAAACTCGTGCCCACAGGCGTCGCATTCGTAATCGTAAGTTGGCATAAGTTCCCGGTCGGCGATGAATTGTTTTAATGGTTGAATGGATCAGTTATTCAGGCCATTACGAAAGGACTGGTCAGCGGTAGTCTTGTGATGCGAACTAATTCGACGGACCCGTGGAGATAATCACTTTGGCCGGACGAATCACACGGTCGTGCAATCGGTAACCAGGTTGCGCTTCGACAATAATCGTATTGGCGGGCGCGTCTCCAGGTTGCATCATGATCGCTTCGTGTACGTGTGGATCGAACACCTGTCCGACACACTCAATTCGAATGCAACCGGCATTCTCCAGCGCAAGCTGCAACTGTGAAAAGACCATCTCGACACCTTTTTGCAAGGACGATGTCTCGGCAGTTTCGTTGCGCGCGGCTACGAGGGCCCGCTCAAGGTTGTCGACGATTGACAGCAAGTTTTGCAGTAAGGGCAGGTTGGCGTATTTCAATTGATCGGCCGATTCCCGATTCTTGCGTCTGCGGAAATTCTCAAGGTCGGCCTGGCACAGCAAAACGCGTTTTTCTGCCTCTTCGAGTTGCCCTTTTAGATCGACATCCGTGGCTGCGGCAATTTCCAACTCAGGTTGATCAGGTTTCTCCAAGTTGGAGAAATCGGGCTCCTGCTCCAACCCGGTTTCCTGGGCATTGGTTCGTTTGTCAGTCATATTTGAATTCCTGTTGTTCGTTTTTCGGCAAGGGCGTTCGCGGTTTGGACGTTAACGGAAACATTGGCCTTCGACTCGTTGCAAGGAGCAGCGACTTTTGTCCTGGGAAGGACCAATCATTGGTCAGACACCGCGAAATAGCCTTTGAGTTTGTCGAGAAATGTTTTTCGTTGCGGCGTCACGTTTCCATTTTCCAGTTCGGCAAGTTCACGCAGCAACTCCTCCTGGCGGATACCCAGTTTTTTTGGTGTTTCGATAAAAGTCTGGATCAGCAAGTCCCCTTTTCGACGCGACTGCGGATCGGGCATTCCCCGACCGGCGATTTTGAAAACGTCACCGGACTGGCTGCCGGCCGGGACGAGCAATTCGTCGGGACCTTCCAGTGTTGGTACTTTCAATGTCGCACCCAATGCGGCCTGCGAGTAAGTGATCGGGAACTGCAAAATCAGGTTCATCCCGTCGCGATGAAACAACTTGTGCTTGCGAACGCGAATCAGGCAAAAGCAATCGCCGGGAGCCCCGTCGCCGGCTGGACCCGGCTCTCCTTCGCCTTGCAAGCGGACTTGCATTCCGTCATCGACACCAGCCGGAATAGCGACCTCAAGCTCAACTTTGTTTTTTCGAACGCCATAGCCACGGCAATCAAAGCATGGGTCGGTAATCATCTGGCCACCGCCATGACAGGAGGGGCAGGTTGTCTGGACCCTGAGGATTCCGTTACTTTGCAAAACCTGGCCACGTCCACCACATTTGGAACATGTTGTCGGCTTGGTTCCCGCACGGGCACCGGAACCGCGACACGAATCACATCGCTGGCCGCGCGTGAACGAAATTGATTTCTGAACACCCGAAGCCGCTTCTTCGAGCGTCAATGTAACTTCGGCACGAAGGTTGGCACCCCGTCGTGTTCGACTTCGATTGCCGCCAAAGAAACTACCCAACAAACTGTCGCCGAAGATCTCTGAAAAGGCCGACATGATGTCCTCGGCATTTCCAAAACTGTTTGCCGACCCATCAACACCGGCATGGCCGAACTGGTCGTAGCGACTTCGTTTGTCGTTATCGCCCAAAACATCGTAAGCCTCGGCAGCTTCCTTGAATTTAAGATCGGCCCCGTCATCGTCCGGATTACTGTCGGGATGATACTGCACCGCGAGTTTCCGGTAGGCCTTGGCGATGTCCCGATCCGACGATGATCGCTCGATCTGCAAGACTTCGTAGTAACAGCGTTTGGCCATGGGAAAAGCGGAAGAAATAACCTGGGGCTGGATTGGAAAACGGGCCACTCAACACGAGCAGCCCGATCGATAAATTCGATAAGCATCCGGAACCTGATCCGGGCCATTCACTAGGTGATTGCGCCTTCGACGAGGGTCCGTTTTTTGTCCTCGTCATCAAAGGTGCTGACCATAGCGTCGGTCGTAAGCAACAGTCCGGCAATGCTGGCAGCATTGCGAAGAGCGGTGCGAACAACTTTCACTGGATCAATCACTCCAGCCTTGAACATGTCGACATATTGCCCTGAGTTGGCCTCATAGCCAAAGTTTTTACCTTTTTCGAGGATCGTATCGGCAACAACGGCACCATCGATACCACCGTTTTCGGCAATTTGGCGGATGGGAGCATCGAGCGCCCGGAAAACGATATCAACACCGATTTTCTCGTCACCCTTGGCGGCGCTGCGAACTTTTTCAACTGCTTCTCGTGCTCGCAACAGGGCAACACCTCCCCCTGGAAGTATTCCCTCTTCGATCGCTGCGCGAGTCGCGTGCAAGGCGTCTTCAACGCGAGCTTTCTTTTGTTTCATTTCGGCTTCGGTTTCGGCACCCACCTTGACCACGGCAACGCCGCCCGTCAATTTAGCCAACCGCTCTTGCAACTTCTCGCGATCATAATCGCTGTCCGATGCTTCAATACCCTTGCGAAGTTGTTCAATTCGGGCATTCACATCCTTGCGTGAACCGGCACCTTCGACGATTGTCGTAGTGCTTTTGTCAATCGTGACTTTCTTGGCCGTACCCAATTGGTCAATCGTCAACTTTTCCAGTTGGATTCCCAGGTCTTCGCTAATCAACGTTCCGCCGGTCAATGTTGCGATATCGCCAAGCATTGCCTTGCGACGATCGCCAAAACCAGGAGCCTTGATGGCACAAACATTCAGCGTGCCGCGGAGCCGGTTAACGACCAGCAATGTCAATGCTTCGGCGTCGACATCTTCGGCAATGATCAACAAGGGCTGTCCGGTCTGGCTGACTTTTTCCAGAATCGGAACGATATCGCGAATGTTGCTGATTTTCTTTTCGAACAACAAGATCTTGCAATTCTCCATTTCGCAATCCATCTCGGTCGGACGATTGATGAAGTAAGGAGAAATGTAGCCTTTGTCGAACTGCATCCCATCGACGTACTCGACAGTCGTTTCACGGGATTTGCCTTCTTCGACGGTAATCACACCATCGTTGCCGACACGGTGCAGGGCTTCGGCAATTAGTTTGCCGATTTCCATGTCGTTATTGGCACTGATGGCGCCGACGTTTGCAACTTCGGCCTGGTCTTTGCGCGAAACCGGTTTGGCCATCGCGATTAAAAACTCTTCGGCAGCCTCGACGGCTCGTTCAATTCCACGACGTACGGCAGTTGGGTTGCAACCGGAAACAATGCTGCGAATTCCTTCACGGAAAATGGCACGGGCCAGAACCGTTGCTGTTGTGGTCCCGTCGCCCGCCAGGTCAGACGTCTTTTGAGCAACTTCGGCTACCAGTTTGGCACCCATGTTTTCAAAACGGTCTTCCAATTCGATTTCCTTGGCAACGGTAACACCGTCTTTGGTAACGGTTGGACCGCCATAGGATTTGTTAATGATCACGTTGCGACCGGTCGGTCCCATCGTTACCGCGACAGCATTGGTCAGCTTGTCGATGCCTTTGAGCATCCGCTGCCGTGCGTAGTCGTCAAATAGTAGTTGCTTGGGCACTGTAGTATTCCTTGATTGACTTGTTTTGGTTTCGTTTCACAAACGGAATCGGGGGACCCTGCAGAGTCCGCCGACAATGAATTTTATTGCCGGATTTTGGTTGAATTCCGGTTTAGCCAACCGGTTGCAACCAGAAATTCCTAGACCACTTTGGCAAGGATGTCCGACTCGCGAAGGATCTTGACGTCGACGCCGTTGACCTCGATTTCAGTACCACCGTACTTACCGAAAATCACTTGATCACCAACGGAAACAGCGACTGCTCCGCGTAAACCGCTTTCGAGCAATTTGCCAGGACCGACGGCAACGACGGTGCCTCGTTGTGGTTTTTCCTTGGCATTGTCCGGCAACACAATGCCGCCTGCGGTGGTTTCTTCAGCCTGCATAGGCTCGACAACGATGCGATCATCAAGTGGACGAATGTTTACTTTTGCCATTGGTTTATTCCTTGTTCAATTGATTGAGTTTGTTTGTGTTAGAAGAATCATAAAAACAGAGTGACAGGAACTACATCATCCCGGGCATTCCCATACCACCCATGCCACCCATGCCACCCATGCCCATGTCGCCACCACCCATACCGTGGTGATCGTGATTGCCGCCACCAGCTTCTCCCTTGACCGGAATATCAACGATGAGGGATTCCGTAGCCAACAAAAGGGAAGCGACACTTGCGGCGTTTTGCAATGCGGTACGAACGACCATTGCCGGATCGATAACGCCGTCCTCGACCAGGTCGACGTACTGTCCGGTATCCGCGTTAAAGCCGTCGTTTTTCCCTTTCATGCCGCGAACACGATTGACGACAACCGCCCCTTCGTAGCCGGCGTTGTCGGCGATACTTCGGAGCGGATAATCGAGAACGTTGGCGATAATCCGGGCACCGGCTGCTTCATCCCCTTCGAGCTTCAATTTGGCAAGTTCTTTTCCGGCTCGGATCAAGGCGACGCCACCGCCAGGAACGATCCCTTCCTTGAGTGCTGCCGCGGTTGCACTTTTCGCGTCGATCAACAAGTCCTTACGCTCTTTCATTTCCGTTTCGGTAACCGCGCCAACCATAATTTGGGCAACGCCGCCAGCCAGTTTCGCCAGGCGTTCCTGAAGTTTCTCACGGTCATAATCGCTGTCGGTATTTTCAATTTCGCGACGAATCTGATCGACGCGACCATCGATCGCGGACTTTTCGCCACCGCCACCAATGATGATGGTTTCGTCGGACGAGATGCGAACTTTTTTGGCTTTCCCCAGATCGCTGATCTGGATGTTTTCCAGTTGAACCCCCAAATCCTTGAAGATCGCCTGGCCACCCGTCAGGACAGCAATGTCCCCCATGATTGCCTTGCGACGATCACCGTAACCTGGAGCTTTGACCGCAGCGACTTGCAAAATGCCGCGCATCTTGTTCACAACCAGTGTTGCAAGAGCTTCGCCGTCAACATCTTCGGCAATGATAAGGAGTGGTTTTTTGGCTTTGGAAATGGCTTCCAGCAGCGGAATCAAGGCCTTGTTGGATGAAATTTTTTCTTCGAACAACAAGACATGGCAATTCGAGAATTCGACAGTTACGTCATCCTGATTGGTAACGAAGTGCGGTGAAAGAAATCCGCGATCGAATTGCATCCCTTCGACAACTTCGACTGTCGTTTCACTGGTTCGGCCTTCTTCGACAGTAATGACACCATCTTTGCCAACTTTAATAAACGCATCGGCCAACACGGCACCGATTGACGGATCATTATTTCCGGCAATGGTGGCGATCTGTTGAATCTCTTTCTTGCTTTTCTCGTTGATGGGCGTTGCTTGTTTACTAATCGCTTCACAAACAACGGTGGTTGCCTTGGCAATTCCACGTGTAAGCGCCATCGGGTCATAACCCGACGCAATCATTTTCAGCCCTTCGCGAAAAATTGCTTCTGCCAAAATGGTTGCAGTGGTTGTTCCGTCACCGGCAACGTCGTTGGTCTTGCTGGCCGCTTCTTTAACCAACTGAACTCCCAGGTTTTCGAAAGGGTCATCCAGTTCGATATCCTCGGCAACCGTCACGCCGTCCTTGGTGATTTTGGGTGAGCCCCAGCCCTTGTCGAGGACCGCGTTGCGTCCTCGTGGTCCAAGTGTACTGCGTACCGCTTTAGCAAGTTTGGAAATACCAGCCAAAAGCGGCTGGCGGGCTTCGTCGTCAAATACCATTTGTTTTGCCACGATAAATTCTCCCTTGGTGGATTTGTGAATTGGCAAATATGAAGTCGTTAATTTGTGTTTCTAAAGGGTTGGACCGCCTCGGCTCCCGTCAAGCCAGTTGCGTTAAGTTTCGATCAGGTCGATCTCGACGAAACGCCGGTCGCTGCGCATTTTTGTCAGGTGCGCACCAGTTCCTCTGGTACTAAAGGCAACCTGCGTGCCAATTCAGGGAGAGTTGTTGCAAAACGTGGAATTTTCAAAAGCCGGGTTGGTCGAAATTCCGTTGAGAATCAACAACAACAGAAAGAAGGAAAACAGTCCCGGGCTCGCATGCCACTTGGCCTGGCCTCAGAACTTGGAAGATCGTCATCGATATAAGAGGGGACAAAAACCACTTTTTCGTGCGTGGTTTTGGCCAAACCGACCTTCGAAACCCGTAGCATTTCCAATCCGTCGCCGATCAAGCCAACTTGCGGGGAGTAAATCGGCTACCGCGATGTCCAACCTGACAGGTTGGCAGTCAACGAAAAAAGGGATATCAATTCCTGGAAAGGCCAAAACGAGTCGTGCGGACGTTTCGCCTTTGCCGTTTTAATATTGCCGACTCAAACAAGTCGAAAAAATTGACTCTACCGAATTTTTGGAAGACCAATGCCTGAGGAGTCCATCATATCTTCCAGACTGGCGATGGCGGTCACTTCGTTTGTCAAGAGAATCAGGATCTCGTTGGAATTCGAATTAAAAATCTGATTAAGTCCTGCGAGTTGTTGATCAAGAATTTTTTGCAACTCCGCAACTTTGGTTTCAGTCGCCTGCGCAACGTTTTCGCGAAAAGCACTTCCCATCATGTCAGCAATTTGCTGACCGAGATCGGATTGCAATTCCATTCGTGGCCCTTCGACCGTTCCGGACAAATCAACGGTCACCGAGAAACCATTCAGGTCGGCAATTTGACTATTAAGTGATTGGACCAATGCCTGACCTCCGGCAAGACTTGCTGCTTGCTGGACTTCCATTTTGACATCGGATTGACGGATTTGAATTTGGCCTTTGATTTGATCGTCGACCACGGTTGCATCGAACAGCAGTGACAGATTTGACGGTCCCATTGAAACCAGCAACGAATCAGCCTTTCCCAGGCTACATCCGGGCACCTGGATTTGCGGGCAATTGATTCGAATCGTATCGATTGACTGTATCGTTCGCCGGTCGATGGTTGCCATCACATGAACATGGGCATCCCCCTGGCCCCGAAGTTCAATCGATACTGGTTCACTCATGAGTTGCGGTGCTGTGGAAAGGTTTACAGCTGTTCCAAAGAATTTTATTGTTTTACCGCCAACGATTCCTTCGCCACCAAGTTCGAGGTTTTGGAATAAAAACTCGGGATGGCGGGAAAACGTCACGTCGTATCCGCGAGCGCCTGGTGGTTGAAAATCAACCTCGGGATTGGGAATTGAGTCGCGAAACCATTTGATCCAGCCGACTACTTCTGTCACTCGATTGGCTTGCTCCTCACCGAGCAACAGTTCATTGAGGCTTTCGCCATTCAATGAAAAATCACTTGCGATTGTTGAAATTCGCGTCTGATCCCGTTGTTGGGCCTCGACGAGTGCTTCCTGATCGTGCTGAAATTGCGCCGTGAGTTGATGAAGTTCCTGTTGAGCAATCGCGACGTCTTCGGCGATTCGCCGTGATTCGTTGATTGCCTCAAAGTAAACTTCCGTGTCACGCAAGGGATTATCCGTGCGCTTCTGAACCGTATTCAGAATCGCTTCCGACCGCTGCTTCAGGGCCATCGCACGAGACCGTTGTCGTTCAAATTCGGCAGGCCACTGAATCCCGAGTTCCCGGGCAAGCTTTACCGTTTCAAGATTGTCATGGACAAGTGTCGGCAATTGACCTTCGAGTTGATGTAGCCATAGTTGTCCCTGATGCCGGGCCTGATCGCGAACAACGCGTACCAGGGCGGAACCAATCGTGGACACTTTTCCCGTTACTTTTGTCAGGGCACCTGATTCGGTTCGCGGCGTTCCGAATTGCAAAAGTTTCAAACTTGCATTTTCGACGACCCATTGCTTGTGCAATGCTCGTCCTGGATCAAGTGAAAACTCGCCCGATTCTATTTGAATCAGGTTCTTCATGGGATCACGGGGATCCGCACACTGTAGATTGGTAACCGATAATTGCCCGCCCCATAACGACGCATCGACCCTTGCAATGTTGACACGAGCTCCTGTCACAGACTGCGCCGATTGAATCAGCAACAAACGCGTCAACGGGTTGGCCATCGCATTGACCAGTAACACGATCATGGCCAGCAAGGCGATTCGGGGCAATACATATTTCCAGCGTATCATCGATTCTCCTCGATCAACGGATGGGAAGCCTGCGAAACCATCCAGCGGTAAACCCAGGTCGTTCGCAACCGATCGTGAATCAAGACACCCGTCGTTTCGAAAAACCGCCGGGCCGATAAGTAAACGGGAATCGCAATGAGAATCCCCAGGACAAAACTGCCGAGGACAACCGTGTTGTTGAATCGAGTCCATGGCATGAACGGCAATCCGTATAGCCACGTCCATGCAGGCTCAAGCCCATCGGCGGTGAGCAACAGGCCCCCAAGCTTGTGAGTAAACGGATCGAGAAAGTAACCTAACCCGCTGAACAAAAATCCCGATACGATGGCACTGACAATGTTTGCTGTTGTAAGCATCATTGCGACACCCAATACCCAAACAAACAGCGAGTCTTTGGGTATTAATCCAATCATCATTCCAAATGTCACCCCCAACGCCAGGCGACGGGTTGATTCGTCACTAACCAGCGTTTGGCGGGTCATCAGGAGGAAACGAAACGAGTCCGAGAACATCACCAGGTCCTTTCGGCCAATAAACCGAAAAACGGGTTGCGAGAATTTGAAACGGTCGGCAACTGGAAAATCCTGTTTTATCGATACTGTCTATTCGACACGCACAAACTAATTCCTTTAAGGGGAATCATCCCCCCGCGCACAAGTGCCGATCGAAAAATCGTCTTTTTTCGCGTCGGAAGCGTATTCCAACGGGACATTCCCTGTCCAGATTCGCTGAATGTTCAATCATGCTTTCGTCCGTACGCTGGCACATTTAGTCGCGATCCAAATTGCTGATGACATCCGCCGGATTCCTTGGCTGGCACTTGCCGATAACAACCAGGGATTGCACGCATGGACAATTGAAACCCCTAACCGGACGTTTCTAATGCCAAAACGGAAATGCCAAAACGGCTCATTTGCCGCTAGACCGATACAAACAGCCCGTTTAGCATAAGAAACCGGTGTTCAAGAGGCGAATTGCCGGGTTTTCGTATGGAACAAACACAACAAATCATTGGGAGTTGAGATCAACGATGGAGAATTCGCGAGAAATTTTTGCGGACGGAGTGGGGGAAATTGTCTTGAGCGGCGGGATGGTTCGCATGGATCTGGTCGTTATGGTCGGGAGCCAGCGCGATACCGCAGACAAGCCACGGATGGAAACCCGACAGCGGGTTATCATGCCTCCAGACGGCTTTTTGCGTAGTTTTTCGGCAATGGAGGATCTGGTTCGCCAATTGGTAGAAGCAGGATTGGTCAAGCCAAGAGACGCCGCCAATCCGGCTCCGGGAACTGCCAAAACAGGTGAAAAACCAAGTTCGCCAAACTTTTAGGATTGCTTCAGGGACTTTCTGGCAATTCAAGCGTTTTTTATTTGCTGGTCCTTAATCACAATGGGTACGGGATAATCGGACCGGGATTTCAGGATTATTAATTTTGCCGATCGCGAAATGAATTTGCGAAAGCGTTTCGTTATTGGTACAGAACAGAGTTGGCGGCGACGCCACGAATAGCCTTAATGGGAGTTTGTAGTGAATAATTTTCCGCCAACAGTAACCGCCCTGAATTCAACAGTTCAGCTCGATCAAGAAATTTCAATGCAGGGCCGGTTCTCGGTCGGCGACATCGATCCAGGTTCCGTTGTTACAAAGTACCGTTTTCGGGACAGCAATACTGCTGCTCAATCGGGATACTTCAGCTTTAATGGTCAACGATGGCAACAGGGTTTGGTGCTTGAGATTAATGCGTCCGATTTGAGCAAGGTTAAATATCATTCGGCTGCAATTATTGGGAGCGAGTTGATCACCATCGAGGCTTTTGACGGATTGTTCTGGAGTTCACCAGGTGCCGCAACTTTTTTCTCGGTGGCGCCGAATGTTGACCCGCCGATTGTTTCCGGCAGCAACGTCACGGTTGTCGCACTGGAATTTGTTCGCCTGTCCGATTTTATCAGCGCATCAGATCCCAATGGTTATCCGATCCTTGAATATCTGGTGAATGATACGTCAGCAGATCCGAACGGGGGCTACTTTTCGTTGAACGGTACGAAACTCGCGTCGGCAACCTGGCATTCCATTACACCACTCCAGTTTTCCAACATTTATTATCATGGTGCCTTGTACGGAACGTCTGAAACATTGGCGTTTCATGCACGTGACGAAGCCGCCTGGAGCAGCATCAAGTTCTTTTCGGCGTTCACTTCTCCCAACAGCAACGATCCATCGGTTACCGCCAACAAACTCAGTCTGAAACTGGGCGACAAAATCGATGTTCAGCAATTATTTTCGTTTTCGGACATCGACGGCAACACAATGAAGTGGGTGCAAGTCAAGGACCTGGGCGTTTCTCCCACCAGCGGTTATTTCGAACTGGACGGCGTCAAGCAGGCAGCTGGTGAGTTTATTCGTGTCAATGCCAATGAACTGGCCAGACTCAGATATGTTGCAGGGGCCGTGCTTGGAAGCGAAAACTTCCAGGTCCAGGCCTTTGATGGACAGCGCATTAGTACCATTGCGACTGCCTTGGCCACGACGTCGGAATTGCCGACTATTTCTGCAACTGGCATTCGAATGGTGAACTCATTTGAAGAAAATCGATTGGACGACTTCCTCAACATCGGTTCCAGCGTCAGTCCGTTAGGCTACGAAGTCATCGATTTGAATGAATTGCCGTCCAGCGGCAGTTTTGTTTTGTACGGGTTTGACCTGGAGGCCAACAAGGTTCATACACTTACGCCTCAACAATATTCGGATTTGCTCGTTCGAGGGGGTGCCGACGATCTAGGGCGATCATTTGATCGATACCTGATTCGGGTTGACAACGGCTATGAAAAATCCGACTGGACGCCATTTGAGATTTCGACTGATCCGGTCAATGAGGACGCTGTCCTCGGATTTGGAGATTGGGAATACGTTGGCCCCCAATTAAGGCTTACGTATAGTTTCCCAACAGTGGTGCCACCTTACTATTGTGCACTCGGCTATCCTGAATGCACTGACTTCACAGCAATTACCGATCTTGGAATGCGGACTTCAATTCGCGAAACACTTGACATATACGAGACGTTTTTCAACGTTCGATATACCGAAGTTGCTGCAAATACGCTGGCCGATGTGACCTTTGCAATGTCTGACAACACTCCCGATGCGGGCGCCTACGCCTACATTCCCGGCGAGGTAGGGTTATTTGAACCAAACGGCGACCAATGGGGAACAACGTCTCAGTTGCCCAGCTTGTTGCTAACAAATCCTGGTGAGTACGGAAATTTTGTCTGGATCCATGAAAACGGCCACTCGCTCGGCCTGAAGCATTCGTTCACGGGCGCTTTGATTTTGCCAGCTCCCATGGAAAACGACCGATTTTCGGTCATGTCGTATTCAAGCGCCTTTACCGACCCGGTTAACGGTGGCACCCTGTATCCACGAACTCCGATGTTGTACGACGTGATGGCTCTGCAGGGCCAGTACGGGCGCAATCCAACGTATCGTGCAGGCAATACCCACATTCGTATCGAACCAAATAGTCCGATTCCCCAAACGATTTATGATTCCGGCGGATTCGACACGCTTAATCTTGGCAACCACGTCGTCAACGTTAACGTTGATCTGGTCCAGGGGCAATTTAGTTCCGTCGGAGGTGTCGATCAGAACGTCGCAATTGCCTGGGGTACTGTTATCGAGAATGCCCGCGGCGGCTCCGGAAGCGACATTCTTCGTGGAAATGAGCTAAACAATCTGCTGTTTGGCAATAACGGCAACGACCGCCTCGAAGGCCGGGCCGGACAAGACTATGTACGTGGACATGCCGGCAACGATACGTATGTTTGGGGCATCGGTGACGGTTACGACATTATTAACGATGAATTGGGTGCCGGCCTGGACGTATTTGAAGTCCGTTTGTTTAATGAATACGACGACGACGTTGATACGTTAACGAATAACTTTACATTCCGCCGATTTGACAATGATCTTCGAATTGATTTGAGTTTCGATGGGCAGGATTCGCATGGTGGCGTACGAATTGCCGATATGGCATTCGGCAAGAGTCGCGTTGAGACATTGCGGATCATTAATGCCGATGGCGAAAACGTTGGTCCGGATATCAACCTCTATTCGATTTTCAGTGTTGCGTCATTGACATCCACCCATTTTGCCGTGACTACCAACACCTCGAAATACGGAAATTTGGCGATACCGATTTCCTAGTCGCAACCGTTACCAGGTACAGGACCCTCGTGCGACTGGATTCGTACGGGGGTTTTTTGTTCGTTGCGCGTTGTTGTCCCGAACATTTACACTTTTTAAACCAGCAAGCATGCCAACGACTAATCAGGAGATACCGGCCCTTTCACCGGCCGAGGGCTCGAAGAACGTGAACCACACGTCTCTCAAGTGCCTTGCGCTGGTTGGCAGGCATCACGGCGTCGATATTAGCGTCGATCGCCTGATTCATGATTACTCGCTTGAAGAAACCGAGCCCAGCGTTCGACGATTGTTGCGGATGGCATCGGATCATGGATTCAAGGTAAAGCCCACCCGGATTTCCTGGAAACAACTGGAACGAATGGGCCATGCCTATCCAGTGATGGCGCGCCTGAAAAACGGCAATTACGTAATTCTGGTGGGCATGCGAGAGGCCGAGCAGGAAGACGGCAAGATCAAACAGGAACTGGCTGTTTTCGATCCACTGGCTGACCGAAACGACTTTTTGTTTTTGCCGAGAAAGGATTTCGAGAAGAGCTGGAACGGGGACGTGATCCTCGCCAAGCGCAAGTTTTCGTTATTCGATGCCGAACAGCCGTTTAGCTTGCGCTGGTTCATTCCGGAGATGGCACGTCAATGGACGTCGTTCGTGGACGTCATCGTAGCGGCAATCTTTATTTATGCGCTTGCCCTGGTCGTTCCGCTATTCTTCCAGATCGTTATTGACAAGGTCCTGGTGAACAATGCGTCGAACACGCTGCGTGTGATTGCCATCGGGATCACGATCGCGCTGTTGTTTGACGCCTTGTTAAATTACCTGCGCAGTTACCTGTTGCTGCATGCGACCAGCAAGATCGATGTGAGGGTCTCTACGCGCACGTTTGCGCATATGCTGGCCCTGCCCATGGATTACTTTGAACGGATTACGGCAGGGGTACTGACCAAACACATGCAGCAAGCGTCGCGAATTCGCGAGTTTCTGACGGGACAACTGTTTCTGACGTTGCTGGACTCGGCGGCGCTATTAATCTTTCTGCCGATCCTGTGGTTTTACAGTGTAAAATTGCTGCTGATCGTATTGTTATTTTCGTCCCTGCTGGGAATAACGATCGGCGTGTTGCTCGGGCCCTATCGGCGGCGACTGGAAGCCCTCTACATGGCCGAAGGCGAGCGGCAGGCGATGCTTGTCGAGACGATTCACGGTGCTCAAACCGTCAAGGCACTCAGCATGGAACCGGTACAGCGAAAAAAATGGGACGACCGTTCCGCACAAGCCGTTGCCATGCATTACCGTGTTGGGAAAATCTCGATCACTGCCACAACCATATCCAAGTTTCTTGAAAAACTGATGACGGTTGCCATCGTCTATTTCGGCGCGGAACTGGTTTTTTCCAAGGAGATTACCGTCGGTGCCCTGGTGGCATTCAATATGATCTCCGGTCGTGTTTCCGGACCGCTGGTTCAGCTAGTCTCACTGATCCATTCCTATCAGGAAACAGCACTTTCGGTCCGCATGTTGGGTGAAGTCATGAATCGACCGGCAGAATCGGGCCTCGGTCACGGACTTCGACCCCCCGTTCAGGGAAAGATCGAATTTGAGAATGTGACTTTTCAATATAACGCCACCAGCCCACCGGCCCTGGATGGAGTCTCACTTACGATTCAAGCCGGAAAAATTATCGGAATCGTTGGCAGAAGTGGTTGCGGAAAGACCACAATGACGCGATTGATCCAGGGAATGTACCGGATCCAGACCGGTCTGATTCGAGTCGACGGGCTGGATATGCGAGAGCTCGACATTTCCCACTTGCGACAAAACATTGGTATTGTTTTGCAGGATAACTTTTTGTTTCGGGGAACGGTTCGCGAAAACATTGGTATGGCCAGGAGCAACGCCAGTTTTCCCGAAATTGTCCATGCCTCGAAACTGGCTGGCGCCGATGAGTTTGTCGAACGTATGCCTCAATCGTACGATACGATGCTGGAGGAAAACGGCTCGAACTTGTCCGGTGGACAAAAACAACGGCTGGCGATTGCCAGGGCCTTGTTGACCAACCCCAGGATTTTGATCTTTGATGAAGCGACCAGTTCGCTGGATCCGGAAAGCGAAGCAATCATTCAAGCGAACTTGCGCAAAATTGCCAAAGGGCGCACGGTTATCATTGTTTCACACCGCCTGTCGACTTTAACTGGCAGTGATTCGATCATCGTACTCGAGCGAGGCAGGATTGAAAGAATCGGCAACCATCGTGACTTGCTCGACAACTCAAAGGTATATCAGGAATTATGGTATCAACAGATGGGTCATCAATAGAACCCGAACAACCCGGTTCCGACGATGGCAAGAAACCGCTAGAGAAACTTCCCAAATCCCGCTTGCCGGCCGACGCCGAGCATGCGCCGAGTCGTTCCGGAAACGGGCTGGCCGAAAAATCAGCGGATAGTGCCACGATAACAACGGTTAGTGCCAAAGTAACGAAAGCGAAATCGCGATCCGGTTCCAATCGCGCAAACGAAAAAAAATCCGCAAGGAATCAGACTGGAAAGCCGCGGAGCAAATCGATTGATCGGCTGGTCATGGAATTCCAGCCGGATGCGGTCGAGATGGAACATCGCAAGGTCGCCGGCGGATTACGGTGGACGCTCTATACAGCAATCGCCTTGATTATCGCGGCGGTTGTTTGGGCCACATGGGCCAAAGTCGATCGGATTGTTGTTGCCGAAGGCAAATTGATTTCAACCCTGATGATCGTAATACAGCCTCCGACAACCAGTCCGATACGCCAGTTCAATGTCCAATTTGGCCAAACTGTACGAACTGGTGATGTCTTGTTCACACTGGATCCTACGTTTTCAGCAGCCGACGTTGCAAAACTGGAATCGCAGGCCAACGGACTTACAGCCCGAATGGCCCGATTGACCGCCGAGCAAGCCGAAACGGAATTCTTCCTGAATGAACACGATCAGGACTCCGTATGGCTTACCGAACAAATGGTCTTTCTTGACCGTTCAAGCGAAATGGAATCCAAAAAACAGCAATTCGCTGCGGAACACAGAAAGCTGCTGGCGACGCGAAGTAAACATGTTGCTGATGTTAACGAGTTGGAAGGGCGACTCAAACGAGTTGTCGAAAAACGCGATACCACGAAAAATCTGACAGACAAAACTTTCGGAACCAGGACCGAACTCCTCGATGATGAGATTCAGGTTGGTTTCGTTCAAAACCAGTTAACCAATGCGAAAAACTCGATATTGGAAGCCGATGCAGACCTGGAATCACTTGGCAAACGCGAAGCTGCCGAACGATCCAGCCGCAAGGCAGAAGTCAGTAACGAACTTGCCAAAACCGGACAGGATTTCGGGGCACTAAAAGCCGATCTGGACAAGGCCCGGCACGCCAATAAATTGGTGACGATTCAGGTTCCGGAATACGAAGGATACGACGAATTTGTCGTTGTCGAAGTTGCCGAGCGCGATGTGGGCTCGGTTGTCTCACCCGGCGATTCGCTAGTCCGATTGATTCCTGCCGGAATCATTCCGGAGCTTGAGTGTCGTGTTGAATCCAAAGACATTGCCTCGATTCGTGAAACAGAAGATGGGACACCTCGATCCGTCCGCATCAAATTGAGTGCCTTTCCCTATATGGAGCACGGAACGCTGGAAGGCGTTATTCGCGCGATTAGCGAAGACGCTTTCCAGGACGAACAACAGCCGCAAATACCCCCCTATTACAAGGTGCGGATCGAAATCACCAACTTCGATCTGCAGGAAGTTCGTGACAATCATCGATTGATTCCTGGCATGGCCGTCACCGGTGAAATCAAGGTTGGTACTCGACGCGTGATCGACTACTTCCTCTATCCGTTGTTCCGAAGCCTGGATTCAAGTATTCGCGAACCGTAACGCTATTCAATACAACGCGTGCCGTATCGATCAATTGGCATGAGCGGAATGGCCTGACCAGAATTCATTTCCACAGTCATTCAGCAGCGATTCATGTCGTGACTTTTCGGTTGACTTCCAGTGGCATCGAGATGACCTCGGGGGGGCGACCGACGGTGGTGACAACCATCCAGCATCCATCGCGCGAGATTTCGACTTTGCGCACGCCGCTGATATGGCTGAATCCTCCTGATTCGAGTCGATGTTCGAACCCGTGCAGTTCGCGGAATACGTTTCCCGATGCATATTCGATGATCTGAAATGTAATCTTGTAATCGGACCGGTACTCTTCCGAATTGATATGGTGCTCGAGCTTGCGAACTTTCCATCGCGGATGGCGGCTTTGCGATTGACTGATCGGCAAATAGAGCGTTTCAATATGCCCGTCGTCGTACTGGATACTGACCGTGGCACCATCACTGCTGACCTCGACACCGGTCACGCCTGAACTGGAAATCACAGCACCGTTCTCGGCATCCAGAATTTGCTGCCCGACAAACCGGCAAACTTCCTGGCCGTTGTTTGATTTGCGGATGACAAACGAAAGATTCGTAGTGTGCGTGCCGCTCGAGTCGGTCTCGGGAGAATGATTGGTGTGCAATACGTATTCGGCATGTGTGCTTGGGAAATGCCTTCCCAAATGAATGTCATCGCCATCGGGAACGGGCTCCTGAACCAGTTCACTGATCCGTTTGAATTCAGGAGTCCCGGAGATTTCGCACCATTCAAACATTGCCGACTCGGTTGTCGTTAGGGAAACCCCGGCCGATTCCATGCGTCTCATGGCCACCCGGTGATCGGCCGGACTACGACTTCCGCATGCGTCCACGGCCAGCCAGACATCAAATCCCATTGCCAGGAAATCAAGGGCAGTCTGTTGCACGCAAACATGAGTCTCGATTCCGCATAGCAGGATTTTTTGCAAGCCTGTTTCATTAAGACGTCGGGCAACGTTTTTGCATTCCCGGCAACTGAACATGGCCTTTTCATCATCAACGACCAGGCCTTGCTGCAATTCAGGAATGGTTGAACCAAGCCCCTGCGGGTACTGTTCGGTAACGAGTCGCGGAACTCCAAGGATTCTCGCCGCATCGACCAGTCGACGAACATTCCACGTGACAATCCAGTGCTGGTGGATATGTGGAACGAGTTTTTGTTGTACGTCAACAACCAGTATCGCTGTATCGTGACGCGACATCAACAACGAACTGCGCGTTGGCCTGACGTCATCGCAACCCTCTGTTTGTGTGATGGGTGCGTCCGTCAAGGATTTCGGGTTTGTCTCGACGGGCGAATCTTCGTCCTTCTCAATTGGGTTGGCTTTCTCGTTCATCACAACAGGTTACTTGATTCGCCGACAAAAAACAGGTCGGGCTGACAATTGACTGTCGCACCATGGGTCCTGGCAGCGGTGCCAATCGCGAACCAGCCATTTGTTAGCAGTGCGTTGCCGTTGATGCTGGCGGTTGCGGCTCCCCCCATAGTTTTTTGAACGTGTTTTCGCAAGAATTCAGGACAGGAATTGACGTTTACTGTTTCCGCCAGGTTCCCAATGCAATCCACAATGAAATTTCATGCGACCACTATTTTGTCTGTCCGGCGCGGCACGACTGTTGCGATGGGAGGCGATGGACAAGTCACGCTTGGAACTGCGGTGATGAAAGGGGACGCGGTGAAAGTCCGCAAACTGATTGGCGGAAAGATCTTGTGCGGATTTGCCGGGAGCAGTGCCGATGCATTCGCCCTGCTGGAGCGGTTTGAAGAGCGGCTTCGTGATCATCCCTCCAATATGCTTCGCGCCGCAACAGAATTAGCCAAGCAATGGCGAATGGACAAGGTATTGCGGCAATTGGAAGCCCTGTTGTCGGTCAGCGATACAACGTATTCCCTGCTGATCAGTGGTACAGGAGATGTGATCCAGCCATCCGATGGAATCATTGGCATCGGATCGGGCGGCAATTACGCCATTGCCGCTGCACGGGCCTTGATGGAAAACACAGAACTGTCGGCCGCTGAAATTGTCCGTCGTTCCTTGTCTATCGCCGGCGGCATTGATATCTACACCAATCAAAACATCACCGTGGAGGAAATTGAGTGTCCGTAGCAATCGAAACTCCAAAAACCGGCGAATCCTCGCTTACTCCCCGGCAGATTGTCGAAGAGCTGGACCGATACATCATTGGTCAGGCAAATGCCAAGCGGGCCGTGGCCGTCGCCATGCGCAACCGCTGGCGGCGCCAGCAATTATCGGAAGAGATGCGAAATGAAGTTGCCCCGAAAAACATTCTGATGATCGGGTCAACAGGGGTCGGCAAAACTGAAATAGCCCGACGCCTGGCCAAACTTACCGATGCCCCATTTATCAAGGTCGAGGCCACAAAGTACACGGAAGTTGGTTACTACGGCCGCGATGTGGAGAGCATGGTTCGTGAATTACTCGACAACGCTATCGCCCTGGTTCGTGAGCGGGAACGAAAACATGTCGAAAGCGAAGCGCAGACCCGCACCATTCAGCGAATTCTTGATTTGCTCGTACCCCGCCCCGTCGATTTTGCGGCCACCACATCGTTTGACGATCAGGACGAAACGACCGGGGAATCCGAATCGCATGTCTCAAAAAATTCATACCAAAAAACGCGAAGTCGAATGGAGCAAATGTTGCTGGCCGGTGATCTTGACCAACGCGAAGTTGAATTGACTATTGAACAAAAATCGTCACCGGTCATGGTCGGCGGGATCGGTGTCGAACAAATGGATGTGGACTTTCAGGGGATGCTGGAAAAACTGATCCCCAAGACGTCCTCCCGCCGGAAACTGAAAGTCGCCGATGCGCGCAAAGTTGTTTTTGAACAGGAATGCGAGGGGCTGCTTGACCCGGAGAAAATCCATAGTCAGGCCATCGACCTCGCCGAAAATCTCGGGATTATTTTCCTGGATGAAATCGACAAGGTCGTAGCCGGCGACGGGCGTGGAACGGATGTTTCCCGACAAGGCGTCCAGCGCGACCTGCTTCCCATCGTCGAGGGAACATCCGTCCAAACCCGATATGGCCATGTCCGCACTGACCATATCCTGTTTGTTGCTGCCGGGGCGTTTCACAAGAACAGTCCAAGCGATTTGATGCCTGAATTGCAAGGACGTTTCCCAATTCGGGTTGAACTGGATGACTTGACCCAGGCGGATTTCGAACGGATTTTGACGGAACCGAAAAACTCGTTAACGCGTCAATATGAAGCGCTGTTGAAAACAGAAGGTATCGAGCTTTGTTTTTCCGACGATGCCATTACCGAACTTGCCGCATTCGCTTTCAAGGTCAATCAGTCCAACCAGAATATCGGGGCGCGGCGGTTGTATACTATTCTCGAGCGGCTCCTCGAAGAACTTGCTTTCGAAGCCCCGGACATGAAGAGCGGGCGCGTGGACATTGATGCTGCCTACGTGCGGCAACGACTCGAGAAAATTACTGACGACCAGGATTTGTCGCGCTTCATTCTGTAGTCGCCCAATCGACAGCCCGTAATCCGGCATTCGTTGTATCGCGCCGGCATGCAACGCTGGCAGTTTCGTCATTCGTCCAGGTGTTGCTATTCACACCCTCTCCTTTTTCTGTTATTCGACAGCGTGAATTCTGGTCTTTTGTCTACTAAACAGGATGATCCTGTGACAACCAATCTGTTTTTACTTATCGTTTTGGCATTTCCAGGTGACCCGCCAGCGATTGCAATCTCGTCCCACATCGACCTCGTGGAGATCAATCATTACCACGATTACCAGGGGCGTCCCGTTTTTGATCAGTTGATCTATTACAACTGGGATAGCAACGCCCGACGATACAATGTCGCCGCCTGGCGATTACTCAAAGACGACAGCCAGGTACCCATCCGCAATCCGGAAAGCGGAGCCTATTCGGCAACATGGTTCGATGGAAAATCGTTGAGGACCATCCATGCCGATCGCCGAATGGAAACCTGGACTCAACACGATCCGGAAAACCGGGAGCGGGTGTATCGAGCGAAAGGTCAACGTCCCGATTTTGCCCGTCCATCCCGGGAACTGCCCTGATTAATCTGCTGCGGCCTCGTTCGAGCATCGTTGCCTGAATTGCCCGAAGACACCTTCGATTTCTTCCGCTGTAGCCAATTTATCCCAAACGACAATCGCATAGCGAAGCGAAAACGACTGGCCCGTACCCAGTGTCAATGAGCCGGAACCAGCCGGCAATCCACCCAGATCATGCAGGCCAAATGGGTTGGCGGCAATTAATCCATATTCCCGTGCGTGCCAGAAATTCGGGTGCCGAAGATTTGTGGGAGCATCCATTACCGTGATGCCATAGTCCTGATCACCAATGCTGTTTTGGTAATGGACCCACCGCGCAGACTTGCCCCAAATATCCTTTCCCGAAACGCCTTCGCTGTTGAATGCGGTTGCCATTGTCGCTCCCATCGCATCCAGTATTTGGAGCCTCGGGTGAGTACGAATCGCAAATAGACCTTCCTTGGTGTCACCAAATGTGACCGGTTCACTTCCGGCGATAATTTTCACGTCGTAGTCGATCATACGCCACGAATCAGAGGCGGCGAATCGAATAACGGTTTGATCCGAGCATAGAACCTTGTCGGTGCCGATCCATTCGTTGTTCGAGACGATTCCGTCGACCAGCAACGAAACGGATCTGTTTTTGATCTGCGCCTTGTTGGACCAGAAGTCCAGTCCGTTCACATCACCGTGAGCGAACCAGACCGACTGGTGATGAGGGTGATCCGCAGCCTCGCTCGGGACTTCGGCAATCATTGGAAAGTTGCGAACGACCGACTGCCCGCCTGCCGCGTTGACAGGAAAAAGGATGGGCCGCTGATAGCCGTTGAACAAGTACTCAGTGAACAGCTCGTCACCCATTCGGACCGAAACGCGATCTTCGGCTTGCAGAAGCGTAATTTCCGGTTTCTGGCAGAATGCTTTTGGCGCGATTCCGAATACCATCAGCAAACAAAACACGCCGATCAATCGAACCTTGACTCGAAGCATCCTCGCGTACCGTTCCCGAAGTCGCTGTGATCGTAATGCGACGAATGCACCAGGCGAAATTGATTCCAACCGCGGCATAACAGGGCCTCGCCTATTTTGTTTGGCAGGTTTGGAGCAAGAAACGAGAGAGTAAAAGAAAGTGGAAGTCAATATTTGTAAGTGCGGGCAAGAGGATTCGAACCTCCACTCCTTTTGGGAACATGGCCCTCAACCATGCGCGTCTGCCAATTCCGCCATGCCCGCAATGTTGCCTTCCGACCCGTTGGATCGATGTTATTCCGATGCAAAAGTTTAGGTAATGACCTGTTATCGTCAAGTCGGTTCGCCAATTCCGAGCGCATTCAACATCAGGTAGCCCGGAAAGGAACGGAATTCCGAATCCTGGTCAATGCCTGGCCATAACCAGTGCCAGGTTTGGCAGCGTTCTTAAACGCGGGATCTGCCGTTGTAAGTGCTCCATGATCGCTGCCTGCCAGTCGCGGGGATTGGAACGGCTCACGCTTCGCTCCACGAGATTAAACCAGGACTCGTTTGCGTTATCACTTCCTTCACAGTCGTTTGTAATCATCGAATTGCCCAATATCAGGTTTTGACCGCGTAACCACAGAAACCCGGTTGACGCTTGCCGGTCCATCGTGATTTTTTGTCGATCAAGCCGAATTCCAAAACAATCGTCGCCACAAATCGTTGCGAAGCCAAGCAGCGGATCAAGGGCCAAAACGATCAGACGAATTCCAATGTCACCACAAAAGACTTGCTCAATTCCCGCCCGAACTTGATGTAAAACGTCCGAACATTCGCCTCCAAACCGCGACGCTGTTAAAAACGAGGCCTGCGCCGCCACAAGTCCGGCATGAATCGATTCATCCGAACCACTAATCTCAAAGGCACCGACCATGAACGATCCATCTTTTCTCACAACCCATTGAAATCCTGTGGAACAGTCGGGCCCAAAGGGGGAAGAAGTTACCGGAACGACACTAACTGAATTCAGAAAACAGGGCTGCAGCGACCCGGTGTTCTTCCCTTGTTTTAACGATGTCGTTCCGTCTTGTTCCTTTTCCAGAATTTTTTCGTTGGAAACTCCAATTTCACCAAGAAGTCGATTCAACTTGAGGATCAGATTCTCGGAATAGATTCGACTAACAGCGGGTACGCCTGGGGGTAATCGATGTGACATATCATCAATCCGAATCCAGTCATGGTTTTTGCCCCGGGCCGATCCGGGGCCGTTGCTGCAAGAGATTCGATCGCGCGGTGGATTCCATGCCAACTCCCAACCCGTCGCATTCTGGAACGCAATGTCGAAATCAGAAAAAGTTCGTGGGGTTTCGGTATTTTGGACTCGTCTGGTTGATTGCGTACGGGGCTGAAATACCCGTAAACCAGAAATCGTCTCGGGGGTCACGACAGGACCGGGAAGTGTTGACATTGCGTTGGCCTTGAATGGGGGGAAACAAAGATGCCGAGTCAAGCGGACTCAACAGACAACCTGGCGGCCATTTCCGGGACTAATGGAACGGCACCTATTCCCATTCGGCAACGGCTTCCTTCGAGAAAAGCGGAATCATCCAAAACGGGAAACGAACACTGCTGGTCGGTCAAAAGGGAACGATTGACCCGGTTATTACACCCAAAACCCTTGGGAAATCCCATGTGTGCCTTGTGGAAAACCTTTTCGGGGGATAAATTACCAACCTGTAAAAAATCGGGACCGGACGGACTCGTCCCGCAATTCTTGTAATTCACGGATCGGTAATTGGGAGAGACTCTCGTGTCTGGTACGAAAACATACGTGGCCAAACCCGGCGAAATTGAGCAGTTGTGGCATCTGGTTGATGGCACTGACCAAATCGTTGGCCGATTGGCCAGTGAAATTGCTGTGATACTTATGGGTAAACATCGACCGGCTTACACCCCGCACGTTGACACTGGTGATTTCGTCATCGTAGTCAACGTCGAGAAAGTTCGGTTTACGGGCCGTAAATGGCAACAAAAGAAATACACCTGGTACACGGGTTATCCCGGCCTTCGAAGTGAAACTGCCGCCAATCGACTTGAGCGACAGCCAGAACAAATTCTTCGCGAAGCGATTCGCAGGATGTTACCCAAAAACAAGTTGGGTGATGTAATGTTGGGCAAACTTAAAACATATGTCGGTCCCGACCATCCTCATCAAGCTCAAAATCCCGAGCCCTTGCAAATCGTAACGACCAAAGCGTAACGGTAATTTATCGACCGGTGCTTCGCTAACTCCTTGGCATCAATCGACCAAAATTCAAATCAAACCAAATCAATACTTAAGACCAGCATCGGATTATGGTAGCGGTAAAAAAAGACAAACGGACGGGTGACGCAATCGGCACCGGTCGTCGCAAATCATCAGTTGCCCGTGTTCGCGTTCGCAAGGGCACCGGCAAGATTACGGTTAACAAGCGTCCGATGGATGACTTTTTCAAAAACGAACAAGATCGCCGCGCAATTCTTGACACCCTCAGCGCTGCATCTGTCGAGAATTCACTTGATGTCGTCTTCAGCGTTTCCGGTGGGGGAACGACTGGACAAGCGGGCGCATGTCGCATGGGGCTTGCCCGCGCACTTTTAAGCTACGACACCGAGATGTTCCCGCCGCTTCGTGATGGCGGGTTTCTGACTCGGGACTCGCGCATGAAAGAACGAAAGAAACCAGGTCTGCGCGGTGCGCGCCGAGGCGTTCAGTTTTCCAAGCGTTAAACTCGAGATCAGGATTCCGGCAAATTGCCTGAATTCGTTTTCAAAACACTTAAAGCGGGCCGACGAATTTTTCCGTCCCGCTTTTTTTCGTATCCAGGTGGAACAGTATCAAGTCACCGCGTGACCTGCCCGATTCCCTCAACGGCGACCGGCACACCGGACAATATGCTCCGGACGGTCGCCTGATCTTTTCGTTTCGAAAGCGATCACCCGATGGCAAGACCAGCCCGTACGAAGGGGATTGGGTTGCGTGGTGTGGCACATGGCAAGACCTGATCGACAACCGTGAAGGTCAATACCTTGTTCGTCTGAAAGACAACCATCACAACTTCGATTGCGCCTATCCTGGCGTAGAGTTACTACCAGATGGAACATTTGTTGTGACGACGTATGGACACTGGATAGCCGGACAAGTGCCGTTCATTCTAAGCGTCCGATTCACGATTTCGGAACTGGACGAAGCGAAATAGAGAACAGTCAGCATCGACCTGCGGCGATTGACGGCTCGACGTTGATCTAGCGGGAATTCCTGGCAACAACGAGATGCTCGCCGTATTTCTTTTTTCGTTGAGCCGTGTATTTCCACCAGGCCTTTGGTGCGTTTCCATTCATGAAGTCGACCGTCGCCATCAATACATCCAGAACGCATGGGTCGTGTCTTTGACCGGTAATGCGGCATAATTCCTGATACAATTTCAGCGGGTCACGCCCGACCAGCTCGGAAGGCTTTCCCATTCCAAGAGTTCGGAAATCTTTGGCCGTGGCTGGCCCGACATTGATAATTTCTTCAAAAAGACGAATTTCATCGCGCGGAGTTTTATGGGTCGCCTTGTTCATGGTCAAAATCCTGTATCCAGCAACGCGAAGCTGCACATCGTCGGCCAGCAGCTTGCAGTTATTGTTGTCAAAGGCCCCTACAAAGAATTCTTTATTTCGAACGGGGGCCAGTCATACTGTATTAACTTGTTTTGACGGGGTGGCATAGACCCTGCCCAATCGAATAAAATTAAAGTTCGAATTTATTGCACATCCGTTTACGATCTGCTTTCGCGTCAGGTTTCCTTGACACTCGGCAAGTGTCCGGTTCCTTTCGCTTGCTCCCAACAGGCAATTTGATTTTTGCAACTGGTCTATTTCATGTATTTGAAAACGATGTTGATTGTCGCGCTCATGCCAGCCCTATACCTCCCTTCAGGAGTGGCAGGGCAGGAATGGGCTCGAAAAATGTTTACCGAAAGCTCCCACGATTTCGGCGTCGTGGCTGCTGGCGCGGAGACGATTCATCGATTCGAATTCAAAAACATTTTCAAGGAAGATGTTCACGTTGCATCGGTTCGATCCAGTTGCGGTTGCACGACACCGTCGATTGAAAAACAGGATTTGAAGACGTACGAAACCAGCGCGATTATTGCCAGATTCAATACCGAGTCGCATCGAGGATATAAACAGGCAACGTTAACCGTTTTGATTGACCGGCCCTATCGTGCCGAAGTCCAGTTGATCGTTCGCGGGAACATCCAGGGAAATGTCTCTTTCGAACCGGGGTCTGTCCAGTTTGGCGATATCATGGTCGGTTCTGCAGCCAACCGAAACATACGAATGGTGCAGCGAGGCAGCCCAAACTGGCAAGTTGTTGATATCAAGACGACTTTTGATGATTCGAAAATCAAAGTCCGGCTTCGCGAAACCAGCCGCGCAAACGGGTCGGTCAGCTACGACATCAACGTGGAATTGCTGGATTCACTGGAGCAGGGTTACGTCAACGGCGAATTGTTTATTGAGACCAACGAGGGGCTTCGCTATCCGTTGAATTTCTCGGGTCGAGTAGCGGTGCCACTTGAGGTAAGCCCACAGGTGCTGGCCCTTGCTCCCCTGACGCCCGGTCAAGTTGTCAAACGCCGGATCTTGCTGAAAGCCGATCGACCATTCCGTGTCACACGAATTGAAACATCCAGCCCCAACATGACTCTTTTGGCCGACAACAAAGCCAATCGATTGCAAGTCATCGAAGTTACTTTTAGCGCGGGCGTCGAAACCGGTCGCCAGGAATGCCGGGCAATCATCACCACCGACCTTGGAGATTCGATGACCGCCAAACTCACGGCACTCGCACTGGTCGAAGAGGAAGTGAAAAAGGAAGTGAAAGGGGACGCAGCTCAATAGTTGTTGGCTCGTGTGCCGCTTCCGATTTTTAGCTGCTGTCTGATGCCCAATCACTGGGAATTAACCGGGACCATGCCTGCACCCTTACTTATTGTTGATGGCGAACAAATGAATATTTCTGCAGAAATGCACATTTCGGATGATACAAAATCCCGCATTTTGCTGGCCGCCGGTCCGATTTTCGCGGATAAAGGGTTTGAAAAAGCCACGGTTCGAGAGATTTGTCGTTTGGCGGACGTTAATGTCGCAAGCATCAAATATTACTTTGGCGACAAACAGGGCCTGTACTTGCAAACGGTACTGTTTGCCAGGCAGATGCGGGCCGACCGTTATCCGATGAGTGTCGGTGAAAAAGCGTCTAAACCGGAAACCCGTTTGTACGAATTTGTATCGACTTTATTGCGACGATTGATGGCACTCAACAGTGCGCCATGGCAAGTTCAGCTACTGGTTCGCGAGTTGATGAAGCCGACAGAAGCTTGTCGTACGATCGTACGTGATTATTTCCAGCCAGCGTTCAATGGATTGCTACTTGAAGTTGACCAGTTGGCGCAACGCCCGCTTGCCGACGCTGAACGACTTAAGATTGGTTTCAGCATTATTGGACAATGTCTTCACTATCGGTTTGGCAGCGAAGTCGTTTCACTGATGGTCCCTGATGCAATCAAGCATGAGTTCACTGTTGAACAACTTGCCACGCATATCACCCAGTTCACGATGGCTGCTCTTCGCAATGAAACGTCTGCACTTTCAACGACCTGATTTCGTTTTTATTGATCGGCGATGAATGAGTCTGGTTCCTTCGTTCGTCACACTTCGATCAACTCTTCGGTCAATGAATCTCGGTCAAGCGTGTCCAGGTCCAGGTTGGCGAAGTAGAAATCCAGTCCCGCGTTCCCATTAAGCGTATTGCTGCCGCCGTTCGATTGGACGGTGTTGGCGTTCATGCTCGGCAGACCGTTCGCGCCGTTTCGGAGATTGGAGACGCGTGTCGCGTAGTCCGCATCCGTGCGACTCCATTCCGTCATGATGGCCAGGAGCGCGGTGGCGTTACGGTCGTAATCGGTCGTGCCGCCAATCAAGATGTCTTCGTCGTCGCCGCCGTTCAAAATGCTGGCCAAAGCGCCGGCGATGAGGAGGTCGCGGCCTGCGCCGCCGGTCAACACGCTGCCGTTGCCGACAGGGATGTCATTGCCGACGAGGATGTCATTGCCGGCGCTGCCGATGACATTCTGGATGAGGGCGATACCGCCCGTCAAACCAGTCGCGGTGCCGAGCGGCAAGTTAACGGTGACGCCAACGCTTGCCAACGCCGACTTGCCAGATGAAAAGAGGCCTTGGACGTCGGTAGCGCTCAAGCCCCGGTTGTAGACGGACGGCTCATCGATCAGGCCGCTAAAGGAAAAGAGGCTGGGTCCGCCGTAAGCCCCAATGAAAAGGTCGTTTGAGTCTGGCAACCCGTAACCGAGTGGGATGATCGCCGGCGTTCCGCTGCCGACTTCCGCGCCATCGATGTAGAGTCGGACCGATGCGCCATCATAGGTCCCGACAACATGATGCCAGGTGCCGTCCCAAATTTCGGTGTTGGCGCTCGGCGACACGGCAAACCCGGCATCGCGGTCGTAGACATAGAAGGACAGCCCGCCGCTCGCTCCAGTGTAGAGGGCATACGATGCCGCCACGTAGCCGTTTGCTCCCTTGGCGACGAGATAACGGTTTGGTTGGTCGGCGACCGAGGAATTAACCCAGGCTTCCACCGAAACCGTGGACGGCTCCAGGTTCGGCGAATTGGGCACGTGCACATAATCATCCACGCCGTCGAAGCTGAATGCCTGCCCGACCATTCCGTCAGCGAAGGCCACGCCGTTATTAAGCGTGCCGGGGTTCCCGCCCGACGAGTTGTTCGCATTCCCCTCGCCCTTAAACCAACTCACAAGGCCGGAGTCACCCGTATACGCCGAATAATCCAGCGCGTTGACCCCGCCGCCTCCGTCGATGGAGATGGCGGGAGCGAAATTGGTGCTCGTCAACGCGAACGACTCGTCAGCAGCCCCACCGAGAAGGGCGATCGAGGAGTTCGTGCCTAGGCGCCAATAAACCGTGTTCGGCGCAAACCCTTCGATATGGTTCCCAAGGTCCGTGGGACTGACGGGTGGCGTGAGCCTGACATTTTTCGGTGTCATGTCGGCATTGCCCGAATCATCAAGGACCAAGGTGACCGCTGTACCATCGGGCCCGTAGCTGGAGACGTTGACCGAGCCTTTGATGTTTGCCAATGTTCCAACGAGATTCGGCGCGAGGCTTCCCAACGTCACATCGTCGCCGTTGCCCGCGCCCATGTTAAGGAAAACGCTGGCCGGCAAACTCTGAACGTTTGTTGTGTTTCCGCCGACAAACGGCGTGTAGAAGATTACCTGATTCAAACCGCCGAACGAAATGGGGGCGGCCCCAAGTCGTTCCACGAGCACGGTATCGCTGGAAATCGGACTAGTGCGCACGTTGTACGTTTGCGGAGTGGAGTTAGCGTAGTCGTAGTAATAGGCGAAATCGTAGTCCGCCGGGCCCTGGCTCTGGCCGTGGACGCGAACCGGGCCAAGGAAGGGGCCGTGATCAGCCTGGACGAAGAACACGTCGTAACTGCCGGGCATGCCGTAGACGTCCACCGTGCTGCCGGCTGAGCTGCCGGAGATGTAAACGACGTTGTAATCGCTGTGGCCGTTGAGCATAGTGATAGCCTCCATGCCTACGAACGAGATGGGGCCCATGTTCGGCAGCCCATCCCCGTCGGCTCTCGTCAGCTGGTTCGCCGCAAGCGTGTAGATTTGCCTGGTAGTTGTGCCTTGATCGTTGAAGGTGATGCGGTCCAGGCCAGCTTGCCCGTCGATGGTGAGCGGGCCTCGAATGTCGCGTAGCGAATTGACAGCACCGAAGGCAGCATCGCTGCTGCCCACATCGACGATGTCGATGCCAGCGCCGGTTTGGATGAGCACCGAGCTGGCCGCCGGTGAGCCGCCGATCCTCATAACGTTGCCTCCACTGCCGCCGATGACTTGCAGGCCGGACAGGTTGATGCCCTGGTAATCGATCTCACGCCTGAACGCGCCGACCCGCTTGAAGCTGGCGGTGGTCATGTTGTAGGTGCGGCCTGCCGTGCTCGCGCTGTCGTCGATGCGGACGTAGTTGGCGGCACCGGCGTCCTGGCCGCGGAGAGTGACGCTGCCGCGGGTGCGATCGAGGCCGGTCGTGGCCGAGCCGACGGTAATGGAATTGGTGCCCCCTTGGACATTCAGCGCCAAAGCGCCCGAAGTGCCGTTCACGGCGACCTGATCACTTCCTTCACCGGTACTGAGCGTCGTCGTTAAACCGCCTGGCGTGTTGCTGAAAGGCGTGTCATGGATTCTGAAGGTGTTGCCGCCACTGCCGGCAAGAATCGTCAACGAGCGCAGATTACGACCGCGCACAACAATATCCCCCACCGGGATCAGGCCGCTGATGTGGTTGTAGGACCCGTTCGCATAGATGATCACGGTGCGCGCGACCGTATCGGCGGAGTTGTCCACGTTCACCGCGCTGTTGCTGTCGGCGCTGTAGCTGTCGGCATTGGTCACAGTCAGTGTGCCGCGGATGTTTCGCACGCTGCCGAACGAGCCGATGGTCACCTCATCCAGCCCGTTCTGACCGTTGATCGTTAGAGGGGCGGATGTTTCGCTGATGAAGACGCGGTCTGCGCCGGTTCCGGTGTTAAGCGTGACCGGCGCGGCGGGGGTGCCGCTGACAATGAACACATTGCCCCCACTGCCGCCGTTGATGGTGAGGGAACGAAGGCCCGCATAGTCCGTGGTGCGACCGGAGCCGCCTATCGACGAAACGAGCACGTTCTGGTTAACCCGGAATTCGTTGGCTGACGAAGTGTCGTCGTTAATCGTTAGATCGGTCCGGCCGAAGCCGATGACGCTGACCCGGCCCCGGACGCCCGGAGCGTAAACCGTGATCGTTTCGCCGCCGGAGACCGACACCGGCGTCTCCGGACGGGCCCCGTTGACGCGGACCGTATCGCGGCGGTTGGCTTGCAGCGTGACGCGCTCGAGATTGCTGTGGAAGACGACAGTGGACAGTGAGCCGGTTTGCGCAATGACCACGTCCTCGGCGATGTTGTATTGGGAATTCAGAAACGTCGAGCTACTCCTGACGATCAGGAGGTCGCCGCCGCCGCCGCCGTCGATGTTGACCAGCTTGCGCAGACGATCGTCCAGGGTAATGGTCTCCCCGTCGTTGCTCCCTCGAATGACAATAGAGGAAATGTCGTTCAGACTGAAGGGAACAAGGGCGTTATATATCTGTCCGTTGACCAGCAGTTCCATCTTCCTGTCTCCCGCCGCCCCGAACGTGCTGAGTCCGATCGAGTCGATACTGCCGTCGTTACTGTTGCCGCCCAGCTGGTTATTCATGTCGAGTACAAGTTGATACGTGCCAGCCACGGTGGCGTCGATCCAGTCCGCGAAGACTGACACTCGCGTGTAATCGGCCGTGGCCCCAAATCGAATGGGATTAGAGCCCCCGGAGCAAACGCCAGCAATCTGACCGGATATGAACAACGGTCCGCCGGAGTCCCCTGGAGCACATATTGCCTCCCCTGGGACCGCCCCAAAGAATGGGGGTTGGATGAGGCTGGGGTCGTCGAGATCGAACCGGAGATACTGATCCTGGGGGTTAAAAAAAGGCAAGCCCACGACCGAATCGATTCGGTTCCAGCCTCTTCGTTTCGTGCCGAAAGCGCCAGTGGTGGCCCCGCTGTCGCCGTTCAGCACGGCGCCCGTCACCGGGTCCATTTGGTTCGTGTTGCCATAACCCATAAACATCTGTCGGTTAGTGCGGCCGATCTCATCGCTGGCCCGGAAGATCTCGTGCCGTTGTACGAAATAGGGGGCCAGCTCGTTGAGCCGGATGATCGCGATATCACTGCCTTGGTTAAAAACCCCAGTCCAACCCGTGGGTACGGAAACGTTGCCGGGGCTAGCGGTCAGTTGGATGGTCTTACCGAGCATATCAAACTGGATTGTATAGATACCGGCGTCCGGCAGTGTATCGTTGTTGCGATCGACACAGTGGGCGGCGGTCAGAATGTGCCTGCCAGTGGAGAGCAGGGTTCCTGTGCATGCGCCGCCGGGAGAGAATACCTGGACAACGTCGTCGAACAGCCCTCCGGCCGCTACCGTCGTCGGGAAACTGGCGGCCGCATTGACCACCATCAAGACGCGATCTTCCAACATCTCCAGCTCCAGACGATCCGAACTCTGGCTTCTGGAGTAGTGCCGGCGGGACGCCACCGGCCGTGTTAAAGCGGAAGTCAAGGACTTGAAGAAGTTCTGGATCAACATGGGAATCTCCTTTGCGAGCCTGGTCTGCTTGTTATTGTCTGTCCAAACTACAACTGCGCGCGACGAGGCCAACGCTGCAAAGAAAATGGGGGAAAGTCGATTTGCAGGGAATTACCGCAGAATTGCAGTGGCGATCGGTAGCCTTAACGTCGACGCCACTCGATCGCAAGTACTTTCCTCGAATCACCCGGGACAAAGCCTGGGGGATTTTCGATCGGGGTTAAAATTACTAGTGCAGCGTCAATTCTTGATATTTGGGTTAGCCGATCCTGGGATGCGCGTCACATTTCGGAGGAGGCTATTTTCGCTATTAAATCTTGAAAATCGGCGCGCTCGCGGAAGTGGTCGAAAGCCGGGATCGACTGGAGTAGTGGGGCGGAACGAAGCCCCTGTTCAACGGCAGACTGAATAAGAGCGATAGACCGCAGGGAATATTCCTCCGCCTTCAATTGCTGTTCGGCTTCCGGTCCTTCAAAGTACGAATCGCCGCTGGTAACTGCTGCGGCAATCAAGGCCCATGCCGCGGCGAGTTCGATGGCATCGCCGTAATCGGAAAACTTTATATCTGTCAATTTCCCGGATTCGGACAGAGCCGTCTCCCAATCGCCCGATGCGGCGAAAATGTGGGCCATCAATGCGTTCAAGCCATCCTGGTCCAGATCGCCGATCGCCAGTCGAGCCTGTTCGCCCGCCGCGATGGCTTCAATAAATCGATTCAATCGGCAAAGTGCTTTGCCCCGCTCGTGATGCATAGAGCCTATTTGAGCAGCAGCGCTTGGCGCAAGTTTTTCCTGCGCGTCGGTCAGTTGTTCAATCGCCAAATCGAATTGCGTCAACGCCTCACTAGAGCGGCCGGAGTCTCGCAAGTTCATTGCCAATTCGCCAACGACCAGACCCAGCGAACATAAATTCGCGGCATTTTCAGGATGTTGCACCGCTAATGCTTCGCGCAACCGCCGCGATTCATGAAAGGCGGATTCGGCTTCCAGCGAGTGACCCCAGTTGTAATGTAACTTTCCTGCGAGCTCGTGCGCTACCGCCAGCGATTCGATGTATTCGGGTACCGAATCGTTTTCCAGGGTCAGTAGATTCAGAATCCCAATCGCCTTGCCAAGGTGTTCCAGTGCAGCGGAGACTTTGTCCAATTCGAAACATGCCGAACCGGCGTTGATCCGGGAATTAGCCAGCGACAATCGCAATTCTGGAACATCGGGTTGGACCGCCACGAGCGCCTCCTGAGCTTTGAGAGAAACGGTCAGCGCGTTCAACGCCTGTTCGAACTGATGATTGTTTATTAAAATCGCCGCCAGGTTACCGGCGACGCCGGAATGGATCCCCGCGTATTCCGGATTCTCCGGATATTGTTCGATCAAGCGAGTCAAGTGATCGAGGGCTTGACGACTGAATGCTTCCGCATCGCTTGAGTGCCCCAATTGAAGGGATACGTGGCCAATATTGGCCAAAATCTTGGCCAACGCCAATCGGAATTCAACGGCATCGGGATAATCCTCGACCAGGCGGGAATACATTCGCTGTGCTTCACGCCATGCAAAGTCCGCCGCCTCATTTTGGCCGCTCGCAAACTCGACGTTACCCAAATTTATTTGACAACTGGCGCGCCCCTCGCGATGGGAAACAACCGAGGGATGCTGTTCGATTAGTTCCTCCAGCATGGTCACGGCTGTGGTAAGTGCTGCGCGAGCTTCGGGCAGATGATGCTGATGCATTTCGAGGTTTCCAAGATTCACGTACCCGTGGGCGAGATGATTCTGGAACTCTGCTGGTTCCGGATGCTCGTGGCGCAACGCATCGCTTAAGCCAATAACTTGCTGATAATGGTATTGCGCGTCGTCGAGGCGTCCCTGCTTACGCCTGGCGGTGCCCAAATTTTGGTGGATGACAAGCAATTCTTCGGCAAACGCAATCGAGTCGTCTGGACTGGCCGTCACGGCCGCAACCAAATCCGCCGCACGATCATAACTTCCTGCTTCATCGTCGGCCCGCTCCATCGAGCCCAATACCATCCCCAACAGATTGTGAACGTCAGCCAATTGAAGTGTGAGTTCGAGCTCGCCGGGATACTCATGGACGAGCCGCTCCGCCACTTGCCGCGACTCGATAAAAGACTCTTCCGCCGCACTCCAATTACCCAATCGGCGGTGTGTATCCCCCAGATTATTGAGCAGGCCGATCAAGAATTTAGCCTTGACGGGATCGGTCGGAGGCCCCCCCAATTCGCCCGGTAGCAAGTTCCGCGCCGTGACGAAAGCCTCGATCGCGTCGGCCAAAGCCCCCAATTCGCGGTGGATCATCCCCAATTGAAAATAAGCATCCGTCAGTTCGTCATGAAGCGTTGGATTGTTTTGGTATTTTGCGGCAAACTTCTGATAGTACGACTGGGCCGCCAACAGCAAGTCGCGCCGCAGTTTTTCCGATCCAATGGCTTGAAGTTCCGGGCTCTGACTCACTTTGGCCAGATACGTTTTCACCGTGTCCAGAGCGGTGTGGAAATTCTCATCGGCGATGCGTGATTGTTCGCGTGTTTGAACGAGCAACGTCGAGACAATGATCAAACCTCCAAACAACAGGAGAACGACGGCCGCAGTCAAACTGGCAACAAGCGGGTTCCGACGCGACCACCTCCAAAGATGTTCTGCGACCGATGGCTGGCGGGCCAGAATCGGTTGCCCGGCAAGAAACCGTCGCAAATCCTCAGCCAGATCGGCTGCGCTTTGGTATCGCTGCGCCGGGTCGCGGGCAATTGATTTGGCAACAATTATTTGCATGTCGCGACCGACCCGTTGAGCAGCTTGAGTTAAACGAGGCGCAGGATCATTTAGTATTTGATGCACCAGTCGGGCGCGATCGTTATATAGAAAAGCAGGTTGGCCTTCCAACAATTCGAACAGTGTCAAACCGAGGCCATAAACGTCGCTGCGCTCGTCGGATTGTCCACGGAATCGTTCCGGGGCCAGGTAACGAATTGTCCCTACAATATCACCCGAAGCGGTCAGGTCTTCAGACTCTTCAGGTTTGGCTAGTCCAAAATCGGCGATCCAGGCGCGGCCATCTTTGTCGAGCATAATGTTCGATGGCTTGATGTCCCGATGGAGAATGCCGTGTTGATGAGCGAACTCCAATCCCTCAGCGACCTGAAGTGCAATTCTGGCGCAAGACGTCGGCGAAAGCAGTTCCGCTTTCGTTTCCCGGGTCAATGATGTCGCTGGGTAATCCAGCGAGACTTCTTCCGTACTGCCTGGCATTGCCATTGTTTCGGCCAAACAGTCGATCGAGTGAGTCGCATCCGCGCCGGTCGAACTAACGCTTGCCAACGCTTGCCGTTTTCCAGCCAGGAGTTGCTGTAGATTGATGCCATCGATCAATTGCATTGCATAGAAGGACTGGCCGTCGGCTTCCCCTGCTTCAAATACGGGAATGATATTTGTGTGATGGAGGCGGGCCGCCGTATGGGCCTCTCGTCGAAACCGCTCGGGATGCGTAGCTGTAGACTTAACGCTCGAAGCGAACAATTTCAGGGCGACGCGGCGGTCGAGCGATCTTTGAATGGCCTCATAGACGACTCCCATTGCTCCGCGACCGATCTCGCGAATAATCTCAAAATCAGCCAGCGCGGGCGGGATCGGGGTCGATCGAACCGGTGCGGCTAATTCCGCAGCAGGCCGTTCCAGCAAAGTCAACGCCGGCAACATCACTCGCAGTTCGTCAGCCAGTTCGGGATAGGTCTCGCAATATTCGTCGATCACGATGACCTCGCCCCGCCGTGCACGTAACATCGCGTCATTAAGCACCGAATCGATTATTTCGGAATCCGATGGGTCATTCATAATGGTGCCGTCCTGCGATCTTTTAACGATTGTCTCAGTTTTCGCCAACAATCACCTTTCCCAATTTCTTTAACAGGCGGCGATATCTCGATGACACGGCCGCGACTGTCAGGTCGAGAATTTTTGCGATCTCTGCATATTCCAATTGTTCGAAATGTCGTAATACAAGAATTTCCCGGTCCAAAGAATCCATTTGCTCAATCGCTGAATTTAGTTGCTGGATCTCTTCGTTTCGCTGTACCTTCACACTGGGAGAGCTTTCGTTGCCCACGAGGAACTCGGCCAACGACCCGGACTCAACGGACAACTCTCGCAACAATTCGAAAGGACGTTCAATAGCCGCACTTCGCGCTTTGACGCTCAGATGCCGCCGGTGTGCGATCAATAACTGCTGAAGCGTCAAAAATCGCAACCAAACGTACGGTGACATGCTCGCGTCTTCCTGGTACGCCGGGAATCGTTTTACGGCATCCGCGAACGCCTCCTGAACGACATCTGACGCATCGATCCGCGCGCGAATTCTGCGGTCGATTCGAAGTTCAACCAGCATTCGCAGCCGCGGCCGAAATTCGGCAAATAGCTTCTGGAGAGTCGGGAAAGTACGCTCGGACGGATCGCCGTGACCGTCGGCACTCAACGAGGGACTGTTCATGCCCCCGATTATAACTGCGCGCCCGGCACAAAAGCGTCAACATCGTGAAAGAAATCTTCTGGCGTATGTCAATTGTCAAGGCGATTTTGATCAGATCATTTATTGGCCAGTCGAAATGTTGATCGCCAACCCTCCCGGCAGGCTGCCATTTGCTTCGGCTCCTCGAAGAATATCGTCTCCTGAGCCACCATTGAGAAACACGACATCTGAAAATGCAATCGATGTGAGTTTGCCGGGGTCTGCAGGAAATTGTGGGGAAACCGACCGGTCCCGACAAAATATCGGTACCTTCAATTTATCGTCAATTTATAGGTCAATTTATAAGTGGTTCCTTTCTCTCCTGCAAAGCATGAAATCCGCTGCCAATCCCCTGAACCGTTTGCGTGATCCGCGTATTTCGGTCGAGTGCGTCGAAGCTCCGTCAATAAGTGGGTGGCCGTATTGGCACCTTCCTCGCCAAACGAAAAACAGCATAGGTCAGCGCAGAAATATTAGCCCCGTGGTTCACCACGGGGTACCAAACACAAAAAACATCCGCCCGTTTACGGGCTTTGGTTAGTTGGCTTGGCCCGCGTCCCGGAACGCCCGTAAACGGGCTGCGAATTTTTGGCGACGCGTAGTACCCGTCGTAAACGACGGGCCTAAAATTGCGTAATTCGTGCGTCGTTCCATGTATTGACGGCATCTTTCTCTTTCTCCCAAGGGTCTGTCGCCAAATTGCGCAGTCTTCGGAGCCAATTGGGGTCTGACCCTCTCCATCGGAATATTCTGGTGTGTCAAGCCGGTCATCCGGTTCGCTTGATCGTAGTTGTAAACGGATCGCAAGACGGTACCGCTTCCAGCAAGGTTTTCGTAACGACTGACAAACGTAAACTGGTTCAGTGCATTCCATGCAACGGTAACCCGCTTGTCTTGCAGTGAATGGTAGCCGATGCCGAAGGACGGACCGTTTATCAGGCCTCGGTCAAGGATTTTGATTTCGTCGCCGGGAACTATGTCGATCCGCCAACTGCCGAAACGACCAGCGAAACAACCAGCCAATACCTCGACGATGGCCGCGTTCAGTTCACAACACGCTGGAAGTCCGCCCGTGGACAGATCGATCCTCAGAGTCCGCCGATTGCCGGTATGAATGGTGTTGCCGTTGCTGATGGCGTAACGACGCAGTATGTCTACTTCAAGGAGATTTCCGATACCGCTTCGCAGCTCATCAACCGGCTCGGCGGGGGTACTGCCACCATCAATATCAATGCCGCCATCGCCAAACTGAAACTGGCACCCGCATCCGGTGGAGCGAGTGTCACCTTTACTTCGGGTTCCGGCGGCGGATGGCAAGGTGGCGAGGAAGGGGGTGGAGGTTCGGGAACCTACGCTCTTGGTCGTGCCACAGTGGCCATTGCACCCGATGAGAAAACGATGCAGGTTTCTATCAGCGATGGTCTGGGACGAAACGTCATGAATGCCACCATGTCCGGACCAGCCGCTACGACTCCGTACCTGTTGCTTAATTGGGGATGCACGCAGTTCGACCAGACCTACACCCTTTCGGGATACGGGAATACGGTACGGACCAACCAGGTCGATCCGGCTGGCAAGTGGAGCAGTTCCATGACCGACGGATTCGGCTGGGGAGTCGCCTCGATGGACGAGGATTACAACCTGTCCCGCAACAAACATGATTCTGCCGGGAATGTTTTGGAACAGATCGATCCATTAAATCATTCCATGACGCATGTTTACGATGCGTTGGGACGACAGACTTCCACAACAAGCTTCGCCGGGACGACCGGCACCAGTTACAATAGCAGTACCGGGCGTGTTGGCTCGCAGACCGATGCCAAAAGCAACACGACGAGTTTTACGTATGACATCCTTGGCAGGCAGACTGTGGTTACGGACCGGTTGGGAGAAGCGACGACCAGCACGTTTGATAGCGGCGGACGACTGTCTACCTTGACCGATGCCGAAAGCAAAACGACGACGTACACGTACGACGCAATGGATCGCAAACTGACGACGACGTACCCCGACAGCAGCGTCACGACGATCAACTACGATCCGTCGGGAACATTCCCAACCGGCAGCACCGCCCATAAATTGACCTTCGATACGGACAAGAGCAAGACATCCATCAGCAGCTTTGACGGAACGCTGGACAAGCTCGAATACCGCAACTCTGGCGGAACCCTCGTCGGTACCGATGACTTCAGTTACGACGCATTGCTCAGACAAAGTGGCTCCACCAGCATGAACGGGATCACGCGGGCCATGACCTACACCGACCGCAGCCAGCTCGCTTCCGAAGCGACAACGTACGGTGGCAAGACCTACACGGTCAGTTACACTTTCGACGCACGGGGACGCACACAGGACATCACCTACCCGTCGACGCGCAAAGCCAATTACACCTACACAACGCGAAGCGAGATCGACAAGATCAAATGGGCCAACGTGCAGTTCGAAGATCGGGCGTATGATACGGCAGGTCGCTTGACGGGCGTTGACCGTGTTTACACCGATGAGAGCCGAACGTACGACAACGGGAACCGCTTGCTGACGATCAACAACACCAATGTCGGAAACTTGACGTACACGTGGGACCCGAACAGTAACAAGCTGGGTGAGACGTGGTCGGGTGCGATGGCCAACTGGTCATTCACAACCCAGAAGGCGGGTGGAACTTACGTCGATGGTTACGACCAGGAAGATCGATTCCGCCGCTTTATCCGCAGTGGCCAGAGCGAGGATATTTACCTTGCAAGAAGCGACATTGGAAACATCTCCGATGTCGAGATCAACAGCACCAGTCACTTGCGCAGTTATTCAAGTGCCCACGAACTGACGAGTGTCGACAGTACCAGTCAAACCTTCGATGACGACGGGAACCTGACCGCCCATCACAGTGGTGTCACGCTCGGCTGGGACACCGCCAACCGGATGACACAAACGGTCGTTCCATCAAGCCCGACAATGGGAATCGAGGGGACGAACGACTACGGTTACGACGCCGAAGGCAAACGAACATGGAAGAAAGTCACCCGTAACAGCGTGGTCGTCGAGAACACGGTCTACATTTACGCGGGGCCCAACTGCGTGGCCGAGTACAACTACGGAGGAGCAACAAACGCTCCGGTGATGGAATACATTTACGCAGGTGAGATCGATTCGCTGGCGATGATCGCCCGCAACAACAACGCGCAGAAACTGATCGCCACCCGCAACCAGCAGTGGTCGATCGTCTCGCTCAACGACAATGCCAACGGCAATGTTCTGGAGCGCTACACCTACGATCAATTCGGCAAACGAAAGATCCTCGCTCCGGACGGATCAACAGTCCGCACTTCATCCAGTTACGACAACCCCTACGGCTACACCTCCCGCCGCCACGACGCCGAATCCGGCCTGATGTACTTCCGGGCAAGATACTACGACGTAACCACCGGTGAATTCACCTCCCGCGATCCACTGGAGCATGTGGATGGGATGTCAATCATGAGGGGGTATTTCTCATTAAATACGCACGATCCATTTGGTGAACTTTCAACCAAGGAACACCAAGTGGAATTTGGCAAGTGCGGTGAATTAGCTCGGACTACATTCGATTGGAAATTAAGAAACGATCGCCAATATGGATACATAATTCAAAAAATCACCATACACTGCGTTTCTGCTTCGTGCAGTATTCCGAAAGACCCCAATGACATATTCGGCGTACATGTTGATTGCGATTGTAAAGATTGTTATGATCAAAACCCTGATGCCCATAACGCCTTCGAATATTGGGAAGCATTCAAGGTAACCCGGGAACTTGTGGGATCAAGAATGGGAACTCTAATCGAAGGTCAAGACACCTGGTCGATTGGGTCCACCGAAGAGTCTGACAGGTGCGGCCGAATAAGAATGGTTGGACAAGCACGCTTTTTTCCAAGACTGCGTGAGGAAGAGTTGACACAGTTAGGTTGGGCCAGAAACTTAAGTTGGCAAATTTGCCACTTTGATCGCTTCACTCCAGGTAGCCTTTTGGCTATCGAGGGACCCGGTCCCCCACCGTTTTGGGATAACAGAAATTCGAAAATAGAGGGGCAAGTCGATCAAGAATCAACCTTGGATTTTAACTGTTGTAAACACTGTTTTCAGTACAGACGGTACAAACCACCTACGTCAGGGGTACGTGGTTGGACAGAATTAAGTCCGTGGCCTCCAGTTTGGTAATCGTTCCAGGCTTGGTTTGTTTATGGAGTTCATTATGCGCAAATCGTCAATAGCATTGATCGCGATTAATATTCTCGTACCGATCGCCAGATACGAATTTGCAAAAGAACAACTGGCCAAAAGCGGCTATTCCAGTGAGTTTCTGTGGGTCCAAGCCGTAATCATTAAGACAACTCCAACGAAACTCTTGCAATTCGATTCGGAAAGGGTAGACGGACTCGAAGGTTGTGCAATTGCCATAAACAAGCTGATTCGGGACGCTCAAGACGATGATATTCCTCAAGTTGAAGCGGGAGAATTTACAGAGATAATTGAACAAAAGTCAGATGTACCGCTTCCTGATTCGTTTCGACGACAATTACTAGGATCTCAGATGACAAAGCGTGGCTTGTCACCGCAACCGAATCAAAAGTTACTTGATGATGTTTCGCTGCAACTGGAGATGACAGACGACCGGCGCGTAACAATTACATGCCCACAAGATGCGTCAGATGGAAAAATCGAATTATCGATTAGTAACAAAGGGAAATGGGCATCTGCGGTTTGGGCTCCTGTCACCGCGTTGGGCGGACGTGCAACAAACCGAATGATTTCTCTAGAAGTGGTTGCCAACGACCAACGGGACTCAGTCCTTCTATTCGGCGTTACCGAAGAGACGTTTTTTGTTTACGAATTTGACTTGGACACTGGAATAATGACCGGGGCGTTCATCCCCAAGTATTATTCCAACAAAGATAGGCCCTCACGTGATCATCGATAAATACGGCGAAAGGAGAGGCGAGAGGTGGGCGACGTATTGAGCGACGGCAGCGACATAAGCGACATAAGGAGCCAGCCACCGAAGGACGAAAGGAGAGGACGAAAGAGAGAGGACGAAAGGAGCGAGAGGACGAAAGGAGCCAGCCACGAATGGCACTGTCAGAATGGGTTCGGCGCGCAAGTTGTCTATCGGCAGACAGGCAATTTTTGTTAAAACTGCAACTGCTGTGGCGTTTGATCTGGTTTTGATCCCTTGCCCTGGCTATTGATTCAAAACCCTCCCTGGTTGCTTTGTTCAAAAACCTGAGACCGATGACGGTTCAAAAACCTGAGACCGATGACGGTTCGGACCGAAAGTGACGCTGAGGCAGTCGGGGGTTTTTCTTTGGTCAGTATGCGGAATCAATCGGATTTTTTTCCGCTCAGATGGGCCAGATGACCGTCAGCGGCGCGGGCATGCATGAGGAGGTGCGCGTTTGCCAAAGGGCGATGGTGGTCGTTGCGCGATCTTTTTGATTCGTGAGGTGTCCGTGACCCATCCGAGAGGCTCCGTGATGTGTCCGTGATACATATCGGCGCAGCATTTTTGTTGCCGCTTTGGATTTCGTTTTCAAAAATCCGTTGCGGACGTCACGGTGCTCGGTCGGGAGACCTTCGCACAACGCATGTTTTCGGCGAGGTCGGAAGACGCAAGCCGGGTGTTGATGGTGCCTCGTCATGAGTTGTACCAACTGGGACGATACTTGCCGTTCATCGTGATCCGCCAGCTTGGTCACTGTTGGCCCTCGACTTTTTTCATTGCACGTCCGCATTTGGGACAGCGCGGAGCGCGCGGGTCGGACTGATCGCCTCCTTCCGCGTCAGCGTCCGGCGGCGAGTCGAAATCCGAATCAACCAATTGAGGTTCATCGTCGTCAATATCCCCATCGGTGCTGATATCGAGCAGCTTGCGGGCGGACTCGAGATACCCGCCCCGGTTGCGGTTTGCAAAATTGCCATAATGGCGGCTGCGCACAAAGCCTTTCGGTAGAATGTGCTTCACCCAGCGACGCACGAATTCCACTCCCGGCAACTCGATCGTTTCGCTCTCCCTTTTTTCACCGGGCGTTCGATCAAGACTGCGCGCCTTGAAGGTAACGATCCCGTTTTCATGAGAAAGAATCCGCCAGTCGGAGATTGGCCCGCCCGTGACGTAGCGCCCGATGTAATTGAGAATGTTTTGCGGTTTCGCTTCCACCGACGGGGGCGGCTCGACAAAGACGCCGTAGCCACCGGGCGCGATGCGCTGTAGCCATTCGGTCAGCAGCGTGTCGCTACTGAAGTGACAAGTCTTCTCCGGAAGATGGAGTTCGCTCCGACGATACAGACGAACCATCCCCTTGATCATCAACTGCCGAAATCGCTGGCCCAGTTCGAGCTGGTTCCCCGCATGACCGGCGGCGAGGTTCGGTTCAGCAAGATTCAGGTCCGGAACTTCCAGGGAAACCCAGCGCTTTCCATCGAGCGAAATCCCTCCCGCCGGGATTAGCACGTGGATGTGGGGGTGATGCCCCAGCCGCTGGTTCCAGGTATGCAGGACCAGAGTGGCAGCAGGCTGGATACCGAGCCTGCGCATCAGTTTTCTGATCGCTTTCCAGGCAGAGACCATCATCAGGTTGTAAAGTTTTTCGGGGTTGGCCAGGATCAACCAGGAAAGTTTGCCGGGGAGCGTGAAGACAACTTGATAAAAGTGCAGACCGGAGAGCACCAGCGGCCGCATTCGCTCAAGCCAGTCGACGCGCCGGCCACCCCCGGCACAGACAGGGCAGCTTCGTTCACCGCACGAGTTGTAGACGAACGATTTCTCCTGGCAGCCGTCGCCGCAACGAAACGTGTGTCGACCCAATGCCGCCGTGCGGCAGAGTGAAATCCGCGCCAGGATATTGGCCACATGCGGCGTCAGCGACCCGGCCTGCTGCTGAACGAACTCAGGTACATGCTGCCGCAGGATGCCGATTACCGTGGGGCCTGGTGGGCTCCGGCTTTCTGGTGGCTCGCCTCCACCAGTCTTCAGGACAGACGGCCGGGAGTACGAGTTGTCAACAGCAATGCCAGGCATCAATCTCTCATCATGGATTCCCGATCCGATAGCGTTGTTCCATAATCTGTGGTTTGGCTCAATGACTCAAATCAAATCATCCCTGCATGAACGTTGGCATGGAACCCGGCGAATTGAACCGGGACACCCCCGCTGCAGGATTGACGAGAAGGGAACCATTCATGACAAACGGCGAACCATCCAGCAGGCGGCGCAAGGACAGGAAACGGAGAAAAAAGGAACTGCAGCGCAGGGTCAAGCATAAACATCAGGACCCGAACAGCCCGCCAGACGATTCGGTGATGGGCTACGTGGCCATGCGTGGACAGGATGTCCTTTGTGACGCGGGACAATACTGCGTTGTGACTGGCAGTCGATCGGGCATGAAAACATTTATAGAGAACCACGGCTTGCCAGCGCGCGACTACCAAATCGCGCCGGCCACCGCCGATCACATCCTGACCGCGATGTCGATGGGGGGGCAATACGCCTTCGACCGGGAATCGTACCTGCGGATGCTCGGGCCCGCCAGCGCGGCGGGGCTACGCCTGGAGCCGGTTGAGTTTGCGGATGCGGGATCAGAGGGAATCTTCCTGGTGCGGGTCGGGCCTTACACTCCGTAACCGGAACTTCGTAATCGGCATTGCTTAACAACGTCACCGGACAATTTTACAAAATTCGGAAAAACGCCCGACGCGACCTGTTGACAGCGGAGGGACTTTGTCGCGTCATGGACTTATAGAGAAACGGCGTCCCCGAAAATCACGGCAACCATTCACGGGTGATGCCAATCACCAACATAGCAATGACACGCAAAGTCCCGTAGCGGTGGGCAGTTGCGGTCGGTCTGAACAACACTCCCTTCTAAAGGAAAAAAACCATGAATCAAATCATTGCCCTACCGGTGCGCGCCAACACCAACAACAACACCAACACCGACGTGACCGTTGAAACCCGCGGCGATGAAGTCCATTTTTCTTTCGGGGGAGAGCGGACCTACCGCATTCGCGGCCTGGACAAAAACCACAGTTCACAGCAATTGAAAGTCAACATCCTCTCCGTCCGCCCCGATGCCAGTCCAAAGAAAAAAGGGACCGGCAGCAACGGAGGCGACCTTGTCCACCTGGACACACTCGATTTGTACAAGGCCCGCAGCCGCACGTCGTTCATCAAGGCCACCGCCGGCGAGCTTTACACCGACCCGCAGATCATCAAACGGGACATTGGAACGATGCTGCTCAAGCTCGAG
>JANNWJ010000079.1:0-28660 GCA_031414755.1 Pirellulaceae bacterium | reverse complement strand
GCTTGAAAACAACTTTTTGGCGACAGCCGATTTGGACATCCCTTTTAGTCAAGACTCTTTTGGGGCGCCCCCTCCGCAGTTCTTCGGATATGGCAATTTGACTGACGGCGATTCGCCGAACAGTGGTATAAATGGCGAACCCGGTATTCGTTTGCATGTGGATGTCAGCGAACGACAATCCGCCGAACAATACGACTTGCCACCTGAGAACCAGTTTCTTGCTCCGGTTGCCGAACGCGCTTTGTCGACTTTCTCGATCGACGTCGATACCGCTTCCTATGCCAACATCCGACGTTTCATCACCAACGGACAATTGCCACCTGGAAACGCCGTTCGTATCGAAGAGATGGTCAACTACTTTAGCTATGCCTATCCGCAACCCGATAACGGAAAACCCTTTTCAGTTTCGCTGGACGTGGCCCAATGCCCGTGGCAACCGGCAAACAAACTCGTTCGCGTCGGAATTCAGGGACGGGAGATTCCTCGCGATAACCGGCCCGCCTCCAACCTGGTTTTCCTGATTGACGTTTCCGGATCGATGAGTGACGAGAACAAATTGCCCTTGTTGCAGCGTTCGATGTTGATGCTTGTCGATCAATTGACCGAAAACGATCGCGTTTCCATTGTGACCTATGCCAGCGACGCCGGCATCCGCTTGCAGCCAACTTCCGGCGACCAAAAGCAAATCATCCGGGATGTCATCAACAGCCTGTCATCCGGTGGATCGACGCACGGCAGTGCCGGAATCGCGACGGCCTACGAATTGGCCACCCGGCACTTCATCGAAGGGGGAACCAATCGCGTGTTACTCGCCACCGATGGTGACCTGAACGTGGGTGTAACCGATGATGACGCTCTTGTTCAACTGATCAAGTCCCGAGCCGAGTCGGGTGTGTTTCTGTCGGTGCTTGGGTTTGGAACAGGAAATCTCAAAGATGGCAAACTGGAAAAGATCGCCGATAACGGCAACGGACAGTACTGCTACATCGACTCGATTGGCGAAGCACAAAAGGTCCTCGTGTCGGAAATGTCGGGCAGCCTGGTGACGATTGCCAAAGATGTCAAGTTGCAGATCGAATTCAATCCGGCCGAAGTGGCTGGTTATCGACTGATCGGTTACGAAAACCGGGCTTTGAAAAACGAAGACTTCGCCAACGATCGTATTGACGCTGGCGACATTGGAGCGGGTCATTCAGTAACCGCATTTTATGAGATCGTTCCGATGCGGGCGGTCAGCACTCCGGCACCTGTTGCGCCGTCCGGAATGCGATACCAGCGTTCTCAAGTCGTTGCCGTCGAACAGCTCCAATCGGTTGATGACGAATCCCTGACCGATGCAGCGCGGTCGGGCGAGCTGATGTATGTTGCCTTGAGGTTCAAGCAACCCGAGAGTAGCGAAAGTGATCTGCTTGAAGTGACCGTTATGGATTCAAACCAGTCGTTTGACGCCGCTCCAGTCGATTTCAAGTTTGCCGCATCGGTTGCCGCCTACGGCATGAAGTTGCGTCAATCGGCTTACGCTGGTAACTGGACCTGGTCGGACATCGAAAACATCGCAGTCGCGACTATCGGTGACGACACCCAGGGTCACCGCGCCGAACTGGTTGACCTTGTACGACAAACACGAAAGCTGCTTGGTCGATAGTATCGCGTAAGCTTTCAATTACCCTGAAATCTCACAACTGCGTTCCATAGAGCGCACCTGTATTTGTTTGGGAAGTGTTGGCAGAATGAGCGTCCTGTCGAACCGTTTTCAGTGTGCAACACCAGGAATTTCCGGTGCCAGGAATTTCCGGTGCCACTGCTGGCTTGCCCAGCAGTGCCGTTGTTGACCAAAATGAAAAGCATGGATTATCGAAAAAAAGTTAAGCACTTTGAAGCCACTCGATGTTTCCACGAGCTAACGTTTTCGTGCTTCCAAAGAAGACCACTTCTGAAAAACGAAAGGTGGATGACTATGTTGGCCAAGTCGATCACTCGGGCAAACCGACGACATAGTTACGACTTGACGGCATTCGTGTTTATGCCCGAACACCTGCACTTGCTATTGCTCCCGCACAACGTCGATTGTCGAATCGCAAAGTTGTTGTCGGCCATGAAGAGGCCCTTTTCGTTTCGAATCAAGAAATTGTTGGAGCAAGCCAACAGCCCATTGCTCGAAAAACTAACGATCATGCAACGACCGGGAATCAGCAGTTTTCGTTTTTGGCAAGAAGGCCCCGGATACGACAGAAACGTTGAAACCGACGATGCAGTTCGTACTGTAATCGATTATATCCACATGAATCCGGTTCGTCGTGGATTGTGTGAGAGGCCAGTCGATTGGAGATGGTCGAGTGCCCGATTTTACTCAACTGAACAATTCCCGGTGGACGAAGCTTTGCCGGAAATCACTCGACTTGAATATCATGTTGGTTGAACACAGTGTGGGTCGTCACTACTGGACGAGCCAGCAGTGGCATAGAGGAATCGAAAACCCAAATTCTTCCACGCGTCACTGCTGGACGAGCCAGCAGTGGCACAGAGGAATCGAAAACCCGAATTCTTCCACGCCAACTCTTGGCAGAGGCAACACTGCTGGACGAGCCAGCAGTGGCACATGGGAGTCGGACTCATCGTTCTTACGTCAACGAATCCGAGATTTCAAGAATGGCCTGGCCAGCGACGCGACAATCGTCCTTGGAAACGTCTTTGTGTGTTACGACCCGGACGTGGTGGCGGCTGAAGGGGAGGGCGAGCACACCCCTTGCCTTCAGTTGACGACAGAATTCGCCGGCCGGCTTTTCAGTTGCGGCATGATTGCCCCCGCGAATACCATCATCGCTAACCGGTTCCGTGGCCATCGCGAAACGCCCGTCGATTCTGAAAATGACAATATTTGTGTCGACTTGAACCGGATCAAGCGAGAGCTGGCTCGATTGTTTGACGGCGTTGGCGATTGTCTGCGCAGACTCATGATCCACGGCAAGCCGTTGAATATTGTGATCGAGCGCATAAAGGGCTCCGGCGGCAATGATTCCCGACTGCCGCATTCCGCCTCCAAAGAGCTTTCGATGACGGCGCATTTCACGAATCATTTCTTTGGATCCAACAAGCGCGGAACCGACCGGCGCTCCGAGCCCTTTGCTGAAACAAATGCTTATCGTGTCGAAGCCGGCCGCCCAGTCTGCCGCAGAGATTCCCGATTGCACAACGGCATTGAACAAGCGCGCCCCGTCGAGATGCGTGGCAATTCCGTTGCTGTGAGCCCATTCGCAAATCGAATTGACGTCCCGGATATCGGGCACACGCCCCCCCCCTCGATTGTGGGTCACTTCCTGGCAAACGAGTCGTGTTCTCAATACGTGCTCATCATCGGCATGGATCAAGTCCTCAACATGCTCCAGCTTCATCAAATGTTCCGGTGCGGCGATTGTATGCGCGACAATCCCGCTGAGCTGGGCAAAAGCTCCTTGTTCATACTTGTAGATGTGGCAATCACTTTCGCAAATCAGTTCGTCGCCCGGTCGGCAATGCAGGCGAACCGCCACTTGATTTGTCATCGTCCCGGAAGGCATGTACATCGCCGCTTCCTTGCCAAGCATCGCGGCGATCCGCCGTTGTAATTTGTCGACGGTTGGATCCACATCAACCACGTCGTCGCCGACAGGGGCCGAAGCCATCGCCGCTCGCATGGCCTCGCAGGGTTTCGTAACGGTGTCGCTTCGGAGATCAATCATGGGCTAGTGGCTAGTGGTTAGTGGCTAGTGGTTGGAGTTTGCGTTTGGGTTTTACTAACGGGCTACCGTTGTTCGATAGCCGTCGGGATTTTTTGATTGCCAGTGCCAAATGTCGGCACACATTTCATCGATACCACGCGAGGCGGTCCAGCCCAGCTCGGAGGCGGCCTTTTCGACTGAGCCGTAGCTGCTGGCGATGTCGCCTGGACGTCGTTCAACCATATCAAATGGAACTGATTTTCCTGAGGCCTTTTCAAAAGCCTTGATCACTTCCAGAACGCTGTATCCCCTCCCGGTTCCCAGATTGTAAACAACGACACCAGGATTTTCGCTGAGCTTTTCAAGCGCTCGCAAATGACCTACCGCCAGATCGACGACGTGGATGTAATCGCGAACTCCTGTTCCATCCGGCGTTTCATAATCTCCGCCAAAGACCTTGACCCGATCGAGCTTTCCAATTGCGACCTGCGCAACATAGGGCAACAAATTACAGGGAATTCCATTGGGATCTTCGCCGATATCGCCTGACGAATGTGCGCCGACCGGGTTGAAATAGCGGAGCAGGGCAATGTTCATATCGGGATGGGCGAACTGCAAGTCACGGAGGACGAATTCCATGATCAGTTTCGATCGCCCATACGGATTGGTGATCTCTGAAATCGGTGTGTCGGCAGTTTCGTCCATAGGCAGTTTCTTCGGCAATCCATAGACGGTCGCGCTGGAACTGAATACCAGATTGCGAATGTCGTGTTGCCGCATAGCAGCGCACAGGTTTACGGTCCCGGTAACATTGTTTTCGTAGTACTTGAGTGGTTGAGCGACACTTTCGCCAACAGCCTTGAGGGCGGCAAAGTGAATGACAGAATCGAAGCGGGATGAATCGAAAACTCGATCAAGTCCGCCGCGGTCGCACAAGTCGACTTTAAAGAACGGAATCGATTTTTGAGCCAGCTTTTCGACCCGAATGATCGCTTCCTTGCAACTGTTGCACAAGTTGTCGACGATCGCAACATCATGGCCGCCATGGACCAATTCCAGGACGGTGTGACTGCCGATGAATCCGGCTCCGCCGGTTACGAGTACATTCATGCTGGACTTTTTCGAAAGTGCTGCGGGTTGGAAAGCTTCAACAATCGAAATTGTGGCGAATTTGTCATTATTTTGCTACCGGTGATAAGGGGAGACCGCAGTTGTGCCGGGACAAGGTAATGGCTTGTTGTACCGGATGACTTTGACGTCAGGCATTTCGTTCAGTGACTAATTGCCGTGCTGCCCGGCAGTGTTCGATTGGATAGAATCGAGACGACGATTTCTGCCAGATTCCCTGGATTGCAAAAAAAATGCTTGCCGAACTCAGCTCCGATTTGTTCGCCGCCCGAACGCAAATGGCGTTCACGCTGGGATCGCACATCATCATCGCCTGTTTTGGTGTCGGTTTGCCGATCCTGATGTCGATTGCCGAATACCTTTCGTTGCGGGGTGACGAAGTTTGGCGTTCGATTGCAACCCGTTGGTCCAGGGCCTTTGCCGTCCTGTTCGCCATTGGCGCGGTATCGGGAACAGTCCTTTCATTTGAACTGGGTCTTTTGTGGCCGGGCTTCATGGGAAAATGGGGCGAGGTGATCGGGTTGCCGTTCGCGTTAGAGGGTTTCGCGTTTTTTATCGAAGCAATCTTTGCGGGAATCTATCTGTACGGATGGGACAAGCTCCCGCCACGCGTCCACTGGCTTACGTCGATTCCGATTGCAGTTTCGGGATTCCTGTCAGCGTGGTTTGTTGTCACGGCAAATGCATGGATGAATGCGCCGGCCGGTTTTATGATTGCCAAAGGCCCTGAACCAGTCAACATTGATCCTTTTGCCGCAATGTTCAATGCTGCAACCTGGGCGCAAACGACACACATGATTCTGGCCGCTTACATTGTCAGCGGTTTTTCAGTAGCGTCGTATTACGGATTTCAATGGCTTCGTGGAAATCGAACCGAGTACATTCGACGGGCGATGTTGTTGGGGCTGTGGCTTGGTTGCCTGGCGACTCCATTGCAATTGCTTTCCGGCGACTGGTGTTCCAAAGTCGTGGCGGATTTACAACCAGCCAAGTTTGCGGCCATGGAAGCGACTTTTGAAACACAAAAATACGCTCCATTGCACATTGGTGGTATTCCGGACGAATCCCGAGGGACCGTCAGCTACGCGATTTCCATTCCGGGACTTTTATCGTTTATGGCACATGGTGATTTTAGCGCAGAAGTCACTGGACTTAACGAATTCAAGCCGGAAGACCGACCACCGGTCGCGATAGTCCATGTTGCATTCCAGATCATGGTGGGGCTGGGAGTTTACCTGTTTTTCCTAAGTGCCTGGTTTGTCCTGATAAGGTGGCGAAAACGCGCCGTCACAGATTCACAGCGCTTTATTCTTTGTTTGATTCCAGCCGGTGTTGCGGCAGTCATTGCCATGGAAGCGGGCTGGGTCGTGACTGAAGTCGGCAGACAACCGTGGATTGTCCAGGGACACATGCGAACCAGCGAAGCAGTCACCGGCGCAACGGGGCTGTGGCCGATCTTTTTTGTGACGCTCGCCATTTATGCAGTTCTGTTTGTCGGCGGCATCGTTTCACTTCGATATCTCGCACGACAGCCCGTGGAGATCAAAGGTGGTCGTTGAACCCGTCTATATTTACCTCGCCTTTATATTCCTGAGTCTGGCCGCATACGCCGTATTTGGCGGTGCCGACTTTGGCGCAGGTGTTTGGGAATTGAACACGCGCTTTCGCGCCAGCAAAGAGGAAAAACAACTGGTCTATCGCGCCCTGGGCCCGGTTTGGGAAGCCAACCATGTCTGGTTAATTTTCGTGATGGTTTTATTCTGGACGGGATTTCCATGGGCGTTTGCCCGCGCTTGCAACCTCTTGTTTGTCCCACTGTTTCTGGCGCTGGCAGGAATCGTTTTCCGCGGTGCGGCCTATGCATTTCGTTCGGCCATGAAAGAAGATGATTGGCAACGAAATGTTTGGGAACGCGTTTTTGGAATTGCCTCAACCGCGGCTCCGTTTTTTATGGGAACGGCGATCGGCATTTGGTCGGAGTTTGCCAAAGAGGACTACTGGACAGTACCCGGGCCAGTTTTTGGCGATCAGCCAGATAGCGTTACAAGGAATCCTTGGCTTACCTGGGCCACGCCTCATTCGCTGTTTCTCGGATTTTTTGCCGTTGGCCTTTGCGCTTTTCTCGCGTCCGTGTTCTTATATCGAGAAGCCGTGGTTTCGAAGGAAATCAAACTGATTACTGTTTGGCGCAGGCGCGCTTTGACGATGAGCATTGTTGTTGGCGGATTTTCGTTGGCCGGACTTTTCGTTGTTCAAGTCTTTTTGCCCGGATTATGGTTGGGCATTTGCAATGTCGGCTGGTTGCTGGTCGCACTGTCAATCGGTTGCGGAATCGGCTCAACTTTTTCATTGTGGCAAAAATATCCGGGAACGGCCGTCATCACATCCGCGATGGCCGTGGCTTTCGTTATCCTTGCATGGGGCGTTTCAATGAGGCCGTACATGAATCCTCTGAGCGTAAAATTTGGTGTTGGGGCAGTTGACGATTCCACCCTTTGGATATTGATAGGTTGCGTTTCCGTGGGGCTCATCATTGTTGCCCCACCGCTCATCTGGCTGATGCGAATTTTCAAAGCGTCCGAGTCAACAAAAGATTGACAAAATTACGCGAACAAGAAGGCCAGATTCATTGCGCTTAACAGGAACCAGCCGATTGCTGCCACGCATTCGGCCCCGACGTAGAATTTGCCTTCGCGTCGCCATACAAGGCACCACCAGGGTCGACGGTCGCGTCCGATCTCCTCGAAGCCTGCCGGGATCAGCACCCCGATCGAGATCATCGTCACGAATGTGAAGCCGATGAAATACCCGATCGCCCAAAACAGCGTTTGAGCGGCTGCGCCGATTGTTGTTAACCACTTGTCCGTTGCCATTTCCCCCATCCCCGAAAACTGGAACTTCGTTCCGGCTATCATTCGTCCCTATCATTCGTCCAACAGGCTATAATATTGGAATTGGGCATCCAGACAGCGTAAAAACCGGCGTTTTCCCGTCGAATTAATGGAATTGATCGTTTCAGGCTTGCGAACATTTTACGCTTGTCTCGATTCGGCCTGGAAATAGACTCCATCGGTTTTGCTGACACCACCAGACTTCGCCATCGGTTTCCGCCCCGCCGGATTATACAACGAGCGCCTCATAAAAAAAAACCTCTAATGGGACATCGGTTTTGGAAGCGGCCGATTTAACGATTTCGTTTTCCGTTTTTTCCGATTCCACCGTTCGGCGCTTGCACCAACTCGGCGGGAGTCTTGCCAAAAATTGCGACAAAACATTCATCGAGCGACGCGCCGGAATTCAGGCCGGTTACGATTTGCTGGAACTGTTTGCGGTTTCCGACGACCGCTTGCAGGAATCCGTAGCCTACCAAAGCCGCGCGATCCTCTGAAAGTCCACCGTTCAGGAACTCGTCAGGATTTTGCATTTCCGATGCCGCCTGCACGGCCCCCGATCTCCATGCAGCAATTGCCTTCCGGTCAGCGACCATGGATTCAGCCATCGTAAAGCCCGCGGCGTCGGCGAACCAGCGAGGGACTTCGGCACCGCTCGAAGCCATCGCGACCGCTCCAATCGCCTGCTGCATATGCGTTTCCTGATCGCCGAGCTCACCATCGGTTAACTGAAGCGCTACATACGCATTGACTGTGTCGTAACCCCAGTGGAGTTTCCATTCGGGAGGCATGTCGCGTCCTTCGATCATCTTGCCGAATTCGTTGAAGTCGTAACGGCGCGTGAAGACGAACAGGGTCGTCCGGCCCTTGACAATCGGCTGGTCGTCGGCAATCCCCATTTGTTTTCGAACTTCGCTGGCCTGCGACTGCGCGAATTGTCCAACCCGTTCAAGAATCTCGTCGTCGGCGCTGCCAAGGAGACGGAAATCATCGGTCGTTACTTCGTTGGCAACTTCGTCAAGCATCACTTTCTTCCAGCGAACAAGATCACCAACCGCGCGTTCGGTTGCGAGTTGATCGTGAGAAGCCCGTTCCGACTTGACGATCGCCGAGACAAGTCGCAAATTCATCTGCGGCTGCCGGCCATCAAACCGGGCCCCTTCATCAATCCATTTGACGATTTTGGCCATAACTTCTTTGCTTAATGCCGGACGGCGCTGGGGCATTCGCGTATTGTCGGTCGCAGTCAAGCGTAGAATCAACGTACTGCCGGCACTGTCACCGGGCTGCACGATGGGACCACTATCGCCCCCGTGCAGAAGTTGTCGAAAATTGTCAATCGACAATCCTCCCTCGGCATTCTGAGCCTCGAAATGGCACCCGACGCAATTGTCGATCAGAATGGGCGCAATGTCGACGGCGAAACTAATCGTTTCCTCGCCTGTGGCCATGACAATCTCTGGCGCGTTTTCTTCCATGGAGGGCTGACCATTTGCCTGAGCGATCATTCTCAAGTTCGCGTTGGGATCAGGCATGTCGTACTGTGCGCCATCGCTGATCCACTTTTTCAGTTTCTCAAGGTCGGCATCGGGGATTCCATTGCCCGACGGCGGCATGGTTTTTGTCGTGATCATTTCGATCAAGTGACTCTCATCAGGCTTTCCCGGCACAATCACAGGCGCGCCGCCCAATCCATTGGCCAGGGCACTAAAACTGGCCATGCTGAATTGTCCACGGGCCTGATCGACATGGCAGGTCCCGCAATTGGTCACAAGGATCGGGACAATGTCATTTGAAAAGGCAAGCATGCCGACCCGGTCGGCCGGAACGGGCAAATCATCGATTGGCGGCAACGCCTGGCCCGCTTCAATCAACACCTTCCTTGCGTCAACAAGCATCTGATGCATGGGGGCCGAAGCATCAATCAACGTCCCGCCGCCGCCATCAACCAATGCCTTGAGTTCGACTGCCATGTCCTGAATGAGTTTCGACGCCTCGTCGAGCTTTTTGCTTTCATACAAGCGGGCTGCCCGCTCGACTCCCGACTTGATGTGTCGAAGTTGCCGCGACTGATCGCTGGTTAACTTGTCCTGGGCGCACAGTCCCGTCGTACAAAGAACAATCAGCAGGAGAAGGATTATGAAGCTGGCGAATCGGAGAGTGGCAGGAACAAACGACATCTTTTCGAACCTCCTAAAATAAACGGTTCAAGACTGCGGTGATCGTCAAGACATTATAGTCGATGAAGATTCAAAGATTCGGGGCGACAGCGGGTTTGGTAATGCCGTAGTTATTTGCCTGGCAACCGACTGATATTCACATGCTTTGCGATGAGCCGTTTTTTCACCTGTCGATTCCGCGTCTGGCCGGGTCGAAAAGCGAATCGCAATTACCACAACGAGTCCCAATAACATTAGCATACCGATCACGATCCCTGTGAGTATCAACTGATTCTTCAGTGAACCTCGTTTGATAATGGCCGTTTGTTTGGTGGCACGGCGTGTGTGTGTTACAAAAGCCTTGAGATTACGGTCGGCGGGGCTCACCTCTGGTCTGGCCGAAGCCGACGGAACAATAATCGAAACACTCGCCTGATTGTTGACTGGCTTGACAGGGACGGCAGGCGCTTGGCGTTGCTCAGACGCTGGCTGCCTGAAACTTTCTTCCTGTCCATTTGTCGTTTTCTTGTGGGGAGGCGACGGAATTCGCGTTCCGGCTGCAACGGCGACATTCGATTTCATTTGCTTCGGTGCGGGTTTGCTGAATACCGAAACGTCTTCCAGCAGTTGCCGCAACTCTACAATCAGCGGCTCGCACGCCTGATAGCGGTCGTCCGGATTCTTCGCCATCATTTTTTCGACGATGGCAGCCAACTCGTCCGGGCAATCCCGGCGCAAACCCTTGATGGGTTCCGGATCAACGGTTTGGTGTCGGGCAATGCGCTGGGCCAAACTCCCATCGTTAAAAGGTGGACGACCGGAAAGCATATAGTACATGGTGCAACCGGTGCTGTAGATATCGGCACGCAAGTCAACATTGTGGCTGTCGACAGCTTGTTCCGGAGAGAGATAATCGGCGGTGCCAAGTACTCTTTCGTTGTGCATGACCGTCAATGACGAGTCCTCTTCGCGAAACAAGGCCAGTCCCAGATCCAGCAGCTTGACCGTTCCTTCAACCGTCACCAGCAAGTTTGCCGGCTTGACGTCGCGATGCACAAGCTCATTCTCATGTGCGTGACTTAAACCGGTCAGCGTCTGGATCGTGTAATCGATCGTTGCCGTGATACCCAGCGGCCCTTTTTGTTTAACAAGCTCGTAGATGTCCAGGCCCTCCACGAACTCCATCACCAGGTAGTGGGTATCGCCGTCGTTGCCGATATCGTAGACGCGAATAATGTTGCGATGATTGAGGGACGCTGCCGCGCGGCCTTCCCGATAGAACCGCTCGAGATACGTCCGGCTGGCCAGTTTGTTTTTTGGCAAGACCTTGATCGCACGTCGTTGGTCAAAGATCGTATGCTGCGCAAGATAGACCGTACTCATTCCGCCGCTTCCAAGCAGCCGAAGCAGCTTGTACTTGCCCAGAAAAAAGCCTTTGTACTTGCCCGATTTCAGTTTGCCACTGTGCCATTCCGTAATCAGTCCGGCATTTACAAGATGATTGGCCAACTGATCAAGCGACACCGGTTTCCCTGCCGCTTCGCGCGACAAAACACCAAGCGATTCCTTAAGAACGCTTGTTTCAACCAGGCCACTTTGACCAAGCAGGTTCAGAAAAATCTTTGGAGTTACTGTTGACATACCGTACGATTGAGGTCATTCCCCTGACGAACTTCAACGTGTACCCTATCCGGTCCCAACGGTGAAACCAGACGAAGGTTGGCAAATTCCCAAACCAAATCGACTTGTTGGACAACGCGACGATGGTTGGCAATCACGACTGCCTGATTTGACTGGCTCAGAATTCCTGAATCGACGACCCGAGTCCATTTTCGGGTGGCATGTGGTGGTATGTCCGATTCACTTCTGCTGCCTTCCATTATGCACCGAAACTCCAACAAATTAAACCTGAACCGTGAATCATCTCGGCGTTTTATCCAAGTATTGGCTACCTGGCACCGTAAAAACCCGCCTCGCCAAATCCATTGGCCCGGTGAATGCAGCCGGACTCTACCGGAATTTTGTCGATCTGACGCTACAACGGTTCTCTAAAACAGCCGACACTCGCAGTATTTGGTGCTGGCCTGCCGATCGACAAAGTGAATTTGATCAGATGGCATCACCCGACTGGCAAGTCCACGCGCAATTGGATGGCGACCTGGGCGACAAAATGTGTGGCTACTTTAAATCAACTTTGACCTGCCACTCATGCGCCGTCCTGATCGGTAGCGACACACCCAACTTGCCCGTCCGTCTCGTTGAACGCGCTTTCGATATACTCGATACCGTCGATGTCGTTATCGGACCGAGCGAAGACGGCGGATATTATTTGATCGGTATGCGAACCGATGCATGTGATCTGTTCAGAGAAATGATTTGGAGCACGCCTCAAGTCCTGGATTTGACGATCGAACGTGCAAAAACCGGCGGCCATTCCTGCCGCTTGCTGGAGCCGTGGCGCGATATCGACACGTTGGATGATCTGATTTGGCTCGAACATCAATTAAATGAACTTGAAAGCCCGGACGCAGCCACGCAAGTCTTGCATCGCAAAGTCCAGGCCGCCTTGACCGCCGCAAAATCCGAATCAACCGGTGATCGACATTCGGCAAGGGATCCGGCAACATGAAAGCAACGCATTTCGATTTCGCTGTAGTCGGCGGAGGCGTTATTGGACTTTCGTTGGCACGAGAGTTGGCCGACGGCAAACGCAGTGTGGCGTTGATTGAACGTGCCGCAGTCGGTCGGGCCACCTCATGGGCGGGTGCAGGAATTCTGCCCCCTTCGTCCGTTAAATTCGCCAATCATCCAATTGAACGACTCGCCGCTGAAAGTTTTCGAATGCATCGGCAATGGGCCCGGGAACTGTTGGACGAGACCGGAATTGACACCGGCTTTCGACGTTGCGGCGCCTTGTTCATTGCCAGAACGAACGGTGAAGTCGCCGCACTGGGTGGTCAATGTACCGAATGGGGCGCAACGGGAGTTAAAGTTCAATTGCTTGATCGAAACGAACTTGTCAAACAGCTTCCGGCCTTGGGCACTGCAATCGAACAGATCCAATTGGCGGCGCTGGTGCCTGACGAAGTTCAGATCCGAAACCCCGACCACTCGCGGGCACTGCTTGCCAGTTGCCAAAAACGAAATGTTTGCGTCTTTGACAATGCTGGCGATGCCCGCATCGACGCCACCGCTAATGACCGGATCACGATTTCAACGAAGGACGATCGTTGCATCAGTGCCGACCGGGTTTGCATCGCTGCCGGTGCCTGGTCGGAGACGTTGCTGGCACAAGTTGGAGTCACGATCAGCACACTTCCCGTTCGCGGCCAGATGCTGTTGTACAAGTTACCGAAACAGATTTTCACGCCAATTCTTTATGAAGGGATGCGATACATCGTGCCGCGCGACGACGGACACGTTCTCGCCGGATCGACGATCGAACAAGTAGGCTTTGACACGTCTACGACGCCAGAAACGATTGATCACCTAAAGAGGTTTGCTCAATCCGTGTTTGCTGACCTGTCAGAGGATCGCTTTGTACGAGCCTGGGCCGGGCTGCGACCTGCAACTTACGACGGTTTCCCCTACTTGGGCCCCGCACCCGGTCATTCCAGGATATGGGTAGCCTGCGGTCATTTTCGTAGCGGATTGCTGCTTTCTACAGCAACCGCCGTGGTTATGTGCCAATTAATGAACGACGAACAGCCCATGATTGAAATTGGCCTATTTCGCCTTGATCGAGGATAAGTGGCAATAGTTCTTAATCAAGCGACGTTTGATTCGCAGCCATTGAAAAAGACCTGACCCCGTTTTTCTCACTCTCCGTCTCGATTAGACGATGTTGCCATAGCGATGAATGATCTCCGTCATCGATTGCTCACGCAAGTAGTTTAACAATTCGATTCGCCCGTTGGAGAGAACTGCGCTTCGAACCACGGTCACGTTTCCGATCCGCGAAGGTGCAAATTCTCCAGCATCATAACTGCCGATGATTCGCAGGGAACCAGAATCCCGTTTCGAAATCCGGCTGGAAAATTCCTCGTTATTTTCGACAACGATTTCGAAAGATGCAGCCGACTGAATCGGGCCGAGCCACTCGTGTTGATTGTCGGTACTAACGAGCAGTTTGACGCCAATCAAGCGGCAGGCAATAGCAACTTGACAGATCGGCAAACGAACATCGCCGTTATCACCTTTGGAAATATTCTGAATCCGTATCCAATGAAACTTTCGTGGACGATATCGAAAACAATTGGTTTCACCGTGCAATCGGGAAGGATCATGTTCAAGAGAAAAATATGTTTTCCACCAGTGAGTGTAGTTGCCTGCCGTTGTGCGAAATGTTTTTCTGGACGAATCCGTTTCCAGACAAGCCGCCAGCGCTGTAATCATCGCTTCTGTGTCCGGCCTGATTTTGCCGGAAATCGTCGATTGGCCTTCATTCGACCAATCGCAAAGAGCCGCGACGTAATTCGGACCACCGGCTTTGGCACCCGGCCCCACGCAAGAATTCTTCCAGCCACCAAACGGCTGGCGGCGCACAATCGCACCGGTCGTCGTTCGATTAATGTAAGCATTTCCGACTTCCACCTTTTCGCGCCAAATCCTGATCTCGTGCGGATCCAGTGAATGCAAGCCGCCTGTCAAGCCAAACTCATTGCTATTCTGAATTTTCAGCGCTTCCTGAAAATTCCTGACAGGAATCAAACCGAGAACGGGACCAAAACATTCCGTGCGATGGTACCAACTGCCTGGCTTTACACCGATCTTGATTCCCGGCGACCAAAGACACGGATTGTTGTCGACCATATTGGGTTCGAGCAACCATTCCTCGCCCGGTTCGAGTGTCGTGAGCCCCTTCTCAAGTTCGTCGCCAGGCGCTCGAATGACCGGAGTCACAGTCGATGCAAGGTCCCATGACGAACCGACTTTCAAACTCCGGGCCGCATCGCGTAATTGATTTCGAAATTTCTCGCTATCGTAGATTTCCTGTTGCACCAGCGCCAAACTTGTGGCCGAACATTTTTGGCCAGCGTGCCCAAATGCGCCTCGAACCAGGTCCTTGACCGCCAGATCGACATCGGCTGATGCTGTAATGATCAAGCTGTTTTTTCCACTCGTCTCAGCGTAGAGTCGCAGATCAGGCCGCCAGGACTGAAACATTTGTGCCGTTGAAAAACCACCCGTCAAGATCACAACATTGACACGCCGGTCCGAAATCATGGCCTTGCCGGTTTCTGAATCCTTGAGTGCCAGGAATTGAAGAACTTCGCGAGGCACGCCCGCCTCCCAGCATTGTTGAGCCAGTTTCCAGGCGGTCAGGACGGTCTCGGACGCGGGCTTGAGAATCACAGCATTTCCAGCCATCAACGCCGCCAGAATTCCACCCGCCGGAATCGCATAGGGAAAATTCCAGGGAGGTGTCACCGCAACCACTCCCGCGGCACGATAGCTGGTGCCATCGGTCCAGGCGGGGTCGTCAAGCGACTTCGAATAGTAGTTGGCAAAATCGATCGCTTCGCTGATTTCGACATCCGCTTCGCGAGCTGCCTTGCCGGCGTCCAGAAGCATCGTGCCGATGGTGTCGCCCCGTTGTCGCTCAAACACAGCGGCAATTTCGCGCAGCACCGCCGCTCGGCTGGCGACACCGCGAGCTTCCCACTTCGGCTGATTCGCAACTGCAGTTTCAAGCGCTTCCTCAAGATCGCCCAGGTCGCCACGCGAAAAGCGATAGGCAACAACACCAGGCCGCGATGGATCGGCAGCATCTCTCAAGAACTTCGTCACTCGCTCCTGACCGCCAACTTGAATCGGCAACGTGTCAATAGCGACGGCGCTCCAGCGCGCGGCAATTTGCCTGATCCAGTCGCGATTGACGGGCAATGAAAAATCTGTGTTGGGAACGTTTTCAAATTTCTTGTTGGCGGGCCAGGCTTCAGGGTGTTGCGACAAACGATCCTGTTTTCGATTCGTTTCCCTGGAGAGTCCCGGGTCATGGGCCAAACGACACGCTTCAAGAAATGCCTTGCTCTGCTCTTCCCATTCCGGTGAGCCCTCGCGCAACGCAAACAGGGCGCCGAGAAAACTGCCTGACTGTGTATTCTCGTCAAATCGTCGAACCAGATAGGCGACTGCGGAATCAAACTCGGCGTCAAAACAGGCGGGCGTATATACAATCAAGTCACCGGTGCGTTCGCGAATCTCGAGTGCCTGTCCGTTAGCCATTCCTTCGAGCATTTCGAATTCCGTGTATTCCTGAACGTTGCGCCGATCACGAAGTAATAACGCATAAGCAATATCGAAAAGGTTGTGGCTGGCAATCCCGACACGAACAACTGAGGCATGTTCGGGGCGGCAGGCAAAGTCGAGCATTCGTTTGTAGTTGGCATCGCTTTCAGTTTTCGTTCCGAACGTAGCCAAAGGCCAGTCCTCCAACGAAGCCTCGACTTGTTCCATTGCCAGGTTCGCTCCCTTCACCAAACGAACCTTGATGCCGGCATTTGTCCGTGCATGACGGCGACGTGCCCAATCGGTCAGCGATTTGAGCACTGAAAATGAATCGGGCAAGTAAGCTTGCAAGACAATTCCGGCAACCAGTTTTTCGAACTCCGGCTCATCAAGGACGGACTGAAAAACATCAACTGTCAAATAAAGATCCCGGTACTCTTCCATATCCAGGTTTACAAATTTCGGTTGTCCGGCAGCTCCCTTTATGGCAGCTCGATAGATCGATCGCAGCGCTTCCTTGATCTCCTCCAGAGACTTATCGTATCCCGTCAAACTGATTTGGCTGACGATTGAGGATAGTTTTACCGAAACGTAATTGATTTCGGGTTCAGCAAGTCGCGCCACATAGCTGGCTAATCGACGGGCAGCTTCGGCATCGCCCAACACAGCTTCGCCAAGTTGATTGAAGTTAGTCCGGATCTTGTCGGATTTCCGTCTCTGAAGATATTGCGCGAATTTGTCCGGCTCGGCTGAAATGATAACGTGCGACGAGTCGCTTCGAACCTTGCGTTTAACAAACGGCATGACCCATTGGGGAGCAATTCGCGCCGCCTGGTTTCCAGTCCATAACAACATTCGATTCAGTCGGCCAAGATAGCGTGGCAATCCGTACTCTATCAACAAGTCGTTTAATCGACCGGCTGCGCGACGGGGACGATGCATTCGAAGAACCTGATCAACCATCGCAATTGTAAACTTTTTGCCTGGCACGTCCTTCATCATTCGCGCCATCATCGCGGAATTCGAGCGATCCTGCGCCGTCTCATATTCGCGTGAAGCCCGTAGCAAATCGGCCGCCAATCGTACAGCCTTGTCAGGCAAGTCGGCGATTTCCTGCGGAATATTGTTTTCAATCATCGAAAATCCCCGCTTGGGTTTGAATGGACCGATGCATCAAAATCGATGACAGAAAATGATTCGACCGGATCTGGCCGTTTCGTCACGAATGAATAGGCCGTAACTTGCCAGCGAAAAGCTTCGCAAAACGGGCAGGCATTGTCTTGTCAATTCCGTTCGCATGTATGTCGATTTTTGACTACCGGAACGAATCAACTCGACCCGGCAAAACCCCAGCCTGGAAATCTTTGGCAGAAAGGATTTCGCCGCCGCTTCGTGTCACCAGACTGGCGAACACTTCGATTCCTGCCGATTCGTTAACAAATCCAATATGGCCATCAGCAAACAGGCAATTGATTCCACCAGAATGAAACGAGTATGGCTCGTTGTCATTTTTGCGATTCATCACAAAGTTACACCCACTGGCCGGCCCGCCCCCCTCGATGCTCCCGTCCTGATTGGCACCATCAAGACTAAATGGACCTTCGCTGTCCGCCCAGCCAATTCCCTGATCATTGGACAGGTCGTCACGGCGAACACCCACCCGATAAACTTCCGGACGTCCGCCGCATTCAACGATCATTACCGTATTCGATGAGCCATCGCGAATGTCCGAGTATCCGTTGCTGGAATTTCGGTGCATCACCGAAAATCGATTACTGGAATTGTAAATGGGAAAAGCAAGATGAGGATTGATCGATGCCGGTTGAACACCCAGAATCGCTTCGTAGTCAGTCGAGGCAATTGGGTTGGCAAAAATCAAAGCGGGTCGTGGTGGCTTGGCAATCGCTGACAAGACGGGCGCACGGCCAGGAACGCCGGGGCAAAGGAAAATGCCGACCGGTACTGCAGCCGCAGTCGCGTTTGTTCCGTCCCACCAATTGAACGAAACATCATAAAGTCGGCGCAGGTTGTCTTGTTCCATATATGGCAGAATCAACGGGCGCCAACTCAGGTAATTTCCGGCAGGATTACCCGGACCAGCCATTGTCCAGCCGGAAGCTGGAAAGACGCGTCGCGAGGAAACATAACTCAAGGTCGCTAGACCGATTTGCCGCATATTATTGGAGCATTCCGTACGACGCGCGACAGCCCTGACTTGTTGTATCGCCGGCAATACCAAACCAGCAAGGATGCCAATAATGGCAAGAACTACCAACAGCTCGATCAACGTAAATCCGTGAACTCGACGGTTCATCCCTTTCTCCGAATCAATTTTCAATTCCTGAACTCCATCGTATCAAGGAAAAAGCATCTGGATCAAGTAAAATGCTGGCAAGGGCAATGGAGATTTCGTGGTTTCCCAACTTTTCGGATTCTGGCAAGCGGTTGTACGGGATCTGTCAGTTGAATCAGGAATTGCCCGGTGAATTTTCCAACACATCGATCGAATATTAGTTGACGGATTCCGCCCTAAGCGAGGCTGCGAGTCGCTTCATTCCCTCTTCATGCGAAACGACTGGAGTGTATCCAAAGTCGTTACGTGCTCGCGAGATGTCGAAGTAATGACTCTTGGCCAATTGGGAAGCCAGGAAGCGGGTCATTCGCGGCTCGGAATCCTTGTTAAGCAAATCGTGCCACATTTCCAGCATCGCGCCGATTCGATATGCCGAGTGAAAGGAAATCCGTTTCTTGACCTTGGGAACGCCCGCCAGGGCCAACACTTCGTTAATAAATCCCCAGCAGTTTACCGGGTCGCCCTGGCTGATGAAGTAAGCACTTCCGCAAACAGGCGAGCCTGGTTTCATGGCTTTGGCCGCAAGAATATGTGCGTGGACGGCGTTGTCTACATAAGTCGTGTCGACCTGATTTGTTCCATCTCCGATTTTTCGAAGTTGCTTCATCCTGCCACGGTGAACGATCCGGGGAATCAAGTGCCTGTCGCCCGGTCCCCAAATCAGATGAGGACGCAAGGCGCATGTCATTAATCGAGGCGGGTCGTTCGAATCCAGCACATGCTGTTCCGCAATCGCTTTGGATTTGGGATAGTTGCACAGAAATTTTGTGGCATAGGGTGCTAATTCATTTTCATTGATCTGGTGATCGCCCTGAAACGTGACGCTTGGGCTGCTCGTGTATACCAGTCTTGAAACCCCATGCCGTTCACAACACTCAACAACATTTCGGGTGCCAAGAATATTGATCGTGTGATAAAGCTTCCACGATCCCCAAATCCCGGATTTTGCGGCACAATGAAAAACAACATCGACTTCACGAAAGGCCGATTCGATCATGTCGATGTCGCGAATGTCGCCATGAAACGCTTCAACAGCAGTTGCCGCCGTTGATTCGTTTTTTCGGCGTGTCAGCGCCCGAACTTGCCAACCATCGTCCAGCAACAGCCGAATGAGGTGCGATCCCAGAAATCCATTTGCGCCCGTAACCAGTGCTTTCACTTGCTCAACTGCCATTACTCAATCGATCGTGTCCTGCAATTCGCAAACCGCCTATTGTATCCCAAACGCGCTGGAAACGGCAGACCGGTGCTCTCATTGCATTGCTGTTCCATCGCGACGCCGTTTCGAATGAATGGCGATCCGACGACTTGAGCGAAATTTGATCCCGGTGGCCAGGAAAACTATTCGGACGGCAATTCGAATCGGCACCAATTACCATCAATCAACCTTTCGTGCGGAAAAAACCGGGACTTGTAAGACATCTTTCGGGAGTTCGCGATGTAAAAGCCCAAATACAAATAATCCCGATTCGTCGCCTGGCAATATTCAACTTGTTTGAGAATTGACCACGTGCCAAGACTTCTTGATAACAGCGAAGGCTCGTAAAATGTGTAGACGGCGGACATGCTCGAGTGTCCTTGATCGCAAATTGCAACGGCAACGATATTGTTGCCGATCGACCACGAGATTTCGAACGTATCGAAGGAAGATTTTTGAAAGGCCCAGACGTATTCATGGACGTCAATCTGCGATTCGGATCGTCCCAGTGCCCGCGCCTCTCGATGACGGTTAAACAAGGCGATTCGCTGATCATCGACGACCACTGGCCCAATGTAGGGCATGAGAATTTTTCCGTTTCGACTCAACGTTCGTTTATGCGTTCGCGAAAATCGAAACTGTGGAACGGGAATTCGAATCGGCTCGCAAGCCTTGCAAGACGAACATTGTGTGGAGTAGACAAACTCGCCCGTCCGGCGCTGACCGGCGGCGAACCGCAAATCAGCTTGTTGAGGAGTTACGGGCGGACAGGGAATCTGCAGCGGGAGTCGCGCCATCTCCCCTTCCAGGTAGGGACACGCCTCCTGTTCATCATAAACCGTTACATCTCGAAACAATGGAGCCTGATTCATGACACCGCTATTGCCTGCATTGATTTCAAAATCCGTATTCGGTTGACCCCGATCCAATTGCGTTTTCAAATTCCGTGTGTCGATTGGGAGCCCGATCCTCAAATCGCGTAAACTCCTTGATCCACGTCAAGTCAATTTCACCGGTTGGGCCGCTTCGCTGCTTCTCGATAATAATCTGGGCTTGCCCGCCCACTTCTTCTTTTGCCTCACCGCGCAGGTAATACTCTTCGCGATGTACAAACATCACGACGTCGGCATCCTGTTCGATCGCACCGGATTCCCGCAAATGACTCATACGCGGACGGTGATCGCGGCTGTCTTCAGTTTGCCGGTTCAATTGGGAAAGACAAAGTACGGGGACTTTCAGTTCGCGGGACAAGCCTTTTAGTCGTCGGGCAATTTTGGCGACTTGCTCCTGCCGCGGATCGTTGGGATTGTCGGCTTCGATTAACTGCAAATAGTCGACGACAACCAGTCCCAGACCATTCTGCCTTCGCTTGATCCGCCGGGCAGTTGAGGCAATATCGGCGACGGTACGACTGGGTGAATCGTCGATAAACAGTGGCACGGTGCTCAAATCGGAAGCATATTCCTTGAGCCGTGTTCGTTCTTCCTTGCTGACGCTCCCGTTTTTCAGGCGGCGGCTGTCGACACGCGAGACCGAACATAACATGCGTTCAATCAATTCGATTGCCGCCATTTCGAGGCTGACAAACAGTACCGGAACACGGGCAATCCGTACCACGTTTTCGGTAATATTCATGGCGAAGGCCGTTTTGCCCATACTGGGTCGGGCAGCAAGGATCACGAGCTCGGACGCCCGCAATCCGCCCGTCAAATTGTCCAGGTCACTGAAACCGTACTCGACCGCCCCTTCCGGGCTTTCGCCGCGCATCCTGGCGTCCAGTCGATCCAGTGCCTGCAAGAAAATATCCTTGACGTCGTTGTTGGTTCCCCCGGCCTTTTTTTCGCCGATCGAAAATATTTTCTCCTCCGCCTGGGAAAGCAATCGCTCGGCGTTGGGTGTTTCTACGTCATAGGCGTCCTGCAATATCTCTGTCGAAATGCCGATGACAGAACGTATCACTGACTTTTGACGAACGATGTCGGCGTAGTATTTTGCATGCGCCGCGTTGGGGACTTTGGAAAATACATCGGCGATATATGGCGCTCCACCGATCCGTTCGTAATCGCCGTGATCCTTGAGGCGCTCAATCAACAATGTCATGTCGATATTTTTTCCAGAATTGCGCATTTCAACCAGATGAGAATACAGCGACTGGTTGGCGTCAAAATGGAAATCCGAAGCGCGGAGTTCCGGCCCGATATCATCAATCGTTGTTGGCATCAACATCATGCTGCCGATCACAGCAACTTCCGCTTCGAGACTGAACGGCGGTTGGCGATTCAGCAAAGTGCCTGCCGATTCGGCCGGTTTTGGTTTTTTGATGGTCCGGCGATATTTTCCCCTGGATCGGGATTCGTCGGTCCTTGTATCATTCGATGTCACCAGGCAATCCTTATGAAAGCGCGATTTTCCGCAGGGTAACGATCTTTCCCGTGATTGAGTCGGCAAAATACCCGCAACACACGGAACACGCTCCTGCCACGAAAAGTAACGTCAATATCATTCTACAAAAGAAAAAAGCATCTCGCACTGGAGCGAGATGCTTTTCCCGTTTCTGTATAAAAAACCCGCAAGAGCACCAGCATCCAGTCGTTTCTGGCCTGCCGCAATCGAATACTAGGTCGCCGATTCAGGATTGTCATTACTGACGGATGGAACCACCCAAACCTTGAGATCCGCCATCACTTCGGCGTGCAATTTCACCTTGACGGTATATAGACCAAGCTCCTTCAACACACCTTCCAGCTTGATCTGCTCGGGAGCAATGCTGAATTCATTTTTCCTGAGGGCAACAGCAATCTCGGCAGCACCCACTGATCCGTACAAGTGACCTTCCTCGTTGACATTGGCTTCGATCGCCAGGCTGAGTTTTTCCAGTTCCCTGGCAAGGTCGGCATAGGTCTTGAGTTTCGCAACGGCAAGCGCTTCAAGTTTGGCCTTGTGCTTGTCAACCATTCGTTTGTGATGATCGGTGGCCACGGTCGCCAGTCCGTTGGGAATCAGGTAATTCCTGGCAAATCCGGGACGTACTTCAACGACATCGCCATGTTTCCCCAAGTCCTCAACGGATTGAATCAAAAGCAGCTCGATTCCATTATTGATTCCTTCTGGCAAACGCTTGAAGCCCTTTGGCTGCCGGCGTAGTTTTTTCATTTTGGTCGTCTTGCTCATGGCTATCTCGTAAATGTCGAAGGCAAATGAATCCAGTTCATTCGCCGGGTCATAAGATTTGTAATTGATTAATTCAGGTCAAGCAGTTTTCGAGGGTCAGCGATGATAAACACTTCCGACAAAAAACATTCCGGCTGGTGAACATTCCGGCTGGTGAGTCAACGCAATCAAAAACTAAAAAGGGATATTGTCTGACGGTGGCGGCGAATCCGATTCCTGAAACTCGCCAACGTCGCTGTATTGGTTGTTGTCCTGGTTAACGCCGGGGCTTCCGCCCGTTCCGCCTCCCCTGCGCGCACCGAGCATCTGCAATTTTTCGCCAACAACCCGTAATTTGTAATTCTTTTTGCCGTCTTTCTCCCAGGTATCCAGCTTCAGTCGTCCCTCGATCAAAATCGAGGAACCCTTGCCTGTATATTCACTGGCGACTTCGGCTGTTCGCCCCCAGAGAGTGACGTCAACAAATGTTGTTTCATCGACCCATTGATCATTTTTCTTGACCCGGTCATTGACAGCCATCCCGATTTCCGTGACAGCCGTTCCTTGCGGAGTGTACTTCAACTCAACATCCCGTGTCATGTTACCAACAAGAATCACCCGGTTGAAGTTTGCCATAGAGTCATCCTTTCAACACAATTGAATTCTGAAAACCCCCGACCCGAATGACCGTCAAGCGAGCTGCCGTTCGACAATCAACTTGCTGCGATATCCAGTCAAGGGAGCCTGACTAGCGATCAGCCGTTACAACAGTTTCCTTGGCGTCGTCTTCGGCTCCATCCTCTTCAACGACATCTATTTTCTTTTTTGCAGTTTCTGTATTCGCTGCTGATACAACGAGGCCTTCCGCAGCGGCCACCAATGGACCCATCAGGCGATCGTCAATTTTTACGATCAAATGTCGAAGAATCGTATCATTTAACTGGCAGGCCCGATTGAATTCAACGACGCGCGTACTTTCCAGTCGGCAATACGTCAGCCAGTAGCTGCCCTTGTATCGACCCTTGATCGGATAGGCCAACTTCTGCTCGTTCCACAGACGACTGGCGAGTACTTTTCCGTCCACTTCGTTGATCATCTTTTCGATATTCTCGCCAGCGCCAACTGGATTTCGCGCGTAGGCGTTTTGATCCAGAATGAACATTATTTCGTAGCCGATGGTTGCCAAAATTTGTCTCCTGATGGAATTAAATGTGACCCATAAAAGTCACCAATCACTCTGCCCAACGATCTGGCGGACAGAAAACGTATTGCGAAACTTGTATTAATGAAGAGTAAGTTTACCCGATTTTTTACTGAATGTGCAGTCAAATGTTACTGTAAAACCGCGACATTAACTGACCTTCGCTGTTTTTGTTTTTGTAAATGATTCGTTAATCGTCGGGCTTTTTGTCGCTATCGTCGACGTTTTCGGACTGCTTTTTCGTTTTTGACCCCGATTTCCTGGCACCGGGGTCGTTTTTTTGCGATTTTTCCTGTTTGATTTCTGCAACCGGGTTGAATCGGTTCATGCATTGGTCAACACCGCTCGTGACCCAAAATACTGCTGCGTCGGCCGCACAACGAATCGCAACCTGAATCTCATCCGATTCCACACTGGAAAACCGGCTCAAAACCCATTCCGCTGCATCCCGTCCTGCAGGCCCTTGTCCGATCCCGACCCGCAACCTGGAAAACTCGTTTGTTCCAACTCTTTCAATAATGTCGCTTAAGCCATTTTGACCACCAGCGGAACCGTTCGGCTTAATCCGCAATTTCCCCAGTGGCAAGTTTAGATCATCACAAATCACCAACAAATCGGTCAGTGGCAATTTGTAAAAATCGATGGCCGCGCGAACCGCCTGACCACTTAAATTCATAAAAGTCATTGGGGATTGCAAAAGGACCTTTTCCTGGGCAATCTGAATCTCAACTATTTCGCTGTTAAATCGGGTCGACAGTCGATTTCGACTGTGATCCGCGCGCAAGGCCGAGATAACTTCATATCCGACGTTGTGTCTGGTCCCCCGATATTTTTGGCCTGGATTCCCCAGCCCTACGATCAGTTTCATCGGGAGATTCGCACGACAAAGCGCACGTCTTTAAAAAACAGGCCCTTACTCTTTATCCTCTGTTTCGTCATCACCGGCTTTTCGTCCAATGATCTCCGGTTCGGCCGTATCGGCTGCTTCGGCTCCATCTTCCGCCAGGGCTTGCGGCATTTCGCAAGTCACAAGAACAAGGTGAGGATCGACGAGCAACGATGCCGACGGCGGCAAATGCAAATCGGCGGCTGTAATATTCTGATTCAAATGCAAGTCATTTAATCTTATTTCAAGGTGATCGGGCAACTCATTGGCCGCGCATCGGATTTCGACTTCATGGACCATCAGACGAACAATGCCCCCTTCGGCAAGTCCAGGAGCCTCACCACGCAATTCCAGCGTAATCTCAACGTCGACTGCCTCTGTTTCGTCAATGCGTGCCAGGTCAAGGTGAACCACATCGGTGCCAACAGCGTCCCATTGTACTTCCTTGATCAAAGCGCTTTCCGACAGTCCGCCAGCTAATTTTACAATGTGAGCACCGTGCGATACTATTCGGTTTACTTCGCGGGCGTCGGCCGAAAGGTTTATTACTTCCAGTCCGTGACCATAAAGCACCGCAGGAATTCTGCCGCCAGCCCGCAATCTTCGCATACGAAGCGTTCCGGTATCGCTGCGCTTTTCAACATTCAAAATATCGCTCACGATAAGTCTCCCGGTTCTATTGTTCCAAAAAACGACAAAATGCAGTAGCACTGCACTTGCCGACGGTAAATAATTGCTGGATCGTCAAGCGGAGCATTTTGCCAAATCACCGCTTTTTTTCAAGGGCAACGACAATATTTCCTTTCCATCGCAAACGGAGCCCAATCGCGGACTAACAATCCCCTGTTCATTGCCGATATCATTTTTTCTGCAATCGGCCGATTTTGTCGATAGCTTTGATTGCTTTTATTCCCAACAAATTAACAATTCCGTCCTCAATATGAGCCCATCGCGAAAATCCCGGCCAAAAGTCTTGGAATTCGTCGAGCCCATTGGTCGTCGCGTCCTGGTTCGCAAAGATGCACCCAAACGGGAAACCCGAGGTGGAATCGCCCTTCCGGATGCCGCGGAAATTCCCACTATTACAGGGCGGATCGTCACGATATCGGCTGCGATTGAGCACGATGACGACTTGCCCTTACGACAATACGACAAAGTGATCTTTCATCCCAAGAACGCTATCCCCGTCGACTTCGAATCGGACAACCAGCTGTTTGTTGTTCCGGTGGACGATATTGTTGCCGTCTTTCGACGGGAAACACGCCCCGCTGGAGACGAACGACCTCTCGATGGCCGTGCTGAAAAACTCGATAGTGACGATACCGAACCGGATGAATGATCCGTTCAAAATGGCTGGAGTCGTCGTTTTATCAAAATCTTTACCAAACCCTGAACAGGTTCTGTTTCGATGACAAAAAAACCCAGGCATCTGTCGAGTGATCGAGCGGAATTGCTGATCGACCAGGCAATGGACGCCAGTACCGATGCGAAAGCGAAACAGCTTATTGTGGAAGCGGTAACGATCGATCCGGAGTGCGTCGATGGCTGGAATCTGTTGGCGGACTTTGCCGAAACACCGGAAGAGGCCCTTGCGCTGTATCAGCATGGAGTTACGGTCGGCGGGAAACAACTCGGAGCTGATTTCAAAAAATTGAATGGCCATTTTTGGATGGCGGTCGAGACTCGGCCGTTCATGCGCGCCCTTGAAGGTCAGGCACGAACTCATCAATCAATGGGTCAATGGCCGGAAGCAATTGCTGTTTGGGAAACGATGATCGAGTTGAACCCCAACGACAATCAGGGAATGCGATGGAATCTGGTCGAGGCTTTGCTGTTTACCGAAGAAAACCAGAAAGCGGCCACACTAATTGACACGACGTTTCCCGACGATGCGTACGCTTTGTGGGGATGGAGTCGTTGGCTTTTGGCATTTCGAAATCGCGACAAGGATGATCGTCTTAAGGAACTAATGTATTACGCGCATGAAAACAACGAGTTTGTGGCGCAAATGCTTTTGGACGATCGTCCATTGCCCGTGGATTTGCCGACGGAAATGGTATTCGGCCACGAATCCGAAGCACTTCATGTGGTCCGTGGATTTCTGCCCGCTTTTACTTCGACACCCGGAGCCAGGACATGGCTTCGAAAGGCGGCTGTTGAACTAGGCCTCAACCAGTCTCCCGACCCGGCTGATTTGGTGGAAAACCGCGTTCGCATGCTCGGCGACGCAATGGAAACTGAACAAATGGCTTCCAGAACATGGATGGTTCAACATCGCAAATTCAAGTTCGAAGGAAAACCGGTCTGGACGGTTTTGATTGTCGAGGCGGATCCGATTTCCGTGCGCCGTTGTGAAATGCTTGACTACTCCCCAAAACCCGATGACATCCTTGACATACTGCTCAATACCATGTTGCAGCCCGGTGACAAAACACCCTGCAGGCCAGTAGCCATCCAGTTTTCACAGAAGTCCCAGGTCAAGGCGCTTGCCAAACGACTCGATCGCCTGCAGATCCATTGCGAATATTCTGAGTTATCGGAAATGGATGAGGCGTTTGAATCGTTTCGCCTCAACCTGAGCCAGAACCCCAAAAACCTGCCCCGCAATCAAGATGCATCGGCCGAAGCTGAGTTACATGAAGAAATGATCTGGCAAACAGGAATGTTTCGCCTTCCAAATGTCATTGAGGAAAAAGGCGTTCGGACAAGGCCATGGGGCGTCCTTATCGCTGATAAAACCAGCGGACTGATTCTTGGATTTGAACTGGCCATGGAACTTCCCGATTCCGAAACATTCCGGCATTTGATTGATCGAACCATTCAAAACAATCCATTGGGGCATCCGATTCTTCCCGGATTAATCGAAGTTCGAACGAACGATGAATTTGTGGCAATTCAGCAAATCGCCAAATCACTTTCAATTCCCGTCGTGGTCAATTCAAAAACTGGCCCCCTCGACGAAGCGGTCAACGAATTCAAAAAACGGTTCAGCGAATCGGTAATGCCCTCCACGAACGAAATCCGGGGTCTCTCCCTGACCGACAGGACTTTTTTCTATAGCAGCGCCTATGAATTCTACAAAGCAAAACCGTGGACCCGAACGCGCCCGGACGCTGTCTTTCAAGTGAATATTTCTGAAAATGAAAAGCTGTTTGCAATCACGATGGGTCAACTCGGCTCAGTCATTGGTCTGGCAATCTTTACAGACGTAAAAGGGGTCGCGACCTTGTTCAACGAGCATGAACCCGGCTCCCGATCAACGAAACGCAAAAAGCCCGACGCCATCGGGCGGAGTTGGTCGGTTCTATTCGGTGAAGCAAGTGAAGTATCGCAACAAGAGAGCGATGCGATTGACATGTTGGGATTGCCTGTCGCCGGACCCGAAGCCTATCCGGAACTTGCCGAAATTGTAAAAGGCCGACCCGTCGCCCTGAAAAACGCCAGTGACGTCTTGTTGACGGCCATTTGCCTGAGCGCGTTCGCACGGGCACCTCTCGGCAAGTCCGATTCGCTTTCCGTCGCAGTTAGCATACCTGATGAGTCCGAATCAACGGCTGTTCGCGTCGTTCATGTCACGCTTGAAACAATCGAAATTTAGTTCTTGGCTGGATGGGATATTTCGGGTTGGCATCGCAATTGAAACTGTTCGACAGGCTCGATCAGTGGATCAGGCGTCGCATCCGAATGTGTTATTGGAAGCGTTGGCGTCACGTACGCACACGTCGAAGAGAACTGATCGGATTGGGCGTGCCGCGTCGTCAAGCA